>JADLHA010000043.1 GCA_020848995.1 Saprospiraceae bacterium | reverse complement strand
CAACAGGGAGTGAAGAGAGGCATCCCTTTTCATTCTGGCATCAACAGGGAGTGAAGAGAGGCATCCCTTTTCATTCTGGCATCAACAGGGAGTGAAGAGAGGCATCCCTTTTCATTCTGGCATCCAAATTGGGTTATTCGAGGTACCCATGTTATTTGAATTTTATATTTTAACAATTGTTCCGAGAAAAAGTAGTTGATTATTACGATTAATGATTTGAATAAAATATTTGCCGGGTAAAAGCGATTTAATGCTGTACTTTGAATCAGATGTTATTGAATAATATTTACGAATTATTTTTCCGGATTCATCAAATAAATAGCCATCAGAATCTTTGTCGTGAATTCCTTTTATTTGAAATTCGTTAACTGCTGGGTTGGGGTATGTATAAATATTCAATTGACCTTTCTCTTCATTTGTAGCAACATTTATTTGTAACATTTTTGCATCCCATAATGAAGTAATAAATCTTTCAGTTAAAGTTACTTCACCTGGATTCACATCGCGCCTCCTATACCTGCCGCTTAAAATAACATTTCCATTATCCAATTGTTCCATTTTGCTATTATAAATGTTGTATGAATTTTTAAGTGGAACTTCCAATGCCAGGACCATATTACCATTGCCATCTGATTTGTAAAAATTAAATTGGCTTGGACTATCCGAAAATTTATTTCTTGAAAGGATTAATGAACCAAGTGAATTCTTTAATTTTAAAACTGAATCAAAATCACCGTATCTATCCAGCATCTTATTCTGAAAAAAAATTTCTTCTTCAATTAATCCAGTAGGCTTTACCGAAATAATCCTCCTTCGCGGAGCAGAATTATCATTAAAATAGTCAGTACTCCTAATTAAAAGAATACTCCCTCTTTGAGGGAGTATTTGGTATTCTTTAACTTGAGTCACAAATGGAGAGATATCATACTTTCTCAATTCCTTTAAATCTTTATCAAAATAGTAAATTGATAGTTCGAGACTGTCTCCTTGAATATATGGATAGTTTTTAAAGGTATGTGATACTCGTACTAAGGTGTCTTGCTCTTCATTGATAAAAAATGGAAGATCCTCATAAGCGTAGCCATTAAGATATTTTTTAAATATTTCAGCCGACGCGTCCACTGAAAGAAATTTACCCACTGAATCCATTTTAATTCTAGAAATCCCAAGACTATTTCTAGTAGGGCTATACCAAATTGTATAGCAGTCATATCCTTCGCTCTCATTTTTTCTTAAGGTAGATTTATAATCTAAAGAAAACTCCAAATAATTTGTATCATTAATGACCGAATAGCTGACATATTTTTCAGTTCCGCTCAATGTGTCGTATTTGTGAATTGCCAATTTACCAGTTAACCAATCATTAATACCAGAAATTAAAGTATCTGCTGATTGTCTTAAGTTAAGTAATTCCAAATCTCCGTTTTTATTTATAAAGAATCTCTTGGTTCGTTCTCTTTTAATTGAATTTCTTAAATCAATAAAATTACTCCAAAAACATCGGCCTGTATTTATATCAATTTTTTCGATAAATGTGCCAGAGTAACCTTCAAAAATATTAGAATATATTAAGTAGGCAGAATTCTGAACAACTAATATTTTATATTCACTTAGCGAAAAATAATCCATGCCAGTTCTTCCTTTATAGCCAATAGCGGAAGAATCTATTGCTACATGTGACCAGATAGGTTGTGAATTGAGAAAAACATCACCCAATGGATCAATTTGAGAAAACAAATCTTGAATAGTGTATAAATAAAATATTAAGTAAATTGGAAAAGCTTTCATAGGCAAAAAAATTAATAGCAAGATTAAAGATAATATTTAATCCTGGTATTTTTAATTTAGGAATACAATGTTAAACAAGATTAGGCTTGTGCTAAGGTTCGCAGGAGAGATTATCACAATCGTTTATCCAAGCCCCCTGACAAAGTCCATCAGGAGTATCACCACAATCTCCATAATCAGTATATGACGGGGTTTGCATAATCAAGCGTGGAGGTGATAAAGTATTATCCCAGCACCATAATACTTCTTTTTTACAACATGCTTCTCCGCAAGACACATTGTAGTGTATAATATGCACTGGATTAGAGCCGTAAGTGTATGCGTAAGTTTTGAAGCAAATCGAGTTGTAAAATTCGCTAGTAAACGTCTGTCCTCCTTGACCACATGCAAACGAATCACGATATGTGGAACTACTAAATAAGTTTCTAACAATTTGAGATTCGAGTGTATCTTTTGCAGCGCGGTACAAAGCGGTCAGCTCTGCATTTAAGATGGCGTAGTCATAAGCAAAATTTAGTAAGGAGTCCCAACGATAAGCTAGACCATTACAATCAGAATCAGTTGAGTCAATTGTAGCAGTAAAATCTGCTACCACATATTTATGAGATATAACAAACTCATCACATTTATACAAGTCAAATTTGACTTTAATTCCACAAGGAGTGTATCCTGGAAGGGATAAGATATGAATACTGTCGTCCTTTATCAAGGTACATCCTGATGGATCAAAACATGGATCTGCACTCCGTTTAGAAATTCTTTTATTGTAGCTTGGTGGTTTTTCAACGGTATTTTTTTCACAGGACGAGACGATGGAGATGATAAATATGCCGGCAATAAGAAAGTAGCGTAAATATTTCATATTTAGCATATTTAAATGGTAGCAAATTAAATAGCACAACACGCTAAAAATTAAAGCGTTCGCAATCGGTTCGTTAGATTAGACCTGTATTGTTGAAGATTCGCTGCCTAAATGCTTATAAAATTTTCCGTGCAACACAGGTCGAAATCTGGTGCAAGGTAGGTTCCGGGCGGACAGTTGCACAAGGGTGCAAACCCGGATTCTGCGTAGTGGGAAACCCTGATTTTTTAGCTTGTTTATTGCTTGTTGCCTAAATTGGGTCTGCCAGAATCGAGTGCAGCCCGGACGGAACCCCACCGTTTGAGCAGCTCCATGGCATCCGCCTCGGAACAGAGAAAATGTTCGCAGAGCATGGCAATGCCGCGCTGGACGAGTTTTTGATTGGTGAGTTGCATGTCGACCATCCTGTTGCCCCGGACGTGTCCCAGGCGAAGCATCAATGCGGTAGAGATCATGTTAAGGACCAGTTTCTGGGCAGTGCCACTTTTCAACCGTGTGCTCCCGGTAAGGAATTCCGGGCCGGTGTCAGGTTCGATGGCATAATCTGCGAATGCGCTGACCGGGCTGCCCTGGTTACAACAGAGGCAGGCCGTGACAATCCCATGTTCGCGACAGGCCTTGAGCCCATGGAGCACGTAGGGCGTGGTTCCGCTGGCCGAAATGGCCAGGACGCAATCAGCCGGTCCGGCATGGTAGTGCTGAAGGATATCCCAGGCGGCGGTGGTGCTGTCCTCTGCAAATTCAACCGCTTTGCGGATGGCTCCGTCGCCCCCGGCGATCAGACCGACGACGACGTCTTCGCTGACGCCGAAGGTCGGAGGAATTTCAGAAGCATCAACAACTCCCAGCCTTCCGCTGGTGCCGGCACCGATGTAAAACAAGCGGCCGCCGTCGCGCACCTTGGAAACGAGTTGCTCGACAAAGGATTCGACTGCGGGCAATACCGCCGCAACCGCTTTCGCAACGGTGTGGTCTTCGGCGTTCATCGCCTGCAGAATTTCACCCACAGTCATTTGATCCAACTTTGGATAGGGGGATGGGTCTTCGGTCCTTTTATGGAATTTCAATCAGTTCTTTTTTGAAACGAAGTACAGGCAGGCAAACGTCAACGCACCGTTGAGGCCAAGGTTGAGAAAGCCCAGAGAAAAGCCATCGAGCCAGTTTGCAAGGTTTGCATCGGCCAGGTATACCAGGGCAATGGGCAGCAGGCAGGCCCCCACTACGGCCCTTGATTCAGGCAATTGGCGGCGCGTTAGCAGTCCAAAAGCAAACAAACCCAGGAGCGGCCCATAGGTGTAGCCGGCCAGCTTCAGGATGACGTCGATGATCGATTTGTTGTCAACCCATTTGAATGCAAAAACCAGCAGCAGGAAGATCAATGCAAACGAGTAGTGCACCCATTTCCGGATCCGGATCCTCTGATGTTCACTCAAATACTGCTGGCGGTTGATGCCGTATACGTCGATGCAAAATGACGAAGTGAGTGCGGTAATGGCTCCGTCGGCACTGGGGAAAAGTGCGGAGATGAGGCCTACTATGAAGACTACCGAAAACAAGGGAGACATTTCGAACATCGCCACGTGGGGGAACAGGTCATCGCCGCGTGCGTCAATGGCCTGACTTCCGGTAAAGAGGTGCAGCAATCCTCCAAGGTACAAGAACAAGAAGTTTACCAATACGAGAACACAGGCAAAAACGACCATGTTTTTTTGAGAATCTTTCAGCCTGGTCACACTGATGTTTTTTTGCATCATCTCCTGATCCATACCCGTCATGCTGATGGTAACCAACGCGCCACCCAGAATGTGTTTTAAAAAATAGGAAGGACTTTTCCAGTCAGCATTCACCATCCGAAGGAAGTTTTTCTCTTCCATCGCGGCAAGCGAGGAATTTATGCTCATCTCCATATCATCCAGGAGCATGTAGGTGCAAAGCCCAAGGCCAGCAAGCATAAAAAACGTTTGTAAGGTATCGGTCCAAACGATGGTTTTTACCCCTCCCTGTACGGTGTACAACAAGATCATGAGCAGGATAGCGCTTGCCGACCAAGCGAAAGAAATGCCAAGGTCGTTGAGCAGAAACAGCTGCAGCACGTTGATGACCAGATACAGTCTGGCTGTGGCGCCCACCGTTCTGGAAACGATGAAAAAGGAGGCTCCTGTTTTATAAGCCATCATCCCGAAACGGTGTTGCAGAAACGCATAAATGGAAGTAAGGCCCAATTTGTAATAAACGGGCAGCAGTACGAAGGCCACGACAAAATAACCCAGAAAGTATCCCAGGACGACCTGAAAGTAGTGAAATCCCTGGGCACCGACGGTGCCTGGAACGGAGACAAATGTGACCCCGCTCAGGGAAGTTCCGATCATCCCAAAGGCAACCACATACCAGGGCGATCGCCGCTTTCCGATAAAGAAACTCTCGTTGGAGGCATCTTTTGACGTCAGGCGGGCGATCCACAGCAGCACGCCGAAGTAGAGCAGCAGAAGGATGGATAGCCAGACGGATAATTGCATTTTCAGCAGAAAAGGCAAATAAAACAATTTTTCGTTAATCTTGGATAACGCCTTGTTAAACGGAACCAGTGGCAAGCCGAACGGCTCTTCTTTAACTTAATTTGCGATATGCCTTCCAAGATTCTCCAGTTATACCGCGATTCTTTTTCGGGCCTGCACCGCAACTCCTGGTTGCTGGCATCGGTGCAATTGGTCAACCGGGCAGGCACCATGGTTGTGCCATTTATGTCTATGTACCTCACCCAGCACCACGGCGTGAGCATGACCAAAGCAGGATTTGTCCTTGCCTGCTTTGGTATGGGCAGCATTGCAGGGTCCTTGCTCGGTGGAAGACTTGCAGACCGGTATGGATTTTACCGCATCATGGTCCTGACCCTCTTTCTCGGTGGTTTATCGTTCATTGCCCTGTCTTTCATCCAATCGTATTGGTGGATCTGTTTCGGGACATTTGTCATGGCCGTGATCAACGAGGCCTTCAGGCCTGCCAGCATGGCGGCCATTTCCGCTTATAGTGCTCCGGAAAGTCTGACGCGGAGTGGATCGCTCGTTCGATTGTCGGTCAACCTGGGCTGGGCGTTCGGCGCTGCCGTTGGGGGATGGATCGCCGCGCACAACTACCAGTTGCTCTTCTGGGTTGACGGCATTACCAATTTGTCGGCTGCCGGACTCATTTTGCTGGCCTTGCCCAGGGTTGAGCCGGCCAGGGCTCACACAAAGGAAAAGGAGCGGGACAGCAACAGCATTTCTCCTTTCAGGGATCACTTTTTTTTGCGTTTCGTTTTGTTGAATTGTTTGTTCGGCATCTGTTTTTTTCAACTCTTTACCACCCTCCCGGTGTACTTGAAGGCAGAACTCGCACTTGGAGAAACGGCCATCGGCTGGGTCATGGCCATCAACGGGTTGCTGATCGCGGCTTTCGAAATGGTAGCCGTCTTTTCGCTCGAGCACATCCGGAAACTCAAACTCATTGCCGCCGGAACATTTGTAACCGGTCTGGCATTTGTCGTTTTTAACGTACTTCCCTTGCCAGCCCTGCAACTGGCACTGATTTCTTCGGTCATTCTGACTGCAGGGGAGATCCTCGCCATGCCGTTTTTATTGAGCTACACCATGAGCCGCAGTACACCGGCTACCATTGGACAGTACGCTTCGCTCTATACCATGTCTTACAGTGTTGCGCATGTGCTGGGAAGTTACAGTGGTGGTGCCGTGGCCGACCGGCTGGGTTTTAGTGTCCTTTGGTGGAGTGTGGGTGGGTTGAGCACCATCGTGGCCCTGACTTATTACCGCATGCACAAGGTTGAGGCCCGGTATCCACCGGAGCGCTACGCGCCCAGACCTGCGTCGACATCTAAGTACCAGGCCGGAGCCGCATGAGTTGACGCGTTGCCGGTTGGAACCCGGATGACCGCTCCGGTTGAAGCTCCAATATGCGGCCCGGGAAGGCTTGTCTTGGCAAAGGTTTATGGCAGCAGGCGTCAGGACACCTCGAATATATCGCTTTTGCGTCAGGCTGCCTTTCCGGCTCACGCGCCTAAAGAATTTAGCTTCCAATCCTTCGTTGCGATTCAGTCAGTTATAGTTCAACATTGCCTGCTTCACGGCACCTAGACTTGTTTCCCTTTTGGGCTGCCTCTCTCCACTCCCTATTGCGCCTGCCAGCCCTCAAAGCTCACCCACTCAAAGAATTTTCCTTCACAATACTTCGTTGCAATTCAGTCTGTTATAGTTCTGCATAGCTTCTTTTGCTGCGCTTCGTCTTGTTTTGCTAAATTCATTCCGACATCAAAATGGAGTTATTCGAGGTGCCCTTTATCTTTGCCGGTTAACCATAAAGCGCAAGCAATGTTTTCAGGTAAAAATCTGTGGGATTTCGACCGCCGGGGCCAACTGCTGATACTTGTTTTATTGGCCCTGATCCCTTTTTCAAATTCACTGTTTCATGGATTTGTACTTGACGACAAAGTCGTATTTACCGAAAACCAGTTCGTGCACAAAGGAATCCGCGGCATTCCGGAAATATTTGCCAACAACAGTTTTGAAGGATATTTTACCGGCAGCGGCAAAAGCAGTGAAGCGAGCGCCAACCGATACAGGCCGCTTTCCCTCGCCTTTTTCGCCATTCAACACCAGCTAGTGGGAGCGAATCCCATCGTTGCCCATGCATTGCATCTGCTGCTGTATGGCTTGCTCTGTATTTTAATATACCAAACCCTGAGCCGTTTGCTGCGTTTCAGGTGGCCGGACCGGGCCGGGCATGCCTCCTGGTTTGCCGCTTTGTTTTTTGCTGTCCTTCCGCTGCACGCAGAGGTTGTAGCCAACGTGAAGAGCCTGGACGAGATCTTTGCCCTGGGGTTTGGATTGCTGAGTCTCAACGCAGCACTGTCTTATCAGGAAGTCCCGCGCACAAAACGCCTCTGGCTTGCCGGGATTTTTATGACACTCGCCGCTTTTTCAAAAGAACATGCTTTGAGCTTTGTTTTGCTCATTCCTATTGCTTTGTGGGGAATGGTACCCCCGGATCGCAGGCGGATGATGAAGCCTGCCATCGTGCTCGTCGCGGGTGCAGCCATTTACCTGATATGCCGGGTGGCGGTACTTGGAACCCAGCTGTATGAACCACCCGCCAATTTTCTGGAAAATCCATTTCTCGTGTATCGCGGAGACCGGCTTGTGGAAATGAAGCCCGGAGACCGCTATGGAACGGTGTTTTATACCTTGTTGCGTTACCTGTATCTGCACGTCATTCCCTATCCGCTCACCCACGATTATGCACCAAAGAGCATAGCAACCTATGCCATGTCCTCGCCGGTAGCCATCCTGAGCGCATTGGTCCATCTTTCGCTGGTTGCTGTAGCTGCATGGTGGCGTAGCAAAATGCCGGTACTGACTTTTTCGATCGCATTTTACCTCGTCGCCCTGCTGCCGGCATCCAACCTCCTGGTCAACACCGGCGCATACATGGGAGAGCGCTTTGCTTTCGCCCCGTCGCTGGGCCTTTGCCTTGCGTCGGGGTGGTTGCTCTCAGCGGTTGCCAAACGCCGGCGCGAAGTCACCATCTTTTTTGCAACTATGATGATCGCCTATTCGGTGCGGAGTTTTGCCAGATCCGCCGACTGGAGCGACAACCTCACCCTGTTTCGCAACGACATCGACCATTCGGCCAACAGCGCGAAACTCAATTCGTCGCTGGGATTTGCTTTGCTTGAACAATACCGGCAGTCGGAGGATAAAGAGGCTAACAAACATTTGTTAACCCAAGCCATACCACCCCTTACCAAAGCAGTTAAGATCTATCCTCGATATGCAGATTGCCTGTTCCTTTTGGGCAACGCCCATTACCTGAATAAGGAATATCCCAAAGCAGTGGGCGTCTACGAAAAATACATCGATGTTAATCCCGGAGACGCATCCATCATAAAAAATTACCAAAGGGCTTTGCGCGAGTGGGGAAGGACGCTGTTTTACGACGAAAACAACAATTCAGCCGCCAAGAACGCGCTCTTAAAATCACTCAAACTCAACGACCAGGACGATCAGGTGCTCGAGGTGCTTGGCGCCGTCGAGGCAGAAATGGGCTATCTGCTGAAATCCCTGGAATACCTCCTGCGCGCTGCTGAAATCAACCCCAATAATGCGAGTACCTGGGCAAACCTCTACATCACGTACACGCGCTTGGGAGATAAGGCCATGGCACAACAGGCCATCAACAAAGGCATGGAGATCGACCCGGACATCGTCAAAAAACTGATGTCGGTGAAGATTAAATAAAAGATACTTCAAAACCGTCCTCTTGCGCCATCCTGCACGTACTGGGTCGTTCACTGAACGAATTTAGCTTCTCAATCCTTCGTTGCAGCGCAGTGATTTATTCCTCTGCAGTCCGTCGATGGTAGCGTTCTACCTAGGTTTTACGACATTCATTCTGGCACAAAAGGGGGGTGTGAAGTACTCTTAAGGCTTCGACCACGAACCCGGTTTTCAGGAACCAAATGATTCCTTATCGCAGAGTGCCACGATCTGGCTGGCCAGTTCGAGGGCAATGCGTTCCTGTGCTTCTCGGGTCGATGCGCCGATGTGGGGAGTGTGAGAAATCTTGGGATGAGCGATCAGCTCCTTGCGCAAATCGGGTTCTTGGGAGAATACGTCCAGGCCGGCTCCCCCAAGTTGATTGGCATTGAGGGCGGTGAGCAGCGCCTCTTCGTCAATGTTTTCGCCGCGGGAGGTGTTGATCAGATAAGCACCGGGTTTGCAGAGGCCAATGTTGCCACTATGGATGACGGGTTCTCCGGCATAGGGTGTGTGCAGGCTGATGTAATCGGCACGTGCAAGTCCTTCTTCCAACGAAACCAGCGGCACGGCAACCCTCAGGGCCGTCTTGGCAACGGACCAATCGAGGAAGGCTTCCCGCAGGAAGGGGTCGCTGGCCATGAGGTCCATACCGAGGCCAATTGCCATTTTCCCAAGTTCGCGGCCTATGCGCCCGAAACCGACCAGGAGGAGGACCTTGTCCCTGAGTTCCGTTGACGTGCTGAGTTGTTTTTTGAGGCTTTTAAAGCTTTCAGGGCCATCGAGTTCGCGGTTGGACCGATGAAAGCCTCTGGCCAGCGTAAGCATATGGCCGAGTGCAAGTTCGGAAACTGACCGCGAAGAGCTCGCGGGTGTGTTGAGGACGACTATCCCCCGGTTGCGTGCGTACTCCGCATCGATGTTGTCGAGGCCTACTCCTGCCCGTGCAATGAATCGCAACGAAGAACAGCGGTCAATCAGTGCTTTTCGCACCTGGGTGGCGCTGCGCACGACAATTCCCTGGTACGAGGGCAGGGCTTCGACAAGGGCTTCGGCACTCAGGTGTTGGGAAACGGTCCGCATCCCATGGGCCTGAAGAATTTGGATTCCGGCCTCTTCGAGGCCGTCGGCGATCAACACATTCCAGCTCATGGCCCAAAAATATCCTGAACGGGCGAAAATCCAACACTGCTGCACCTTGCTCAAAATGAAATGCTGTCCCTGCATCGTGGAAAGCCGGAAGGAAAAAGGGTCCAATGGCCTCAGGCCATTGGGAAGCCAACCGACATGTTGCTTGAATTATAATCCTTGTATGGACTTAAAAGCCCTGTTGCGAAAGGTTGGAAAAGCAAACTACTTGCTGGTGGGTCGCCTAATTATTTGCGGCTTCTGGCTCGGATGGCGTTGACGCGCTTTTCCGTTTCCTCCTTCAAAAGGTTATAAGCGCTGGTGTTGTGGTGGTCGTTGGCCAGGTCGCGGGCGCATTTGCCGTCCCTGTTTTCGTTCATGGGGTTGGCGCCAGCCTCGAGCAATAGCGTAATCACCTCCATGTTGCCCTTGCGAGCAGCGAACATCAGGGCATCTTCAAAATTGACCTTGGCATGGACGTCGGCGCCGCGGTTGAGCAAAAGTCCTACGACCTCAGCATTGCCGGCAAGGGATGCGTAACTCAGCATCGTCATTTTCTGCTCGTTGAGGTAAAGCACCGAGTTGATCTCATTTCCGGCAGAGATCCACTCCTTGATCGCACGGGTGTCCGTCTGATCGACTGCCTGCTGCAATTCGCGCTGGGCGAAGAGGGCATTGGCACACAACAGGAGGCTGCAAACAAAACCAATTGCGTATTTCATCTGAAATTTGATTATCTGTTTTCAGTAGCTAAGATACCGCATTTATCTCAAATGCTGCCCTGAATATGGCATTTCCGCATTTTGATTGAATGGTCAACGCGGTTTGCCAACGAGCCGGTCTGCGGATGGCCAGCGGAAGCGCAGGAACTTAGCTCAGGCAATTTTGCCGATGGGCTGCCCCGGATCCCCTTCAAACAGCTTCCGGAGCAGCGCGTTGAGGGGATGATCCAGCGATGGGTCGCGCTTAAGAATGGCTTCTGCCAGTCTCCGCGCCGCGTACAGCATGGGCTGGTCTTCGGAAAGGTTGGCGACTTTTAGCTCTAGCAGTCCGCTTTGACGCGTCCCGTCGAGATCGCCCGGACCGCGGAGCCGGAGGTCAGCTTCGGCAATGGCAAAGCCGTCGTTGGTAGCGCACAGCGTGCGAATGCGTTCCGCCGCATCGCCTGCGGGTCGGTTAGCCGTCATCAGCACGCAATAGGATTGGTCGGCTCCCCGGCCCACGCGTCCGCGCAACTGATGGAGTTGGGAGAGCCCGAAGCGCTCCGCATTTTCGATGACCATGATCGTGGCGTTGGGCACGTTTACACCGACCTCAATGACCGTGGTGGCCACCATGATGTTGGCCCGGCCACGGGCAAAACGAGCCATTTCGTAGGCTTTGTCCTTTGGCTTTAACCTACCGTGCACCACGGCAATCTGGTACTGTGGACGGGGAAAGTACTCAAGCAGCCGCTCGTAGCCCATTTCGAGGTTCTCAATGTCCATTTTTGCACTTTCCTCGATGAGGGGAAAGACGATGTACACCTGACGGCCCCCGGCGATCTGCTCCTTCATAAATTCGTAGAGCGTGGTCCGGTAGGCTTCCGTGAAATGCTTGGTCACGATGGCCTGCCGGTTTGGGGGCAGTTCGTCGATCACCGAGACGTCGAGGTCGCCGTAGAGGCTCATCGCGAGGGTTCTCGGAATGGGGGTTGCCGTCATGACGAGCACGTGCGGGGGGAGGGGATGGGCTTTGCCCCACAGCCTGGCGCGTTGCTCCACCCCAAAGCGGTGTTGCTCATCGATCACGACGAGGCCGAGTTGGCTGAAAACGACCTTGTCTTCGAGTACTGCGTGGGTGCCGATCAGGATGTGGATTTCTCCCCTCGCCAGCATGCCGAGCACCAACATCCTGTCGTTGGCCTTAACCGATGAGGTCAGCAGGGCACAGCGGAGGTCGACGGAGCGGATGAGGGAGGCAATGCTCTCGTAATGTTGCTGGGCAAGCACCTCGGTAGGCGCCATGATGCAGGCCTGAAAGCCCTGACTGATGGCCCATACCATGGTCAGCAGGGCAACGATGGTTTTGCCGCTACCCACGTCGCCTTGCAGCAGTCGGTTCATCTGGTAGCCGGAGCACAGGTCGTCCTGGATCTCCTTAAGTACGCGCTCCTGGGCGCCGGTGAGGGCAAAGGGCAGGTGGTGTCGGTAAAAGTTTTGGTACAGTTCGCCCGGGCTGGACATGGCGATTCCAGAATCTTTCTTTTTACGCAAATACATGTTTCGCACCATGCGGAGCTGGAGAATGAACAACTCTTCAAACTTGAAGCGCTGCCGCGCGCGGGCCAGGCTCTGCTCGTCTTTGGGAAAGTGGATGTTGAGCAAGGCTTCCTGGCGATTCATCAGTCGATATTTCTCCAGGATGTAAGGCGGCAGGGTTTCCTCGACCGTGCGCACATCGAGGTTTTGAAAGATTTGAAATACCAGGTTTTTGATGCCGCGGCTGTCGTAGCCCTTTTTGGCCAGGACCTCGCTGGAAGAATACACGGGTTCCCAGCGGAGTGCGTTGGGTTGTGGCTCGGCCGCCATCTGAGCGATTTCAGGATGGGCCATGGTTTTGACGGAGCGCGTTTGCTTCAAACGCCCGAAAATGCGGTATTCCCTGCCGATTTCCGCTTTGTCCAAAAACCACTGGTAGTGCTGAAACCAGATGAGCTCGATGCGCCCGGTGCCGTCTTCCAGCATCGCCGTGAGCCTGCGCGATCGCCCGTAGCCGTGTTGCTCCAGACCGGTAAGTTTTCCCCGGCATTGGTAAAACTGTCCATCCTGCGTGGCTTCTGCCAAAGGGGTGTACCGGGTCTTGTCGATGTACCGAAAGGGAAAATACAGCAGCATCGCACCGACGGTCTCCATGCCGAGTTGGTCGGAAAGCAGCCGTGCGCGCTGGGGGCCGACCCCCTTGACAAATTCTAACGGACTATCGAGGCGCAGTGCCATTGGGGAAATTTGCTTTTCTGCAAAATAACAAGGCAAAGAGGGAATTGTCGGCTCCCGAACTGCCTTTTGTGCAATTTGCGCCGTTATGCAGCGGTTATATGAATAATTTTGCGCGATTACACCAGGCTATGGAGAGCATTCGGCAGCGGCAGGTTGGCGAACTGATACGCAGGCAGTTCAGCGCGGTACTGGGCGCCGAAGGCCGCTATGTGTATGGTCCTCAGGCTCTGGTGACGGTCACACAGGTCACCATGAGTCCCGACCTGGGCCTGGCAAAGGTCTACCTCAGCATTTTCAATGCTGCCGACAAAGCCGGCCTGATCAGCGCACTCGAAGAGCAAAATCTCCGGCTGAAGACCTCCCTCCACCAACGCATCCGCAAGCAGGTTCGCCACATGCCCGAACTTCGCTTCTACGTCGACGAGACGGTCGATGAAGTATACCGCGTGGAAGCGCTGTTTAAGAAATACCAAGGCAAGGCGGGTTCCACAGGCGAGGACGAGGAATAAACGCACCAAGGCCCTGGCTCCCGGTGCGTTTCAAGTCTAGTTAAACTTTTTGGCGAACCCGGGCTCGCCCAACGCGACGGCCTGATCTACCAATTCCGGTTCTGCACACCTGGACTGCAGAGTACGTTTTGTTGGGCTTTTTCCTCCGCCGGCAAAAATAATTGGGCAGGTGCTTAATATTTTGCGTAGATTTACACAATATCACAAAACAAACCAACTGAATCATGGCAACAGAAAATCGTCCTTTTCGCTGGCGTCGCTGGAGCGTCGTCGCGGCAGCAGCCATCCTCTGCATCCTGGGATGGATCCTGATATTCAAACCCTGCTGTTTTAAAATTGGCGTGTTCAACTACGGAACCTGTAAAGCGGTGGATACGCTGGAATTCAAAATGCGAGATGGCTATTTTAAGCTCCCTTACCGATGCAACCAGCTCATTTTTGACCCGAGCAAAAACCAGGAACCGGAAGCGGCTCGCGAAGAGCTGCGCAGAAAGTGTTTCCGGCAGATCAAAACCTGTCCATGCGGACCGGGGTTTGAGTTGTGGGAGTACCCGAGCGTCGAAGGCATCGATGTGGGTGCACCCCCTGTACAAGGCCCAAAAGTTGGAGGCATTGGCGTGGACATTTTTCCCAATATCGTCATAGCGAATGATCCGGAGGAGTCGTCCGATGATGTACCGAGTCCAAAGGACACAACCGATGAAAAAATTTGGCCCCATTACCCGCTACCCGTATGTCCTGCAAATACCGAAGTAAAAATTGCCATAGTTGACAGCGGTGTGGATCCACCGGCAGGAAGTGCATGGAACGTGCTGACCAGTGCCAACTGGGATGGCTACTGGAATCCTAAAACCTGTGCGGGATGTAGCGCAAATACACATGGCGTTCGGTGCATTGCTGGCGCTCTGGGCGACGATCCGGACGACGAGCACGGCCACGGAACCTCCGTCAACGGCGTTGCGTTTGGGGCCTCTCGCCCCAATTTTCCACACAGTTTCCCCATGAAATTTGTTAACGTCCGCACCACGGAGGGCGATACCAAAACGGGAGATCTGTTCGATGCACTTTGTGGATTGTACATCGCCCTCGGTCAGCAGCCGGATATCATAAACATCAGTTGGGGATTTGAATACTTCATCGAATCGGGCGATCCGGTTTCCGTAGGCCTGGCTCAAAATTTCACGAACGCATTTTCCGATTTCTTAAATTTGGCAGCAGAGGCTGGGGTGTTCGTAGTCGCGGGTGTTGGCAACGGTGGACAGCCGTTGACAGATTCCTGGCGATTCTATCCGGCGTCAGTTGTCAGCTCTTTCCCGGGAGCAATCACGGTCGGTGCGTTGAATGTGGACGGATCTGACCTCGCCACGTTTTCAAACTATAACCCAGCCGGGGCGACAACAAGCTATATGGATGTTGCAATTCGCGGAGAAGCTTTATATGTTCCGCAAATACTGAACGCAAGAAGCAGCACCGGATTTGCCGTTAAGTCGGGAACCTCATTCGCTGCGCCTTTGGTGGTGCGCCTCGCAGCGCTGATGCGCTCGGTACATCCGGGTATGCCTCCGGGTGCGATGAAGCAAATACTGTTGAACCTTGCAACGACGCAAACCGGAGTTCCATCCGGGAAAGTCTATAAGGGGATTGATTTGTTGAACGCGGCGAATCAAATTTGTTCAGAGCCACCAGCCGGCCCCCCAGTGGTATTTTGATTGCGGGATCCTAATTGTTCAAAGCCAGGAGGCCAGGGATAAATTTTGACCGCGATGACGCGTTAGGCATCTGTACTTCCGGAAGTATTGGATACGCATACAAACGTTAGTAAGTAAACGAACATTTGTTAGTAAAAAGGGTTTAAGCATTTAGGATTCGAGCAATGAAAACGGTGGGGTTGGACTGGAGTTGTTCTGTCGTTGCGGGAGTTTGTCTGATCCTGCTCGCAGCTTCGTCTTGCTCATCAGAGCAGGCAGGAAGTCGCAGGGGTCAGGAGCAGGTGTGCGATGCCGCTGCGCTGCGATCGATGGCGGTGGCTTCCACGGCGACCGGCGACCCACAGTTGGTGTTGGTCTTCGCGGACTCCATACTGGCATTGACCTGCACCCCGGACCGGGACAGCATTTTGCTTCGCTGGGCCGATGTCCTTCATGTGGCGGGAATCCCATACCTGCGGAGCAGTCGCCCGGAAGCACGGCGTCTCTATGGCGCTGCGCTCAAACTGCGCCAGGCCTATTACGGAGACAGCATCCACTTGGATATTCTCAGGGCGCAAAGCAACATCGGACTGTCGTACAGCTGGGAGGGCGATTACCTGTCCGCCATACCGCATTTTGAAAAGGCCATTGTCGACCAGGAACGCTTTGCCATCTTTCCCAACATTTACAACCGCACAAAACTTGGAGAATGCTACCGATTGTCGGGTGACCAAGCAAGCGCCATACGGAATTTTGACATCGCCCTGGAGACCATTTCCAGGGGTCCCGGCAGAGATTCCATAAGTTGGGAGAAGGCAAGCTCCTTTTTCCATGACCTGGTTTCCAACCGGATCAAAGCCATGTCGGCCCGGGGGCACTGGGAACTTGCGCTGCAGCAGGGCGAGCGGGGCATTGAATTGTTGCGCCGCAGTGTCGATGCTGCCGATACCTTGCGTCAAATGACCTTTATCCGACTGGCCCTGGGAAGAATTTGCCTCGATGCAAGGGCACAGGAAATGGACCCTGATTCCAGCAAGACGCTTGCGAAAGCATCGGAAGATCATTTCCAGGGAGTCATTGAAGCCTCTCTCCAAACGGGGGACACCCTGCAGGCCATCTTTGGATTGGGTGGTCTCGCCGCCGCACTTTTTGCCCAAAGGCAGTATGATGGTGCAGTCCGGGCCTTGACCCCTCACTTGAATTGGCTTCAACGCTCCAACATGGCCGGAACAGATTTGGGCGTTGCAGGATTGCTCACCAGCCTGGGATCGAGCTACGTCAAAACCGGAGATTGCCATCGCGGTTTGCAACACTATGCCCAGGCTTTGCAGCGGATGAGTGGCCAATCCTACCCCTGGGATTCATTGCCTTCCGTTCGCAAGATGTACCAGGACGATTATTTGACAGCCCTGTATCTGCTGGGCAGCATTGGGCGTACCCACCTGCTGCTATCTGAGCGGGACCCCGCGCACCGGAGGCTCTCCGGAATGGCCTACGACAGCCTTGCGGCCCTGCTGAATTACGTGCGTGCCAACCTCGTCAGCGACGAAGCCAAGATCCGGCTCGCTGAAGAGGCGCGATTGTGGCTCCCGGATGCCGTCACGGATCTCAGCGCCCTTTATTTCGCGGGAGGGGGTGATGCCTACAAAGAGCGCGCACTGCAGATGGCTGAACAGGGCAAAACCTTTTTGCTCATGGAGCGGTCGCGACTCAATGCCGCCAGCGATTTGCTGCCACCGAACCTACTGGGCATGCAGTCGGCACTTTCTGCGATGCAGCGCAGGGCCCTGCAATCTCCGGAAATCCAGCCTATGGCCGACAGCCTGCAGTGGAGGTACCTCGAAGCGTTGCGCCGCGATGCCCCGTCATACTACCAGCTTCGCTTTGGCAGCGCAGAGGTCGACCTTCAAGGTTTGCAAGACCAACTACTCGCCACCGGACAGGCATTGATCGACTACGTTGCCGGGGAGAAGGGACTGTATATCTTTTCTTTCAACGGAAAACAATTTGCACTCGACATGGTGCAGATTTCTAAAGACGAGTTGCGCCGGCACGTCCGTTTATTCAGGGAAAATATGAATCCGGCAGGTGCCGATGGCCTGCGATCTGCGGAGCGCGTTGCTCAATTTTCAAAAACCGCTCATACCTTGTACGAGATGCTTATCGGCAAGGTGCAGATCGATCTTCCCGAACGCCTGATCATCATCCCCGACGATGCCTTAAACGACCTGCCTTTTGATGCCCTTCTTCGCAAGGTGGATGTCCCCGAAGATGATATTCCAAGGCAGGTGAGTAACGGCAATTTTCTGATCCAGTCGAAAAGCCTCAGCTACGGATTTTCGATCCGCACCTTGCTGCAAATGCAGCTAAATCCACCAGCAGACTTACAATGCACTTCGCTGATGATTTTTGTTCCGGAATTCAGCCGGCAATCGGGCGAGTTGCCACATATGGTTTACCAGGAAATGGAAGCACGTGCGATCGGAGACCGCATCGACGGTGCTAAAATCATCAGGCCGGCAAAAAAGCAACAGTTCCTCGAAGCGCTGCGCACATGTTCCTACGTGCATCTTTCCGCGCACGGCAACGATTCGCCCAATCCGGATTCGAGCTTTCTTGCTTTTTCGCAGCGCTCCGGAGACGTCGACACTTCCGCACTGCTCTACTTGCGAGAACTCTACCTTCACCCCGTTCGGTCTGAACTCATCACCCTCACGGCTTGCGAAACCGCGCTGGGACAGCACCGGGCGGGCGAAGGCAACATCAGCATTGCCCGCGGCCTCGCCTACTCGGGAGCAAGGTCATTCATAACGGCACTGTGGAAAATTCAAACCCAGGGGGCTTCAAAGATCATCCCTGCCTTTTACCAAAACCTTTTCGAGCACAACATGCCCAAAGATCTTGCCCTTGCCGAAAGCAAAAGACAGTACCTCCGTGCCGGAAAGGCAGTCTATCCGGACGATTGGGCCGGGCTGATCCTGATCGGTAGTGCCCAGCCGGTAAGCATGGGTTCCGCACCTTTCAGTCTGAACCATACCTGGTTGGTGTTCATCGCCTTCGCATCTGTTGCAATGGGGGGGTGGGTAATTCTGCGAAGAAAGAAGCAAAGAGCAAGACAAGACGCCAACCTGGAGGCCATTGCATGAGTCCATATATGTTTTCGCGTACGCGCGGGGAGCTCATTCATTCGTGTTGACGAAGCCATGGCCAGGCATGGTCCACCGCTGGGGGAGAACCCGCAGTATCGCACATGGTTTGTCTTTCGTCCAGCAGTCGTAGCAGATCCGGTTGTCCCGCTTCAACCCAGGCGCTCATCCAGAAACATCCCGTGGCCAGGATGCACGATCGCATGCGTTGTTCTACCTGTCCGTTGAGACGGGAGTTGAATGCAGCCGCATAATCTCTACAGGCTTGCATCGCCAACGCTCCGCCCCGCGGTTCAAAACAGTATTGCTGATCTTCTGGAGTTGTGGACCGCAGCATGCGCTCTGTCTGTAAAATCTCCTCAACCCCATGGTGACTTTCGAAAATGATCTGCCAGATTGCTGACCGGATGTTTTCGAGATAATACGCCGGTCCAACAAAGTAATCGAAGGAATCAGCTGCGAACAGTTCTGGAATTCTACTCTCCCAGAAAGCATGGATGCCATCCTGACCAGTTAGCTGACCGTTGTAATTTTTAGAGGTGTGCAGCGGCACGTGTGCATCTCCGAGGTAGTGGCCCAATTCAGCCGACAAGCGCAGGATGCGAACGGGGTCTTCCACCTGGAACGCATGGATGAGTTGGCGATGACAGCGCTCAAGGTGATAGGGCAGGATGCCATGCGGACAGAACCGGTCATCGATGACCAGAATTGTGCGCTTGTTCTGGGACGCAAAGAGGCTACCGAGCCGGGTCACGGGGATAGCCCAGGACGCAGGATCGTATTCCGGCATCAGATGCTCGTACAGGCACGTGCGAAATTCTTTCAGCGTCCAGTAATTGCGGGCAAAGCAGACCAGTTGAATTGCACTGTCGGATAACCACAAGGTGTCGGCATCCGTAGCAAATCGAATGGAATCCCTAAAAAGTGAAAAGGCTTTTCCATCGGCGGAGAGGTAAAATCGCGAACGCTGCAGCAGGGCGCGCGCAAAATCGCGAGGGAGGCTATCGGCATCGGTGTTGATCCAATGGTCCAGGTCGATGTAGTGGCGCATAGCCTCGGCTTTTACTGCGTAACGCCGTTTATCCGGGTCGACCGCGTGGTCGGAGACAAAGTCGATGTTGTCTTTGTAAAATTCGATCATCGGCTCCGGAAGGGTGAACACGGCCAGGCGGTTGATGAGCCGGTGGGCATAAAAGCCCCAACTTGCATCAAAGGAAAACCTCGTTTGCGGGGACACGCAAGCCATTGCACAAAAGGCAGCGACAAGATATTGTTTTCTGTCCATGCGGCAGGGCCTGCATTTTTATGCAAAGTAGGACAACGCACTCCATTGCTGTGCAACAACTTTTTAACCGCTCACGTGGGAATTGTAAGTCAGGCGTAAAATTTATTGAACTCCCGGGTCCAGGTACTTGACAAAGTCTGCTTTGCGGACGAACAAATTCCTGACGACGGGATATTGCAACAGCAGAAAATCACCATCGCTTCTCTGAGCGTGAAGCCGAAAGAAGGTGGTGTCCGGAAGTTGTCCGCGGTGGTCGGCAATGACGGCGTTTCCCGAAGTGTCGGTGGCGATGGGAAAGAAGGAAAGTTCCAACACTTGTTTTTGATCGGCTTCGCGGAGCGAGATCCTACAGTAAGGACTCAAGGCTGCAATGTTTTTCCGGTTCGGGTGGTTGTTTTGAATGCCTTCGGCCCCCGCGTCCGGAAGGGATTCAAGAAAGTCGCGCACGCGCTTTTCGGGCAAGGGGCCGCGTTCACTGCCGCCCTGCACCGGATCATGGAGGTAATAGCGGTTTTCTTTTTTGACCAGCCTAAAACTTTGTTCCGGATGGTAGGGGTATTCAATGGAAAAGGACTCGATGCGGTCCGGATCTACATCAATCACCGTGCGGTCGCGCCAATCGTTTAGACTGAGGTCGTAACGCTCTCGTACGTTCCCAACAAAATTAGGAATGCCTACGATATAGGGTTGTTTGAACCCGGCCATGAGAAAAAAGTTGCCGTCTTCGCGCAAGGTGCTTCCGCCAACGATGTAATCTTTAAGAACCAGCGACTTTTTGTCGAATACCCTGACGTGGATACCGGACCCCCTCATCCCTTCATAAATGGTTTTAGTGTAGGATTGGGGTGGAATCGATTGCATCCTAACACTCGTTAATGTCTGCAGCAGGTTGCCGACGGCATTGGGAAACGCCTTGTACCTTCCATTGACCAGCCAGGCACCGCCGGATTTCTCCAAAAAGATCGAATCGCCGACGGGATTGTTCAGGATGATCCGGCTGATGTCTTCCGCGCGCTCAACGGCAAATGCCCGTTCTGCTGCAATTTCCTTCATTCCATGGGCGTTGCGGCGGAGAAAATACCAGGTGGCCACCCCGAGCAGGACAAATGCAGCGGTAAGCATCCACAGGTTGCGTCGATTGCTCATCATCGAGTGGTGTATTTCTTTTTGCGCAGGTGGCGGTGCAGCTGTCCTCCTAAAAGCAGCAACACAAGGGGTAATGCAGTATTGAGGACCTGCCAGAATGATTTTTCACGCGAAATCCTGACCTGATCCAACATGCGGATCTTGAATTCCTTGCCTCGCGCTTCAAGGATGTTCTCTTCACTGACCAGGTACTCAACCGCATTCAGGAAGAACGCGCGGTTGCCGTTGTACGTGGTTTTTTCAAATTTGCTGTAGCCCACCGGCGAGAATTTATCCGTGGAAGCGTCGTAATGATTGCGGATGAGGTCCCCATCGGATACGATGATCATTGCCGTTTTGGGACTTTCGGTGCGGAAGCTGAGGCCGAGTTTCTCCATGGCGTCAAGCATCGATTGCTCGGGTCTGTTGGCGTACAGCGATTTGAATTGCCCTTCAAGCAAAACGCCCATGATCAAATGCGGCTTGTCGAATTTGCTGGCATCGGGTGCATAGCGCAGAATATCAAATCCAACGCGTGCTGGCGCCAGCTGATAGCGGCTGTAGGGCGATGAAACGATAAGTGGCGTCTTGGTTATGGATCCTGCGGATTTAACGGTGTCGATCTTGGCGGGAAAATCGAGGAGAATTCGATCGATGTTGTTGACGACCGGGTGGTCGCTATAGGGAGCAGCCAGCGGCAGGTAGTACCACGGAAATAATTCAATCTGGGGTTTGTCGCCGACTTTGCCAATCACCTGTGCAATTCGGGCACATTCCATGTCGAGTACCAGGGTGGGTTCTATGCGAACGCCGTGTTGGAAGAACCAATCGCCGAGGTTGAGCTCGAGCGGTTCGGGGATAAAGTCCTGGCGGTAGGTGAAACTGTCCATTCCGATTTGAAGGGCATCGACCATCCATAAAATTTTTCCACCCCGCATCAGGTATTGGTCGAGAATGAATTTGTTGCGTTCACTGAATGCACGCGTAGGTCTCGCCACTACGACGAGATCGACGGACTCCTTGATGGAATAAAGGCTATCCAGGTCTGCCCGAACCACATGGTAAAATGGACGAAGTTGTTGTTGCGCGGCGAGGGTATTTTCTTCCGGCAGCTCTCCGGATGAAGCCGTGAAGAGGATGTTCTTCTTTTCTATTTGCTGAAGTTTCGACAGCGCATTGACAAACTTGTACTCTAGCTGGGAAATGGATTGACTGATATTGGCCTCCTGATCCAGGGCCGGGTCGTGTTCAACGAGGTTTACGGCAATTTTGCGCTCGCCGAGGTTGAACACCGCATAAGGAAAGATCAACTGCTCGGATTTTCCCGATCCGGTATGCACCTTCAGGTTGATGGGGAGCAGTCCGTCTTTGGCGAGCTTTTCGCGCATTTCGTTGACCTCCTCTGGGGAGCCGGTGTTTGGATCTTCAAGTGAAAATTCAATATTGGGGTTTAGGCTTCTAAACTGGCGGAGCAGGTCGATGACCGAATGCTGAAGTCGCTTAAATCCCGAGGGAAAATCCCCATCCAGCAAAACGCGCACGTAAATGGCATCGCGGGCTTGCTCCAGCGTATTCAAACTGCCTCGCGTCAGGCTGTAGCGCTTGTCTTCAGTGAAGTCCAGCTCCAGCCTGACAAATGAAAACAGAATGTTGAGGAAGATCAGGATCCCCAGTACCAGTGCCACGCGCACCCATCGTTCCGTTGCAGTAAATGGCATATCAGCTTCGGCGTGTGCGCAGGGACTCTGCCGTGAGAAATAAAAAGAAAAATGCAAGGCTTGCGAAATAGACCACATCGCGCAGATCGATCAGCCCTCTCGACAGAGCGGTGTAGTGGTAATCCATGCCCAGCTTTTCGACGATCGCATCGGTTTTTCCGAAAAACACCGGCAACTTTGCGGCAAAATAGAATCCGTAATAGAATATGTAGCAAAGCGCTACTGCTGTGAGGAAGGCGACGATCTGGCTTTTTGTCAAGGTTGAAGTGAAAAGGCCAATCGAACAAAATCCTGCGGCTAAGAAGATCAGTCCGATGTAGGAGCCCAATACCGCACCACCGTCGATGTTCCCAACCGGGGAGCCCAACTGGTAGATGCTGTAGTAATAGATGAGGGTTGGAAACAAGGCCATGAGGCAGAGTGCCAGCGAGGCCAGAAACTTTCCTCCGACAATTTCCCAGGGATGCACCGGTCGCGTCATCAGCAATTCAAAGGTGCCCGCTTGCATTTCTTCCGAAAAACTGCGCATGGTGACCGCAGGAATTAGAAACAAAAACACCATGGGGGCAATGGAAAAAAGCTGGTCGAGACCAGCGTAGTTGTATTCGAGGAGGCTGAAATCCGGAAAGATCCACAGGATCAGTCCGAGAATGAGCACGAAACTGCCCGTGACCATGTAGCCGGCCACTGTGCTGAAAAATGAAGCGATTTCCTTTTTAAACAGGGCCCACATCGGATTGCTCGCTGGTGAGTAAATTGAACACGTCTTCAACGCTCGATTTTTCTTCGCGCAACTCCCGGATGGACAGCATGGTGGTCGCTGCTTTTTGAAAGACAGCATCGCGCGGATCTGCACCGGCAACGCAATGCAGGCGGAAGCTGCTTATGCCCAAGCGTTCAAGCCTGGTGATGCCGGAGATCCCTGCAAAAAATTCATCCGGTACGGCTTGTGTGAATTCGACAAAGATGCACAGACCACTGCCGCGCAGGTGCATCAATTGGGCAATGGGGGCATCGGCGACCAATCTCCCTTTGCTCAGAATGATGACGCGGTCGCACAGGGCCTGCACTTCCTGCATGATGTGACTGCTGAAGATCAGGGTTTTTTCGCGCCCGATTCTGCGTATGAGTTGCCGTATGCCGACGAGCTGGTTGGGGTCCAGTCCGCTGGTGGGTTCGTCGAGAATGAGCACCTCGGGGTCGTTGATCAGCGCCTGGCACAGGCCAACGCGCTGGCGGTAACCTTTTGACAAAGAGCCGATGAGCTTGTCCTGCTCATTCCCGAGGCCGGTCGCCTCGATGAGCTGGTCGATGCGCTGACTCAAGCGGGCGGTTTTGCAGAGGAGCCCAAAGAACTGCAGGAATTCGCGGACGTACATATCCTTGTATAAAGGGTTGTTTTCGGGCAGGTAACCGATGCGGGCGCGCGACTGGATGGGCTGGGTGGCGACGTCCATCCCACATACTTCAATGCTTCCTCCATCCAGCTTGAGAAAACCGCAGATCATCTTCATCGTCGTCGTCTTCCCTGCGCCATTTGGCCCCAAAAAACCGAGGATCTCCCCCTGCTTTGCG
This sequence comes from Saprospiraceae bacterium, assembly GCA_020848995.1. Lineage (GTDB taxonomy): Bacteria > Bacteroidota > Bacteroidia > Chitinophagales > Saprospiraceae > Vicinibacter. Next base: position 24,543 of record JADLHA010000043.1, on the reverse strand, counting down.
GAGAATCCCAGGTGGTCCACCGCAGTCTGGTGACCAAAGGACTTGCTCAAATCGCGGACGATTACCGACATCTGCCTTTATTCATGCGAGGTGCAAAGGTAATAACGGGAAAAAGCAATTATCGTTGGCTTTCCGGCCAGGATAAGTCCATTAGGCGATCTAAGGACCACGCAGAATTTACCGGGTAAGGCCCGATCGCCGTTCGCCGCAGCGCCGAGAGGTATGCCCCACAGCCCAGGCGCTCTCCGAATACCGCAGCGATGCTGCGGATGTAGGTGCCCTTGCTGCAACGGATCTCAAAGGCCAGCTCGGGAAAATGGGTTGCGTCGATCTCAAATTGATCGACCGTCATGGCCCTGGGTTCGAGCGCATGATCTGATCCTCCCCGAGCGAGTTTGTAGGCCCGCACGCCCTGAGTCCGGATGGCCGAATGCAGGGGAGGACGCAGCAAAAGTTCTCCGGTCAGCGACCGCCGCACGGTTTCCAGGGTTTGGTCAGACAGCTCACCCGGAGGGACGTAGCTGCATATCGGGGTTTCGAGGTCGTGGCTGGACCGTTCGTAGCCAAGGCAGATGCGCCCGGTGTATTGCTTGGGAAGTCCCTGGAAGTGGTCTATTTCCTTGGTGAGTCGCCCGGTGGCGAGGATCAGCAACCCCGTCGCCAGGGGGTCAAGGGTTCCGGCGTGGCCAATGCGCACCTTGCGGTTGCAGGGAAAGCGCTGCAGCAAGCGAATCACATCAAACGAGCTATAGCCGTAGGGCTTGTCAACCAAAAGCAGACACCCTCTTGCAAGGTCTGGCGCTTCTGTCTGTTGTACATCCCAAAAGGGGAAATCCGATCCGGAGGAAGCTGAAATGGCTGTTTGAGTGGGCATTAACCCGAAAACGATCGGGTCAATCTGGTTTTCGCACGTTAAAAATGGCAAATACATTGAGACCCAGTCCAATGACGATCAGCAGGGGAGCCAGGGTCAGCCTCCGGTGACTGTAAATCAGCGACTCGTCCCAGGTTTCGGCATCCGGCATTCCACCTCCCAACATCAGGATCAAGCCAAGAGCAATGCAGGCGATGCCCGCCAACATCCAAAGGTATTGGCTGCGGCCATAGGTCACCGGTCCTGCCGTGCGGGTGCGATGTTGAACTTTTGCGGCAGGTACTGCCGCCGGTTTAGCTGAGGATTTTTTGCGTTGAGCTTCTCCCATGTCTTATCAAATTAACCTGCGGATCTTATTGCTTACGAGAACGTACTGCAAAGTTGGTCCGAAAATAATTAAAACGAAGAGTAGCCAAAAGAATTTTGCCGTTTCGATCCAGCTTTCTGTCCAGGGAAGTAAATGTGCTAACAGGACCAACATGGAGCCTACCAGGCTGGCTGCGATCAGAGCCGATGAAACACCGAGCAAAAGGATGCGACGGCGGTAGATTTTCAGGATTTGCCCAGGCGTAGCACCCAGAATGTACCAATTCAGGATGACGGCGCTCCGCGAGTCGACAAAAACCTGGGCGAGGTATGCCGCAATCAACATGCCCACTCCCACCAGCAAAAGAATGATGACCAGTAAGGCACTGCGAAGCCGGGCGATTGACCCGGCGATGTCTTCGGTCAGCTCGTTCTGATAATTCAGTTGCCGGATGCCTTCGTGCCCTTCGACCTTTAGCCGGAAGGATTCGAGTCCTTGTTTGTTGTACGCAGATTTCGTCAATCTGAAAACGTAGATGGCAGGAAAGGAAGCAGCAGCTTCGGCAACGGCGCTGTCGGCAGGAAGCTCGTCGGGCAGCACTTGCTGCAATTCCTCTGCCCCGATCCGTTGCAGGCTTCCTGGCAGCGTTTCAGGGAGCCCGACGAGCCATTTTCCGATACCTTCCACCTGGAGGTCTGAAATTCCAGGCTTGCATTCAACCGCAACCGGAGCCCGCTCTAATATGCGGTCTTCCAGTCCCAGGGTGTGCAACCACAGCAGCAAAGCCATTCCAAGGATGAACAACACCCAGGCATAGTTGAGCACGTGTAAAAAAAAACTTCTGTTTGAGGTCAAATCAAGTGGATTCGATGCCAAAGATAGGTTCAATCGCGGTCTCGGGAGGGTGGCGAAGAATCGTCCGCACCTGGGAAAAGTCCGGCAAACCATTCAAGAAGGCGTTTCTCTTCTTCACCCCAGTGGTAATGCTGCCTGGCCAATAGGCATTGCTCGCGGCAACTCGTTTGACGGACTGGATGATCCAAAGTGGAAATGGCTTCGATGAGGGTGCTGCGGTTCAGGTCGTCGACCAGTACGCCAGTTGAAAATTCCCGTTGCAGGGCCTCGTATTCGGGAAACCGCATTTGGATGCTGGGAAGCCCGGCATGGATGTAATCAAAAGCTTTGTTGCTGAGTGAGTAATAATAGCTTTTGCTTCTGCCATCGAGCAGGTCCAGACCAATGTAGGCCTGGGATGCATGGCTCTGAAGCATTTCGTAGGGCAACCGTCCCAGGAAACGCACTCGGGATTGCAGACCCAGGCGTTCGACCAACGCTTTTAAAGCAAGGGATAAATCGCCTTCGCCAGCGATGTGCAATTCAAAGCCTGGAAGCTGTGGAAGACAATCAATCACTTGCTCGAGGCCGCGTCCGGCATTCACCGCACCCTGATACCAAAGCACTTTTTCGCGGCCCTCCCTGCTGTCAAGGGGAGGCGGCACCTTGCTGAGAACGGGTGCATTGCGGATGAGAAGGAAGGGTTTGTGATAAACGTGCGACAATTCTTGCGCCAGGCTGGCAGATACGGTATAGCATAAATGGCACTGCGGGATGCAGGTCCGGGCTACCATTCGCCAGACCCACCGCACCCATGGCTTGTCGACAATTTCAACGCTGTGTTCAAAGTACTCGTGTGCGTCAAACACCAGCTTTCTACGCCGGAGTTTTGCGGCCAGGGTACACGCGGGCAATGTGTCGAGGTCGCAGGAACAAATGACATCGGCTGTTGACCAAAGCAGTTTCCAAAATAGCCGCAGGTTAAATTCAGCATAAAACAGCATCCCCCGGTGGGCAAAGCACTTCAGCCAGGCAAGTTGGTAAGGGGCTTTCAGCGAGGGTTGCCCGCCCCTGACCCTTCCAGTAACGGTCAATTCATATCCGGCAGCAGAAAGTGAACCGGCGATTTTCCGTACGCGCGAGTCGCAGACGATGTCCGTAGTGGCGGCAAGCTGTATCCTCATGGCTTGGCAGAATCGTTCAAAGATAGGATGTCCCAGTGCCGGCGCAAGGTTCCTTCTGCAACCAGGTTTTCGACGAGCGATTCAATTTCAGGCCTCCGGTTGATGGGAAAACGATAGAGGATTTCGCGAAGCGAACAGGATCCTTTTTCCAAAATCTGTCGCATAATCGCGGTACGCCATTTTGCGAGGGTGCCTGCGTCGGCAACCGCTTGACGGGCCATGCGACAGTTGTCGCACATTCCGCAGGGTTCTGGTTCCTGCTGACCAAAATAAGTGGAAATGAAGACCTGGCGGCACTGGTCCGTTTCGACAAAGCGCAGCATGCCCTCCATGCGGACCTTCAGCAGGGCTTTGCGGCGATCATACCATGCCTTGTCGATCATGAGGTCGCTGCTGCGCTCGCGCTCGCCTAAAAACAACAATTGCGGCCTGGTTTTCGCCTCCTGGTAGCGCAAAAGGCCTTCGGCTTGCAGTTTTCTCAGGGTAAAGAGTAGGCTTTCAACCGGAGTGGAAAGACCTCTGGCCAATTGGTATTCATCGATGGGTACGGCATAATGGAAGATTCCTTCGTAGCTGCGCAGCATGGTTTTGATCAGGGACTCGACCCCCGGGTCGCCGGACATGGCCTGTCGCAAGTCCTCGTCTGACGCGATGAAGTGAATCCTCGAAGGCCGGTATAATGCATCGGACACTACAATTTTGCCAGACTGTTCCAGGATGCGCAAGGCTGGCAATACCTTGGCCGGTTTCATGTGAAAGCGTGCACAGAATGCGGAAACGTCGAAATCGACGCTTTCCTCCATCTCAACACCTGTTGCTATCTGAAGGTGCACTGCGAGCAGTTTATAAATTTCGCGGAGTTCTTCCAGTGTCGGAAATTGCAATTCCCATTCCTCCCGAAGGCGCGTCGCGTCGCCACGCGTATAGCACAAAACGGCATAAGCAGCCTGCTGGTCGCGCCCGGCGCGTCCTATTTCCTGAAAGTATTCCTCCAGACCGGGAGGCAGGTCGAGGTGATGTACCAGTCGCACATCGGCTTTGTCGATGCCCATCCCAAACGCGTTGGTGGCCACCATCACCGGGGTTTTGCCGCTGATCCAGCGCTCCTGACGCTCGGAGCGCACTGAAGGCTCCAGTCCAGCGTGGTACGCCTCTGCTGCAAGACCCCGCTGTTTTAGAAATTGGCTCAGGGTCTCGGTGAGCTTGCGATTGCGAACATATACCAATGAACAAGCGCGGATTTTGCGAAGCAGGTGCAGCATAAAATCGCGTTTGTTCTCTTCTTCCCGCACGACGATGGAAAGATTGGCTCTGCGAAAACTCATTTCGAACCAGCGCGGATCGCGCAGTTGGAGTTGGCTGGCAATTTCATGGCGCGTTTCGGGAGTCGCAGTTGCCGTCAACGCAAGGAAATTGGCTTTGGGAGACCAGTCGCGGCATTGCGCAATGTTCAGATAAGATGGTCTGAAGTCGTGCCCCCACTGGGCGATGCAATGGGCTTCGTCGATGGCGTAAAAGCGGATGTCGAGGATGCGCAGGTATTCCTGCATGCGCGCGGTGGTCAGCCGCTCCGGTGCCATGTAGAGCAATTTGAGCTGGCCGAAGCGTGCGTTCGATAAAACGAGATCGACTTCTCGGGAATGCATTCCGGAATGGAGTGCCGCCGCATCGATGTTCAAGTCACGCAAACGGCGCACCTGGTCCTCCATCAGTGCAATCAGGGGCGAGATCACCACGCAGAGCCCCGGGTTGCACAGGGCGGGCACCTGGTAGCACAGAGACTTTCCGCCCCCGGTCGGCAACAAGGCAACGGTGTCCCGGCCTTCCAATACGGAACGGATGATGTCTTCCTGAAAGGGGCGGAACCGGTCGTAACCCCAATATTTGCGGAGAACGGCGATTGGGTCTTGAGGCGGCTGTTCCATTTAGAATGCTGGACAGCGAACGGGATTTTTGAACAGGCTATTTCTAAACAAAGGGTTTGTTCCAAAATGGTAGTGTAAGGAAAAGCTCAAACTCTGGTAGCCATCGTTCGACTTAGGATTGGCCCGCTGTTGTCCCGTGCGGGCATCGATCTTGTTGCCCAGGTCGGCGGCAGCCCTTCCCCTGGATCGCAACAACTCTCCATAAGCGACGTAATTTCCAGAGGCATCGTCGAGGTAATCGGTGTTGGTGAAGCGCAGACAGGCCTCGAGACCAATGCTGAAATGAACCGACAGGGGATAGCGCATTCCTGCTCCCATCAATACGGCGATGGCGTGCCCGGAATATGCTTTCGGATATCCCGGCATGCCCTGACCTTCGGTTCCCAACGACCGGAGGGCAAGCCAACGCCCGCCGTATTCTGCCTCCGGATTGTACCAACACAGCCCCGCTCCCAAAAAGAGGTAGGGGCTAAAACGCAGAGGTTCAATGCGGAACAGGTTGAAAACCTGCAATTGCCCGGTTAAGGCAATCTCGCTCAACTCACTGCGGAAATGCAAGTTCCGCTTGCGCAACAGCGGGTTGACCGCGTCGGCATCGCTGCCGCTGATGGTCATCTTTGCGTACTGAAGGCGCAGACTGAAAACCGGGTCGAGTTCCAGGCGGGCAACGAGGCCTTGCGCCAATTGGCTCCTGCGCAGGGAGGCAGATGCACTTTCGCTGAGATCGCCGTTGTAACTTGCGGCCCCAAGGGAAACGCCCAGGTCAAAAGTCTGCGAGCCCAGGGAATCTGCAACGAGCAAAAGGATTGCTGCTATAGGCGATGTCCTCATACTTATGCCGGTGCTTTCCTGCAAATTTATGCCGCTTTTGAGATATTGCAAAATTGTTTATTATTTTATAGATTGATTTTGAGGATTTTAATGATTAAATAACGAGTTAAACGGTTTGTGATGCCTACAAAATGGAGTTTTTTGATTGCCGGGTGTTTTGCTTTTCAACTGGCTGCCCAACAGGCGGTACCCCTCAACTGGCATTTGCTCGACCAAACCACCGATGGTTTGCCGGGCATTAGCCTCGAAAAAACGGTGGCCAACTTTTTGAAGGACCGTTCCGTCGACCCGGTGGTTGTGGCGATCCTCGATTCAGGAGTTGATGCCGAGCACGAAGACCTCGCAGGGGTCATGTGGAAAAATCCCGGAGAAATTGCCGGCAACGGAATCGATGACGATGAGAATGGATATGTCGATGACGTACATGGCTGGAACTTCATTGGCGGTCCCCGGGGCAACGTTCAATACGACACGTACGAAGCGACGCGGCTGTATGCAGGCATGCGGTACAAGTTCGCCACCGCCGATCCCAAAAAGATGAACCGCGAACAAAAGAAGGAGTATGCTTTGTACACCAAGCTCAAAAAGGAAGTGGAAGAACGTCGCGAGAGCGCTTCCAAGAATCTGGAGCAGCTGCTGCAGACGGAAAAATTTGTAACCGGCGCACTGGATGCCCTCTCCCGTACCCTGGGCGACCGCGCGATCACCGAAGAAAACATAAATGCAATTGAAGAAGACGGAACACAGGAACTGGTCATGGGGCTGGCGATTGCCCGGCAAATTGTGCGCGAAGGGGTGCAGGTGAAAAACGTTGCGGAATTGCGGGCGCTGGTCACCAAAGATTTTGAGGAAGGGAAGAAGCATTTCTCCAAAGAAGTCAACTATGCGTTCAACCCCGATTACGATTCAAGGACCCTGGTGGGCGACCGCTACGACGACGTCAGCGAGCGCTTTTACGGCAATTCCGACGTAGAAGGTCCCGACGCCTCACATGGCACGCATGTGGCCGGCATCGTCGCGGCCATGCGGCAAAATGATTTGGGCATCGACGGGATCGCCGGATGCGTCCGGATCATGTCGGTGCGCTGTGTGCCCGATGGCGACGAACGCGACAAAGACATCGCCAACGCCATCCGCTATGCGGTTGACAACGGCGCGTCGGTCATCAATATGAGTTTTGGCAAAGGGCACTCGCCCAACAAACGCATCGTCGACGAAGCCGTCCGCTACGCAGATAAACGCGATGTGCTGCTCGTACATGCGGCCGGGAATTCAGGAACGGATAACGACGTCTTAGAAAATTTCCCAAACAAACAGTACGCAAAGAAAAAATTCCTTTCCTGCAACCGCGCAGAGAACTGGATCGAGGTGGGTGCTACGGGCTTTGAGACCGGAATCGGTCTGGTAGCTGAATTCTCCAACATTGGCAAAAAAACCGTAGACTTGTTCGCTCCGGGCGTGTTGATCTATTCGACCAAACCCGGCAACACCTACAGCTACGAGCAGGGTACCTCGATGGCGAGCCCGATGGTGGCGGGCGTTGCAGCCATTTTGCGGGCGCATTTCCCGAAACTCACCGCCGCCCAGGTTCGGGAGATCCTGAACCAAAGCGTTGTAAAGCCGGAACATGTGGTTAGCCACCCTGCGGTCAAAAAGGAAGTCTCGCTATCTGAAATGTGCATTACCGGTGGTTTGCTCAATGCACATCGCGCATTTGAGTTGGCCCAGACCACAAAAGGAAAGAAAAAGATCAAGGCAAAACCGGAAAAGCGCACCTGAAACCATTCCGTGTATTCGAAAACTACGGGTCAGTCTCCTACGATGTCGCGGACGATGTCTGCAACCGGGCGAATGCTGTGGACATAGCGGATGGCAGGTCCCGCACACCATACCGTTTGGTAATTTTGGTCAAAGGCTGCGCGTTCGAGGATGCGCATGCCGCGCTGGTACGTCAGCAATTTGATCCATTTTTTGAACCGGCGGTTGCGATGCAACAGGCGCTGCAACAGATTCTGCCGCGTTCCCGTTTTTTGGACATAAGGGGTTTTGATCACCGTGCAAGGAACTCCGCTCAGCTTGGTGGTATCCACGATGTCTTTGTCGGAATATTCCACACAGGCGTGCTTATAAGCTTCGCGCACGGGCGACTCAAGGGAAGCAATAAAAACCGTTCCCACCGAAACGCCAGCTGCTCCCAGTTTCATGAGCCGGTGATAGCTTTCGCGATCGCCGACGCCTCCGGCTGCAATGATGGGCATTCCCGGAAAAGAGTCCACCAGGCTGGGAATAAATTCTTCCGGCATCAGTGGACCGCGATGGCCGCCAGCGAGCCGGGTGACGGCGATGAGTCCATCCGGACCAAGGCGCACCGTCTTGGCTGCTGTGGGGAGATCGATGACGTCGCAAAATACTTTGATGCCGTGTGGCTTGCAGGCATCGATGATCTTGCGCGGACTCCCCAGCGAGCTGATGACAAACTGCACGCGGTAATCGACACAGGCGTTCAACTGCGCTTCGAGTTTGTAATTGGACGCGTTGGCAACGAGGTTGATTCCTACACAAGCTCCGCTTTCGCGTATGCGCTCCAGAGCGGCACGGAGTTCGTCGGAGGTCCTGTAGTTGAGGGCGGGAATGCACGCTGCAATTCCTGCACGCGCAGCAGCAAAGCTCATTTCCAGGTTCGACACCAGAAACATCGGCGCCATAATGACCGGGTGGCGGATGCCCAACAACGCACTCAGGCTGCCTTGCATGATCGCGTCAGTAGGCCCAGCGCAAATACGTCGTACCCCAGGTAAATCCTCCACCGAAGGCACTCAGCAATATCCGGTCTCCTTTTTTGAGCTGCTTTTCCCAATCCCACATGCACAGGGGCAGGGTTCCGGAAGTCGTGTTCCCGTAACGGTGGATGTTGATCATCACTTTATTGATGTCAAATTCCAGGTGATCCGAAACGCTGTTGATGATGCGGATGTTGGCCTGATGCGGGACCAGCCAGTCGACATCGGCCGTGGTCAGATTGTTCCGGGACATGACTTCCCGGATAGATTCCACCATACCCACGACCGCCGCCTTGAAAACGGGCTTGCCATCCTGGTACACGTAGTGCTCTTTATTCTGAACGGTTTCCAGACTGGGCGGACAAAGCGATCCACCTGCTTTCATGTGCAGAAACTCCCGGCCCGCACCGTCGCCGTGAAATACCGAGTCGATGATGCCCAAGCCGTCTTCTCGCGGCTCCAGCAAAACCGCACCCGCACCATCGCCAAAAATGATGCAGGTCGCACGGTCGGTGTAATCGATGATCGATGACATGACGTCGACCCCAACGACGATGACCTTGCGGTGCATCCCACATTCGACAAATTTGGCGCCGGTGGTCAAGCCGTATAAGAAACCCGAACAAGCCGCGTTGACGTCAAAACCCCAGGCATTTTTGATGCCCGCTTTGTAGCAAATGGTGTTGGCGGTATCCGGAAAGACCATGTCGCCCGTTACCGTACAGCAAATGAGGAGTTCAATTTCAGCGGGGTCGGTTCCCGTTTTGCGCAGCAGACCCTCAACGGCCCGCAGTCCCAAATCAGATGCCGCCTTCCCGGGCTCCTTCAGAATGTGCCGCTCCTTGACCCCGGTGCGGGTTGTGATCCATTCATCGGTGGTGTCCACCATCTTTTCCAATTCTGCATTGGTCAACACATATTCGGGCAAATAGCCCTGAATTCCTGTGATCGCAGCCCTTCTATGCCCCATCAAATCGTGATTTTAGGAGACAAAGATACACCGGCACAGCAAACGCATGGTTTCGAACTGTTTCATATTAAAATTAATTATAACTTGTAAAAGATTATTAGTCAAGTATATAAATATATGTATTAATATAATATAGAATTTTGGTACGCAAATTGTGCGATCTACAGGAGACGTTCACCCATTTAAACGCTCAATGATGAAAAACTACCTCCTTTTTCTCGCTTGCTGCTGCACCGCCCTGGTTCAGGCGGCCGATCCTTCTTCCATCGCCTTTAACGGAAGCCTGAACGCCGCGAAAGAAAAGGCTTGCCACGAAAAAAAATTGCTCATCCTTCAGTTTACTGCCAAATGGTGTCAGCCCTGCAGGGTCATGGACCGCGAAGTCTTTGCAGATCCGGGGGTCTGCAAGTTCGTCGACCAGCACCTCGTCGTCTTTAAAGTCGACGTGGATGACCCTGCAAACCGGCGACTGCGGAATGAATACCAGATCTCCGCACTCCCGACTACGGTCTTATTGCGCGCATCGGGTAGCGTATTGTCTCGCGTCGAGCAAAACTTCAGCCCGGAGACCTTTGTCGACTGGGTGCGCCAGTCGGGAGGCAACTTCCTGAACGCGGTCACGGTTCCGGCTGTAGCAGAGGAAATCCCGGTGGTCGAAGTAGCAATTCCCGACATGGGCGAGTTTGACGATCTGTTGGCCGGGTCCACCGCTTCTGCGCGGGAGGTCGTTGCTGAAATGCGGGTGGAGGCTCCGGACGTTTTCGCCTTGCCTGCTGCAGGGAAAGGATACTGCCTGCAGCTCGCAGTCTTTTCCCAGCGAGGCGATGCCGAGGAACTGGCAGTTGAGCTCGTCAGTCGCTACGCACAGGAAGTTCGCGTCGCAGAAGAGCAGCTCAGGGGTGCTGGCAGTCGTTACCGCGTCATGCTGGGGCGCTTCGACCAATCTGAAGAGGCGGAAGTGCTGTTGGATGTACTCCAGCGGGACGGATACTCCGCAGATCTCGTTCCCAACCCCTTTGCCCGCTAGTATGCGGCCGCTAAAGTTTCCACCAAAGCAGCAGGGGCGCCTGCTCGTTCACAACATCGCAGGCCTGGTTCAGACGGGCGTGGGAGCGTTCCGCCGGGGAACTGGAATGAAAGAACTTCCCATACTTTACAATGGCTACCTTTTGATTGAAAACGGCCTCATTGCCGGGATTGGTCCCGAAGAGGAGATGCCCGCTGGCATAGACCGGGTCTTGGATGCAAAGGGGGGCTGGATGCTTCCGGCATTTGTCGACTGCCACACCCACCTGGTTTTTGCCGAATGGCGCAACGCGGAATTTGTCGACCGGATTCGCGGTTTAAGCTACCAGGAAATTGCCCACCGCGGAGGCGGAATTCTGAATTCTGCCGGGAAACTTCGACGCCTTTCCGAGGACGAACTTTATGAAAGGTCCCTGCAACGCTTACTCCACTCCGTCGCCACCGGCACGGCTGCTTTTGAGATCAAGAGCGGATATGGGCTCGATACAGAGTCCGAGTTAAAGATCCTGCGAGTGGTCCGCAGGCTTAAACAAACCAGCGGTTTGCCCATACGCGCCACGTTTTTGGGTGCCCATGCCTATCCGGCGGAGTTTCGCCAGGATCACGCAGCTTACATGCGCCTGTTGACGGAAGAAATGATCCCTGAAATTGCTGCTCAGGGCCTGGCGGATTACTGCGATGCATTCTGTGAAAATGGATTTTTCTCACCGGATGAAGTGGACCAACTTTTTTCAGTAGCCACGGCACATGGCCTGCAGCCCCGTCTGCACACCAACCAGTTTACCCACAGCGGCGGCATTGACCTGGCCATTGCCCATGGTGCGCTGAGCGTCGACCACCTCGAAGTGTGTGACGACCGCGAAATTGAGTCTCTCCTCAAGGCTCCTGGAACGGCTCCTGTGCTTTTGCCTTATGCCGCCATGTTCATGGGGCTTCACCAGCCACCCGCCCGGAAAATGATCGACGCCGGACTGGGCCTGATCCTGGCTTCTGATTTCAATCCCGGCACTTCTCCCAATCCTTCCCTGTCGTGGACCTGGACCTTAGCGTGTACCCTGATGAAATTGCTTCCAGAGGAAGCCCTGAATGCCATGACCATCAACCCTGCTTTCAACTTGGACGTTCAGGATCGCGTGGGAAGCCTGGCACCCGGCAAAGAAGCCCACCTCCTGCTGACCAAACCCATTCCGGACCTTTCATTCCTGCCCTATGCGGCCGGCCAGTCCTGGATCGATCGCATGTTCCTCCATGGAAACCCTGATTTTTTGGCGAATTGAGGCCTCGTTAGAATTTCGAACCGACTTCCTGCGTTGTTGTCTGGAGAAGCCTGACCTGTCATATCATACTTTTAAGTAATATCTTTGCGCCTTAAAACGAAGTTTTGATGATCTTTTCAATGCTATGGAAACGCTTACACCTGTATATTGCCCTGATTCTGAGTCTCAACCTGTCGTCCGTTGCTTCAGCCCAGGGCAACTGCGTACAATTTGACATCATCGGGGGAAACGCCCCTAAAGGCGATTGCATCTGGGTACCGGTGGTCGTTTACAACTTTGACACCGTGCTAGCCGTTCAGTTTGGGCTCAAATACAATCCGCAAAACGTTGTTCCGGTTGACAAATGGACGAATCCGACCCTAGTCGGGCTGGATGCAACCAGCATCAATTTCGATGATACCCGGAAAATCGTGCGCTTTTTATGGGCAAACCCCAATGCCGACTGTTCCGGTCTGAAGGGTGGGGATACCCTGATCATGATCAAATTTCAGTTGATCGGTGAGCCGGGTAGTTGCACGGAAATAGACTTTTTCAATAAGAGCCCGATACAAAACGAGGTACTCGACTGCAATGCTGACGAATACTGTTTTGAACGCATCAACACCCTGGATGACGAAATTTGCATAGGACTTCCCGTCAACCTCTGCGTTTTTGCCTATTCGTGCGGAACCCTGACCAATTCGGGAAACATCACCATCAAGCCTTATGGCGGCACACCCCCGTATTACATCACCCGACTGGTGCCTCCACAAAGCGATACCCTTCAACTGAGCGGAGATTGCCTGGTTTACAACAACCTGTTTCCCGGAGATTACGTCATCATCGTGCGCGATGCAACCGGCAAAGACACCCTACTCAATGTCACGGTGGGAACGGGAACGCCGATTGCCATATTCTCCAACGGGATCATCCAACCCAGGTGCTGGAATTCCGCCGATGGCGAAATCAACATTCGTATAACCGGTGGCATCGGTCCGCTGACCATTGGGTGGAGACCCACGGGGGATTATGGCTTGACGACCCTGCGCCGTCTTCCGGTCGGAGATTATACCGTTTCCGTGCGAGATTCTGCCGGCTGTCTGGCCACGGAAACCTTTAAGCTGTTTGCAGATACCATCTTTTCCGAAGTCGAAGTGTTGAAAGATGCTTCGTGTACGGACGATGGCATTGCGGTTGCCCGAGCAAGCGGCGGCAATCCATACCCGGGAAATCTCTACGATTTTTTCTGGAGCCAGAATGTCGCTGCCAACACAACCGATACGGCTTCCTACAATTATCGCCTTTCAGGCAGTCAGTTTGTGATCATTCGCGATTCGCGCTTCTGTTCCGATACGGTATTCTTCGATATTCCCTACGCAGGTGCCTTGCTCGATTCAATTGTCATAGACCCGATCCTATGCTGGGGAGACAGCTCTGCAAAGATCCATTCATTTGTCCGCTCGAATGGAACCTTGAACATCCCTTTAGCTTTTAGGCTGACCGATGCATTCAACAATCCCATCCTGGGCGGCATTAACGGTGTTGACCGGTACTCGAGTCCTCTGCTGCCGGCGGGAACTTACTTTCTGCAGATAACCGATACCAGCGGATGCACCCGTCTGGATACCATCCTGATCTCCCAGCCCCAACGGCTCGAGGTCATCGACATCGACGTCGATACGGTGGAGTCTTGCAATCCCGGTATGGACGCTTCTGTGCGCGTGCGGGGGTTTGGAGGAACTGGTGTATACCAGTTCAATTGGAGCAATTCGACTACCGGACCGCTGCTGAGTGGGGTAGGACAGGGGACTTATACCGTGACCCTGACCGATGCGAACAACTGTTCGGCAACGAAAACCTATACCGTCACCCGGCCCGCTGGCATCGTCATCGACAGCATTCAATGGACCGGTCCGGCCTGTGCAGGAGACCCCAGTGGGTCGGCAACCGTGCGTTATACGGAGGGTGCGCGTCCGGTTACCTCCATACGCTGGAACACCAACGAAACGACCGCGACAATTGGCATGCTCAGGGAAGGAAGGTATTCGGTAACCGTTACCGATGAAAACGGGTGTACGGACAGCCTGAGCGTGCTGATTACACCAGCGGGTAACGCATTGCGCGTCACCTCGGCGGTATTGCGCGAACCCAGGTGTCATGGCAGCGCCGACGGGTTTATCATCCTGACCGTTTCCGGGGGACAGGGCCCATATACCTACGCCTGGGACAATGGTCCACAAACCGCAAACAACACCAACCTGAAGGCTGGACGGTATTGCGTTCGCATCGGCGATTTTGGCAATTGTCCGCCATTTGACACCTGCTTTACTCTCGTCGACCCGCCAGCCATCGGCATCAACATTTCGGGAGTGCAGTCGCCAAGCTGCGCCACCCCGGGCACCTGCGATGGTCGGGCTTCCGCCTCCATGATCTGTCTCGATACCGCTACGACCCTCACCTGGTCTTCCGGCGAACAGACCATCGGCAGCAACAGCACGGCTTCACAGCTTTGCGCCGGGCAACAATTCGTCATTGCGACCTGCGGTTTCTGTTCGGATACCCTCGTTTTTGATGTTCCTGATGCCGTCCCTTTGGCGCTCGACAACAATTTTATCTCTGTCGTCCCCCCAACCTGTTATGGGTACAGCGATGGTGCCATCTCGGTCCGTGCAAAAGGAGGAACGGGCCCCTATCAGTATTGCTGGACCAGTCCGGCCGTCAACTCCCCTTCCATTCAGGGACTTGCTGATGGCATGTATTACCTTACGGTAAAGGACAGTTTCAATTGCACACACCTCGACTCGATCCGGCTCCGCCAGCCCGATTCCATTCGCGTCGACATCATCCCCGGTGCCACGCTCGACGTGAGTTGCCCGGGAAGGAACGACGGCCGGATCACCACGGCCTGGACCGGTGGCAACAGGGGTGCCGGAATGTTTAGCTGGACACCGCCCAACCTCAGGGACTCCGTTTTGACCAACCTCGACGCCGGAACGTACACGCTGCTCGTCACCGACAGCAAGGGCTGCACCGGACAGGTAACCCACACCATTGGGGCTCCTCCTGCCATCATTGCCACCATGACGCCCCCCGGCTCACCCAAGTGTCCCGGAGACACGTATCTGTTTGGCGTCACCCAGGCTACCGGAGGTTCCGGTTCCGGATACCGGTTTACGATCAACAACGGAGCGCCCCAGTCGCTCGGGGATCAGGTTCCGCTGGCACCGGGCATCTACGCCATACGCATTTACGACAGCAACAACTGTCCACTCGATACAAGCATCAGCATTGGCAGTGCCACCAATTTCCTTGCGCTCGACTTTGGCAGGGATTTCGATACCATCCAGTTGGGCGATAGTGTGTTGCTCGACGGTAAGCCCGTCAGCTCTGCGGGTGTAGCTACAGTAATGTGGACGCCTGCGACGGGCATAACCGACCCTGCTTCGGCCGCTTCTTTTGCAAGTCCAACGCGGACAACGGCCTACGTGCTCAAAATCGTAGATGCCGACGGCTGTGAGATCTCCGACAACATAACCGTTGTGGTGCGCAGTACGCGACGCTTTTACCCACCCAATGTCTTCTCCCCCAATGGGGACAACATCAACGATGAGTTCGAGGTGGCGGTGGGCTCAGGTGTTCAGGCCATACGCAGTTTTCGCGTTTTCGACCGATGGGGAAACCTCGTGGCGACTACGGAGAATCCGCTTATCGACGGTTCTAAAGTCAAACTGTGGAACGGCCGCGCAGGCCATACCGGCGACGTGATGAACCCGGGGGTTTTTGTTTACATTGCCGAAATAGAGTTCCAGGATGGCAGCCGCATTGCCTACCGCGGCGATATCACCCTAATGCGCTAAGCGCCCTTTCAGCGCAACAGGAATACGGAGCCCTTGGTCTTATAGTCGCGCCCCTTGCAGGTGTAAGCAATGCGATAGAGATAGCTTCCGGGATTCAACGGGGTTCCCTGCAAGCTGCCGTCCCAACCCGCTTTGGGATCCGTGATCCGCACCATCAATCCACCGTTTCGGTCGAGGATATCGAAATAATGCAGCCTCTCGACGAGGTAGTTGTTCGAAATAAAAAACTGGTCGTTGACCTCGTCACCGTTTGGGGTAAATGCCGTTGGCAGATGCAGTTTGCTGCAATCGCTTTGCGAGGTGTCGACAACGCGGATCAGCACGGTATCCGTTGCACGGCAAAAGGCATTCTGCAAGCGAAGCACATATTGGATCTCGGAGGGAGGCGTAGCGCTGGGATGTAGGGTGTTGTCAGCAGTCAAATGGGTCGGAGGGGTCCACTGCACCTGGGTGGCACAATCCGAAACGGCGCGGAGCACAACGGAAGCCCCGAGAAAAATGAGGGTGTCGGGGGTGAGGATTTGGTCCTGAAGGATGAACTCAGACCCTACTTCTGTGGCATTCATCGGGAAATTGGCCAGGAACACCTGGTCGAGCAGTCCTTTTGCCCGGACAACGGAAGGGCAGGGCGATGCATTGAAGCGCAGGGGCTGGCGGTTGTTGAGCCGCAGGATGTAACTCGTGTTTCGCTCGTCGCGCAAACGGCCGTTCACAAACAACCGAAGTTTTCCGTCAGACCGCACGATGACGATTTGTTGCCAGCAGGTTTGCGCATCGGCTTTACCTACGAGCTGGACAATTTTATCGAAACCCTGCTGGAAGGTGCATACAAAAACGGAGTCATCTGCCTGATAAACGATGTTCATTGAGGTGTCGGCATTGCAAAACGACATTTTTGAAACCAAATCCGTGGTTCCGGGACCGGGATCGAGCAAAACAGAAAAGCCAAGGCTGAAATTGCCGTAAAAAGTGGTGTCGGCCTCAGCGCTCAGGCTTGCCGATTGCTGGTCAAGCCGCAGCGCGTCGCCTTCAAGGCCGCAATCGCAAATGGCCGCCGAACTGAGTACCAGGGGGCTAACAAATTGATTCTCTTCGTCGAGAGAACACTGATCGAATCGGAAGACCAGTTTTTGCCGCTCCTGGCCGGCAAGGACCAGGGGCAGTAAAAGGAGCAACAGGCTTGCTTTCATCGCGCTGCAAAATTAGCCAATATCCTTAAGTCCGGGTGGACCGCAAATGCCCCCTCGCTTGTGGACAGATCCGTTTAACTTTGCAATTTTGCACCCTTTGAGGGAAATCATGCTGTCCAAGTTTATTAAGAACAGGAAATCCGGAAACGCCAGCGCAGCGGAGATGACATTCTTTGAGCACCTGGATGCATTGCGTTCGCACCTATTCCGCGCGGCGATCTACATTTTTGTCGGCGCCCTCATCGTCTTTTTACAAAAGCGCTTCGTTTTCGACGTCGTAATCCTCGGGCCTCTGCACGAAGATTTCATCACCTACCGCTTTTTTTGCCAACTCTCGGAATTTACCTGCTTTCACCCCTCCGGTGTTAAACTCATCACGCGTGAACTGTCCGAACAACTCATGGTACACCTCAAAGTGAGTTTTTTTCTTGGACTCACCTTAGCCTTCCCTTTTGTTTTTAATGAATTTTGGAAATTCGTTCGTCCCGGTTTGTACGAGCGGGAACTCCGTGCTACGCGCGGCGTCATTTTCTGGTGCACCCTGCTCTTTTTGCTGGGAGTGCTTTTTGGCTATTTCATCCTGGCGCCTTTCTCAGTGACCTTCCTCACTTCGTACAATGTCAGCGGCCTGGTGGAGGCTACCGCCACGCTGAGTTCCTACGTGGACGCAATGACCATGTACACCATGGCAACCGGTCTGGTCTTTGAAATGCCGCTCGCTGTATACTTTCTTGCCAAGCTCGGCATCATGGGGCCCGGATTTATGAAAACCTATCGCAGACATGCCGTGGTGGTCATTCTGATCCTGGCCGCCGTCATCACACCGCCCGATATTACCTCCATGATGGTGGTCACCCTGCCTTTGCTGTTGCTGTATGAGTTGAGCATTTACATCGCAGCCATCTATTATCCCAAGGAACTCCAGGCCTGATATGCGCCAATTATCCAGCGGACTCACCTTTGCGTTGGCCATCTTCCTCCCGGTTTGGTGGACGGTTTTCTTTGGGTGCTTCTCCCTTTTTACCGTGTTTACCCCTGCAGAAGACCTCCCACTGAGCAATCCCTATGCATTCCGCATGGCCATCTGTGCATTTACGGTTTGTGGTTTTGCCTTGCTGTACGGGATGTTCATGCGGCTAAAACGGGTTGAATGGGGCGATGGGCATTTTTACATCACCAACTACTTCCGCACGGCAAAGATTGACGATCGCGGACTTCAGCGCGCCGAAAGAAAACGCATGTTGGGGATTTCATTCCTGACCCTTCATTTTCCGGGAGGCACCTCCTTTGGGAAGCAGGTGCGCATCCTGTGCAGCCAGGATAATGAAAAATTCATTCGCAGCCTGATTGTAAAGCAGAACGGAACCGGACCAGACTCCCACTGACCGTCAGCTTGTGGAGTTGAATTTTCTTAAGCTAACGAACGTTCGTTCATGTAATTATTTTTTGGAATGAAGTCGCACAACCGGGCAGATCATTTCTTCCATGGAAACGCCTCCGTGCTGAAATGTATTCCGGTAATAGTTCAGGTAGTAACTGTAGTTATTGGGGTACAGGAAATAAGTGTCGTTTCGGGCAAAGATATAGGCTGAGCTCAAGTTGGGTCTTGGTAAGCCGGCCTTCGAGGGATCCTTGATTTCTACCACGTCCCGCTTTTCGTAGTTGAGGTTCTTACCCACCTTGTAGCGCAGGTTGGTGGTCGTATCGCGGTCAGCGGCTACCTTCGAAGGGTTCTTTACGCGAATCGTTCCATGGTCCGTTGTGAGGATGATTTGTACGTCCTGATCTGCAATCCTTTGAAGGGCTGCCCAAAGCGGAGAATGTGTAAACCAGCTTCTCGTTAGCGACCGGTAGGCTTTTTCGTCGGCCGCCAACTCCTTGAGCACTTCCATTTCGGTGCGGGCATGCGACAACATGTCGATGAAATTGTATACAATGACCGTTAGGTGATTGCGCAGGTAATTGTGAATGTTGTCTAACAGTTGTTTGCCTTGCTGGCTATTCAGGATTTTGACGTAGTCAAACCGGATCTCCTTACGGAAAGTCCGCCGTATCTGGGCCGCCAGCAGGTCAGGTTCCTTGAGGTTTTTTCCTCCCTCTTCGTTGTCGTTGAGCCACCAGTCTGGATAAAACGATTCGATCTCGGCTGGCATCATCCCGGCAAAGATGGCGTTCCGGCTGTACTGCGTAGTCGTCGGAAGAATTGCATAAAAAGCGTCTTCTTCCGCAACCTGATAGCGCTCTGAGATCAGGGGCTCGATGACTTTCCACTGGTCGTACCGGAGATTGTCGAGCAGCAGAAAAAGGGTGGGCACATCGTCCCGGAGCAGGGGGAACACTTTGCGCGCAAACAACTGATGCGACCAGATGGGCTGTGGCGTCTTTTCCGATTGCATCCATTGCTGGTAATGGCCTGCGATGTATTTGCTGAACTCGTTGTTGGCCTCGTACTTCTGGTTGGCGAGGATCTCCGCCATATCTGCCGATGTTCCCGGCTCAAAGCGCAGTTCCCATTGGATGAGCTTTTTATAAATGTCGATCCAGCCTGTATAATCGGGATTGCCGTTGATCTCCATGGCCAATTCCCGGAAAGCGGACTGGTAATGGCTCGTCGTTTTCTCCGAAACGAGTCGCTTGTTGTCAATCAGCTTTTTGATGGTGAGGATGAGCTGGTTGGGATTCACGGGCTTGATGAGGTAGTCGGCAATTTGCGACCCGATGGCATCGTCCATGATGTTCTCCGCTTCATTTTTAGTAACCAGCACAGCAGGCATCTGCATTCCCGATTCGCGCATGCGCGCCAGCGTCTCCAAACCCGTGATTCCCGGCATGCTCTCGTCGAGAAACACCAGGTCAAAAGAGCCAGGATTCTTTTCGAGCGCGGCCAGTGCGTCGTGGCCGTTGGTGCAGGTTTCCACGTGGTGGCCCTTCTTTTCGAGGAAAAAGATCTGCGGTTTGAGCGAATCGATTTCGTCGTCCACCCATAGAATCCTGATTTTATCCATACTTTAGCGCATTGTCCATGATCAACGCCTGCAGCGGAAAAGATAGTATTTTTTTGTAACGTGCCTTCATACAAAGTATTGAACGACCCCATTTATGGGTTTGTCATGATACCCAGGGGTCTCATCCTCGAACTCATCGATCATCCCTGGTTTCAGCGACTGCGCCGGATCAAACAACTCGGTCTCAGCGATTTTGTCTATCCGGGAGCGGTACACAGCAGATTCCACCACGCCATGGGGGTCTTTCACCTGATGTCGCGCGCCATTGAGATCCTCCGCATGAAGGGACAGGCCATTTCTGAAGAAGAAGCAGAAGGTGCACTCTTGGCGGCACTGCTGCACGATGCCGGCCATGGGCCCTTCTCGCACGCCCTCGAAAACAGCCTACTGCCCATCGAACACGAAGCGATCACCCTCAGAATTATGGAGCGCCTCGATGCGGAATTCGGCGGAAGACTGCAAGCTGCAATGGAGATCTTCAGGGGAACCCATCCCAAGCGCTTTCTGTGCCAGCTCGTCACGGGTCAGTTGGATGTAGACCGGATGGACTACCTCAACCGCGACAGTTTTTACAGCGGGGTAGTAGAGGGGTCCATCGGTTATCACCGGCTGCTGACCATGATGGATGTTGACGCCGGCCGTCTCGTTTTTGAAGAGAAGGCAGGCTTGTCCATCGAAAATTACCTCGCTGCACGCCGGCTGATGTACTGGCAGGTCTACATGCACAAAACCTGCATCGTTGCCGAACAAATGCTCGAACTGTTGTTGGCCCGCGCAAAACAATTGGAGTGGACTCGCGGAGCCTCTCCCGCACTCGCTTATTTCATTGGGCTGGAAGGAGAGGAGGGTAGCAACAGTTTGGAAGATCAGCTCGACCAGTTCAAACGAATCGACGACGCCGACGTCGAAATGTTCCTCAAAATGGCTACGGATGCAGAGGACATGCTGCTGGCTTACCTGGCTAACGGCCTGCTGTCGCGAAAATTTTTTAAAGTGAAGGTCGCCTCACAGGCATTTCCGGAAACGGAAGTCGCAAGGCTGCGGCACCAGTGCCTGCAGGTGTTCGGATGCAGTGCGGAGGAAGCTTCACAGCTCGTCCGCCTGAGTTCCCCGGCATTCACACCTTACGAACCAGAGGATGATGAGATCCTCATCCGGGCAAAAACGGGGCAGGTGTTTCCGGCATCGGAGATCCTTTCCATTGGGCATTTTTGCAAAACGGAGCAAAGGCACTTCATGACTTTCCCACCGGGGCTATCGGCTCAATAGGCTTGCGTAAGGGCGTTTTCTACCGCCCGGGGCAGGGGGCGGGCGACTTTCCATGGACAAATGCCAATTCCTGCTATATTTGTTCGCCTTTAACATTGGCCATGATCAAAGACAGATTGGTAGGGGAACTTCTGACCCGCGAATTGGTGCGTCAGCGCCGGGGAATTGAACTCATTGCATCCGAAAATTTTGCCAGCCTGGACGTCATCCGCACGATGGGTTCGTGGCTGAACAACAAATACGCAGAAGGCTATCCGGGAAAGCGGTACTACGGTGGCTGCGAAGTCATCGACGAAATTGAAGGCCTGGCCATCCAGTCCCTATGCAATTTGTTCGGCGCCGGTTATGCCAACGTCCAGCCTCACGCCGGTGCACAAGCCAACATGGCGGTGCAGTTGTCGCTGTTGAAGCCCGGCGACGCCATCCTCGGCTTGAACCTGGCCCATGGAGGCCACCTCACCCACGGATCCCCCGTCAATTTCAGCGGGATGTATTTCCGGGCACACGCCTATGGTGTGCACCCGGATACCGGTTACGTGGACATGCAACAAGTAAGGGATCAGGCGCTCGCACACCGGCCAAAGCTGATCATTTGTGGCGCCTCTGCCTATTCGAGGGACTGGGACTACGCGGCATTCAGGGCCATCGCAGATGAATGCGGCGCCATGCTCATGGCCGATATTGCCCACCCCGCCGGACTGATCGCCGCAGGCTTACTCAACGACCCGCTGAAATTGTGCCACGTAGTCACTTCCACCACCCACAAGACCCTGCGCGGACCCCGCGGCGGCATCATCATGATGGGCGAGGACATTCCGCACCCTTCCGGGCAAAAAGACAAAAAGGGCAACCCCTTGATGATGGGACAGCGGCTGAATTCTGCTGTTTTTCCGGGGACACAGGGGGGACCACTCGAACACGTGATCGCCGCCAAAGCGGTCGCATTCCGGGAAGCTCAGACTGAAGATTACCGCAGGTACGCCACCCAGGTCATCCGCAACGCGGGAGCGCTGGCGCAGGCCCTGGTGGACAGAGGGTTCGACATCGTTTCCGGGGGAACGGACAACCACCTTATGCTGGTAGACCTCCGGTCAAAATCGATCACCGGAAAGGATGCCGAAAACCTGCTCATTCGTGCGGACATCACTACGAACAAAAACATGATCCCCAACGACCCGGAGAAGCCCATGGTAACCTCGGGAATACGCCTTGGAACCGCTGCGCTGACGACCCGCGGACTTTTGGAAGCGGATTTTGTGCGAATTGCCGAATGGATCCACGCGCTCATCCATCATCGCAGCGAAGACGCGGTCGTCGCCTCGATCAAATCAGAGATCAACCGGTTTATGGAAGGGTTCCCCTTATATCCCGGGATCGAAGGCCTCTAATGTTGCCCATACTTCTGGTGGATAGCCAACTTCTTCGAGGGTTAGCCCAACGGCGGGCATGCTGAGCGATTTTTCAACCTGACGACCCTCCCGCAAACACAGCTGCAACGATTCGAGATCTGATTTCCCGAGCGCATGCTGAATGCACATTCCCGCAATCAGACGGACCATGCCGCGCAGGAAACGGTTGGACGCAATGTGGAATTCCCAGCATCCGGGTCCCGTTTCCTTCCATTGATTTTCATAAAGGGTACAGCGGAAGTGTTGGAGCTGATGCCCGCTCAGGGTGAAGGAGGGAAACTCGGTCATGCCGTCGAGCAGACCTGCTGCCGCATTTAAATCCTGATCCGAAAGCTGTCCGGCAAAAGGGAACTGACAGCTGTTGAAAGGCATAAAAGGATCTTTCTCCGCATGCAGGCGGTAAATGTATTTCCGGCGGTTTGCACTGTAGCGGGCATGGAAACCTTCTGGGGCCCTGTAAATTTTTCGGACGGCAATGTCAGAAGGCAGCAGTGCGTTGATCGCCCGTTTGGTGAATGCCGCAACGGCTGAGGCATCGACGTCAAAATGGATAAAGTACCGGGCTGCATGAACCCCGCTGTCCGTCCGTCCACAACCGGTGACCGGAATCGTCGAACGCGCAAGGACCGCGCAGACTGCTTCCACCGCCGACTGAACGGTTCTCGTGCCGGGCTGCACCTGCCAACCGTGATATTCCCCGCCCCGGTAGGCGATTTCGCATACCAACCGCTGCTTTAATCCGGTTTCCAAGGGGAGCGTCATGAAAGAACTGGATGATGAAAAATGGAATTCAGGGCAGAACGGTTGATGGATTTATTGTTTGAAAACCTGTTTTGTACTGTGGGTATTGTGCGACTTTTCATTGACCAAGGATAAGTCTTATCCTGCACAGCCGATAAAAAATTCAACACAATTTTCAGATAAATCGACTTATCCAGTACGCTAATGGCTTGCAAACCCCACTGCGGCTGCTCCTGGCCGCGTTGCGGGATTGGCTGCAGACAAGCGATCCCGCAGGTATGGCATGACCTTACCTACCCATTTCAAGGCACCGAATCCGGGGAACTGTAGCTGAGCGATTGCGGTCCGGCCAAAGTGGGGGCCGGGGAATAGGCTATAGGAAGCTTTTCTTAACCGATGACGCTTTTATCTTTTGCGAGGTATTGCGCCTACATCAGTGCGCCACCTGCCAGGCCTAGATCCTTGAGGAAGCCCGTCATGTCGCCTGCCATGGCCGATTTTAGATGGATGAATACGACGAAAAGCAGCAGCATCACCGCGAGCAGCACCGCTGCCAACTTATCCATTTTGCCGAGAAATACGCTCACGGCAAAAGCGATGAGCGCCACTCCAACCAGGTAAACCATGATGGTTCCACCAAAGGGGACCATGCCAGCCATGCCTTCGGCATTCATAAAGTGCAGTACGCCAAAGACGGCCATTGGCAGCGCAAAAAGGTACTTGCCAAGTCCTAAAAGTACATTCATCGTTTTGTGTTTTGAAAGTGAACAATAAAATTCTCCTGCAATATAGTAAAGGACACTTCTAAAAACTCCCTGTTGATGCCAGAATGAAAAGGGCTGCCTCCCTGCCCTCCCTGTTGATGCCAGAATGAAAAGGGCTGCCTCCCTCCATTCCCTGTTGATGCCAGAATGAAAAGGGCTGCCTCCCTCCATTCCCTGTTGATGCCAGAATGAATAGGGCTGCCTCCCTCCACTCCCTGTTGATGCCAGAATGAATTTAGCAAAACAAGCCGAGGCGCAGCGAAGGAAGCTATGTGGAGCGATAACTGACTGAGCTGCAACGAAGGATTGTGAAGCTAAATT
>JADLHA010000042.1 GCA_020848995.1 Saprospiraceae bacterium | reverse complement strand
GATACAAATTTAGAAAACGAGAATAAGGAATTACGTGCACAAATTGCAGAATACAAGAGGGAAATCGAATATTTGCGCCAGGAATTAGCGCAATTAAAACGATTAATCTTTGGAACAAAATCAGAACAGTTTATAAGTTCAGAACCGCCTCTTCCGCCGAATACATTATTTACACAAGAAGGCCGGCAGGAGGATCCTTGCTGGTTAGCTTTATATACTTCTTGAAAGTATTGTACTCTTTATGTCCTGTAATACTCATTACTACTTCTGGCCTCATTCCTTTTTCCAATGAAAGCGTTACAAATGTCCTACGAGCTGTATGTGTACCTATAAATTCATACTTTGGTTTTGTAACTTGAATTTCTTCTACACCTTGAAATCGTGTCATAATTATTGGCTCAATGATCTCGCCTTGTTTACCCAGAATCTTTAAGTGTTCATTTGTTTTTTGATTCGATATGACTGGCAAAGAATAATTGTACTTCTTTAAAATAGCTTCTGAATACTGATTAAGAGGAACTCTTATTTTTTCAGTAGTTTTTTCTGACACTATGTTTATTTCTCCAGCTTTAATGTTTTCTTGCTTAATTTTTTTAATATCTGAAAAACGCAATCCGGTAAAGCAGCCAAAGCAGAAAACATCTCTTACTGCTTCAAGCGGAAGGTTATCGGATAAATCAAGATCATAAAGTTTGAATAGTTCGTTTTCTGTTAGGTAAATAATATCGGCATCTCTTTCCTTTGCTTTGAATTTCTTAAAGGAAAGATTTGTATTATAACCTCTTTCCGTTGCCCATTGCAAAAATGATTTTAGTGTCTTTATGTACTTAGCAATTGAATTATTTACAAGATCTAATTCGTCAATGCAAAAACTTGTGAATCTTTCATAAAATTGTGAATCCATTTTTTCAAATGACACTTCATGTTTGTATTTTCGTTGGAACTGCAAAAGATGGTTTTGTAAAGTACTATATTTCTGAAGAGTCCGCAAGGTCTTGAAGGGCTTTTGCACTTCCAAGAACTCATTAAAGTGGTCAAATAAACCCATTGAGCTTTTAGATGTGCGCTCTAGAGCTATATCAAGATTTTCTTTTAGATATTCCTTTGATAAGTTTTTTCCTAATGTTTTTGCATCCCTATAAACCTTCTTAATACCTCCTTCAATGCGGTCTAATTGTGAATTTATCTCGGAGCTTCCTATGAAAGATTTTTTTACCCTTTGAACCGCTTCATTCCAGTACCTGGGTGAGACATTTTCACTTGTAGAGTATTTAAATCGCTTATTATCGTAACTAAAGTATAAATAAATAAGAGTATCCTCTTTTGAGGTTGGATTCTTTAAGTAAAAATTTACCTTTGCCATGATTAATAGAATAGTAAAGTGAAGATAAATAAATTTCTTGCAGGGGACAGTTTGGGGGACACATTTTTGTTATTTGTTCTTAATTTAGCTTTACCTCAATTTACCAATATAACATATAAATGCTTGATTTATAATTAGTTTGAAGGAATTTGAGTAAAGTATGATAAAGCTTGGTTTAGTTCCCTACGGGCTACGATAAACCCTTGTAAGTCTTTGATTTTCAAGGGTTTTATTTTTTTTGTGCATTGCCACCCTTTTTATTAAACCGGGGTAAACACTATTGAACGCATTCAAAGATAGAACAAATTGAATATTCTGATTTAGGGCTATTTCATCTTAAATAGATACTCGGCCAAGTGAAATTAAGTATTGCTTCATAAAATGATTAAATTTTCGATATGAACATGCCAACCCTTTTTACTATTTCTCATGGCGGCAAAGAAACTACCTTATAGTAGCTCCGGCAATATATGGTTGGACGGAGGGATAATGTGCATTAGTATAAAATACATTCCACTTGTAAGTTTACTAACCGGGATAAGAATTTCTTCTTCGGTATTTTGCAACTGCGTCCCATATACCATTTGACCTTGCATGTTCATTCAGCAAACGGATGTTCACTTATATGGTCAAGGCATTCTATCATCATTCCACTCCTGCCATCTTATTCACCGGTGGCAATTCAGGCTTTTCCTTTTTCTTACATCCGTCGAAGATCTTAAAATCATAACTCACACGCAATCCTAAAGATTGGATTTGATGCAGGTGAAAGAAATGTATATTATCTCCCTTATAGGGGGTGCCAAACCTTCTATAATAATACGCTTCAATCTCAAACTGATTATACGTAAGCCCAAGTACGAAAATCCATCCGTTTTCTGAATAATTATACTTTTGATTGCTGATGTAGTTTAGTTCTAAGTCTTCATAGTACAGTCTATTTACGAAATTATATGTTATCCCTCCTCCAATATTCCATTTGTTTTTCCAATAATAGGTAAGCAAGAAATGATTTTTTATATAGTTATAGTGGAAAAGTAAATATTCCGTAAACCCTCCATAAAAATTACCTCGGACCTGCTTGTGGCTGAATTCACTGAAAATCTGAAGTAAAAACCTATCAAACAGTTTTTGTCTAAAATTAATTCCTATCAATGGGCTTTCATATCCAAACCCCTTCTCACTAAAATCTATCTTATGAATAGGAATTTCTGTAGAAATAACCTTTTGAAAATCATAACCCACAGCAGGACTTATATAGGTTTGAGAGAAGAAGGAATTGCTATTCAATACACAGCTAAAAATAAAGCACCCAATCAATGTATTTAAATTATTCATGACACAGTATTTTCTGAATAATTAAATGAGCTATTTTAAATTGCTGTCGTGAACTAAACACCTCTTTTGCACTTTAATAGTATTATTATCTTTTGAGGAATATCTAAAGATCGCAATTCCGGAATATGGAATTTCCTGTTCCTGAATGAAACAATTATTACTTGTGAAAATGAGACGACCATAAATATCGTAAACGCTCAATAATGCACATTCACCATGCCTGGCTATAAAAAAAGATGCTTTAACACCTGGCTCTGTTCCACGGTATTTGCCCGCCAACTCAGAATAATAATCACAATTCGGATCGTCATTATTATATCCTCCTCCATCTACCCTAATTCCCTTATAGTACTGCTGATATCTCGAATAATAAAATAAGGTGTCCTGGAAATCGTTTTCGGTGAACAATAATTCAAAACTCGTATTGGAATCCAGACCCAGACTTGCGATAATAAGATCCAGGCTATCCTTTGCTGATAAATCCACATAGAGTATTTCATTTTCAAACGGCGCAATCTAATGCGTGCTATCAAAGATTGTTGAATCATTGACAAAGGAATTATAGCTTTCACAATCCGAAGAATTATTGGATTCCTGAGCATGCAGGCTGAAAATTGAGAAAAGATTGAGGGAGCATAAGAGAAATGAAATTGGGATTTTAATATTTGGGCGTAAGGACGTAGGAGCGTAGGAGCTTCATAATTACTATATTTTTGACGTTAATAATAAGTAACCAAAAATAATACACTGTTTCAAGAATTCCAAATTTATTCAGGTTTCTAAACATTTTATTTTAACTTATGGATATTTCGGTGATACTGATAACATGACCAACATTTTACGATCCTTTCAGCAAACTGTTTTCGTCTCCGGTTAAACATATGGCGTGGCTCATGGATGGCTGGATCATTCGTCATTGAACGCAGGTTCCGGAAGGCATCCCACGCCGGCTTTGCACCGTTACACATTTGACAGCCGATCATTGAACATCACGGGCAAAATATAGGCTCATCTGACTTTAGGGCAAATGAAGTGGCAAAAATTAAAAAGGCCGGTTCAGCCCGGCCCGGTTGTTCTCATAGCGACGTTACTTCACCAGTTAACCGGTTAGGCAACAGGATTAAAGGTATTACGGCAAAGGGAACTCTAATAGGGAAAGCAATGGCAACTTATCTGCAATGAGCAATCATTTATTCATTGAGCCATCTCTTTGATTGGCAGCGATGTTGATTTGGCTGCTAAAATCACTTTGCAATTTGGAGAAGGATTTGCAAGAGGAAGCGATTTCAATCTCTCAAGGGTTCCTCGAATAACCTGGTTTTGATGCCGGAATGAAAAGGGATGCCATTCTTCACTCCCTGTTGATGCCAGAATGAATTTAACAGGACGAGGCGCAGCGAAGGAAGCTATGTGGAGCGATAACTGACTGGCACGCAACGAAGGATTGTGAAGTTAAATTCATTGAGTGGGTGAGTTTTGCGGGCTGGCTGGCGAAAGACAGGGTTATTCGAGGTATCCTCAAATGGCAATTACCCTCGGGGCCGCTTGCCTGATTGGCATCCTGCTTAGTGACCGCTTAAACAATCAGAGTTTCATCAGGCGAAAAGCGTGCGCCCACTCATTGTGGAGTATGCCAGGAATGCACCAAAGCATAGCCAGGGGCTCGATTGCGCGTGCGGCCGTTGCAGATCCCATGTCGGCAACCTCCCAGCCAAAACGTTCCAATATGGAGGTTACGATGGCTTTGGCCCCAGCGTCGTTTCCGCAAATGAACATCGTCGGCTTTGTTTCAAAGGGAGGATTGACCATCAGGTGGCTGCCCACACAACTGAATGCCTTTACGAAGCGCACCTCCGGAAAAGCATGTTGGTGTTGCTCCATCAAAGAACGATCGTGATGCGTGAAGTAGGGCAACACACCATCGACCGGCGCTGCTGCTTCAATGGGATTGGTGGCATCGATGACGACCTTGCCGGTCAGTTGGGCAGGACCGGCAAGGTTCATGGCGTCTTTGGCTACCCGTCCGGCAACAGCCAGTACGACGATCTCGCCGAATGCGGCTGCTTCAGAAAAGGAACCCACCTGTGCGCCTTTTCCAGCATCTTCCAGCCATTCTTTTAGCTTGGATGCATCGCGGGTCCCGAGCATGACGGGATGTCCGTTTTTGAGAAACCCGGCACCAAGAGCCCTGGCTACTACTCCCGATCCAAGAATTCCGATTTTTTGGTTCATGATTCAATGGATTTTATCTAATGACAAATACAAATCTCAAACAAGCAACTGCACATTCAGGTTCAGTCAGTATGGTGCATTTGACAAGGGCTCCGGCAAGTTTCATCCCGAAATGCTGCCAACCGACCGTCTGATCAGAATTTGATCAATTTGATGGCCTCATAGCGCTTTCCCGACGCATCGTGCATCTTCACGAAATAAATTCCGGACATCAAACTTTCCCCCAGCTCAAGGGAAGTGTCATTGGTTTCGAAGCGTGAACGTTCAACAACCCTGCCGGAAAGATCCAGCACGTCAATGTGCACCGTCGTCGTTTCGCCCGGATTGCGCAGTGCGGTCGTCTCATTGTGAAAGATCGTCGGAAGTATCCGGATGGGTGAAGAAGCATAGACTTGTTCTGAACCAACCGGCTGACCCTCCGTAATCAGGAAGGCATCAAGAGCTGCCTCCACTAAATGTCCCGGATCGAAGTCGCCCGCAACTGCATACAAACTAACATTTGTTAGTGTGGTTAAATAATCTTTGATGCGGAGTTTTTCAATACGCGTCCATTTCGGGTCATTTCTGGATGCGGTAAGCAGGTGGATGGTATCACCGGGGATGATGCCTGAGGTGAGCAGGTACAGGCTGAGGCTGTCGTTTGGATTGTTGTTTCCACCGCTGTTGGCAAACCACACGGAAAGGTTCAGCAAAGGTTCGCGGTAGTTGTTCAAATCCATGAATGGGCTGGTCAGGCTGACGGTGCCCCCGTCGATGTCGTCTCCGGAAGGATCGGAGGAGCCGTTTCCAGTGACGTAGCATTCATTGCCCAGGTCATTGGGCACATCCGAATCAGTTTGCACCAACTGGTTGCCGCGCAGGGTTCCCAGGGGTATTTCCCGGACCCATTTGCCGCTGGTGGCGCTGCCTCCGGTTGCCCAGCCGAGGTCAAACAGAAAATCGTCCTGGTAGCCATTTTCCAGAAGCAGGGTGATGTCGCCAACCGGCGCCTGGGAATCAAGGGTGGAGGACGCGTGGAGGTATGCCCATTTGCCTGCAGCGACGACATAGGCATCTTGGTCCTGCAGCAGCGACACAATGGCTTCTCCGTTTACACCGGTTGTGGCTTCGACGTTGCGCGTCGAGTTGAACACTCTGACGGAGGCGCCTTCTACAGGTTTGAGGCTGCCTTTTTCCAGAACGATCACGCGCTGCTGAATGGTTTTTCGCTTCACGAGCTGGACGTCGCGCAAAGTGACTACACCGTGGTCGAGTCGCGCTGTGATGGTTTTTGGAAAATAATCGGGGTGGTCGAAATGCACATCATAGTCACCAGCTACGGCATATCCCGTCTTATACAATCCCTTGAGGTTCGTTTCCTCTGCATTTTTGCGTGGAGCGTCGATGATCACGCTGACTTTGGAGATCACTTCGTTGGTCAGGCTGTCGGTTACTTTGCCTTCCAGGTAGCAGGCGCGCACATACTCAGGCTCAATTACAAATAGCCCCCCCTCAATATCGGAGGCGACGATGGTACCGCTGGGAAGGTAGGGGCTGACCCCCCAGCACCCATGGAATCCCGACTGGTTACCGAAGTAAGTATCGACGGAGCCCACCTCAATGAGGTTCTCAGGACGGTGTGCATCGACGATTTTAACTCCATCCGTATAATAGGAGGTAATCAGGTAGCCGTTGAGGTAGCGCGTATTGTGGGGTATGACGCCAGTACCTTCGGTATCTTTCGGACGCCATTGATCGACCAGGCGGATGTCGGAAAAATCGCTGATGTCGTAAGCCGCGACGTAAGCATTTTCGCGTTCATCGGTGGTGAACACATAGCGGGAATCATCAGAGGGCCAGCTGTTGTGCGTAAATTGGAAGGGCGTTGTAATGGTTGCCATTTCGACGGGCTTTTGCGGGTCGCGCACATCCCAGAGCGAAAGCAAGCCCTGATAGATGTCTGATGAATACATGGTGTCGTTTCTCACGAAGTTGTCGTGGCAGTATCGTTTGGTTTCGGCGCCCAGGTAGGCGGGGTTTTCCGGATCCTGGTTGAGGTCAAAAAACAAGACCCCTTGCCAGGGTGAACAGCCGTTGAGGCTGAGAATGCCCTTCTCATCAACAAAGAGGGTATGGCAGGTATTGATGGAGTCCGTTTGGTTGTTGGCGGTTACCGAGGTGCTCCAAAAGGTATGTCTTATCGTGTCCGGAGCCTTTCGCATATCGATGATGATCAGTCCGTCAGAGGAAGCATCCGTTGCCCCGTAGATGTAATCACCATAACTGAAAACCTCTCGCCAGGTCGTCGTAACGCCCTTGGCCCGGTAGCGTTCGATGGGCTGAGCCGGATTTTCCAGGCTATAGATGACCAGGGCGCTGCGCGTACCAATGGCCGCGTATTCCACTCCTTTTCGGTCGACGTAATGCCAAATGCCGCTTCCGCCTTCAGGGGCAGGCACGTGCGCCACGATTTTCATGTTGAGGTCGCCGTCCTGGGCGAACATTTCGCCTGCCAGCAGAAAAGCACAAAAACAAAGACAGTTACGAATCATATTTTGGTGTTGTAAATTTTTGGCAAAAATAGCTGGACTGAGAAGGACTTTGTCAAAATTAACGCATCGCAGGGCCAAATGTCTTCTGGAAGGCAAACATTTCCAGTCCTTTGGGGAATCAACCTCGCAAGACGAGGCTTTGGAATATATTTGCGGCTCATTTTGCGGGCCATGAAAGAGGTAATTTACCAACTTGAAGAGGGCATTTGCACCCTGACCATCAACCGGGAGCAAACGATGAATGCCCTAAATCACGACGTCATCGACGATCTCTACCAGGCGGTAGATGATGTCGAACGCAACAGTGAAAACATTAAAGGGCTCATCATTACAGGGGCTGGGCCCAAGTCTTTCGTGGCCGGTGCGGACATCTCCGAGTTTGTAGGCCTGAGCCGCAAGGAAGCCATTGCTCTGGCTCGAAAAGGGCAGGCCTTGTTTTCCGAGATCGAGAAACTCAACATCCCGGTCATTGCGGCCGTCAATGGCTTTGCCCTTGGAGGGGGTTGTGAGCTCGCCATGGCTTGCCATATCCGGGTCGCTTCGACCAATGCATTTTTTGGTCAGCCGGAAGTCAACCTCGGCCTCATTCCCGGTTACGGCGGCACCCAGCGCCTTGTGCACTACATCGGAAAGGGGAAAGCCATCGAAATGCTGATGACCGGAGACATGATCGCCGCAGAGGAAGCGCACCGCCTTGGGCTTGTCAACCATGTGGTCGAGCCGGGAAAGGTACTTGAGAAATCCCGGGAAATCATTCTGAAGATTTCCAGAAAGGCCCCCCTCGCCATTCAAAAAGTGATCAAAATCGTCAATTCTTATTTCGATTATGAGATGCCTGGATACGAAGGGGAATTGGATTCCTTTGGCAACCTCATGGTCACCCGGGATGCCCAGGAAGGAGTTGATGCCTTTCTCAACAAGCGCAAGCCCGACTTCACCGGGGTGTGATCCATGTTTGAATACCATCGGGACAAGGAGAGGTATTTTGACATGCAGTACCGCACTGCACGGGATTTTATCATTCCTTTTATTGAGGAGCACCAGCCCCTTCTGCCGGGCCAGCATGTCCTGGAGATTGGCTGTGCGGAGGCTGGGGTCTTAAAGGCCTTTCGCGAGCGTGGAATGCCGTGTACCGGAGTTGATCTCAACGCCACCAGGATCGAATGGGCCAGGCAGTTGCACCTAAACGGCCCCCATGATCCAGAACTGAGGCTTTTTGCCGGAGATGTATTCGCCTATGCCGCGGAATTCCCCGGAGGACTCCGTTTTGATTGGATCATCCTTAAAGACGTCATCGAGCACATTCCCGGCCAGGAGAAGTTTGTGTTGGAATTGAAGTCCTTGCTCAAGCCTGGCGGACACCTCTTTTTTGGATTTCCTCCCTGGCAAATGCCTTTTGGCGGCCACCAGCAGATGGCTCGTTCCCGCATGTTGAGCCGGATCCCCTGGCTGCATTTGGTCCCGAAAAAACTGTACAAATTTGTGTTGGAATCCGCAGGCGAAGAAAGGGAAGTGGTCGGGGAATTGCTGGAGATTGCCGACACCGGCCTGAGCATCGAGCGCTTTGAAGCCATTCTCCTCAAAGCGGGATTGGTGCCAGCCGGGCGCAGATTATTCCTGACCAATCCGATCTATGCGTTTAAATTTGGCATCCATCCGCGTGAAGTTCCTTCCCCTATGGCCAAAATGCCCTGGATCCGCAATTTTTATTGCACTGCAGCCTATTACCTCGTTCGCCCTAAAGCAATATAAGGAGCGGATTTGCGGCTTTGGGGTTAACCCCCGCAGGAATTTTTCAGTTTTTTAATGTAGTCTTCCCATAGATCCCGTTGTTCCTTGACTTCGTCGTCGTCGCAAAAGTCGGTGACTTCGAGTATGGTTTCATTGGTGATGTCCGTTTTGTAGATGCGGAACTGCAGAAACTCGCCCTCGCGGTCCAGCCAATCGTATTTGACGAGTTCTTCTTCGATGTCGACAGACAGCGTGGCCTCTTCGTGGTCGCCTTCCCAATCGAAGTAATACCGGTCTCCAATGTTATCGACGCGGTCGCAAAACCAACGCACCATGCACGTAGGCTGTGTAACGAACAAGTATACCGTTGCCGGCGATGACTTAAACATGAAATCGAGCTGTATCTGAACTCTCGCCATTGGGATGCATTAACTGAGGATTGGTTGAGACGCGCTGGCCATGGGCCGGCAATATTAAAATTGTTTGAATATTTTTTTGCAAATTGCTGAACTTTTTTTATTTACAAATCATTAAGTCTATTTGAACCGTTCTTGTTTTTGGATGGCATTATTTTCGCACTCCATTTTAAGGGGAGTGTCTTTGTTTTATGCAATCCACTGGTTAGTAAATCATTACATTCTAAATACCGCTCGATGAGGCAACTAAAAATTACAAAGTCGATCACCAACCGGGAGAGTCAGTCGCTTGAAAAGTACCTGCAGGAGATTGGCAAGGTCGATTTGTTGACTCCGGAGGAGGAGGTGGATCTCGCAAAGAAGATTAAGCAGGGCGACCAGGGGGCCCTGGAAAGGCTGACCAAGGCCAACCTCAGGTTTGTGGTATCGGTTGCCAAGCAATATCAGAATCAGGGTTTGTCGCTTTCTGACCTGATCAACGAAGGCAACCTCGGTCTGATCAAAGCAGCTCAGCGCTTCGACGAAACCAGGGGCTTTAAATTCATTTCGTACGCGGTTTGGTGGATCCGCCAGTCCATCCTCCAGGCGCTCGCCGAGCAGTCGCGCATCGTCCGGCTTCCCCTCAACAAGGTTGGCTCTCTGAATAAGATTAACCGTGCATTTTCTGAACTCGAGCAGGAATTTGAAAGGGAGCCTTCCGCTGAAGAACTCGCCACGGTGCTCGAGATCCCGACCGAAGAGGTAGAGACGACCATGGGGGTGGCCGCACGCCACGTGAGCATCGATGCCCCTTTCGTGGAGGGGGAGGAC
Source organism: Saprospiraceae bacterium (assembly GCA_020848995.1). Classification (GTDB taxonomy): domain Bacteria; phylum Bacteroidota; class Bacteroidia; order Chitinophagales; family Saprospiraceae; genus Vicinibacter. The sequence continues at coordinate 57,551 of JADLHA010000042.1, read as the reverse complement.
AATTCGCTCATAGACGTGCTGGAGAATGATAGCACTCCGGCCACAGATGCCAAATTGGAGTTTAAGGATTCGTTGCGAATGGAAATCGAACGTGCACTGGGCACCCTGACCGACCGTCAGGCTGACGTCATCAAACTCTATTTCGGCATTGGCGTGGAGCATCCCGAGTCGCTGGAGGACATCGGCGATAAATTTGGGTTAACCCGGGAGCGCGTTCGCCAGATCAAGGATAAAGCCATCAATAAATTGCGTTCGGCTTCCCGCAGCAAACTGCTCAAGCAATACCTCGGCTGATTTTTGGATTCCGGCTTTTGTCAGCCGCGGGCTTTTTAAGACATTTGCGAAAATTTCCATATGAATCTTCAAAGCCTGAACTTATCCACAGATGCCGAACTCGTTGAATGGCGTTTTAAGGAGAAAGCTGCATTGGAGTTGTCGAAGATCGTCGGGGAACTGCGATTTGATCGCGGCATCGAGCTCGTACTCTTTCGAAAGGCACTTTACGACGCGCGTCCCAGCCAGATCATCGGCGACCACCTCTTTGCCAAAAATTACATCGACAAACCATTGGAGATCCCGGTGAGTCTGGAGATATGCCGTACCATCCAGAAAGCCGATTGGTTGGGACCGGCGCGCATCGATATCGGTAAGCTGGCTTCGGAATGGGAGACCAATCGCGAGGGCTTTCAGGATTTGGAAGCATTTATTGGATTTAAGCTTGCCGGTGCGGGAAAAGACGTAAACGGAAGCGTTGAGCCGCGCGACGTAGTGCTCTTTGGCTTCGGCCGGATCGGCCGGTTGGTAGCCCGCCGCCTGATCACAGAAACCGGAAGTGGTGAACAGCTACGTTTAAAGGCCATCGTCGTCCGGGCAGGGATGAAAGACCCCCGCGAGGAAGTGCTCAAAAGACTGGCTTTGCTGGAAACGGATTCCATTCACGGAAATTTTCCCGGCGCGATCGAAGTGAGCCCGGACGGAACCGAGGCGATCGTCAACGGCAACCGGATCCGCATCATTTTCGCCGACCATCCTTCCGCAGTGGATTATTCGGCCTACGGTATTTCCAACGCCCTATTGATCGACAACACCGGACTGTTCGATACGCGCGAGAAACTGAGCGTCCACCTTCGACCGGGCATTTCTGAAATCATTTTAACGGCCCCCGGTAAAGACATTCCCAACATCGTCGTGGGCGTCAATCACGGAAAGGTAAATTACGACGAAGAAAAAATCGTCTGCGCAGCGTCTTGTACCACCAACGCCATCGTTCCGATCATTAAGGTCATTGACGAACAATTTGGCCTCCAAAAGGGACATATTGAAACCGTGCACGCGTATACTTCCGACCAAAACCTGCTCGACAATTTTCACCGCAAACCTCGCAGGGGAAGGGGCGCTCCGATCAATATGGTCATCACGAGTACGGGGGCGGCAAGCGCGGTAGCGAAAGTATTGCCACATCTTAAAGGCAGGCTGACCGGGAATGCCGTGCGCGTGCCGGTGCCCAATGTATCTCTGGCCATTTTAAACCTGAGTCTCAATGCCGAGGTAAGCCTGGATGGGGTCCTCGCACAACTTCGCGGGGCAAGTCTTCACGGCGAGCTCGTTGAGCAGGTTCAGTATTCAACTTCCAATGAATACGTTTCGAGCAATGCGGTGGGCACAAGTTGTGCATGCGTCGTGGATGCCCCGTCGACGATATTGTCGGCTGACGGCCGTACCGTGACGATATACGCATGGTACGACAACGAATTTGGTTATGCATGCCAGGTTGTCCGGCTCGCCAAATACGTTGCCAAAGTGCGCAGGTTCACTTATTATTGACACACCCCATGTCACCGGAACAGTTGGCCCGCTACCGGATGTGGCAACCCCTGCTGCTGGGTATTGTCGCCAGTCTGGGACTTTGGGCCGGACTCAAAGTTCGCGTACCACAGTACCCGGGAGAACCGGTTGGGAATTCAATTCCGCTGCCGGCAGACCAGGGCCAGAAAATCCAGGATGTGGTTTCCTACGTCCAGGCACATTACGCCGACTCCGTCGACCTCATTCATCACGTTGAACAGGCCATATCAGCTTACCTGAGGCAACTCGACCCCTATGCTGAATACCTAAGTTCCGAACAGATGTTAGTCTACGGCAACACGCTGGCGGGAAAGGCATACTCCCTTGGCATGGAACTGTTGCTCGTAGATTCAACTCTTTATGCTTTAAACGTCATTCCGGACGGGCCGGCAGCAAAAATCGGCATCCGCAACGGTGACCGGTTTGACCTTCTGGACGATTGGGAGGCACCTTTTGCGATGGACCTGGTATCCGGGCGCCTGGATGAAATTGTCAACGGCAGACGCGATTCCATCGCGTTCCGCCTCAGTGACCGCAAACGGCTGGGGAATGAGGTTCGCATCCTGCGCTTTGAAGAACTACAGCAACCCGCTGTGAGCAATGCATTCCCTCTTGATGAGGAAACGTGTTACCTCGGTGTCAGGCTTTTTACCAAAGGTGTTTACCGGGAATTCATGCAGGCATTTGAAGATTGCACAGACGGTGGCAGAAGACGAAACATCGTGATCGACTTGAGGGGAAACCGGGGAGGAATGGTCAGCGAGGCAGCGTCCTTACTCAATCAGTTTGTGAAGCATAAGGGGGAGTTGCTCTTTCTGTCACGTGGCTTTCATGCACCAGAGCGCGAATACCTTGCTCTGGGAAATGCTTTTTTTCAATTTGACCGGGTCGCCGTGCTAACCGACAGCGCAACGGCTTCAGCAGCAGAGTTGTTTGCCCATGCCTTGCGCCGCACCCGCGGTGCCCTGGTCGTTGGGGATACGACCTACGGAAAAGATGAAGTGCTGGAAACCTTTCGCCTTGGCGACGGCTCGGCGATTGTGATCCCGGTAAGTCGGTTTCAGGTCTCTAGATTCCCGGAAGCCGGTAAGGATTCCCTGGATCCGGCAATGGTGGGAGAGGCATCCGCAAAACCCAGACCCACGCAACAAGCAGGTGCCCGACTGGTCCCGGATAGCACCGTTCGCTACGACAACCAGGATGGGGCGTTCCCCGAAGAAGTTCAACAGGCAATCGACGCCGAGGTGGCCCGGGGCTTCTCCTTCTTTCAATATCTGGTTCGCAGCGATGTCCAAAAGATTTTCGTCGACAACCGCATTGACGACCGCATCCGCATCGCCTACGAGCAATTGGATGCGAACCTGCAAACGGGACTGGAATATAGCCATTTTGAAACCCGCTTCCGCTTTACTCTCTGTCGATGGCTGTTCGGGCGGAAGGCAGAGCAGTCAGCCCGCCTGGAGAGGGATCCCGTCGTGAAAGCAGCATTGGGACTATTAAAAAAACAGAAGCTGTAATTGCCCCGAAAATGAGTTGATGGGATTCATGAGGGATGGGTCTGCAACGGGGCACTTCAACGCAATCTCCCGGCAAACTGCTCAGGGCCTGAGGACTTCGATGTTACCAGCGCTATTGTACCGGATCAGTGTGCTGGCCTGTCCCAACTGCACATCGTCCTGCCGGTAGTGTACAACGTAATCTACCTGGTCCAGCAAGGCCCTGGGGATCTCTCCGAAATGGGCAGGAGAAGGCTGGTTTGAAAAATTTGCAGAGCTTGAAAGAAGGCAGTCATCCAATAACTGGATGATCCGACGGCAAAAGGGGTCAAGGCAAATCCGGAGGGCTGCCGACCCATCTTCTGCCAGCACATCGTTCGGAAGGTTTTGCGGATCCGGATAAACGACGGTAAGCGGGCGGATGTGGTGGCTCAGCAAGGTCTCAATGCGGGGATGAATGCGCCGGACAAAGCGGTGGAGCATGGAGATGGAATCCACCAAAAGAATGGGCGATTTAACGGGATCGCGTCCTTTGATCCTGGCGACGCGACCAACGCTTTCCGGAAAACGCACACTGCACCCGATTCCCCAGATGGTATCCGTAGGATAAACCAGTATCTTCCCCTTTTGGAGAAGTCCGGCAGAAATTTGGGCTTCTTCCTCGAAAACTTCAGTCATTGGGTGCGTCGGCAGAGACAATGGATTTAATCGTAATTTCGTTGAGACTGTAAATTTACATAACCATTGACACCGATGTTTTGTTATCCCCATGATCCAACATGAACGCAATCGCCAAAATACTCGCCCTCTGTGTTGTGCTGAGCTGGTCTGCCAGCCCGGTCAGCGCAAAGCACATCGTGGGTGGCGACATGTCTTATGTTTGTTTGTTATCGGATACGGTCAATCGCCTGGTCAACTACAGAATCATCATGCACTTGTACCGGGATTGCAGCAACCCGGAAGGTGCGGCCTATGACACGGATGCCAAATTTGGAATCTATGAAAAAACCATCGACGGCCGCTTTCGCTTCGTAAGACAAATCGTCGATCAACGCTACCTTAACCCCATACGCGATATTGATCCCACCGCCAGCAACCCCTGTCTCATCGTTCCTCCGGGCGTATGTGTTCAGGATGCCGTTTACCAGTTTATTACCGGGCCGCTGCCCATGCTGAATTCCGGGTCCTATTACATAACCTACCAGCGCTGCTGCAGGAATGAGACCATCAGCAACATCGTCCGGCCGGGTGATGCCGGTGCTGCCTTTGTGTTGGAGATCACTGCGGCTGCCCAAAAGCTTTGCAACAATAGCCCGGTTTTTAAGGGCCTGCCTCCAGTGGTGATCTGCGTGAACAGCGCTCTGAATTACGATCACTCGGCGGTAGATGCCGACGGTGACCTGGTCACTTACGAATTTTGTGATCCGCTTACCGCCGGCGGACAGGATGGATCACAAGGTGGAAAAAATTCCTGCACGGGCGTTACTCCAGACCCGTCGGCATGCCTGCCTCCCTATGTCCCCGTGAACTTCAGGGCACCCCTTTATTCGACCATCAATCCCATGGGAGGAGATCCGGTCATTTCCATCGATCCCTTGACCGGAATGATTACCGGGACACCAAGGATACAGGGCCAATTCGTTGTTGGCGTTTGCATTCGGGAATTCCGGAACGGTGAGCTGCTTACTGAAACGCGCCGGGATTTTCAATTCAACGTGGCATTTTGCGAACCACAGGTTTTCGCAAAGGTGCAGGCCGACTCGACGATCCGGGGCAAAGTATTCGTGGTAAATGCGTGTGGGTCGCTCGACGTCGATTTTGTCAACCTCAGTACCGACGTAAAGTTTATCCGTAAATACCGCTGGGAATTTGATGTGCAAGGCACCAAACAGGTTCAGAATTCCAGAGATGCGCGATTCAGTTTTCCGGACATAGGCAGTTTTTCGGGAAAAATGGTACTCAACGAAGGAACCGAATGTTCCGATTCCCTGGAGCTGTTGGTCAACACTTTTCCTGAAATCGTGGCGGATTACCGCTATGCATACGACACCTGTGTGGCTGGTCCCATTGCATTTGAAGATTTGTCGCGTTCCGGATCGGGCCAGATTCTCACCTGGAGCTGGAATTTTGCCAACTCTGGCAGCAGTTCTTTGTCGAATCCTTCTTTTTTCTTTGCCACACCGGGCAAAAAGAACATCCGGCTTCGCGTCAAAGATGTGAATGGCTGTGTGGATTCCATTCAAAAACAAATTCCCTACTATCCCATCCCGCCATTGCTCATCATTGATCCCGACCGCACAGCGGGCTGTTCCCCATTGGATGTTTGCTTCCGGAACCTCTCGTCGCCCATTGATACGGCCTACTCAGTAAACTGGGATTTTGGGGATGGGTCCGGAGCCTCGATCATCTCTCCGTGCCATCGCTTTGATGAAGCGGGAACCTATTCGGTCTTCCTCGAAGTGATCTCTCCGCTCGGATGCAGGACAGACCGGAGTTATCCTGGATTGATCGACGTGTCGCAGTCGCCCAAAGCAGTTTTTGAAATGAACCCAGACCGCCTGACCTCTCTCAGCCCAACGGTCAGGATCACAGACCAGTCTGAATTTTCCAACAACAGACTGTGGCAGATCAACCGTTCTGAGCAGTTCAACCAACAGGTTCTGGATTACACCTTTCGGGACACCGGAATCCAAGAGGTGCAGCTCATTGCGCTGAATGCCAACGGGTGCAGAGATACTTTGACGCAATATATTGATATTGAACCTATTGTGAGTTTTTTTCTCCCCAACGCCTTTACCCCGAATGGCGATGCGAAGAACGATGGATTCCAGGGGGTGGGTTATACCCTTGGGATGACGGACTTTGAGCTTGCCGTGTGGGATCGCTGGGGAAGCCAGCTGTTTTCAACGGGGGACCCGGACCAGGCCTGGAATGGTCGCCGCAACAATGAGGGAGACCTCCTGCCCAACGGCGTATACGTTTATACGCTGCAGTACCTCACTCCGCGCCGGCAGCAGGTACGCACTACGGGGTATGTGACCCTGCTCCGGTAGAATAAAAAATTCCTTCATTCCGGTATTTTACCGGGTTTTTACTAAATTTGCGACTCTTTTTGGAAAGGCCTAAACCTAACGCAATGGATTTGATTAAATACACCCAGGACCAGTTGATGGACACCAGCAGGATCGTGGATTTTGCCCCGGGTGACACCATCGTCGTCAGCTACCGGATCATCGAGGGAAATAAAGAACGCGTCCAGGATTTCCGGGGCGATGTGATCAACATCCGCGGCGAAGGCAAAAACAAGACCTTCACGGTGCGCAAAGTGTCCAGCGGCATAGGTGTAGAGCGCATCTTTCCCTTTTCCTCGCCAAACATCGCTTCGATCAACGTCCTCAAAAAGGGGCGTGTTCGTCGGGCTAAACTCTTTTATTTACGTGAGCTTTCGGGCAAAAAAGCACGCATCAAAGAGCGCAAAGTAGGCGTAAAAGAACAGGCGCCTTCAGCGCCTGGTGTGGAGTAACCCCGCAATACCCCGGGGCTTTCAACGCCGTTTTTCTCATTTTTTTTGAATGAACTAAACCCGGTCTATTGAGTGGATCGCCATTGCGTCTTGCCCCCTCCGGGTTCTGGTGGTTTGGGCAGCCCAATGGGTGAAAAGCGATAGTGGATCGTTTAAAGGTCAAGGATCGCACCGGACCAATGCCTGGTTGTTCACGGCTTTGACGGATTTGAATGCGCGACTGAACTCAATGTTCTTTTCGCGGGTGGTGGCATCGAGCTGGATGGTGCGGCCGTCCAGGCTGATCTCAACGGGAAGTTCCAGGCCTTCGACGGCGTTCACAAGACGATAATAAATCCGGGTCCGCTGACCGGTTGTATCCGTTTTGAGTTCAACCGCTGGGATCTCGGAACGATGGAGGTACTGTTCGAAGAAGGGGCCAAAATCTTTGCCGGTAAATTCTTCCACGAAACGCTTCCACTGATCGGTGCTTACGATTTTGTAACGGTTGGCATCGTAAAAAGCCCGAAGGAGTTTAAACCATGAGGCATCGTTTTTCAATGCAAAGCGAAGCGTTTGCAGGATCCAGCTTCCCTTGTAATAGATGTCTGAATCGGGAAAGCCCGTAAAATGAACATCGCGGGGCCCAACGATCGGATGCGCATTTCGAATGAAGGTTCGCTGGCTTTCGAGGTAGCGAAGTGCTGCTTTTTTTCCATACAAACACTCCACGTATAAGGCTTCGAGGTAGGTCGTAAACCCTTCGTGAAGCCAAAGATCAGCGTTGTCGCCAGCCGACAAAGCGTTGCCAAAATATTCGTGACCACTTTCGTGGATAATGATGTAGTCAAAATCAAATTCCTCGGGTATCCTGCCGCCCAGGTATCCGCGCTGAAAGCCATTGCCGTAGGCAACGGCGCTTTGGTGTTCCATTCCCAGATAGGGCGACTCTACGAGGGCGTAACCATCATTCCAAAAGGGGTATTTACCGAAATACTTTTCGTAGCAGGCCAGCATCGGCCCCACTTGCGCGAAATGTGTCCTGGCCTTTTCCTCATTTTCCCTCAACACATAGTAATTCAGGTCGAGTTGAGAGCTGTCTTCGGATGTGTAGCGGTCCTGAAAATGGACGTAATCGCCGACGTAGATGCTGACGTTGTAGGTATTGATGGGATAACTCACGTTCCAGTGCCAGGTTTTCCAACCGGCCTGTTCGGTGTGTTCCACACCGGTCAGTCGCCCGTTAGAGATCCCCATCAGATGATCGGGAAGGGTCAGGTTCATGCTGATGCCTTCGTCGGGTTCGTCCGAGAGGTGGTCTTTACACGGCCACCAGATGCTGGCACCGGGGCCCTGGCAACTCACGCCGACCCAGGCATTCCCCTGTGTATCGGTCTTCCAGATGAAACCGCCGTCCCATGGGGGTGTTTTTGCCTGCACAGGTTTCCCATGATACGAAATCACCAGTTTTTCCCGGGAGCCTTGTTTGTAATCGACATCAATGAATACAGCCCCGAATTCCCGGGAAAAGTCGAGCAATTTGCGCCCGTCACGCACAGCAGTTAGCTCCAAATTAGCGGCGAGGTCGATCTGCAGCCTTTGCATTGACTGAAGGGGCACAAACTCCATTTCAACGTTGCCGTCGAGGTTTTTTGAAGAAGGGTCCAGTTTCAGATTGATCGTGTAGCGCATCACGTCGTAAGCCCTTTCAGGGCGCAGGCTTCCTTTAAGACTGTCCCGGCGCGTAAATGTGGCCTGGGCTGGCAGGCACTCCACCCCAAAAAGCAGCAGGATTACCGGTAAAATTCGAATTGACATGTCGTTTGTTAAAATGGTCTGATGGCCTGCTGGCTGGAGCGGAGGTTGCGCTCCACCAGGCGATCGACAAAGGTAGTGGGCAAATAGTTGACCATCAGCCGGATCAGCCACTTCTTTGGATGCACCAGGTAGCGGGCACGGGGAGATGGAGATTCGAGTGCGTGCAATATGCTGGGGAGCAGGTATTCCGGAGAACGCGACTGGCGCTCCATGTCCTCAATGCGCTCATCTGCAGAAGCGATGAATGCGGCGTATGGGCTGGTTGAAAAGAGCTGGCCGATTCCCAGCTGTTTGCGCCAAATCGGGCTGCGAATGCTTCCAGGTTCGATCAGCACGACCCGGATACCTACCAGGGCGAGCTCCCGGCGGAGGCTGTCTGACAGGCCCTCAAGCGCAAATTTTGAGCCTACGTAGGCGCCAATAAAAGGTGAGGCGAAAAGACCGGATATGGAACTGATGTTGATGATGCGTGACTGGGGTGCTTGCCGCCTTAGCAGCTCGAAGCAGCACTGTACGAGCCGCAGAGGAGCCATGACATTTACCTGAAATTGATGCCTTACTTCCTCCATACCGATGTGGCTCAATGGCCCGGCACTAACGATGCCTGCGTTGTTGATCAGTGCGTACAGGCCCGAATCGTCACAGTGTTCGCGTACCTGGTGGAATGCCTGGTTGATGGATTCGTCGGAGTCCAACGACATGCCTATGGCAATAAACCCTGGGAGGGCGAGCAAACCGGGATCGAGCCTCTCCGGCGACCTGCAGGTCCCGATCACCCGATAACCGCGGCGGGCCAGGGTAGACGCAAAATAATGGCCAATGCCAGAATTCACCCCCGTGATCAAAATGGTTTTCAGAACGGTACTTTGAGCGGTAAATGTAGCCAATCCGCCATTTCCTTGGTGGTTCCCATACGTCCGGATATTGGCCGGATGGTTTATTTTTGTATCCGCTTATGCATTCATCCAGCCCCTGGTATTTCATCCTTTGCCTTTCTTTTGCCGCCTGCAAGGACGAGCGAACCATAGATGCAGAATTCCTTCGTGGAAAATGGATCGTGTATGAGGCATACCGGAATGAGAAAAAGACAAACACCCTGGAAGGGGCTTATTTCTTTTTTGAGGGGCAGATCATGAGTTCCAACTTTTTGGGACAGGACCAGCAGGCCCAATTTATACTGGACAAAAACAAGCTCCAATTGGTCAAAGGCCTGAAAATGAACCTCGATTTAAAAAAGCTCGGACCTGCCTCGATGGAAATGAAAGTGGAGATCAAGAACACTCCCTTTGCCTTTTACGTTAAAAGAGAGTGAAGCTTACCTCGGCATTGTACCCCGCTTTTTGTTGTCTGGCAGGAATGCATGTGGTGCGTTGCCAGGAAATGTTTGTCCAAAACTGCAGTTTTTTTGCACCGGGCGGAGCTCCTTACATCGAAAGCAGAATATACATAGAGAGCAAGTCCTGGAATTCCACCATGCTGAAGGACAGTTTGGTGCAGGTGGAAGTCCAACTCACGGCAGTCCTCCGCAACATGAAGCAGGAGCTCGTCCATGCGGAACGCATTGCACTCCTGTCCCCGCCTTCGCGTACGGTTGGGCCATTTTTGCACGTTTTCAGGTGGCCGGTATTGCCGGGACAATACCTGGTCGAGACCAATGCGACCGATGGGCAAAATGCGGACTTATCGGTTGGGGTGATCGACTCTGTGAACGTGCGTCCCTTCCTCGGAAGATGGGTTTTATCGGACCTGCAGCTCATGCAGGGGGTGCGTCCGGGGGAAACTGGTATCAACCCGTTTGAAAAAAATGGCATTTATGGAGAGCCGGTGCCTTTCGGCGTTTTGGATCGCATGCAGCGCATCCTGAATGTGTATTTTGAAAGTCATTCAACTGACAGCATACCTTCAAAGGCCGTTTATCGATTTTCCTTGCACAGGCTCCGGGATGGCAACGTGGAAGCACTGCAATCAGAATGGTTCCGCCGACGCAAACAGCAATCCGTCGAACCATTTTTGCTCGGACACGACATCAGCGAGTTGACGACCGGCGATTACAGGCTAAGGGTTGAATTGCAGGATGAACGGGGGCATTTGTTGGATTCCAGATACTGCGACTTCCATCGGGAGAATCCATTTTGGGACCGGATTGCACTGCAGATCGAAGGAAGGGTTTCCGAACGCAATTATTTCGACAGCCTGCCAATCGACCGCGTAGAATATGGGATACGCGCACTGCATCCACTCATTGAAGGTGCTGAGGGAGGTGCGGTGAATCTTTTACTCAAAAAGAGCAGGGATCGCGACAAGCGATTGTTTTTGTTCAGTTATTTTGCGGAGCGCTACGATACGGCTGTTCCTGCGTTTGAAAAATTTCTCAGGCATGCGGAGTATGTCGATCAGACCTTTCAATCCGGTTTTGGATACGGTTTTGAATCCGACCGAGGAAGGATCTATATGCGCTATGGCATCCCCGATGAAGTGATTCGTGAAGACAGAGAGCCTGGAGCGTTCCCTTATGAGATATGGAAGTACAACAAGATCACCCGGAGTGGGCAAACGAACGTTCGTTTTCTTTTCTACAATCCCGATTTTGCTGGAAGTGACTTTCGCCTGCTGCATTCTACGGCAATAGGCGAACGCCAAAACCGCAGGTGGGAAATTGAGCTGTACCGCAATGTCCCCAACGAACAAAAGGGGAGCGATTTTTTTGAAGCCACCGAGATGCTGCCAGGGTTCAACCGGAGGGCCCGGGAGTATTTTGAAAAGTGACCGGGTGAGCATGAAACAGGGGGTGACGGGGAGCCCTGCTTCGCGTATCTTTGCGTCTTTCTGTTTTGTGAGAACCAACGATCTGCTATGCTGCTTCTGGATGGTAATAAGTTGTCGGCCCTGATCCGCAAAGAAATTCAGGACAAGGTGCGCCTGTTTTGTCAGAACGACGTGCGCCCTCCACACCTTGCTGCCGTGCTCATCGGAGACAATCCAGCAAGCCAGACCTATGTGCGAAACAAGATCCGGGCCTGTGACGAAGTGGGGTTTGCCTCGACGCTGATCAAAAAGCCAGTCTCTACCACCCAGGAAGAGTTGCTTCACGTGATCGACAACCTCAACCGGAACCCCGAAATAGATGGTTACATCGTCCAACTCCCGCTCCCGCGCCACATCGACGAGCACGCCGTTAACCTGGCCATCGATCCATCCAAAGACGTTGACGGATTCCATCCGTTTAATTTTGGCAAAATGGCGCTGGGATTGCCTTCCTTGTTGCCTGCAACCCCAATGGGAATCATGATGATGCTCGACCGCTACCACATCGAAACTGAAGGGAAGCATTGCGTGGTACTTGGGAGAAGCAACATCGTCGGCACGCCCGTGGCCCTGCTATTGTCAAAAAAGGCCAAGCCGGGAAATGCAACGGTAACCCTCGCGCACAGTAAGACCTGCAACCTGGCTGGTTTGTGCAGGCAGGCCGATATCATCGTCGCGGCACTCGGAATCCCCAAGTTTCTTAAGGCCGACATGGTCCGCGAAGGTGCGGTGGTCATCGACGTCGGCATCAACCGGATTGATGACCCAACCTCAAATCGCGGGTTCCGGCTGGTGGGTGATGTGGATTTTGAAGAGGTTGCGAAAAAGGCAAGCGCGATATCGCCCGTTCCGGGTGGCGTTGGACCAATGACCATTACCGCCCTGGTGGAAAATACCTGGAGGGCCTTTTCCAAAAAATCCTGACGGGCTTGGCCTGGTTGGCGTATCGCTTTTCGTCGCCGGGGGATATGGCCGACTGCCACCTGGCAATGCTGTACGACCTGGGCGTGGAATCTTTTTTACAGGAAGGCAATTTCATAGAAGCTTTTGTTCCCCAGGAGGACGAGCTTCTGCAGTTCGCCGTTGGCGATTACCTGAGCCGGCATGGATTCGAATTTTCCACCACCGTTCACGAAGATGCCGATTGGAATGCGGAATGGGAAGCGCATTTTGATGTGGTGCACATCGGAGATGCGATCACCATTCGCGCACCATTCCATCCGCGGACCGAAGGAACCGCCGTCGACCTGCTGCTTTCGCCTCGCATGGCGTTTGGCACCGGCCACCACGAAACGACCCACATGGTGCTCGAGTGGATGGCTGGAATGGACTGGTCCGGCAAGGAAGTGCTCGATTTTGGTTGTGGGACCGGTGTACTGGGCATTTATGCACTGCTGCGTGGTGCCGCGAACTGCACCTTCGTCGATTGCGATCCCGTTTGCATCGAAAATGCCGTGGAGAACCTGAAGTTGAATGACCTCTGCCATCATGAGTGTATACTAGGATCTTCCCCAGAGCTTCCTGAGGCAAGGCGCTATGAAGGCATATTGGCTAACATTACCCGAAATGCCCTGTCCGAACATCTCCCGGCGCTGCAACGTGCCCTGAAACCTGGAGGCGTGATGGCCCTCTCTGGACTGCTCGACACCGACCTGGATCTCATAGTAAGGCAAGCCACCGGCCTGGGATTTTCTGTTCAATCCACCAGGCAGCGTGGAGAATGGAGGACTGTTATTTTGGAAACGCGATCGCTCCGTTGAAATGCCGCAACGCCTCGTACACGAGGTCGGTGGGAAGCCCCATGACGTTGGCATAGGTACCTGATATCGAAGAAATTTTACACAATCCGATCCATTCCTGAACGGCATAGGCTCCGGCTTTGTCGAAGGGCTGGTAGTGGTCAATGTACCAGCAGATTTCCTGATGATTCAATTCCCGCACAAATACGTCGGTCCTCGCAGTAAATGAAATGGTCTGGGCAGCATCGCGAAGGCAAACACCTGTATCCACGCGGTGCATTTTTCCGGAAAGCGCGGCCAGCATGGCATAGGCCTCCTGGCCATCAGCCGGTTTCCCGAAGATCCGGTCGCCAAGGATCACAATCGAGTCTGCTGTGAGCAGTATGGAATCGCCATCGAGTAGCGGGGATGCTGCTGTACTTTTTTGTTCTGCAAGGTGACAGGCCACTTGTGCAAGGTCCATATCGGAGGGGAAGACTTCGTCAAAGGGCATTTGCACGACTTCAAACCAAAATCCGGCTTCTTCGAGCAGTTGTCTACGCCTCGGCGAAGAGGAGGCGAGCAGTATTTTTCTTGCGTTGACAGCAGGTTTCATCCAAAAAAGGTCCAGTAGATCATGCCAAGGAGCATGAAGTATTTTAAGTCGCGGCTCAAAGATGAGGGATTTTTCCAGCAGGCGTTCCCAAAGAGGCGCAGGCTCAGGACAATTGCGGGCAACAGGAGACATCCCAAATAGAATATCCAACCCAGCGCTGTGGTTTGGCCTCTGGCACCGAAAAGGATGAGGATCAGCAGTGCGCTCCAAATCATGCGGGCGTAAACGCAGGACACGTGGGGCCCAAAATACACTGCCGTGCTCATGCAGCCCTCTGCATGGTCGTCTTTCTGGTCCTCGATGTCTTTTGCAATTTCCCGAACCCAGTTGACGAGTAATGCCAGCAGGCTAAGCATGGCCAACCGGTAGACGAGCATTTTCCAAACGGGATAATCATGGTCGAACAGTTGGTCAAATGCATCGCGGTATGCATAAGGTACCAGCATGATAACACAGGCGATGAAAGCGGCAACTAAAAAATTGCCGATGAGCGGGGTACACTTTAATCGCATGGCGTAGAGGAATAACATAAGCACGGCAACCGGATAGAGGACCAGAGAAGGAAGCTCATCGGCCCGGAGGGATAGCCAGAGCGCGACGACCATACCAGCGCCGGTGATGGCAGCGTAAAATTGCCATACCCTGGATGGCGAAAAATGATTTGGAATGATCGCCCTGTCAGGACGCAACGCGTCAATCTTGCGATCAAAAAGGGCATTGATCAGGTAACCCGAAGCTGCCACGCACACGGTGCAAAAACTCAATCCAAGAAACCCCAGGTCACCTAAATGAGTAAGACCAACCCATGGCCTGACGAGAAAGCCATACACCAAACCCTGGGCAAGCCATATCATGGCCAGGTTGGTAAAGCGGAACAGCCGGAACCATGCTCTCAGAACCATTGGTCCCGGGCCCGAAGAATTTTCTCGATCAGATCGCGCACACAGCCTCTGCCACCGGAGAAAGGAGAAATGTACTGGCACATGCGCAGAATTTCTGGAGCCGCGTCACTTGGGCAGCAGGACAACCCGGCTGCCTGGAGCACTACCAGATCGGGAATGTCGTCGCCCATGTAAGCAATTTCTTCAGGCGGTAGACCCCAACCCGCCATCATGCCCTGAAACACCGGGAGTTTATCGTCAACGCCAAGATGGATTTCGCGTACACCCAGGAGCTGAAAGCGCTGCAGGGTCCCCTCAGACCTCCCACCCGAAATGATCCCAAGCTGAAGCCCTCTGCGCACGGCCATCTTAATGGCAAATCCGTCGCGGACATTCATCTGTCGAAGAAATTCACCGTGGTCCGTAACAAGAATGAGGTTGTCCGTGCAAACCCCGTCGATGTCGAGTACGATGCCTCGGATATGGCGGAATCGTTCGTAGGGATCCATATAGGGGAGGTCAGGCTTGGTTGTCGCGGTATTCATATACCCACCGGGCCTGGATTTGCTCCAGGTGGGACTCAGTACAGTCTTCCCGCTTACCGGAAAAATTGGGGATTTCAAGCACCCATTCGATCAGGTCTGTAAACCGGATGCGATAGATCTTGGACTCATCGAATTCACTACCGAAACGCTCGTAGAGCGACATGGCAATGTCTTCGTGGTCCGGCCAGCTGATGGGGAGATTATCGATTTCGTCGAAAGGCATGTCGCGTTGAAAATTAATGTTCGTGACCAATGATCCTTCGCTGGTCCGGGATGGTTACGTCGATCACGGCACGCTCGTCGAGGACTATACACTGGCAAGCCAGACGGGATTCGAGTTTGGGGTTGATGGCGCGATCTATGAAATCTTCTTCTTTATCGGAGATCTCCTCGAGGTATTCTCCTCCTCCGTGAACGTAAATATGACAGGTCGAACAGGCGCAAACACCACCGCAGTTGCTGTTGAGGTGAATGCCGCATTCTTCTGTAACCTCCAGCACGGATTTTCCCAGGGAGGGGTGCTCTACTGAACGGGGCAGTATGGAGGAATCCTCAAATTGGTAATTGATACGGGCCATATTCGCAGTGCAAGGTAAACAATGGCGGTCGCCTATGGTTCATAAATGGGTCAGGCAGAATTTTTTCAAAAAGTAAAGGCGTTTTAAACGGGAAGCCTTACATTTAAATTTCAATTGTCCATCCGATCTATGGAAGAACCGATCAAACCCACCGACCCCAGGAAGTTCAAGTTCAGGGAAATTCGCGTGTACGCATCTACGGAGTGGCTGGCTGATAACAAGAAAAAATACCGTCAGGTTTTCGATCGCTTCTCCACGTCTTATATCTATGTCGAATTGTCCTTTATCAATAAATGGTACGACAAGGAGCCATGGGAAACGGAGATTGAACTCCGGTGTTTCAGCCTGATCAAGACTAAAAAAGAAGTTTGCAACCTCAGTTTCCGCCGCAAAATTTCAAAATTTGATCACACGGTTTACATCCGGGAAGGGTGGGGCAATAAAAGGGAAGGCTCATTCTGGAAGAAGGGAACGTATTGCTGGGAGGCCTATCTCGACGGTGAGAAGGTGGGAAACCGGTATTTCTATGTAGAAGAACCGGGTGTCAGCGAAGGAGAAGTTCCCAACCCCTACCTCGAATTGCAGTCTCTCCGATTGTACGAGGGGCCGTTTGAAGATGTAACCGCCCAGGATCGAGTTTATCTCAAGATGTTTGAAGGGGAAGAGACGCGTTACGTCTATGCCGAAATTGCCCTAAAAAACAACAGCAACCAGCCCATGTGGCAGTGCGAGCTGTATGTCAAATTTCTCAACGAAGCCCGCGAACTCAAAGGGCAGGTGGTGAGGCTCATTCAGGTTCGCAGGGAGGACGAATCGATCCAGCTCACCGCGGGGTGGGGCTCAAACGTCAAAGGCTCCTGGTGGGACGGCCGGTACACCGTGGAGGTGGTATTCATGGACCGGCTGCTGGCCGTTATGCCGTTCGAAGTGGGCTTTTCATTCGATGAAGGAGTGCCCCCGATCACACTCCCTTACCGGAGCGACCCCTTGCTCCTGCCAGGTCAAGCAATGCCGGAGGAATCACTCGAAGAGGTACTTGCCGAGCTCAACCAACTCATCGGCCTGGAAGAGATCAAGCGAAAAGTTCGCGAACATACCCAGTACGTCAAATTTCTCCAGCTCCGGGAGGAAAAAGGCATCCACGAATACGAACGACTTACCCTGCATTCCGTGTTCTTCGGAAACCCGGGTACGGGAAAAACGACCATTGCAAAGATGATGGGCAAGCTCTATCGCAAAATGGGCGTACTGAGCAAAGGCCATGTTTACGAAGCAGACCGCGCAGAACTGGTTGGTGAATACATTGGGCAGACCGCCCCCAAGGTCAAAGAAGTCATCGAAAAGGCCAGGGGAGGCGTGTTGTTTATTGACGAAGCCTATGCGTTGGCACGGACCAACGACGACAGCAAAGATTTCGGGCGCGAGGTCGTAGAAATTCTGGTCAAGGAAATGTCGAACGGGGAAGGGGACCTCGCAATTATTATGGCGGGGTACCCGAAGGAAATGAAGTATTTCCTGGATTCAAACCCGGGATTAAAAAGCCGCATCAAACTTTACTTTGAGTTTGCAGATTACCTTCCCCAGGAGCTTCACGAAATCGCCCGCTTCGCCATGGAGCGCAAAGGCGTATACTTCGACGACGATGCTTTTGATGAGCTGCAGCGAATCATCATCGATGCATACCGCAACCGCGACGCCACCTTTGGCAACGCAAGATTCGTTTTTGACCTTGTCGAAAAGGCCAAGATCAACCTGGGCATACGCATCATGAGCGAACCGGACCCGGACGACGCCGACATGGAAGCCATCCGGCGGGTCAAACTGCAAGATGTTCAGCGCATTCGCCTCGAACAAACCCGCTTTAAACCACAAATCCCCATCGACGAGGAACTGCTCGCCCATGCCATGGATGAACTCAACAGGCTGGTCGGAATTGAAAACGTAAAAAAGGAGATCCACGAGTTGGTAAAAGTCGTACAGTTTGCACGCAAATCCGGAAAGGAGGTACTCAACCAGCATTTTCTGCATACGGTTTTTCTCGGCAACCCGGGTACGGGTAAAAGTACGGTTGCCCGCATATTGGCCAAGATCTACAAAGCCCTGGGCATTCTGGAAAGGGGGCACATGATCGAAACCGACCGCCAGGGGCTTGTCGCAGGATACCTTGGACAATCCGCTCTGAAGACCTCCGAAAAAATCGAACAGGCCATGGGCGGCGTGCTGTTCATCGACGAAGCGTATTCTCTTTCTGGTGCCGGGCCACATACCGCAGATTATGGCAGCGAGGTGATCCAAACACTGCTCAAACGGATGGAAGATCAGCGCGGACAGTTCTTTGTGTTCGTAGCTGGGTACACAGAACCCATGGAAAGCTTCCTCAAATCAAATCCCGGCCTCAGCAGCCGCTTTGACAAAATGCTGAAGTTTGAAGATTATACGGAGGAAGAACTCTTCCTGATCGCACTGAAGATGTTTTCCGATTCAGGCCTTTCCACCGACGATTCCGCCGAAACCCACCTGAAACTATATCTTTCCTACCTGTACCAGTCAAAAGACCGCTACTTTGGAAATGCAAGAGTGGTGCGCTCCCTGTGTGAAGAGATCATCCGCCATCAGAGCATCCGCTTGTCCAATCTCGATGAATCCGAATTGACCAAAGTGAACCAGCACCTGATCCAGCTCGAAGACGTACAATCGTTCGTACCCGGAAAGGATCGCCGCGACGTGTTCAACCGCCCTCGCCTGGGCTTTATGAAATAAATCCCGGGCTTGTTTACCAATTCAATGCACAAGCCAAACGGGTATGCGTCCATTCAGGGCCAAAGAGTCCTTTGGCCGGTTTTACAATGGAGATCAACTGAACAAGCCAATTTGCCAGGGCTTGTAAGCATAAGGAATCCAGGTAAAGCGTCCAGGCGTCAATGCCTGGTCGGCAAACAGAAAGCCAAGTCGTAGCGTTTCCAGGCTACACCGTATGCTCTGTTCCCGCGTGAGCAGGTCCCAGGCCCGGTACATCTCTGGAGAATGGTGAATGTCGTCGATAACCAGGCACAGTTTGTCTACCGGTCGCTCCAGCAGGGCCCGGACGTATCGAAGGGTGGGCTCCAGTTGGTGGTTGCCGTCCAGATACACGAGGTCCCATGGGCGATGAGCCGACTTCGCCAGAAATGCGTCGAAATCGGCGCTCACAAAGTGCACCTGTTTCAATCCCATTGCCTCAAATTGAGGGGCACAGAACGCAACGAGCTCGGGATTGCCTTCCACCGACGCGATGTGCGCGGAGGCGGCCCCTAAGCTGAGCGCCAGCGTTCCCATTCCACATCCGGTTCCCAACTCGAGCACAGACTGAGGGTTCAGCCATCCTGCCAGGCGGTATAACTGTTCGCATTGGCGCATTGGAGACGATGCCCTCGCGGCGAAGCGCGCAATGCTTAACCCTACCTGACGGTGCAACGTTGCAAAGGGCGAATCACCCAGGCCACAATCCGTATAGTGGTTCACCAAATTCCGGTATGCCTTCATGCGGATCTGGGCTTCAGGAGCAGTCCTGCTGCAGAAAACTGCTGTCACGAGCTGACTAAGGAAGGGGGAATGCAGGTGGTATCGGGTTTTTGCCCTGACATAATACGAGACCGCAATCTTCAACCTCCCCTTTGTCAAAACCGCCATCGACATTTCTTGCCTGGAATGCGTTAATTTTGTAAAAAAAATATGCATAAAAGTATTGCAAACCATGCTTTTATCTTCTGTTTTTTACTAGGCTGCTCCATGGCCAGTGCGCAAGGGGATTGGGAAGTCCGGCAAACGGGGCGAGATTTTTTCTCAGGGATCCCGGTCTCTTGTGCCGACGTCAACGGCGATGGGCTGGATGATCTTCTCGTACTCGACCAGGCAAAACACCTGAATCTGGGTTTGCAATACGGCACCGCAAAATTCCACTGGATCCCCTTGAATTACCACCACCATGCAGCCTCCTGGTCGCTGAACGTGGCAGATCTCGACCGCAATGGTTTTAACGACCTCATTGTCAGTAGCGAGCGTTCCTCCATCGCCGTGTTTTACCAACATGCTGGCGGATTCAGCCAAACGGCGGTGGACGATCCTGCTTTCTTTTCTCAGGGCGCTGCAGCTTATGACATCGACGCCGATGGCTGGACGGATTTCACCATTTGCGATGACAACCATGCAACCCGGATCTATCGAAATGACCAGTCGGGCAAGTTGATCAGGGATCAAAGCCTGATTGATCTTCGCCTTGCAGATCCGGATATGGAAGCCGGCAACTACGGTTGCATCTGGACCGACCTCGAAAATGACGGTGACCCCGACCTCTACATTTCAAAATGCAGGCCGGGGGTCGAAGACAGTACCGACCCACGGAGGGTGAATATGTTGTTCGTCAAAGAGGGCACATCCTGGCAGTCGCGTGGAGAGGAATATGGTCTGGCGGACGGCAGCCAAAGCTGGATCAGCCTGTTTGAAGATTTCGATAACGACGGGCTCAAAGACTGCTTTGTATTGAACCATTATTCGCCAAACCGATACTTTCGCCAAAGGACAGACCACCGCTTTGAAGACCGGACGCAGGATTCGGGTATAGACCATCCGGGCATCGGAATTCAGGCCATTGCCGAAGACTTCGACAACGACGGTGACCTCGACCTGTTGTTGTCGGGAACATCCGTTGGTTTGTGGGACAACGATGGGAACGGCCACTTTCGCCGGCTAAACAATGCATTGACTGCAGCGGGGTTCAGCTCATGTGCTACCGGCGATTTCAACGGCGATGGATTTGTGGATCTTTATGCTTTGTATGCCGACTTGCTCAACCTGCCCAACAACCAACGGGACCAGCTCTGGCTAAACCCCGGCAACGGCAATGGGGCCATTACTGTTCAACTCAAGGGCGTTGCTTCCAATCCCAACGGCATCGGTGCACGCGTAGTGCTTTACCGGAACCGGCAAATGCAGAGCCGCGAGCTGCACGGCGGAGAAGCCTACGGAATCCAGCACTCCCTCAACCTGCATTTTGGTTTGGGCAGCGACGCCAAAGCCGACAGCATGGTGATCTACTGGACTTCCGGTGCAGTAGATGCCTACCGGGACATTGCCGCCGGTTACCGCTACCGGGCTACGGAGGGGGGCTGCCTGCAATCCTGGCCTTTGGAAGCAAAGGGGAAGGAACATTATTATTGTCAGACTCCGGATACCTTGTTGCAAATCGCATCCGGTCTCAAAAACGGCAAGTGGAATACCGGTTGGCAAGGCGATTCGCTTACCCCGTCTGGTGAAGGGATTTATTACTACACAGCCCTCGGACCCGACTCGTGCGAGCAGCGTTCACTGCCGGTAGCCGTCATCCGGAATCCACAGGAGGTACTCCGTTTGACAAACCGGTTCGACGAGTTGCTGTGCTACGGGTCCTCAATCGAACTCGGGGTGGACCCTCCCGGAATCGTCCATTGGTCAACGGGGGAAGACTCGAAAACCATCAAAGCAGATCGCACCGGGTGGTATTTTGCAACGGCCCAAGGCTTCTGCAAGCCCGTGTTCTCAGATACCCTCAGGCTGCTCCTGGCACCACGCATCGATGTTCCCGACGTTAAACCCGACACGCTCCGTTTCCGCCGGCCAGCTATGCTGACCAGCCAGGATGATTCTACGAGTTGGTACGATGCTGCAAACGACACCATCCCAATTTTCACCGGAAAAATCTTTGTTTCGGACACCCTCGGAGAAAGCAGGTCCTTCTGGGCAGAAAACCAGCAATCGTTCCCATATCCCAGAGTACATGGAGGGCCCCTGCTTCCTGAATACGTGAGCGCCCCTTACCACGCGTCCTTTCTCAACAACCAAATGGTTTTTGATGTCTACGAAGACCTGGTATTGGATTCGGTAACGCTCTACACAGATGATCCGGGTAAGCGCACCATCGATCTGCTCGACGCGCTGGGAAAACGGATCGCCACACGCGATGTGGACTTGTCGGCGGGTAAAAACCAGGTGTACCTGGGCTTTGACATCCCGGCTTCAGCCCAATCCTACTCGCTGACCACCAATCAGGAGAAAAACCTGCTCGTTTTTGGCGAAAACAGCCCCCGGCTCTACCGGAGCGACAGGGGCTTCTACTATCCCTTTTTTATAGAAGACAAACTCAGGATCGTCACTTCGGATAAAGGAGATAGCTATTACTATTATTTCTACGACTGGGTCGTCAGGTCAAAGGATCGCAGGTGTGCCGGGAACCGGGTTGAGGTTCCGGTGATCTATGCACCGGTAGGAACAGAGGACAGTCCAAAAAACATCTTGCGTTTGCGGCAACATGGCCGGATGTTGATGCTGGCCGCACCAGAAAATGTGGCTGCTCATTTGGATCTGGTGGCTTGTGACGGTCGGACTGTCTACCGCTCAGCCATCCGCACCAATCAATGGCATGAAATTGCCTCCATTGCCCAAGGAGTCTACCTGGCACGGGTTTACATACATGGATTGGGAAGCTGGAGCAAAAGGCTCTTGATCGACTGAACGATCCCGGGTAAAAGGGGTGAGTGGCTTTTAAAAGAAGGGTGGCTAATGGGACTCGAACCCACGACCCTCGGAACCACAATCCGATGCTCTAACCAGCTGAGCTATAGCCACCAGGTGTTTTGAAGGGATGCAAAGTTATGCAATGCACGCCTCTCCGCAAAAAAACGCAGGCCCTTATTGTCCAGGCGAAGGCTGAAGGGTAAATGTCCGTTCAACTGGATTGAGGGGGGCCTGTACCAATGCTCCCGAGGCGTCGACCAGCGACAATTTGCAACGGTGTTCGCCCATCGGCAATCCTTCAATGAGGTAAGGCTGCCATTGGTCAACCAAAAATTCCTTGCCGCCAATTTCTACCTTGACTTTGTAGTCACTGCCCAGATTGCAATTCACGAGGTAGAAATCGACCATGATCCTGCGGGCATCATCTCCGAGGTAAACGCCCTTGGGCCTCGAATAAAACAACATAGGGCCAGTGACGGGATCGAGCTTTTTGAAGCTGCTGTCTTTAATCTCGGCCTTTACGGCCACATGGGCACTGGGCGTTTTGATGCTTTCGTGGTAAGACCTCGACAGGAAGGCAAGCAGGTAATGCGGGCCATCGGGGATCAGGTGCCTGAACGTGCTTTCGTATTTAGCCTCGTATGGCCGGTCGTCAACGATGAGGTGGATGTGCTGCCCCTGGGCGGAGTTGGCGCACATTTTTTGAGGTGCATCCGGTGTTTGTTGCCCAAGGCTGAAGTCTCCGCCAATTTGAAAATTGAACTGGCCGTTTTGGTAATCCATGCTGGCAATAGACGCTTCTGGGAATTCGGCGGAAGGCTCCATGGGTTTTATCGAAGGCATGTTGGCCGCCCCAAGGCTTGCATCGGTCCCGGCCTGCTTGCACCCGGTAGCGAATAGGATGGTTAATAAGGTAAAGGCTCCCAAGATGATGGCTCGTTTCATGTTGATGGAAAATTAAATGTTAAATGGAATAAAGCATATGGTCTAGTCTGGAATAACACTCGGGCACTCTGGTTGTTTCGACGGGGCAAGGGAAGTACGTCACAGCTTGAGCTTCCGAATTGGCCGTGTCGCCTTAACTTTGCGATCGCGCAAGTACTTTAAACCGGGGAGGAATGGCAGAGCGGTTTAATGCGGCGGTCTTGAAAACCGTTGACTGTAACAGGTCCGGGGGTTCGAATCCCTCTTCCTCCGCAAGAGATCAACAGGCAATGAATGCATAATCTGCCACCCGAAGGCATAACATTCGTTTCATCTTACAGTTTCCATGCTGATCATACCAGGGAAGTCATCATTTTCAATGTGCTGGTGGTAGTGTCTGGCAAAGCCGGCACCGGAAAAATCCCCGGGGAAATTTCCGGGCTGTTGGGGGGTGTCAATTCCTGACCTCGGGAGAAATTTCCCTTTTTTATAATATGCTTTTTAATGATTATGAACACTTTATTATAATTATTAACAAAAAATTCAAAAATATATTGATGGTCTGAAATACTTTTGTATGAAATACATCTATCGTTCTATGAAAAAGCATTCGATTTGGTTCCGGGCCACGTTGCCCATAGTATTTATGCTCACTTTTGCGATCCTGCCCAACCAGCAGGTTTTTCTACAGCCTGGCAACGGCAACGGTAACGGTGGCGGCAATGCCAATGGCAATGGCGGACAAAATCTGCCCCCATTTGTGAAAGTTCCCTATAAAGAAATGCTGCGCATGGTGGCAAAGTACCGCGACGAGCGGCAGGCCGTGATCAACCAGGAATTTTCAGGTGGCAATCCTGGGCAGTATGGGGTTGGTTTTGCAGACAGCCGTTATTTTACGCTGGAGCTCGAAAAGGTAAAGGGTTTCATTGCGGCAATTGAGGATCAGATCAAAGAAAACCGTCTGAATGTCGAATTTACTGGACTGAGGATCTACCCAATGGTCTATCCTGCCATTGGTCAGTCCGACTATTCTGACGACATTCCGGCCAGCCACCGCAACCACCAGACCATCATGCTGGTGCCGACCTACAGCACCGAAGGCGGAGACATGATCGATTTTGATCCGGACCTCTTTGAGCCCATTCCGGGTACCAACAAGAACCGCCCCAAATCGTTGTTCAAGCCTGTTGGTATGAGCGAAGAAGATTTTCTCAACTGGTTGTTTGGCATTAACGACCCCATCCGGGCGTTTTCGGGGCTGAATTACGCAGGTTTGTGTCCGCCACCCAATCCGTGCACCACCTCTTCGTTGTTGTACAATGCCGACGTGCTTTGTCCACCCAACACCTGCCCCTATTGATTGCTCCTGCTGAGATCCGGTAGTGATCAGCTGGATGCAAATCGGAGTGCTGACCTCCGAGGGAATCTGTTTTTTAACAAGTTTGGTTCTCCGAAAATCGCTTACCCGGGAAGGTATGGGTTTGCTTCCTGGAATCCTGGGTGCAATTTTTATCAGTGATTCCATGGGCATCCTGCTTACACAGTATGTATTTACGCGGGACCAGTTGGGGTTTAACCTTCCTTACTACAATGTAGCCACTGCGCTGGTGATCGTTTTGTACGGCCTGTTTTATATCAGGAACCTGAAGCCGACTGCCTGCAGAAAAGTCCTGGCCATCGCCATGTGTCTTTTTGTGGCGTTTTTCATCGTGAATGTACTTTGGATTCAGCCCCTGTTTACGACCCTGCACACGTACAGCTTTACCTTGGGCTCGCTGAGCTTGTGCCTTGGTGCCGGATGTTACCTCAAGCAGCTCGTTCAAAGCGAGCGCGTAATTTCGATGCACACGGATCCCTTTTTCTGGGTTTCCATTGGTCTGTTTGCATTTTACATCATCAATGCGCCTTATATGGCCATGTACAATTACCTGCTCGCCAGCAGCATCGACATGCTGATCGCATTGAGAAATGTCAATATGGTATTGAATTACTTTATGTACTTGTGTATATTTTTGGGTTTGCAATGCGCGAGCAGGAGGTAATATTCAGCATCGTCGTTGGCGGCTTCGTCGTCGCCGTGCTATTCGTTTTGCTGTTGTTGTTTTTGTTGTATTACGTACGCAACAAAAACCGCTACATCCGGGAGCGCGAAGAGCTCAGGAGCAAATACCAGATCGAGTTGGCCCGGGCCGAACTCGAGATACAGGAAGAGACCCTGCGCCAGGTGGGGCTGGAATTGCACGACAACATTGGTCAGCTGGTCACCCTGGCTAAGATCCAGACCCAGTCGTTGGCGAAGGTGGTGAGCGACACAAGGCTTCCAGCATTGCAGGAGGTGATCAGCAAAGCACTCGAAGAAGTGCGCCGGCTGTCTAAATCCCTGAATCAGGAGAACCTTGCCAGGAGTACGCTTGCAGAACTCATTGGAAAGGATTGCGAGCGCGTCAACCAGTTGGAGGTGGTTCGGATGACCCTGGTCGAGCGAGGAACTCCTGCCGATCCCGGCCAGCAACGCAAGATCATCCTTTATCGCATCGTACAGGAACTGGTAACCAATGCACTGAAGCATGCGCAGTGCAGCCACATCGAAGTAGAGATCGATTATATGGAAGATGCGGTGGCAATCTCGGTGTGCGACGACGGCATAGGCTTTGATGCATCAACGGCCAGCGATTCCCCGAAAGCGGGGGTGGGTCTACACCACATCCGCAGCCGCCTTCAGTTGATCAATGGTACGATTGAACTATCTTCGGGGCGTCAAAAGGGAGCAGCGTTTTACATGCGTTGTCCGATTAAGCAGTAAGCATGCCGGTTAAAATTGCCATCGTCGACGACCACACCATGATGGTTCAGGCCATAGCCACCATGATCGGCCAGCGCCCTGGTTTTGAAGTGGTCCTGACCGCGCGCAACGGCAAGGCCTTCATCGACGAACTCTCCGGAAGGGACGAGCTACCCGACCTGATGCTGCTCGACATCAACATGCCCGTCATGGGTGGGGTAGAGACCGCTTCCTGGATGCAGAAGAATTTTCCGGCCGTGCGCATCCTCTGCCTGACCATGAACGACGACGAGCTCTCGATCATTCGCATGTTCCGGAGTGGCGCCAAAGGCTATCTGCTCAAAGATGCCGACGAAGACGAATTGCTTTTTGCCATCGAATCCGTCATGACCAAAGGCTTCTACTACTCCGATTACGTTGCCAGGGTCATGCTCGATACCTTTAAGACGGATGCCAGGCAGGCGCCTCCGGAAGTGATCGCATCCATCCGCGACCGCGAAATCGAATTCCTGGAATTGTGCTGTTCGGACTTGAGTTATAAGCAAATTGCCGACGAAATGCATCTAAGTCCCAAGACCATTGACGGCTATCGAGAAGCTCTTTTTGCCAAGACCGGTACGAAATCCCGGGTTGGACTGGTGCTTTACGCCATTCGACACAGCATCGTAAAGGTTTGATTCACGGTACATTGCGGTTTTTTCGCCAAAAAGTGAATGCCGCACACCGGAAAAACACCCCCACAAATACCGGAAAAACACCCTTTTACACCGTTAATGGCGTTCCTATGTTTGCAGAGCCATTCAGGTTATTTGAAAGCAATACCCTTGGCAATGTTTTAACCCCAAAAAGTCACAGACTTTAGCTCTGAATGTCGTAGAAAAGGTTTTCAAGAGCCTTTTCTACGAACTAGGAGCGAGATGAGGAGGCTGTACCGGAAAAAGGATGCCGGATCTCCCCTCGACAAAGACCACAAAAAACCCGAAAAAAACCTCGGATAACCCCAGGGAACCAATTGACAACGAGTTCCTGAGTCAGCAGATACCCCGTGTTTTGCTGACTTTTTTATTTTAGGGCATTTCCTTCCAACATGAGGAATGATAAAGATGGTTCGCAATCGCAAACGAACCGAATTCCACTGGAACAATACTAGGGTTTTGGCCTTTCTGACATGCTGACTCCAAGGCCGGTCTGATGCAGCCAAAGTGGGCGGCCCAGCCATGACCCCTCCGCAAATCATGCGCAACTTAAAAGCTGTAACCTACTGATTGGCCCTAGTTTATGTCGACCCCACCCGGTGAGCGCGACAAATTTACCCCGAGTAGGTAGCGGTCTTATGTATAATATAATTCTTTAATATAAAAATTACCCTATTTGTGGGGGGTGGACTTATGGAATCTTGCTAATTTTGTACCAGCCTAAGGGCATGGTATGCCCGCGCTAAACCAGGACTCATCCATCGATCGTGCATGCAGGGTTTGACTTGGTAAAGCATTAGGTTGCTTTTTATCCAATCAATCCTGCGAATGGTGCTCTGTGCACGAAGGTTGCTCTATTGTCCTTTCTCAGGTTGTATTGGTTCGTGTTCACCAATTTTTGTTCACATATTCTAAACCAATACCATGAATAATTTCATCAAATTGTTTGCCTTTGTCTGTATGATCTTTTCGGTCAGCATGGTCAATGCGCAAGCCAGCAAAACCGCAACGGTTGCACCGGACGGGTTGATCGTGTTGGATGCCAGCACGGACCTCGCCTCCGAATACGTTGCAAACATTTCCCGATTCAATTTTGCCAGTTTCCAGGAAGCCAGTTCGTATTTCGAAAAATACGTAACTAAAACGGCTGGCCGTGGAATGTCCTTTTTCTTCGACATCCCCAACCAAAAGATGATCATCTACGTAGATGGTGCCAAACAGCTTCTGGTTCCCAAGCGTGCTTCCGGTCAGGTTACTGCTGCCGAACTGAACTTCTTCCTCAATGAGGTCCACAAAGGCCGCATCTGATCCACACATCCCATTTCAACAACTCTCTAAAATTTGAATCATGAAAAAGTTAGCTATATTGTTCTGCTTCTTCTCTGCAGGAACGCTGTTTGCCGCTGGCGGCGGGGGCGGTTCGATCTTCCCCATCCGCACCAGCATGAACGGCCAAAAACCTGCAGAATACACCTGCGATACGTTTAAGTCAGGCGCTTTTACAGGCCAAACCGGTGTGCCACTGACGACAGGCGCTTCGGCTTGCCCCGGCGGCGCTTGTACCAACCCGGGTTACTTCGCACCATACTGGGAAACCTACCAGTTCAAAAATACTCTGCTCCAGCCGCAGTGTATTACCATCAACTGGACTGCCCAAACGGCTGCTTTTTGCAACATCTCTTTTGCTTACACCGGAACGGGACCCATTCTGCTTTGGACACCTACCGGAGCTCCCTGCTATGGTCCTCCCATCAACATGGGATCCCCGGGAGCAGTTTGCATGGGTACCAGCGTAAGCTACTCCCTGACCATACCCGAGTGTTCTCCGTTTACGGTATTCCTGGCCAACAACAATGGCTCCAGAAATACTTACGACCTGAACATTTTCAACGACAAGGGTGATCCTGCGGCCATCGGCTGTCTGGGTGCTGAGTGTAAAAAGCTCATCACCATCGGCGGTACTCCGGTTCCTACGATGACCCAGTGGGGCCTGTTCCTCTTCGGACTGGTGCTACTGACCTTTGCGTCCGTGGCCATCTACAACTTTGCACAAAGAGCTTCCGTAAAGGAATAGTCTGACGTACACTGAATATACCTGTAAGGGCAGTCCATCGGACTGCCCTTACTTTTTAGGGTCCTCCGCATCCGGAGCATTCTATTGGAGATTTCAAACCGGATTTAGGATTAAATTTGCCGGTCAAATCCAGCAATCCGGTGATGAACTTTCCCTTTAACCGCCCCGTTTACGATAAAGCCTTCGTGGTGTCCTGCTTGCTGGCCATACTCGGCTGGGTCGCCATTTACCTGATCTGGAAGGAATTTACAACGGCCGACATCGTCTGCATGATCGTCACCGTTCCTATCCTGGCTTACTTCATACACATATTGCTCCTGCTCAATCAGCGATGAACAACCCACCGGATAATACACCCACTCAAGGAAAGGAGCAGGAAAGGCCAGGGGGATCTGCTTTGGCCATTTGGTGGAGATCCAAGAGTCCAATCTTTCGTTTCCTTGCGGGCTTTCTGTTATTAATGGTCCTCTTCTACGCTTTTTACTATTCGCCACTGTACGAGCAATTCATCATGGAACACCTGCTTGGCACACAAGCCAGGCTCGCCAACTTCCTGCTGCTCCTGATCGGACACGACACTGAAGCCATTGGAGACCACCTAGTCGGTGCCGATTTCCGGGTGAGCATCAAAGGTGGCTGCGACGGTCTGGAAGCGACAGCCCTTTACATCAGTGCGGTTCTGGCCTTCCCCTTTGCCAAAGCTGGTTTAAAATGGCGTGGACTATGGACCGGTATGCTCATCCTTTCCTTATTGAACCTGGTTCGCATCGCCGGACTTTACCTCGCCGGTATTTATTGGAAGGCGGGGTTTGAATTTCTCCATCTTCACGGGGGGGTGATCTTGTTTACACTGATCGCCATCGCGCTGTGGTTGCTCTGGGTTGCACGCATCCAGACGAAGTTAGCATCCTGACATGCCGCTGATCTTTCGATTTCTCGCCGTTTTTGGTGCGACTTACCTGGCCGCCAACTTAGTGTTGGCTGTACCGTCTGTCCGCGATCCATTCCTGGCAAGCTTTCGGTGGCTGTCGGCAAAGACCATCAAATGGGCTTTTTCCGATGCCCACGTCGAGACGCAGGATGCCTTCGACACTGCCGGGAAACGCGATCCCAATGCTTTCTACCTCGTTTATGGAAATCCAGTGACGCTGCGTGCGGAAAGGGAACGCGCTGTGCAAGCCGGGCTTTCCGAATACCGGGCATCGACTTTCTCCTTTCAGATTTTCCTGTTTCAGCTCTTTGCCGTACCCTTGCTCTTTTTGGTTTCCCTGTTCGTGGCAAGCCCAATGCCCATTGCCGGAAGGCTGAAATACGGGTTACTGGCCATATTGATCCTGTTAATCCTTATCCTGACAAAATGCCTGTTGCTGGCCGCATACCACATCGCGTCATCCGGTATCGGTCTGTACCAGCTGTCTGAAGGTGAACAGTCGTTAGTTACGCGTTTAGTCTCCATGATGAGCATGGGGTTCAGCATTGTCTTTTCATTTGTACTTTGGCTGGGCCTGGGTTTCCGCAACAGTCGCTTCATGGAGCTGTTTAATCAAATGTTCAAAGAGATCCGCCAATGAAACCATTCATGCTATTTGCTGCGTCCACCTTGCTTTTCAGCCAGTGTTCCCGCCAGCCTGCGCAGTGGACTCAGCTCAGTGAAGAGAGCTGTGCGCGTTATACCTTCGGGCGCATTGAAGCCAAGCGCCTCCTCACCGAGGAAGATAAAGCTACACTGCTCCAGGAGGGGCTTCGCATTCAGGAATACGTCATGGAGACCCAGTACCTCGGCAACTGGGACAAACGTTGGGAGCGTAAATCCCTCGACGAAACACCCCTGCGGGAACTCATCCCCATCGCTCCTCATGAAAAACTCGCTTCGGGCATGACGGAATCTGAACTCGAACGGATCGGATCTACACCCGGCAGTGCCATGGTACTGCTCCAAACCTTTGCCCCGGTCGATTCCCTCGAGATCCGGCGATTTGGCAAAGTGGTATTCAGCAAGGATCACTTTTACCGCTTGGTAGTTCCCCACCCGCAACTCACCGCCTTAATGAATTATTCCTGTCTGCGCTTTATGAGCATTGTCAAGGCCGATTACGAGCCGGATGCAAAGCCAGCACACCGATGATCTCCACCCTTTCTTCATGTGTTTTTGAGGCCGGTTAATGCTTTGGCCTGCAGCTCTGGTCGTCGATAGCTAACAGAGGGGGCGTTATTTATAGGCTAAGCGTTAAATATCCTAAATGCACCGCATTTCGCATTAATTTCGTTCTTCAACCCATAGAGTACCTCGATGAAATATCTTTTTACAGCATGCTTTCTGACCCTTTTGCTCAATTTGATTGCCCAGGCGCCCAATGCAGTTTTCTGGCACAACGGATTGGCTTTTACCGACGCTGAGCGCGAGCCGCTGACCAGCTTTCGACCTGAGGAATTCCTCGAAAGCCGCTCTTTCCGCTTATTGGGTTTTGATCACCTGCTCAGCCAGCGCGAATGGGCTGACCTGGCTTCTGCCGGCATTGAAGTCCTGGAATACATACCCGCGCAACACTACCTCTGCGCCATACAAAGAAACCATTTGCGTTCCGACCTGCCCGTTCCAGGCCTTGTAAGTTGTTTTCGCATGGAGCCTGCCTTCAAATTGAGCCGCGACTTGCTTTATGGAAACGCTTGTAGCCGCGAAGGAGGGCTGGCCCGGATCGCCGTGCAGTTTTACGACCACGAAGCCATGGCCAGCAGTCTGAACAGGCTGGATGACCTGGGGATCCCCTATTACACACCGGGGGGCGGTAGGGTCGATCTGGCCTACATCCGCATTGATGATAAACAACTTCGTGAGGTCGCCGCCTTATCAGGGGTCAAATACCTTGGGTGCAGGCCAGAATTGGGAGAGCCCGAGGACCGCGAGGGCCGGGCGTTGCACCGCGTCAATATGATCGGTTCGAATCCGGCAAAAGGGCTTCAACTCGACGGGTCGGGCGTGCGCGTTATGGTTCGCGACGATGGTTGGGTTGGGCCCCACATCGACTTCCAGGGCCGTTTGACCAATGACACCTATAACGACATTGGTACCCACGGCGACGGGGTATCCGGTGTATTGACCGGTGCGGGCAATTACGACCCCGTGGTGACGGGCATGGCGCCCGGCGCCCAACTCTTCGTCATCAATTACCAGCCGGATTTTCTCGACAATACCCTCGACTACCACCAGCAGCAAGGCGTGGTCATCACGAATTCTTCGTACAGCAACGGTTGCAATGCGGGCTACACCATCGAAGCCCAGGTTGTTGATAAACAACTTTTTGAAAACAGGTCTTTGTTGCACGTTTTTTCGGCAGGCAATTCCAACAATCAGGATTGCGGTTACGGGGCGGGCAATCAGTGGGGCAACGTGACCGGAGGACATAAGATCGGAAAGAATGCATTGACGGTGGCTAACCTCCGCATCGACGGCACACTTGAAACAAGCTCCTCCCGGGGACCGACGCAGGACCGTAGGATGAAGCCTGAGATTTCAGCACGGGGAACGAACCAGCTGTCCACGGCACCCGACAACGGCATTTTGGTCTTTGGCGGGACTTCCGCTGCTGCTCCGGGAATTGCCGGCGTTTGTGCCTTGTTATATCAGGCTTATAAGCAATTCAATCAGGGCGCTGACCCAGAGTCGGCGCTCATCAAAGCCGCCGTAATGAATACCGCCACCGACATTGGCACTCCGGGCCCGGATTACCAGTTTGGCTGCGGCGTGGTCGATGCCTACCGTGCGTACCGCTTGCTGGCAGATCGCCGTTACCATAAGCAAGTCGTACGGCATGGTGAGCGCTACGATCTGCCCTTTACCATCCCCCAGGGTACGGTGCTGGCTAAAATCATGATCTATTGGCCGGAGCCCGAAGCATCCCTGCTGAGTTCAAGGGCCCTCATCAACGATCTCGACATGATCGTGACCGGTCCCTCGGGCACAAGCCATCAACCCTGGGTCCTCGATCCCAGCCCAAATGCCCAGACGCTTGCCGCCGGAGCTTCCAGGGGCATTGACACCCTCAACAATTTCGAGCAGGTCAGTTTGAGCGCTCCGGCCCCGGGGGATTATATCCTGGCCATCGACGGAAAATTCATCCCATCGAATGCTGTAGATTGTTACGTGCTGTTCGAATTTGAAGAAGAAGGCCTGAGACTCACCCATCCTGTTGGCGGGGAACAATTCAACATTACCGAGCTGGCCCAGGTGCATTTTACCGCTTATGGCTCAGATAGCATCTCGGTGAGACTTTCCTCCGATGCAGGCAGAAGCTGGATCCAATTGGGTACCGTACCGCCAGGTTCCCGCTTGCTCAACTTTCTCATGCCCAACGGGATCTCTTCAGATTCCTGTCTCGTTGAGATCCGGCAGGGCAGCCAGGTCCGAACCAGCGGAAGGTTTACGATCACCTCAGGCGTGTTGGGCTTTAAAGTGAGTAAATACTGCCCCGGCTCTATGGAACTCAGTTGGCAAGCAGGCAGCAAAGACAGTTTTTTGGTTTATCAGTTGGGCTCCCGGTACATGGATTCCATCGGAATGGTAACCGGCAATTCGATCGAGTTGCCCAATAGCAACCCAAACGAGCGCAAGTGGTTTTCGGTGGCTGGCTGGCAAGGGAAAGCGCTGAGCCGTCGCGAAGTTGCCATATCCACTCCGGACACCCTCGTAGGTTGCCAGCTGACCACCGACCTCGGACTTGACTTTGGGCCCGAAAACCCTTCGAGCTATTACAACTGCACCGAAGTAACCGCCGTGCCTTCTTTCCTGGTGATCAACCGGACGTCCAACCCGGTCGAGGGATTCCGGATTCACGCACTTTCGGATACCGGTCTGGTTTCAGAACAATATGCTCACCGCCTCGATGCCTACGACACCGTAACGGTGCAATTTGGACCAGGGGTGTTGTTTCGGAACCGGACTTCCGCGACGCTCACCGCGTGGCTGGAGCATGTGGGCGACGAAAACCCATTCAACGACACGCTGGTTCAGGAACTCATACTGACGCAGCTGCCCGACGTACAGGCTTATTATCCACTAACCGAATCGTTTGCTGCAGCGGGCATTCCTTCAAATTGGCTCATCTCCAATCCGCTTGACAACTCCATTTGGCAAAACGTCCGGGTGCGCGGAAAAAATGCAGTCATGGGCAATGCCCTGATGTTTGAGAATCCCAATCCAGTCTTTCGCGGCCAGCCCATTGTGCTGACTTCGCCCATCGCCGACCTCACTTCTGCCAAAGAGCCCTTTCTCTACCTCGATTTTGCCCATCACCAACTTGAAAATTCGCAGTACCCCGATAGCCTGCGCCTGGTCGTTAGCGAAGTTTGCGACCTATCTCACCGGCAGCAATTGCTGTTGAACGGACGCACGGAGCTGATCAAAACCGTTGCACCCACGCTGACCCAGCAATGGGCTCCAACCGACACCTCCTGGTACTGGCTCGCCTACGACCTGTCGGGCTTTATAGGTTCCCGGGTCGTGGTGGAAGTCCAAATCTTCCGGGGCCATAACCACCGGACACTGATTGACAATTTTGAAATCAGAGAAAAGCTTCCGCAAACATCGACGGCGGGACTGAGCATTGCTCCCGATCCGGGCTGCTATACCAAACCGGTAGTGTTTACCCCGTCAACAGATGCCCCGGATGCACGCATTTATCTGGATGCAGGGGCTGGAGGCAGCCCGCGGTACTCCAGTGGCGCCGGACCGCATAGCATCCGCTATACACAACAGGGAAAAAAATGGACCAGCCTGCACGTCAAATCAGCATTGGGAACGGATGCCATCCTCATTCGGGATCTGGAATTGGCCAATCCGGTGAGCATCAATTATTCATTCGCCATCGTGACCGGGCGCACCGTTGCTTTCACCAATACGACCGTCAACGGCGAACAATATTTGTGGGAATTTGGCGACGGCTCAAAATCCAATGAGTTCAGTCCCGTGCACACTTATGACTCCGCAAAGGTGTACCGAGTCAAATTGACGGTCACCAGTGGTTGTGGCGTTTATACGCGTTCAGTTGTAGTCGATCTCACGATTACGGGCATCGGAGAAGAGGAAGCCGGTACAGCAGTCCGGGTGTATCCCAACCCCGTTCGCGGATGGGTGCGCATCGCTGTTCCCGGTCCAATTGATCGCGTAAGTGTTTTTGATGTGCACGGAACCGAGTGGATGGTCGATGCTAACAAACGTTCGGATATGATTGAAGTCAATTTGGGAGAAGTGCCAGCAGGCCTTTACACCATCTGTCTTCAAACGGGCAAAGGTTTGAGACGCTACGTCCGGGTAAATAGGGTATAGCAAAAGCGTTCAGCAACAGGTCTTGGATCGCGTGAATGCGATGGCTTCCTGACACTGTCGTATGCCTTTAAATTCCCTTTGTGGTAATTGTTTAACGTACTTACAAACGTTTGTTAGTATCAGAAGAAACTGCAGACCGGGAAATTAGCCCGAATCTGTTTTCAGAGTTGAAAGGCTCTATTAAGCATGCAGACGCGCCTGACGGGCGAGCAAAACGGCTTCGCTTTCGCGGCGGTCTGGATCTGGTACACAGCAGTCGACCGGGCAGACTGCAGCACACTGGGGTTCCTCATGAAAACCCATGCATTCGGTGCATTTATCCGGGACGATAAAATAGAATTCGTTGCTGATCGGAGTATTCCGCTGGTCGGCATCTACTTCCACCCCTCCGCCCAGAGTATAGGTCCCGCTCAGGGTCGTTCCGTCGGCCATAGCCCACTCAATGCCCCCTTCGTAAATGGCGTTGTTCGGACATTCGGGCTCGCAGGCTCCGCAGTTGATGCATTCGTCGGTAATGATGATTGCCATGGGTCGTTCTTTTGGATATGCTCGCGCAAAAATAGCATACACGGCTCTTCAATGACAAAATTGCCTCAAAATTGTGTGTTTGTGTACCCGGTCTGGGTACGCGTCCCTCTTGCCCGGCAGATCATCGGACCCGGAACGCCTGGAGTTGGTCGTTGTTGTTGGCAGCCACAATGCGCCAGCCCGCATCCGTTCCCCGGACCATGCGGAGTTCTCGCAGGTCGCGGTTCAGTTGGAGTCCGGCTATGGCATTGACAACGGGAATGAAGTCCGGTCCTCCGGTATTGAGCAAAATGAGCCCGACACTCGCATCATTTCTTGCGGTTTCCACTTCGCGGTTGTAGTAATTTCCGCCAAGGAGCAGGTCTGCGCGTCCATCCTGGTTAAAATCGTGAAAGGCAATGCTTTGTAGGGTAGAGACCTGTGCCTCCGGGGGCAGGGGTGCTGCCTGAAAAGCCCCGCCTCCCGTATTCCAGAGGACCATGCTCCGCAATTCCGTCGCTTTTTTGATGGTTGCTCCATCCATCCGTCCCTCGAGGATCTCTTCGATGGAGGCGCGTGCAAAATGATCGTAAGTCTTGAATTTTTCAGCAATAAAGGGCATCTGTTCAGATGAACATTGCCGCCCGCGCACCGGATAGAGCTTGCCTTCGCTGCCTTTGGAGGCCAGGTAGGTATCCCAGCTTCCGTTGCCGTCGAAGTCATTGATGTAGAGGAAGAAAGGCTTCTCTGCACTGGCTTTGAATTTTGAATTCAGCCCGAGGTTTCCCAAAACGAGGTCAACCCAGCCGTCGCCGTTGAGGTCTGCAGCTTCTACCGCATTCCACCAGCCGTACAGCTGGTCTGTGCCAAAGGATGCAGACTGTTCGACAAAAGCATTTCGGTCGTTGCGGAAGACGCGCACCGGAGCCCATTCGCCCACCACGACAAGATCGGGATCTCCATCCCGGTCCAGGTCAGTAAAGCAGGCGCCCGTGACGCATTCAAACGAAGGGGCCAGGCTGGAAAGCCACGTAGCCGTTGCATCCGAGAACTTGCCGCCCTCGTTGATGAGCAGGCTGCTCCGCTCAGAGAGCCCGTATTTTCCCGGAACGAGTCGACCACCCAGAAAAAGATCGAGGTCTCCGTCGAGGTCGACGTCAGCCGCGCGGGCAACTCCCTTGCTGTAATGCAAGGCAGGCAAGCTGCCGGATCCATCCGAAAAACGGGCTTTCCCATCGTTGAGGTAGAGGTGGTCTGCATAGCGTTTGTCGCCTGCCGGAAATTCGTTGCTCCCCGAGACCGTCAAAATGTCGCGATCGCCGTCGCCGTCTGCATCAAAGAACAGCACGTCGAGCACCTCGGAGGCTGCATGGGCCTGCCACGGCCCCCGGCCGGAAGCCTGGAATTTGCCGGAAGGGGTCTGGATCAGCAGTTTGCAGGGGTGTCCGGCTGAGCCCCCCAGAAAAAGGTCGTCGAGCCCGTCTCCGTTGAGGTCGCCCGATTCCATGGAGGGTCCCAGCGTCGATTGCTTGTAAGGGATCAGCACTTCCCGTTTGTAATCGTCAAATGCGTTTTCAGTATGGGAAATCCCTCCGAAACTGGCATCGGACTGGTCTTCAGCCAGGATGAAGGGCACGAGTTGAAGTAGCTGCTCCGCCATTTGCTCTCTGGCGTCTGCTTGTCTGACCACCAGGGTCTGGTTGATTTTTAGATTGCCCAAGCGCATGAATTTTCCACCCGGCCAGCGGATGAAGACGGAATCCACCGAGCTTGCCCCACCGAGTCCAAACGTGAGGGTGGTTTCAGAACTCGACATAAATCCTCGGGTTCCGGCGACTTCCCCCACCTGCATTCCCCCCTGGCCATAGCGGATCAGGACCCTCGCCCCAAAGCTCCTCGAGTTGCCTGGGATGCCCTCAAGGCGAATCCGGAAATAATTGGCAGCGCCCTGGTCCACCGTCCGGTTCTGATACACAAAGGCCTCCTGGTTCATATTGTTGACGACGAGGTCTGCGTCGCCGTCGCCGTCGAGGTCGGCATAAGACGCCCCTTGCGAGAAGGAGCGGTCTGACAGCCCCCAGCGACTTGCAACATTTTCAAAGTGCAGCTTGCCATCGTTGCGGTACATGTAGTTGCTCAGGGGCATACTTGGTCCCTTGGAAATGATGTCGAGCCGGGGGATGCTTTTGTCGTGAAAGGCTTCAAATGCATACGCCGTAAAATCGCGGTTGCGGATATCTCGAAGAATGCCGTTGGTCACGTACAAATCCTTGAATCCATCGAGGTCAAAGTCGGAGAACAACGCACTCCAGGACCAGTCCGTTTTGGCAACACCGGCCATCAGGCCGATCTCGCTGAAAAGCCCGTTGCCCTGGTTGAGCTGCAGGGTGTTGAACATATATTGAAAATTGTGTCCCGTGTTGGCAAACTTCCAGAAAGTCTCCGGGCTCATCGCTGCCATGTTGGTCTTGTTTCGGTAGTGGTCTTCCGGGGTCATATCGGCAACGAAGAGGTCGAGCCAGCCGTCGTTGTTGATGTCTGCAGCATCGGCCCCCATGCTGAAGTTGCTGATGTGCCTCAACGAATAGGTCGATACGTTGCGGAACGTGCCATCCCCGTTGTTGACGTAGAAAAAATCGCCATAGTCGTAATCGTTGGCAACGTAGATGTCGGGCCAGCCGTCGTTGAAAAAGTCACCTACGGTAGCACTCAGTCCAAAGGCAAAATTCTCAACCCCGGCAGCGCGCGTGACGTCGGTGAACCTGCCGTTTCCCTCGTTCCGGTATAGGCGGTCCGTGTATTGAAAATCGGGTGTGCCCTTTGCCATAATGGGATCGCGCGTAGCGTTGTGGTTTGGGGGTTGGTTGACGACGTACACGTCGAGGTCTCCGTCGAGGTCGTAGTCGAGAAAGCTCGCGTTGATGCTAAAGCCTGCGTCGTCGAGACCGTACTCCGCAGCCCGCTCGGTGAAGGTGTTGTCACCGTTGTTGATGTAAAGTTTGTTTTTGCGTCGTTCCGGGTCGAGGTACATGTGGCAACAGAGGTAGATGTCGTCGAAGCCGTCGGCATTGACATCGGCAATGCTCACTCCGGCGCCCCACTCGGTGCCGCCTTCGACTCCTGCAGTTTTGGAAAGGTCTTTGAAACGAAATCCCCCTTCGTTGAGGTAAAGCTTGTCGGATCCCTGGTTTGAAGCAAAAAACAAGTCCGGGCGCCCGTCGTTGTTGACGTCGAGAACACCCGTTCCTGCGCCGGTGTAAAATCCATCGTAAATCAAAACGTTCTCTTCTTCTGTTTCGGTAAGGGCATTGGAAAAATCAATGCCCGTTTGCCGGGGGTCGAGGCGGATGAATGCAGGCTGTACTTCGCCATCGTTTGCGAGCGGTTGCTTGTCGCCTCCACAAGCCGAAACCATGGTGAGTAGCAGGAGCAGGCTGAACGGAAACCCTGCAGGAAAAAGTGCCTGGCGGGAATGATTTGCTTTCATTCTGAATAATTGACCATACCATTTGATCCCGCATTCAAACCCATTGAACGCGGTTTGCCGAAAGCGGCCCGCCAAGATAAGTAATTTGCCACGAAGCTCTGACGGTAGTAGGGCGCAGACGGGCGGTTGCCGGGAAAAGGTCAGAGGGGAATGTTGCCGTGTTTTTTGCGCGGCAGGTTGTCAACTTTGTTTTCGAGGCTGGCAAAGGCCCTGATGAGTTTGATGCGCGTATCGGCGGGTTCAATGACTTCGTCGATGAAACCCCGGGCCGCAGCATGGTATGGATTGGCAAACTTTTCGGCATATTCGCGTTCGCGCTCCGATTGGGCAGCAAGGGGGTCTTGCGCGGATTCGATTTCTTTTTTAAAGATGATCTCGCTGGCTCCGCGCGCACCCATGACGGCGATTTCCGCGGTTGGCCATGCGAAGTTGAAGTCGGACCCGATGTGCTTGCTGTTCATCACGTCGTAGGCCCCGCCATAAGCCTTTCGCGTGATGACGGTGATGCGGGGCACTGTGGCTTCGCTGAAGGCAAAAAGCAGTTTGGCACCGTTGCTGATTACGCCGTTCCACTCCTGGTCGGTACCCGGCAAAAACCCGGGAACGTCCTCCAGCACGAGCAGGGGGATGTTAAAACAATCGCAAAAGCGGACAAAACGGGCGCCTTTGCGGGATGCATTGACGTCCAAACATCCCGCCAGATTTGTAGGCTGGTTGCCGACAATGCCAATGCTTCTGCCTGCAATTCGCGCAAAGCCCACCACGAGGTTCTCCGCATAATCTTCGTGGATTTCAAAAAAACTGCCGGAATCCACGCATTCGTCAATGACCCCTTTAATGTCGTATGGCTGTGAAGGAGAGGCAGGGATCATGTCGATGAGTGCCGGCCGTCGCTCATCCGCCGGAGTGTAGTCCAGACGCGCGGTTTTTTCTTCGCAGTTCTGAGGAAGGTAGGCAAGCAACTGGCGGATCTGATCGAGGCAGTCGCGGTCGTTTGCAGAAGTGAGCTGGGCAACCCCGGACTTGGTGGCGTGGGCGTGGGCCCCTCCGAGTTCTTCGGCGCTGACTTCCTGATTGGTCACCGTTTTGACCACGTTGGGTCCGGTAACGAACATGTAGCTGCTGTGCTCCACCATCAGCACAAAGTCGGTGATGGCAGGAGAATAGACCGCTCCTCCGGCGCAGGGCCCCATGATGGCGGAGATCTGGGGGATGACTCCCGATGCGCGCACGTTGCGATAAAACAAATCGGCATATCCGGCAAGGGAACGAACCCCTTCCTGGATGCGCGCACCCCCGGAGTCGTTGAGGCCGATGACCGGGGCCCCGTTGCGCAGGGCGAGGTCCATGATCTTGCAGATCTTTTCGGCGTGTGTTTCGGACAGCGACCCCCCAAATACGGTGAAATCCTGTGCAAAGACGTAGATCAGCCTGCCGTTTATGGTTCCGTATCCCGTCACAACGCCATCGCCGTAATGCAAATGGTCCTGCATGCCAAAATCAGAACTGCGGTGTGTGACCAACATACCGAGTTCCTCAAAACTTCCGGGATCGCACAGATAGTCGATCCGTTCCCGCGCGGTCAGCTTCTTCTTTGCGTGCTGGGCATCCATGCGCGCTTGCCCGCCACCCAAGACAGCGTCTGATTTCTTTTTCCGCAGTTGTTCGAATTTGTCAGAATGCATTGGAGCAAAGGTAGCAAGCATATTCGTTAAGCAAGACGGGCGAGCGGTTGACTCCATCGCCGACTCCTTCGCGTGCACTAACTTTGCAGTCAAGCTGATCTACCCAATGAGTTTTTCCATTCAATCCCCTTCAATCCAAAAGCTGGCACGCCTGCTGGCCATTTTGATCCTGGTATCTGCGGCCTGCGCCCCGCGAACCGAAGGAGGTAAAGGTGCAGAAGAGGCAAAGGGCACGGGAGTGCCCGCACCCCGAGATATGCCCAAAACCCTGCCACCTCCCGAGCCCGCAGTGGTGGAGCGACAACAAAAGGCAGCCGACCTGATGGAGGAACTCCATCGCCAGTTGCAAGACCAGAAAGATATGCAACAGTTTGCCCTGCTCGTCGGCAGACTCAAGGGAAAGCAGTTGATGGCCAATGCCGACCGCCAGGGCTACCGCGTATTCGCCCTGACGGATGCGGCGATGAAGCAACTTCCAGACAGGGAACTGGCCATGCTCACCAGTGACCGTGCGGAAGATCTTGGTTACCAAATGAAGTTTTTCATCCACCACGCCTGCCCCCAACCCGACCCGCTCTATCCGGGTTTTGCGTTCAGGACGCTTTCCGGAATGGATCTGCGGTTTTCAAAAGACAGCGTGGAAATGCCACATACCCGGCGAAAAGTGCGTTTGGGCGAAGCGCGGGCAGATGCTGGAAAATTGCACATCGTACCCGTTTCGGGACCGCTGTTTTATTAGGATTCCTTTCAAAGGAACCCTCCTGGTGGCCAAGATTCATTGGTGTGACGCGGCGAACCGGGCTTACATAAATTTTTTTTGTAATGTTTTTAGATAAATCGCTGCCGATCCGGTAAATTCGCAGGGCATTCTAAACGATCAAGTTAAATACGGAACTCATGAAAAAACTCATTACTCTATTAAGCCGTGCCTTGTTGGCAGTAAGTGCATTCTGTTCTATGTTGCCAAACAGTGCATGGGCACAGGTACCGCCCTGCGACGGGGGTGCCGGAAACACCCTGACCCAAATCGATCTGTCTGAAATTTACGTAGACGTCAACTCTGGCAATTGCAAAGTGCTGGTTCCCGATCTGCTCGGACGGTGGGTTGCCTCACCGGGTTTGGGCTACCAGCTCATCAGCGTGAGCCAGGCGCCATCGTCGAGCACGGTCCTGTCCTTGACCGGTGGCATCGTCTGTCCGGAAGGCGAAGTGGAAGTCGTCATTACCGCCTTATTTTTTTATTTTGGAGATCCGTTGGATGACAGCGACGACATCCTGTGCAGCGTGCTTGGCATGGACCACTTTAATGTGGTGGAAAGTACGCCACCGAGCTTTATGGGATTGATGGATATGACGATTGCTGTGACTTCAGATTGCGACATCGACGGAGCTGACATCAAGCCACTGCTCAAAAAGGCCAACGTCAAAGACAACTGCACCAGCAAAGACTACCTGGTGGCAAACAGCTGGGTTACGCGCTGCGATATGATGGAGCCGGCAGATCCCGAATGCCCTGAAGTAGTTCAGTGCTGGACCTTTCACATCATCGATGCCTGCGGCAACGAAAATGAGCAGGACGTCAGCATTACCGTCACCGAAGACGTAGCTCCGGTGATCACGTTGCCCGCGAGTTTTACCCTTAACGCCAATTCAGATTGCGAAATCACGGAAGCACAGTTGCTGGCGCTGGTCAAGGCATCACATGTGAGCGACAACTGCACCGGCGACGCCACCTTGTTGGATAACCTCACGGTAGAGTATTTGAGTGGAGAAGGCTGTGCTTTTTATCCGGCAGAAGGCGGCATGGTCGTTTGCCCCGAGAACCCTTATGGTGCCTACTGTGTGGCCTACCAGACAACGGATGCCTGCGGAAACGAATCTGCCGAAGAAACGGTGAACATTTATGTGAAAGATGTTACCGCACCAGTGTTGACACCTCCATCCAACTTTACGGTATGCTGGCCCGACCCGAATTATCCGTTTGAGAATTTCACAGAGGAGCCAACGGTTGTTGAAGCGTGTGATGCCGATTGCGACATCACTTGTCTGATCTATAGCCAGAGAATACTTGCACTGACCAATCCGACGAGGGGTGCATACGGAAACAACGTCTATCCTACGATCAACATCGCGCCGGGTCCGAGGGTTGCCACTGTTCGGGTTTGTGCCAGAGACCTGTGCGGAAACGGCAACCTCAACCCCTCGCTCGCCGCACCCCTGCCGACCAACTGCTGCACGTTCAACATTACCCTGGTGTACGACGAAGGATGCATTCCACCCATTGCCGTCGACAAGAAGACGGGAACTCAATTGAGCAGATTCGACGTGGTAAGTCCTGAAACGGGTTTGGTGGAAATGGAAGCCGACGACGAGCTTTACCTGGGAGCTTTCCCCAATCCGGTGGTGGAATACACACAGGTTTACTTTAACCTTCCCCGTGAGCAGTCCTACCAGCTCAGCCTGATCTCACAGGATGGGAGATCGCTGTACAATACTAAAGCAAAGGGATTGGCTGGCCGCAACGTCGTCGTCCTTGACCGGAAATCCATCCCGGCGAGCGGAGTGATTTACTGCAACCTGGAGACAGGAGACCGCTCCCAGACCCTCCTGCTGGTCCTATCGAATTAACATTAATTAAATATATAAGTTATAAGAAAAAAGGCGGTTACATCCGCCTTTTTTCTTATATATGATGGGTGCCGGGAACCCGCAGGAACATCTTTACTTTAAGTATATACAATAAAAGTGTATTTGTTTTATATTGATATATAATACATTAAAGTTTATTAAAAAAAATATATGTAATTTGTAATGTTTGCAGTGCCGCAATTGAGAACCACAATTATATTTGCAGGGAATTATAAGGGTTGACGAAGCCACCCCTTACGAAGCAATATATAGGTCTGGTCGCAGCGCAGTCTTGAGGAGGATGTAAAACATTCATCGGACGGTTGTTGCCTGCCTAACCAAACTTGAGGATGAAAAGACGCAGAAACAGAACGGGCGCATGCCTGTTGTACAATTTTTCATGGAGCGTGGCTATGGTCGTGGCCATGGCGTGCTTTTTGTCCTGTGCCTGCCGAAGTAAAGTCGCCAATCAGGCAAGCCCTTCACCCCAGCCAGCCAATACACCCGCACCTGCTACCCAGGAGTTCGTTGCCAAAGATGTTCTCGAGAAGACATACGCCGACCTGACCACCGCCGTTAA
Source organism: Saprospiraceae bacterium (assembly GCA_020848995.1). Classification (GTDB taxonomy): domain Bacteria; phylum Bacteroidota; class Bacteroidia; order Chitinophagales; family Saprospiraceae; genus Vicinibacter. The sequence goes on along the minus strand of JADLHA010000042.1, from coordinate 13,535 downwards.
GGGGCGCGAGGGCTACAAGCACTACGGAGAATTTCTCGACCGCGGGCGCTATCAGAATTCCTTCATGCGGCTGGACATGTTCCAGTACTTGGTATTCATTCCCTCCGATGCTGCGCTTGAGCAACTCGGGAACGACCGGTTTACCCAGCTCATTTATCCGGATGTTGCCAGCAAGGAACACCTCGAGTTTTTTCATCGCCACCTCGCTTTCCGCTCCAGTGCGGCGGGGGCAGCCATGGTTTACCGGACCATGGGCAACAAAATCGTAAAGTACGAAGCAAACCATACATCCGTCGGCATTGGCAATTTCCAGGCCTCGATCGAGCACGATCTGAGCCTGGCTCCCTCGATCCGGCTGCTGTTTATTGACCAAATCATCCAGTGAGTTTAAAAGAACAACAATAAAACTAATCTCATGAAAAGCGATTGTACATTCCAAAACCGAATTTTAGCCTGGTTCTTCGGCCTGTTGCTGGTCCTGGCTACGGCCAACCTGGCGCAAGCCCAAATCCCTGCCTGTGATCCGGGATCTGGCAACGCCTTAACTGGCCCTGTTGGCCCCCCGCTGACAGGTAGTTTAAATGCAGGCTGCAACGTCGTAATCCCCAACGTACTGCCTCGCTGGACCGCCACGCCAAACGTTGGCGGAGGCTGGGTGCTGATCACCGTCGAGCAGGCGCCGCTTGCCGGGACCCTGATCAATCTGCCCCGTTCGGCTTCTTGCCCCGGCGACGTTATTGATATCAACGTCGTGGCAGTGTTCTTCTATCTCGGGATGCTTACCGACCCAAGCGATGACATACTTTGTTCCATTACCGACATTGATGAATTCACCATAGTAGATGGTACCCCGCCAACCATTACCCCAGGAGACGTGACCCTGCAGGCCGGTCCGGGTTGTACGGTGACGGCGGCGGACATCATCGCCACGATCACCAACGCCGAGGTGGACGACAACTGTACCAACGATGCCACCCTCAGGGCCAACATCGTGATCACTGCCGGGCTTCCTGCGGTGCTGACCTGTCCTACCAATAATGACGTGTTCCCCATTACGGTGACTACAGAAGATGCCTGCGGAAACATTTCTGCCCCAGCAACTTTTAACGTAACCCTCGAAGATACGCGGCGGCCAATCCCCACCTGCCCCGCCGATCAGACACGGTATTTTGATGCCTTCTGCCAGTACACCGTCGAAGATTTTCGTCCTTTGGTAACGGCGGTTGACGATTGCGGCGCTCCTTTTGTATTGTCTCAGCGCGTCATCGCTCCGGTACCCTTCCCAAACAATACCTTCCCCATCATCACAGGAGGCGGCTGTCCTTCACTTCGCACCGTGATCGTGCGCATTTGTGCCCAGGATTGTTTCGGAAACGGCAACCTCAATCCACCACTGGCCAGTTCGCCCCCAAACTGCTGCACCTTTGCGGTAGCTGTTTACGACAATACGGATCCCACTCCAGAACCAGGCGACTGCCCGGCACCAGTGCTGCTGACTACCGACGCCAACTGCGAAGTTATCATCCCGGATTTCCGTACCAGCGGTCTGTTCTCGGATAACTGCGACCCCCTGCTCGATCCGACAACCATCACGCAAACACCGCCCCCCGGTCCGTTTGATGCGTCCGCAGTCGTTTGTCCACCTTTGGCATCCCTGGATGTCAGCTTTAGCTTTACGGACTGCAATGGCAACGGCCCGGTTGAGCTCGTTTGCCCCGACGTCATCCAGATCCAGGACCTCCTGGCTCCAAGTTCAATCACCTGTCCAACTCCAATGGACACCTTTAATATGGCTATCGATCCAGTCACCTGCCAATATACTTTTGCAACGGTGCCGGCCGATTGGTTTGACGACAGAGCAGTCGCTACCGATAATTGCGATCCCGATCCAATAGAACACAATGCTCTGGCCACCTTCGATTGTACCGAATTGGGCATTCAACCCATCCCGGTCTGGGCCGAAGACTGCAGTGGCAACGTAAGTGGCATTCTGGCCAATTGCGACGTGTTCATTCGCGCAAATCCGGCCGATGCCGGCTGGGATAACCCCGGCCCGGTTTGTATGACCGACCTTCCGCTCGACCTGTGCACTTATATTACGGGAGTAGATTGCGGCGAATGGAGTGGCGACCAGCTCACGGCCGGCCGTTGCTCAGCCGGAGGAGGTATTTTTAACCCTCCCGCACCCGGTGCTTATGCCGTAACGTATACCGTTGGCGATGCGGACTGTCATGTCGAATTGACCCGCGTCATCCAGGTTGAGCAGTCTTTTGCTGCACCCTTCCTGATCAATGATTTTGGCATCTGCTGGTGTCCGGATGAGCTGCTGGATTTGGAATCGTTGTTGTTGGGTTCTGCTCCGGAAGGTGGCGTATGGACGATTTCAAATTCCCCCGGACTGGCCTTTGCATTATTGCCTCCTGCGGGCCCCGGCAATTCACATGCTGCCCTTTATGACGGGGGATGCGGCGTGGCCACGATAAGCTATACCTATGTAGATTGTAGTGGAACCAGCCTCAGTGATGATATTCTCGTAACCATACGGGAGTGTCCGAAAATTACCTGGGCCATTGCTACCGACTATTGCCAGGACGAACCGTTTAGCCTGATTGGCCAAGACCTAAGAGGATGCTCAGACTATAATGTGCGGATGGAAGTTGAAGTTGGCCCTGGGCCAAATCGAAACGACCTGATTGGAGGTGTACCTATCAATACGTCACTTTCAACCTTTGTTCACCCAGTTTTCAATACCCAGGTTCCAGCAGGAGATTATGGTGTCGTCCTGGAGTTGACCGATCCACTTGGAATATGTCCACCCGTAATTGAGGGAAGAGTAGTTCGCATTTACCAAGCTGCGCCACCACCGTCCTCTACGGCAGGAATCGTAAATCCCGGTGTCCTCTGTGAGACCTATGCATGGCCATTGGTCCTAAATTTAATGGACCTCAATGATCTTGCCGGCAATCCTTTGACGGCAGAGAACGTCAGGTGGTTTGGAGGTGGGGTCACCGATAATGGGGTATCCGGTTCGTTTACGCCAAATGATTCAGACGGCGACGGTTTCCCGGGTCCGGGGTCTTACACAGTTTGTGTAAGCGTGGGTGACCAGCGTTGCGAGCAAATTTATTGTACTACAATCGTAATTGAAGATCATGTTCCCGGGTCCTGTACGCTGCAATCGTATGCAGCCTGTCTCGAGCCTGGTGCGACCATCACTTTCTACGACCTGCTGCAATCTTCTGCTATACTATCCGGCACTTTTACAGTCGTTGGCATCACCAACAACGGTGGTTTCTCGACCAACGTAGCTGTTGGAGATGAAGTCTCCGGGATGGTTTACAACGGCGGATGCGGTGTGGTTGAAATCCTGTATACGATACCGAGTTGCCCAAATGATATACAGTGTCGTGCAACCATCGCCATCAATGAGCAATTGCACGTCGACCTGACGGGTCCTCAGACCTATTGTGCCAACGACGATGTAAGCTATGTATTGAGAAACAATGGCGACGCGGCTGCGTGTGGTGTCAACGGGGTATGGTCTGGTCCCGGCGTTACAGACAACGGCAACGGCGTTACCGCCGATTTTAACCCGGCTGCTGCCGGCGAGGGCGTTCACTATGCCGTATATACCATTGGCAATACAGAACCTGTCAACTGCCAGGTTATAGATACCCTGGAAATCGTGGTGTATGCAGCCAGCGATCCTTCCTTTACTATACCGCAGAATACCTGCGAAGACGTAAGCGAGGTCATCCTCGTGCTCGACAATTCGGATCCTTCGGTTGACGAAGGTTCGCCCGACGGCGACTCCGAGGTATATTGGTCTGGTCCCGGGGTAACCGACTATACAGGCGATAATGCAGGTGGAAACTTTGATCCCTCTGCAGCCGGACCTGGCTACCACCTGATCTGCGTGATGACTGGTGAGGGTCCGTGCATGAAATTTGCATGTCGGCTGATCCATGTTCACGAAGCAAGAAATGCAAGCCTTGTAGCTGACCTTGCAAGGGGTTGTTACGATTTCCAACCCAGCGGTGGCGGTCCTTTTGTCGATTTCAATTTGGACGAACTGCTCACACCAACTACCACCCCAGGTGGTACGTGGACGCAACTCAGCGGTACCCCCATAGCCATCCGCAATACGGCGGCGAGTGTGGCGCCAGGTTGTCATGAACTTCAGTACACCGTTCCGGCTGCTTATGCGGGTGCAGTAGGGGATTGCGCCGAAATGTCGGATATCGTCTACCTGCTTATTGTCGAAGAACCCAAGCCAGCGTTCGATATGGCGGAAGAGGCCTGCTGGGATGGCGTCGACGGATCACTCAGCCTGCCAATGGATTACACGGGAGAAACCTTTGGCAATGCAGCAACCAGGACTTATTCCTGGACTGCAAGCTTGATTTCCGGTGCCGGACCTGTCCCTACGTTCGACATCAATACCCTGGAAAATCCAATCATAACCATCCATGGAGCCGGTGTATTTGAGATTTGCCTTACCGAAACCCTAACGTACGGTACATGCGGAGCAACGGATGCGGGTACTAGTTGTTCTCAGACTTATTGCGAGCGGATCACCATCCACGAGACCAATGTCGAAGTCGATCCAAACTGGACGCGTCCGGTTCCTTATCGCTTCTGCACAACAGATGACTGCATCGACCTCGATGACCTGGTCACGGGAACCCCCGGTGGTGTGTTTACTGGTACGGGTGTAAGCATTGAAGGCAGCCACCCGAATTATCAATTCTGTCCGGAAGATGCGCCTCCCGGCACACACGTCATCACTTACACGGTGCAGAATGGTGCCGGTTGTACAGCGGTGATGTCGCACAACGTAGAAGTTTACGCGCCGGTGAATGCTTTTTGCCTTGAAAATCAGTTTGCACTGGCATGTGGAACCCGCCGTCTTGGTACATCCCAGTTATATGGAGGTTTCCCAAATGCCAGCGCGTTCTACATACCCGTTTACATCGAGAGCTACTATACGATGGGAACTTTTGATCTGGAGACATTCCTCTGTCCCGGGGCTACGCGTGGAGGAACCTGGAACCTGATTTCCTGGCCGGCAAATGCACTGGGCGGAGGTCTGACCGGTGTCGTTCAGAGCAATACGCTGGTCTTTACGGATCCTGGTTGCTACGTTGTAGAATACAGGGTTGAAGCATGGCCTGGAGCCTCTGATGGTTGTGTTGACGTTTATAACTATCGGCTAACCGTCGGCGAGGAACCATCACCCAAATTCAGCCTGCCCAATGAGATTTGCTGGGCTCCTGGAGTCCCAACGATCTCGTACAACATTCCTGCAAATTACCTCGAAAGTCTTCCGCCCCATCCCGGAACGACCTTCTATCTGCGCGAGTATAGTTCGAGCAATCCGGCAGTTGCAACCGTCGTCGGTGGAATTGTTACCATAGTAGGTGCTGGAACGGCAACGATTTGCATGCACGAACATTTCGACAACGCCTCTTGCACATTTGTCGAATGTCGCAAAGATTACTGTCAAACCATTACGGTTACCAATACTACAACGGCTACGAGCGCTGAATGGACCGGCTTTGGTCCCATTTGCGTTGACGCGGACTGTGTGGACCTGGACGACCTGGTCACTGGTACGCCGGGTGGCGTATTCAGCGGTGAAGGTGTTGAAGTCGAGGGCAGTCACCCGGATTATCAGTTCTGTCCGGAGGAGGCCGGTCCCGGCACGCATGCTGTGACGTATACGGTCAACAGTCCCGACGGCTGCACCAACGTACTGACGCGCAACATCGTCGTTGCACCTCTTGCCAACGCAGAGCTCGTCAACAAGCAGATTGAATGCATCGTCGAGCCTGGTGGAGTCGTGCCTTTATCGGTGTTGTTTGCTAGCAACGCCACGACACCTGGAGGCACATGGTCCTTTGCGGGAACTCCGCCGGCAGGAGCCGTGATCATGGGAGGCAACCTGCTCTTTACCCGGGCGGGATGCTATTGCTTTACCTATACGGTTTCGACCATACCCAATGCAACGGGAGGTGGCTGCTATGCACAGGGTTCTGCCTGCCTGCAGATATCCGAACAGCCAACCCCTAACTTCAACATGCAGAATGAGATCTGCTGGTCGGCCAACGATCCGGAAACGACTTTCGTTCCACATCTGAATAGTGTATATTATGACGTCCCTGCAGAACGCGAATGGTGGCTGTTCCCAGTGCCTATATTGAGTGGAATCACCATCGATCCTGTTTCGGGAATTGTCACGGTTACCGATCCCACCATCCCTGCCGGGGGGTTGCACTTCCTCGTCTGTTTGACGGAAACGCTCGTAACACCAGAATGTGGCCCGGCCCCTGGCCCGAACCCGGCCACGCCGGCTCTGGGTGAATTTAGGTGTGAACAGGGCTTTTGCCAGAGGATCGTCATCCGCGATGGTACTTTGCTCGATGCGAGCTTCACCATTTCACCGGTAAATCCCTGCTTGGGAGAAGAGGTCACCCTCATTCCAAACACTCCGGGAGGAACCTTCACGGGCAATGGAGTAACCGATGACGGCAACGGCGACGACGGTACCTTTGTTGCCAACGAATGCGGCATTTACGCGGTGACCTACGTACTGGATGATCCAAATGGATGTAACAACTCCTATACGCTGAATATCTATACCGATACGGTAGCCCCGGAGATCAACGTTCCCGGCGACTTTACCGTTGATTGTCAGTCTCCGCTGATCCCCTCCATGGATGCCTGGGCTTCCGGAGCAGATGCAGTGGACAATTGTGGAGTCCCAACCATCACTTATCGCATATTTGACCGCAGGTCGGGCTGCAGCCCGGGAACGGGAACTTATGTGTTTGAGTTTACGGCTACCGATGAATGCGGCAACACGGCAGTGGACTATGCAAACTATGTCGTTCGCGACATTACGCCACCTGTGATCACTGGTGGAGGCAACCTGACTGTCGAGTGCGGTGCAGATGTGTATGCACGGGTATACCAGTGGATCAATACCAATGGGGGTGCAATCGCTACAGATGCCTGCGATGGTTCGCCCTACCTGATCTGGTCGAACAACTGGAGCGGGCTGATCAACAACTACTGTGGTGGTCAGACTCCCGTCACCTTTACGGTAACCGATCGCTGTGGCAACTCTGCCAGTGTGACCTTCACCCTGGAGGTACTCGACCGCACCGCGCCGGTGTGGAACATCCCTCCGCAGAATGTCGTGTTTGAATGCGATAATTCCAGCGATCCGTATGCTCAGCTTAGTGGCTGGTTGCGTTCCAACGGAAATGGCATTGCACTTGACTCTTGCTTTACTACGGTGAACTACACCAACAACTTCAATGGTCTGTCTGGTGGTTGTAACCGGAACACGGGTTCGGCGCTGGTGACCTTTACCGCATACGATGTTTGCGGAAATTCATCCACCGCGCAAGCTACGGTGAGCGTAGTTGACCGCACGCCTCCGGAAATCACGTCTCCTGCAAAAGACACGGTAGTAGAATGCGATGGACAGGGCAACACCCGCGAATTTGCCGTGTGGATAGCCAATCACGGTGGAGCGCGCGCGATTGACCTGTGCAGTGGCGTCAGTTGCGGACCAATCCCTGGTGCAAGAGCAGCGTTTGTAACGGGAACCTCGCTTCCATGGGGAGGCGGTCCTCTTTACGATGATTATACGACTTCGATGAACCAGGTATTCGGTGCCGGGAACTGGGATCAGTTCAATTTCGGAGCACCTGCTGCAACCATATTTTCTCAAAATTACCGGATTATTTACCTGGACGGAGGGGATAACAGCGCTAACGAATTCAACAGTTTTGTCAACGCAAATCGCGGCCTGATCGAATCCTGGGTTGCATGCGGAGGCAGATTGTTCCTCAACGCAGCCCCGAACGAGGGTGGAAACATTGACCTGGGCTTCGGCGGGGTTCAAATTTTGTTCAATCCTAATACCCCACCGAGTGGCACCTTGATAAACAGCGTTACAGCCTCTGGTGCTATCCTGAGTGGTCCTTATCAGCCAACGGGTACAAATTTCACCGGGACTTACTTTGCTCATGCCATCGTAGGTCCTCCTACCATGACCGTAATGATCCAGGAAGCAGGAGGCGCCAACCGGCCTGTATTCGCTCAGAGTTTGTGGGGATCCGGAGTGGTCATGTTCGGTGGGATGACGCCATCGGGCTGGCACGGACCACAGCCAAATGCTAGAAACCTCAAATGGAATATCCTCGACCGACTGAACCGCATTCCGCTTCAGAATGACATCAATCACCTTACAGACGGCATTTTCGTTTGGGATACCACGCTGATGCGCACCGAAGTGACCTGCGGCCAGAACCGCATTCTCACCTATATGTTCAATGCGCTGGATTCCTGCGGCAACATCTCCAATGCAACCATTGCCAAATTCATCGTTCGCGATACCACACCACCGGTATGGATCAACGAACCGAGAAACCTGGTCGTGGAATGCGATGGCTTAGGCAATGTTGACGAACTCAACCGATGGCTGGCGGCCAACGGCAACGGAGTGATCCTGGAAGATCCTTGCAACGGAACGGTCACCTACGAGCACGACCTGGTTCGCGAATACGACCGCTGCAGCAATACCGACAGCGTAATTTACCGGTTTACGGCAAGGGATTGCTCAGGAAACACATCTACGCGTGAAGCCTCCTTCATCATCCGCGATACGCGTCCTCCGACCATCGTTTCACCAGCCAGGGATACCACCTTGGATTGTGCGAACTTGTCAGGCAACAACGACGCCGAGCTGATTTCGTGGCTGAACCAGCGCGCTGGATTCAACACGACCGATGAATGCAGCGACATCATCAACTACAGCAACGATTATGATGTCAACAACTGGGTGCTTGGCTGCGGCAACACGAAATACGTCGACGTGACCTTCATCGCGACCGATGACTGTGGCAACGTCACACGGGATGTGGCCCGGTTTGCCATTGTCGATACCGAGCCACCTGCATTCCTCAATTGTCCTCCGCCGATCGTTCAAAATGCGGAAAAGGATCATTGCGATGCATACGTAACGGTACCTAAACTGGTAGCAACCGATAACTGCACGCAGTCAGACAGCATCGCCATCACACAGATCTACGGCCCCAACCCGACGCAGTATCGTTTCCCTGTGGGTACGACCATTCTGAAGTATGAGGCCGTCGACCTTTGCGGCAACCGCGACACCTGCACCATCAAAGTGGTCGTCAACGACTACTGGGATGTTCCGGTGATCACCTGCCCCGCGGATCTCGACCTGGAAAATACGCCTGGTGTTTGTGGCACGAACAATGTTCGCGACATTGGCCCGACTTCTGTGACGGATGTTTGTCCGCACACAGCGGTATTGTACGCCATTACCAACGAAGCCGGAGATACCATCAAGAAGGGCATCAACGATGCCAGTGGAAGCAACTTCCCGAAAGGGCTCAACAAGGTTTGCTACACCGTTCAGGATCAGCCGATCCTGCTCATTACGGAGGTAACCCAGCAGTTGGGTGGTGCGGTGATTGGCCCCAGCACCTCGATGCCTTCCTTCTCGTTGGCAGATGTCAACGGCGATTATCTCGAGATCACCAACTTTGGTCCTTCGTCGATTGACGTGAGTTGTTTGTCCGTTCAAATTTTCGAGGGAGGAGCCCTTCTGGGTACCTACACCCTGCCGAATATGCCCGGACCGGTGCTTCCTGCTGGCGGTGTGCTAACACTGAAAGTCGGATCGGCAGTTGTTGGATATCCCAACAACCCGGCCCTGTTCTTCTACAACATGAACCTGCCGGAAGCTGCCATCAACACACCTCGTGGTTATGTGCTCAACCACCTCGGTCTGCGCAACCTCGATGCAGTGACGACCAATGGCTACAACCTGACTGGACAAGGAACGCCGGCCATGACGGCCGCAGGCTGGAGTGGAATCAGTCCGACGAACACGAATCGTGCGTCATATTACCGCTGGTGCATCTTCGACCGCAACATCGCCGACGACTGGAGGCTTGCCGAAGCCTGTGAGCCAGCTTCCATTGGCCGCATGAATCCCATCCTCCAGCAATATGTGTTCCCGTCGAATGGTCTGAGAACCTCGGTACAGACGATTGCGGCTCAGAAGGACACCTGCTGCTTCAACGTGCTCGTAAGAGATGTGGAGATTCCGATGTGCGCAACCAACGATACCTTGCGCCCGACGGGATCAACCAATACGTTTAATGGCCCGGGATGCTATTCTGTCAGCTTGTCGGTTCCGGCAAATCCTGCGACGAAAATCATCGATGTATGGGTTACCAACCTGAATATCAGCGCTACGAACTTTGCCAATACCGAGGCCACCCTGATCGCTCCTGACGGAACGCGTGTAAGACTGTGGAATGACGGAAACTGCAACGGCTCTACGAATCTCGTTTCAACACGCATATCTGACCTCGACCTGGTGAAACTTTCGAGTGCAAACTGTGCCAACCTGGCTTCCGGCAACAATTACCTGCCAGATCAGCCACTTGCAGTACTGTGCCCGAAATCGGCAGCCGGAATCTGGAGACTGGAAGTTGAAAACAACGCTTCTGCTCCTTCGTCTGTTACAGTCAACAGCTGGGGACTGACCATCATTTCCCAGAGGGCTTACGCCCAGGGCGACACGACCTTCAACAACGACCCCGGTCAATGTGGAGCCAACTTTATGTGGATACACCCGACGGTCATGGACAACTGCTGCATGGGAACGGTTGACGTGGAATACATCCCAGTTCCAACTCCGGGATGCCCGTTGCATGCTGTTCCTCGCGGTGGTCGCGTTGACGGTGGTACGAAAACAACTCAGTTCTTCGCTGTGGGCACTACTCGCGTAGTGTACACGCTGACCGATATGTCCGGAAACACCGGAAGTTGCGAATTCAGCGTGACGATCATCGATGCTGAGGATCCTGTCTTCACCAACTGCCCGAAAGATTATACCATCAACCTGCCGGGAGGAGATTGCTTTGCCTTCCTGGAAATCAATCCGGCTTTGTGGGCTGACGACAACTGCGATTCCGTTCTCATTGAAGTTAACCCGCCACTGAATACCGAACTGGGCATCGGCAGTCACAAGATCGTTGCAACTGCAACGGATAAAGCTGGCAACAGCACAATGTGCATGTGGACGATCACCGTGGTCGAAAGCACACCTTCGGGCAACGACCTGTCTTGTGTCGATCTGATCAACTTCTCTTTGGGACCGGATTGCCGCGGTGTGATCACTGCCGACGAATTGCTTGCCGGTACGGATTACGGATGTAAGGACAAATACACCATCAAAGTCGAAGACTGGATCACGGGTCAGACACACAGCAATGTGTTCACAACGGCAGACATCGGCAGGTGCTTTAAAGTCACTGTAATCGATCCTGTAACCGGAAACAGTTGCTGGAGTATGGTTTGTGTTGAATACAAAGCCACACCGCAAATCGATTGTCCTGACGACCTGACGATCACGTGTAATTCGTCGCTCGATCCTTCTGTTCTTGGATACCCGAGCATTACCAGTTGCGTCATCAATTACGACGTGCATTGGGATGATACGATCCAAAAAGCAAGAGATTGCGATACTCCGTATGCCTTTATCATCCACCGCACCTTCACGGTTGTCAATGAACTTGGCAACAGCTCGAGTTGCAAGCAGGTGATCTGGGTAAAAGCGTTCGACCTCAACGAGATCGAGTGGCCTAGGAATTATGACAACCTCGACCTTCCGGCGCTGAACTGCGACGAGAAGATATACGACAAAGATGTTACGCCTCACATCCTGCCTTCGCCATACTGCGTAGACGGATACCTGCTGGATAGCGCCTACTGGTTTGCAACAGGTGGTGATCCCACCATTGTAGATCCGTTTACACGCGATCTGAGCGGTGACCGTCTGCCGATGACCCTAGGCTGGAATTGTCTCGACGGTGGCATCAATGAAGGTCATCCTTCTCCTTACCCGGTCTATTACGCTCAGCATCCGAACTGGGTTCCAAGCAGGTCCTGCTGGGGTCCCAACCAGGTGGTGATGTGGCATGGAACTGGCGCGCCGAGTCTGAATGGAATTCCAATCAGCGTCGACAATAAGAATTGCAACCTGTCGATCCGTTACGACGACGAAGTGTACGATATCTGTGAGAATGGATACGAAATCCTTCGCTACTGGAAAGTGCGCAACATGTGTCTGCCTCCGAAGGCCGGTGTAAACCCGGTTGAATGGATTCAGGTGATCAAAGTACTCGACCAGGAAGGACCTAAAATCCTATATCCGGATACGGTTATCGTTGGTACGGGTCCATGGGCCTGCACGGGCACGTGGGAAGTTCCAAGACCTTGGATCACGGACAACTGTGCTGACTCCGTTCGCTATTCCGTGCGCACGTGGACGGGATCGGCCATTCAGCAGGCTGACGGAAGTTGGATTATCATCAACATGAAACTTGGCGTACACCCCGTGGTCATAACCGCGGAAGACGCTTGTGGTAATAAAACGGAAAAGGTGGTTAAAGTCAATGTCATTGACAACACCCCGCCGACTGCAGTTTGCGACCGCAACATTGTGGTGAGCATCAGTGGAAATCAATCGCCGGGTGAAAACTTCGGCAAGATTTTCGCTGAGGACATCAACGATGGCTCGTTTGACAACTGCCAACCGCACATTTTCTTTAAGGCCATCCGCATGGAGCACCTGCGCGGAACCAACAACGGAAGCAATGCTGCCCAGCCTGATGACGGAACCAACTGTGCCGGCGTCAACGGCGACGACAATGCGGTACTCGACGGCAACCAGATCTATTTCGACGACCACATCAAGTTCTGCTGCTCAGATGTCAACCAGCGCATCATGGTGGTGTTGCGGGTATTTGATGCAGATCCGGGCTCAGGCCCTGTTGCCCCGGCCCGCATGAATCAAAACGGAACGCTGTTTGGCAAATTCAGCGACTGCATGATCGAAGTGGAAGTCCAGGATAAGGGAGTTCCGACGGTAGTTGCACCGCCAAACATCGTGGTGAGCTGCTGGTTCTGGTTTGATGTCGACAAACTGACGGATCCCAACGACCCGACCTTCGGTAGGGTGGTAACGGATCTGAGCGACCGCCATAAGGTGGTAACCACCGACCTGGTCTGCCATAACTATTGCGTTCGCAACGACATCACTGGTTACCCGGGTTATGTACCCGGAGCGCCGGCCTCGAATCCGCCGGCATGGAACCGCGCTTGCGATTACTACTGGCAGTTGTTTGACACGGCTCACGCAGATCGCAAATACGAATTGACCTGGGGCTTTGACGGTTACGTCCTGAGCAATTGCGGCAACACGCCGACGATCAGCGTCAACGACAACCGCGAATGCGGCCAGGGTCAACTGACCCGTACCGTGGTTGCTCGTGGACCAAACAACATCAGCATTACCCAAACCCAAACGATCTGGGTAGTTGACTGCGATCCGTTCTACATCAACCGTGCCGACAATTGCGATAGCGAGGATGACATCACCTGGCCGGGCAACTGCACGGGTCAGGCTACGACGATTGCCG
>JADLHA010000041.1 GCA_020848995.1 Saprospiraceae bacterium | reverse complement strand
CGCCTCGGCTTGTTTTGCTAAATTCATTCTGGCATCAACAGGGAGTGGAGGGAGGCAGCCCTTTTCATTCTGGCATCAACAGGGAGTGGAGGGAGGCAGCCCTTTTCATTCTGGCATCAACAGGGAGTGGAGGGAGGCAGCCCTTTTCATTCTGGCATCAAAATGGAGTTTTTAGAATTGCCGTTAATTGTAAGTTATTTGCAACAAATTGCAGCTTTTGTGCATTTCTCCGGATACATTTGCTTAGCATCCTGACAAGCCGTTGACCATAAAGTAATTGAGATATGACGATTGTTACTCTATTTCTTACCGTTGCTGCACTCGCTGCCATCATTACGTGGTTCTTGTCCAAAAAAGCGGCTGGCGGAATGGCATTTGCCGATCATTTTTTGCAAAATTTTGCCGGAATCCTGTTTGTCATTTCAGGTTTTGTCAAGGCCGTAGATCCTCTGGGTACAGCCTATAAAATGGAGCAGTATTTCACGGCATTCGAGGATACCTGCCGAGGGTCAATGCTCAAATTTATGGCCCCGGTTTTTCCGGTTTTTTCGAATCATTCCATCGCTTTTTCGGTGTTTATGATCGTCCTGGAAATCGTTCTTGGAATCATGCTCATCATCGGATACCGACGTCAGTTGTCGGCCTGGCTGTTTTTCATCATCATGGTTTTTTTTACCATCCTGACCGGGTTTACCTTTCTGACGGGCTACGTTCCCAACGACGCCAATTTCTTTGAATTCTCCCGATGGACTGCCTTCAACAGCAACCAGATGCGCGTAACGGATTGTGGCTGCTTTGGGGACTTCATCAAACTTGCTCCGCAGACTTCGTTCACCAAAGACCTCGTGCTGATGATTCCCGCCATCTGGTTTTTGTTGCGCTGGAGGCACCTCAACCAATTGTTCTCGCCCCTGCTCCGGAGGTCGTTGACGGCCATCAGCACAGCCGGCTTGTTGCTGTTCTGCTTTTCCAATTTTGTCTGGAACGAGCCCGCGATCGACTTCCGTCCATTCAAATCGGGAGCCAACATCCGCGAGCAACTGGAAGCAGAGCGCAAAGCCCAGGCAGAAGTTGAAATTCTCGCATACAGAGTGCGCAACCGGTTGTCGGGGATGGAGCTGGAAGTGCCCTATGCCGCATACCTGGACTCGTTCAAATCCAATCCCCAGTTTAAGGCAAGCTGGGAAACGCTGGACCAGATCAAATCGACGCCAAGCATTCCCCGGACCAAAATTTCTGATTTTGACCTGGTTTCCTTTGAGGGGGAGAGCTATGCCGAATCCTTGCTGGCTGACCCCAACTACAGTTTCCTGATCGTCAGCCCGAAACTGAGCTATTCAGCCGTGTCAGAGACCATGCTCGTACGCGACAGCATCAAGATCGCCGACACGGTAACCACCGATGAAGGGCCTTTGGTGGTATCGCGCGACACCATAGTCGAACGACAAATCAAGCGCAACAAATACACCTGGGATCCGGAATACCTAAACATACTGAAATCTAAATTTATTCCACTCCTGGATTCCCTGCGTTCGGAAAGCGTGTCTGTTCATGCAGTCTTTGGTGGACTGACCGAAGAGGGGGTTATCGATTTGAGCAAGCAGTCTGGTATGAGTTATCCCGTTTACGAGGCCGATGACCTTTTGCTGAAGACGATTATGCGGTCTAACCCGGGGCTTGTCTTGTTCAAGGACGGCAAGATCATCCACAAATGGCATCACCGCCAACTTCCGGATCGTAGTGAAATGAGGCAGAAATACCTGAACGAAGAAGCCAACAAGATCTACTGATGTTTGCAGAATGTTCTCCCCGAACTGAAATTGTTGGGGGGCTAACGATTGATCAGGAAGGTTACCCTGCACTAAAGGCCCATGTCCATTCAGCGATTCACCGCCTTAACATATTACAATATTTTGATATTCAACGATTAAGCTGGACGATTGCCTTCCGGGTTAACGCTTCATTGTTTCCGGGCGCTTAATTTTTAAATTTCATACCTGGCATACCGGATTTCGACTATTTTTGCATCTCAATAAAGACAGAACACTACGATGTTGAGTAGGAGGAATGTTCGCGTCAAAGTGATGCAACAACTTTATAGTCTGGCCCAAGACCGCGATCTGAGCTACAACGAAGCACTCAACGCTTTCCATAAAACCATTCACGACTCCTTTCGGCTCTACCTGCTGAACCTCTACTGTATCGCGAAGGTGTGCTCTTTTGCCGCTGAAGATGCCCGGCTTCGACAGGGCAAACACATTAAGACAGAGGAGGACATGGTTTTTACGGACAAAATCTATTCAAACCCGCTGATCCAGAGCATCGAGCATAATGTCTATTTGCAGGAGCGCTTTAAAAAGGAGAAGTGTGCAGAGGGTTTAGATGATGACCTGTTTCGAAAAATCTACAAGGACTTTTGTAAGGAAAAAACCTACATAGATTACCTCCTGAAGGAAAGTACCCATGAGGATCATGTCGAAATTCTGCTGGAGCTTTACCGTTTTTGTCGCCGCAACGAATTGTTCAATGAGATCATGGATGACCGCTTTACGGGTTGGTCTGACGACAAAAGTCTGGTGATCGGTGCCCTGAAAAAAACCCTGAAAGCTCTTCCGGATCCGAGCGCCTTTTACGAGGAGTATATCCCGGACGATGAAACCGTCATCCTCTTTGGAAAATATCTCTTTGACAACACGTACAAAATGGAAGACGACCTGATGGAGTTGATTAAACCAGTACTTGAAAACTGGGATTCCGAACGGGTTGCACTCATCGATATGATCCTTATAAAAATGGGCGTTGTCGAAATGGTCCATTTTAAGACGATCCCACCAAAGGTAACGCTCAATGAGTACGTAGAACTTTCAAAAACCTACAGTACGGATAAGTCCAAAGAATTTGTAAACGGCGTTTTGGACAAATTGCTCAAACAACTTGAAGCCAACGGACGGATTGTCAAAGAGGGCAGGGGCCTGAGTATTTGAAAAGATTGACCGGCTAAAGGCATCCGGAATAATCAATATGAATAAACTTTTGATCCTGGATTTCGGTTCCCAGTTGACGCAATTGATCGCACGCAGGGTTCGGGAACTCGGCATATATTGCGAGATCGCACCTTTTCACAAGCGCATTGAAAGCGATGAGCATTTCTCAGCGATCATACTTTCGGGGTCCCCCAGTTCTGTCAGGGACAATGGGCATCCTGAAGTTGACTTGCAGAGACTGATTGGCAAATTTCCGGTTCTGGGCATTTGCTATGGGGCACAGCTCATGGCCAATCAGCTTGGGGGAGAGGTTAACGCATCTACCAAGAGAGAGTACGGAAAGGCCCAACTCATCCATGTAGAGGAAGATCCTATTTGGGAGGGGATTCCCGATGCCTCTCAGGTGTGGATGTCACACAGCGATTCCATCGTCCGCGTACCCACGGGTGGCACCGTCATCGGCAGGACCGACAGCATTCCCATAGCCGCATTCCGGATCGGTGGAAAGGGAACCCAAACGTATGGCGTGCAATTCCATCCCGAAGTCATGCATACCCTGTTTGGTAAGAAGTTGCTCGAAAATTGGCTCTTTGGAATTGCTGGTTTACAGCCCAATTGGAGCATGGGGTCTTTCATTGCTGAGCAGGTTGAAGAAATACGCAGAACCACGCAGGGTGAAGAAGTACTGCTCGCACTATCGGGGGGTGTGGATTCGTCCGTGGCCGCTCTTTTGATGAAGGAGGCCGTTGGCAACCGGTTACATTGCTTTTTCGTCGACAATGGCTTGTTGCGCCTCAATGAATTCGATCAGGTCCTCGCTACTTATAAAGCGCTGGGTCTCGATGTGCACGGAGTGGATGCAAAGAATCAATTTTATGAAGGGCTCAGTGGGATCACGG
The DNA here is from genome assembly GCA_020848995.1 of Saprospiraceae bacterium. Taxonomy (GTDB): domain Bacteria; phylum Bacteroidota; class Bacteroidia; order Chitinophagales; family Saprospiraceae; genus Vicinibacter. Next base: position 93,534 of record JADLHA010000041.1, on the reverse strand, counting down.
ACCCCGAGGCCAAACGCAAGGTCATTGGAAAATTGTTCATCGACGTCTTTGAGAACGAGGCAAAAGCACATTCCGGAGTCAAATGGCTATGCCAGGGCACCATATACCCAGACCGCATCGAAAGTGTTTCTGTATACGGACCCTCAGCAACCATTAAATCTCACCACAACGTGGGTGGACTTCCGGAAAAGCTGCACCTGAAGATCATAGAGCCCCTCAAACTGCTCTTTAAAGACGAAGTCCGCAAAGTGGGTCAAGCGCTGGGACTGCCACAGGATATTCTGGGCAGGCACCCTTTTCCTGGCCCCGGGTTGGCCATCCGGATCATCGGAGAGGTGACTCCGACGCATGTACAGCTTCTGCAGCAGGCCGATGCGATCTACATAAGAAATTTGCGCGATGCAGGATGGTATGATCGCATTTGGCAGGCTGGCGCCATTTTATTGCCGATTCACACGGTAGGGGTCATGGGTGACGAAAGAACTTACGAACGTGTGATCGCCCTTCGCGCAGTCCATTCAACCGATGGGATGACCGCTGAATTCAGCGAAATACCTCACGAATTGCTTGGCAAAATATCCATTGAGATCATCAACAATGTCAGAGGCGTCAACCGCGTTGTATATGACATCAGCTCAAAACCTCCTGCGACCATTGAATGGGAATAAGACTTTCCTGGTGTTGCTGCTCCTGGCTGCTGAAGTATTGGCGGGATGCTCAGCCTCGCGCAAGAAAGTAAGCACAGCGCCTCCCAGGAAGCATCCTCCTGTTGCGAACCCCGCGCAGCCAGAACCCCCAAAGCACAGTGGAATACCGGTCGATACCATCATATGGAAGGATGTGACACCGGAGGAGACGCCTGTCAAATCCCCTGAAGGGGCTGGCAACACTCCAGAAGGAAAAGGGCATGGGGAAGTCATCAGCAGACCTGCATCACCCTTTTCCGGCAGCACTCGCAAGTCCATCCGAATGCTGCTGGTCGCTCCGTTCGAATCGGAAATTGCAGATTCTGCTTCCCTCTTCGCGGGAGAGCGCTTTGTTCACTTTTATTCCGGCATGTGCATCGCTCTCAAAGAATATGAACAAAGGGCAGGCCTTCCGGCGAATCTGCAAGTAATCAATGAAACCAACCGGGATGATTTGGCACACAAGCTTCATGCGCTGTCCGGAAATCCTCCGGATTGCATCATAGGTCCCTATGGTGCCGAAACGCTAAAGTGGGCAGGTGAATGGGCACGCACAAACAATAAGGTGGTGGTCAGCCCATGGATCAGCAGTTCCAAAATTGCAGAATCCAATCCGCATTACCTCCAGGTCAAAGCAGAACTGGCAGTTCATTATCACCACATTGAGCAGCACGTTAGGGCAAATTTCCCTCCCAGCCGCGTATTTCTGCTCGCTAAAAGCAAAGACGACAGTCGACTGCGCTACTTCAATCAGCAGGGACCGGCTACCGGAGAAGAACTCATCATTTCTTCAACGGAAATGGCCTCCGGAGCTGAAGCATTGCTCGATCCGTATTTTCATAAGGCGGAGACTACAGTGCTGATTGCACCATTTAGCTCTTTCTCGGATGAAGATTACGTTTACCATTTGTTGAGGAGAATTGCATCCGAAAAAGGAGACCGGCAGGTCATTGTTTATGGTACCTACCGTTGGCTTGATTTTAAACCGGATGTCCTCGACTACCTTAACCAACTCAATGTTCGTCTGTCTGTCGGCAATTTAATTGACCTTCACGACCACAGGGTCCGCCATTTCCGGGAACGATTTTTTGCACAGTATAAAATGTATCCATGGAATGACGCATACGAAGGATACGATCTGGCGAATTACTTGTTGAGCCAATTCAATCCGGGAGCACCCAATTCGTTTGAGCTGGAATACCTGCAGACGAAATTCGATATTGAAGGTAAGCCTCGTGTGGCAGATCCCGGAATGACGGAATATTATGAAAACACCTACTGCCGGATTGTGGAACTGAGCAACTACCGGTTTAATCTGCTCGATTAACAACCACCCTGACACTCAATCCCGACGCTCATGGAAGGGTGTCTTCCTTTGTCCGAAAACTAAGCATAGAGACTTGCAAAGGCCCCTGTGAATCAATGAGGCTGGGCGCTTTGAAGGAAGCCATATGGATCGATAACTGATTGAGCTGTGACAAAGCGTTGTGAAGCCAAATTCACTGAGCACATGAACTCAGGAAAGCAGACTGGCGTGCAAAGGAGAGTTATTCGAAGTTCCCTGTATAAAGATCAGTGCAACAGCGCAAGTGCTCTTCGGATGCGTTCGACCGCTTCGGTTATTCGCGCTTCCGATATGGAATAGGAAATGCGTATGCATTGGGGAGCACCAAATGCGATGCCATTGACTACAGCGACGTGTGCTTCTGCCAGCAGGAACTGTGCAAAATCTTCCGCGTCCTTGATGAGCAGGTCTTTATGTCGTTTCCCAAAATAGTCGCTCACCTCGGGCAAAATGTAGAACGCCCCTTGAGGTTGATTGAGCCTGAATCCGGGAATGTTCTTGAGTTGTGCGAGCAGGTGGTCCCGTCTGCGCGCATAGGCGTCGCGCATTTTGAAGGTCTCCGTAAGGTCGGAGCGCAGGGCGAGCGTCGCCGCTTCCTGGCTGAAACTTGCGGCACCGGAGGTGAACTGGCCCTGAATTTTTACGCAGGCATCGATGATGGGCTTCGGTGCTCCCATGTATCCCAATCGCCAGCCCGTCATGGCAAACCCTTTGGAAAATCCGTTGATGGTGGCACAGCGTTCTTTCATTCCAGGAAGTGATGCGATGCTGAAGTGTTTTGTGCCAAACTGGATATATTCGTAAATCTCATCGGATATTACCAATACGTCCGGGAACTCGGCAAACAATTCTGCCATACCCCGGAGATCCCCTTCAGAAAATACCGTTCCCGTTGGGTTGCAGGGTGTAGAAAAGACAAATAACTTGGTCCTTGAGCTTAAAGCCTTGCGAAGTTCTTCGAGATTGGGTTTGAAATTATTTTCTACAGCAGATTGGACGACAACGGGTTGAGCTCCGGCCAGTTTTACGATTTCGTAATAGCTCACCCAGTAGGGAGCCAACATGACGGCTTCGTCCCCCTCTTCCAGCAAGGCAAAGCACAAGTTGGCGAAACACTGCTTAGCCCCACAGGAAACCATGAGCTCATCGACGGAATAGGAGATGTTGTTGTCGCGCAAAAATTTATCGCGAATGGCTTCGCGCAGTTCCTGGGTACCGGCAACCGGGGTGTACTTCGTGGCCCCGGCCCGCATGCTTTTGATCGCCGCCTCTTTTATGAATTCAGGAGTATCAAAATCGGGTTCTCCAAGACTCAGGTTGATTACATCTGCACCGCTTTGCCGCATCTGCCGGGCGCGCTGGGCCATCCGCAGGGTGGCCGACTCTTCCATTTGGGCAATGCGCCCCGCTATCCTGAACATGGCGCAAATGTCTGTATTTATGCTCACATGAGAAAGCACTACAGCAGCCTTACCGTTTACCGCAAAGAAAGGTTATGGCAAAAGAAGTCGACCCTCCTGCCGGGCTGGGTCCGGCTCAGGCTACTTGAGGTTGAAAAACTTGAGGATCCGGCTGTATTCCTCCGATTTGACCTTGACAAAATAGATGTCAGGGCTGATTGGGCCCATATCGATTTCCAATTCATAAGGACTGAGCCTGGAAAACTTTTTCGAGAGCAAACGGCCTTCCAGGTTGTAAACTTCGATCTGAAGGTCTGCCGGAAGTTCCTTGTCGGAAAAGAGCAGGACCGAGCGATCCCGGTAATTGACCACCATGGATTTTAAGTCATTCCGGGTCGGCGCGCCTCCATTGCACTCGATCGACAAAAATTCTACCACGCTACAGCAGGAAGGATTGTCGTTTTCGCAGATTTTGACGTAGTCATACAGCCTGCCGGTCTTCTTGAAGTCCATAAGCGTAATCGGCAAGTCAGCAAATGAAAAGTAACCAACCGGCCCATTTCTGTCATAAACATCAAAGTGAGCATTGGTCGTTCCCAGATGCCGGAAATTGAGCTTCAGGGCGTATTTTCCAGGACCGGTGCAGTACAATGGAGTAGCCTTTACATCGCGGATCTGGCAAGAGTCTGCTTTGATCAGGCAACAGGGGCGCTCGAGGTGTCGAACGATATACGCAGCGGAATCCTTCTGATCGACGATCTGCAAGGTGTAAATCGATTTGCAGTCAGCCTTCAGGCGGGGGGTGCGAACGGGTAGCGCACCATAGGCGTATGTGCCGCGGTGACGGCCGTTGATGAAAAGCAAAAATGAATCGGAGACCTGCCTATAGGCAAACTTTATGGCGAGGTCGAAAGTGGAATCATGGTCACAATCAGAGCGCTCCATTTTAAAAGCAGAAAATTTCAGTTCGGCAGAATCGCAACAAACCCGCCCCAGTTCTGCGGCCGTTTTGCAGTCCGCTTTATGGCAATCTATGGCAATAAATTCGTAAGGTGTATTGCAATCGGCATTCAGAGGGCCAACTTTTATGGGAATTGCACTGTACTGGAACGTTCCATAATCCCTACCATTGCCCTTTAGCCGGAAACAATCGGATGCGCCGGCATGAGTGAATTTGACAAAGGCATAGAACTGATTCAAAGCGTTGCATTCCGTGCGCTCAACCGACATGGTGCCAAGACGGCAATCGCCTTCACAACAAACTTTGCCCGTATAATGGGATTTGCGACAATCGGGATGTTCGCAATCCTGAACCACCCACTCGTATTCTGTCAGGCAATCCGCTTTGAAGGGGCCGAGCTTAACGGGAACATTTGTATATTTGAAAGTGCCGTAATCGTGACCATTCCCCAGAACCCTGAAGCATTCCGAAGTATTGTCCCCCGAGGGCAGTAGATAAATGTAAAAAGTGCGATTCGAATCGCAGGGTGTGCGTTCCACTTTGAGTGTGCGAATCGCGCATTCGGACAACGAATCGCAACAAAAAACGCCCAGGTTCTTGTCAAGTGCGCACAGGGGTTTTTCACAATCCTTGATGAGCAGCTTATAGGATGTTCGGCAATCAGCAACAACACCGTCGATGCGGACCGGCAGCTGACCATAGCGGAACGTGCCGTAGGAAGACCCGTTAAGAAACAGGTTAAAACACTCAGACGTGTTGCTGTAGTTGAAATTGACAAACAGGCTGACCTGGTCATGTTCATTGCAATCGGAAGTCTCGTATCGCAATTCACTTAGGTTGCAAAGACCTGGAAAACTGTCGCAACAAACTTTTCCCAGTTCTTTGATGAGTCGACAATCGGGAAAATGGCAATCTTCTATCGCGAATTCGTAGGGCGTTTGGCAGTCCCCTTTGAGAGGACCGATTTTGACCGGCAGCTGGGAATATTTGAATTCTGCATACACCTTGCCGTTGCCAAGGATGCGGAAGCAGTCAGAAGTAGACTGGTGTTGAAAGTTGAAATGCATGTAGAACTGCCCCAGAGAATCGCAGTGAGTTTTTTCGCTGACGAGGTCGTACAAGCGGCAGGGAAGTTGCGTGCTATCACAGCAAACGGGCCCCCAGATCGTGTCAAAGGCGCAGCCGGTAATTTTGTGATCTTTCAACAAGATGTTGAATTTCGTTTTGCAGTCTCCGGGCAGAGGGCCTACACGGTATGCAGCAGATGAGGCATTGCCGTACCGGAACTTGCCCAGAAAAAGGTCATTTACCTTAATCCAGAAACTGTCAGAAGGATTCTTTACCTGAAAAATGAGGTGCGCATAAAATTTTCCATTGCTGTCGCAGGGAGAGTGCTCGATGCGGACATTGGAAAACTGGCAGGGGTCGCCACAGCAAACTTTTGGCGTGCTCAGTGTGGCATCGCAATCCAACTTTTCGCAATCGCGGACGGAGAATACGCGCTCTGTATGGCAATCAGCGGTAAAAGGCCCCAGCTTTACCGGAAGTTGTTTGTAATTCAGGGTGTCAAAGAATTGATTGTTGATCTTCAAGGTAAAGCAGGACGACGTGTTGAGGTGCTTGAAATTCAAAAATGTGAAATATTGATCATTGGTGTCGCAAGGGGTATTCTCCACAACCAGGTCAAAGAGCTGGCAGCCCTGCGGGCAGCAAACGACGCCCAGGAGGCCAATTGTTTTGCAGTCCGGCTTTTCACAATCGCGGATGACGAATTCGTATTTCGTAAGGCAGTCTCCCTCGAGGCCATCAATGACGATGGGCAATTTCGCATAGGGGAAGGTGCCATACGATTTGCCATTGCCCGTGACGGTGAAACATTCGCTAACATCGCGAAAGTCAAAGTCAATTTTGACGGCAAACCTGCCTTCAGTGCTGCAGTCGGTCCTGGAAAGGGTAGGAGAGCCGAGTTCACACTCTGCGTAGGACGGAGTCCATCCTGCGGTCAAACCCGAAAGCAGGAGTAAGAAATAGCGCATTTTCTTCATCATGGGGAGAGATTTAATCCTGGCCATTGAAAATCAGGGATGTTGGCATTTTATAAAGATACGAAGATCCTGCTGTAAAGGTTGCCTGCTTTTTGGAGTTTCCGGGCTGGATGGTTGTCCTCTCACATAGAATTATTGTTTATATATAAATCATTTCAAAATATACCCCAAAAAATTTGCGCAAATGTTTGGTAATCTATGGAGTTCATCTATTTTTGCTGATTGAAAAGAAGTGAGGTAACGAAAACTCAAGGTTCACGGACGAAGCAAGAAAAGCGAAGCGCATTCCTAAAATCGTCCAAGATTGCGACTTAAGGCGTTGAGCGTCAGAAAGGTAGGGTTGGTCCAGCTTTAGGTTCTGCTAGACTTTCCGCAGGTGTCGGGACACAGTGCAAGCGCTGTGGCCGGTTGCTGTGGGGTAGCCTGAGTGTATGCGTTCCCGTGCTTTTTGCTATAAGACCAATCTCTGACCTATGAAGTATCGCAAAAACTTGTCTTTCCTCTTCTGGGTGCTGCTCATTTGTGGCGCTACAAATGTTAACGGGCAGGGCTATTCCTGTAGCTTTGCTCCGTTCCCACCTCAAAGCAGCAATCTGGGGGCATGCCTGGCGCCGATTCAGCTGGATTGTCCTGAGTTGATCGCTCCGGACTGTGGCTGTTATCCGGACCCCAATGCAGCACCTCAAATCATCAACCGGCACTTTGACTTCCAGTTCATCGAGTTTCCTCCCGGCTCGGGCGAATTTCACCTGGACAGCATGGCCATTGACTTTGGCATCGTTCCCGAGGCGGGTTGTGCAGATGTCACCATTAAAATGACGGCTGTAGGCGACTTGAGTTCCAGACCGTTTGAAGACATTGTCCTGGTTGACGAAGACGGCAACATCATCTGCCGCGTTGGGGGCATTGACTGTGAAACGGTCACCAGCACCTGCACCATGTCGTTTTGCGACTTCAACCTCCAGGCACAAGGGGGACTCAGATGGAAAACCCTTCCGAATTCCTTGATAACCAATGGAACCGCCCACCCATTTTGTGGAGACAGCTGGGTCGACGTCGAACTGACCATCCCCCAGTCCAACCTTCGGGCGGTCAACGATCTTACGGGCTTGTGCGGGGGTTCAGTAGTGCTGCCCTATGGAACGCACCACATCGTATGGACCAGCTACAATAAATACAATTGCCAGGAAATAACGGCCACTCAGGAAATCACCGTTGGAGACGATAATCCACCCGTGATCATCGGCTGCCCCAAAGCGGTCATCATAAACCTGGGTCCAGGTGAATGCGAAGCAAGCTGGGATGCTCCCCCATTTATGGCAATGGACGACTGCCCTTCGGGGCTCATCCGAACTGGTGCGGAGCGCATTGCCCCAGGTTGCCAGGTTTCCCCCAATATTGTCTGGAATCCAGGTTTCTACGGTGGAAACATGTGGGACATACAAAATATTGGTACTCAGGCTATCATTTTCCACGGCATCGATGTTCATTGGAGAAATATGGACACAGCTACGGTATGGTACACTACAGCGCCCGGCAGTCACGTTCCAGTGCGCTTCAACAGGGCTTCCTGGACCCGCTGCAACAGTGGCGTTTGGGTGCCCGGTACTGGAGGCACCTTCCCTCCTCCTGCGCGTGTTTACATAGACCTCCGGACGGTCAACGTCGTTCAAAATTCTACCTGTACAGGTGTAACTTATGATACCATCCGAGGGGGTTGCCCGGTCATTCAGCCCGGAGAAATCCGAGGTATATACATTGCAGGCATTCTGGGCCAGGGAGGAATGTATTGGAGCAGTGGAGGCTGTACTCAAGCCGGCACCCCCTGGGGCGATGCCAATTTGGCCATTTTGAAGAATCCACCCATGTCGTGCGTATACGGGACTGGGCTCTTCGGTCAGGGAGGAGGTCTTGCAACATCTGGCAACCAGCAATTCGTTGGAAATATCCGCTATAGCTTCCCGTCTTCTGACAATATGGTACCTGTTATTCAAACCTGTGGCCAACCCTACGGTCCGGGATGCTATTTCCCGATTGGCTGCGTTACCCTTTGTTATGAAGCAACCGATGCCTCCGGCAATACAGCAACCTGCGAGTTTGAGGTCTGCGTAAACGAATTCCAAAACCCGGTTGATCACCTGGCATGCCACGACCTGATCCAGGTGAGCCTCGACGAGAACTGTTTTGCAACGATTTCTGCAGATGAGATCCTGACCGGGGGACCCTACCATTGTTTTGATGATTACACCATCGAGTTGCGGGATTGGATCACCAACGTGGTCATTGACCGCCAGCCCAATGTGCCAGGTGCACAGGTAAGCGTCCAGGACATCGGTCGCAAGATCATGGTCACGGTTATCGATACGGAAACCGGCAATTCCTGCTGGGGGTCTGCCATCGTAGAGGATAAATTGCCTCCAATTTTAACTTGTGCACGAGACACCTGCGTCGTTTGTGGCACCACTCCGACCTCACCAGCTTATATGGGCATACCGGGTGTTGACGAAAATTGCGGAGGCTATTCCCTGACCTACCGCGACAACGTGACCCAGGGGGGCTGTGCAGCTGGATATGAAGAGCTCATTGTGCGCACCTGGACGGCCGAAGATGCCTACGGCAATAAGGATCAATGCGTCCAGACCATTACCGTAAGCCTTGCAACCCTTTCATCTATTGACGTTCCACTTAACTTCGACGACATCGAAAGCCCCGCATTGGCTTGTGACGGAAAGATCAACACCAAAGATTATTCTCCGCATTACCTGCCTTACCCATATTGCGTGGATGGCTACCTGCTCGACTCTGCCCACTGGTTTGCCACGGGTGGCTTCCTGCCCAGCCCAACCGGCGATTTGGCGGGAGAGCGTCTTCCCAGGACGCTTGGCTGGAATTGTCTGGATACAGGGCTCTACATTGGTCATCCGAGCCCATGGCCCATCTATTGGCCCGCACATCCGAACTGGAGACCCAACAATCCGGTCTGCTGGGGCCCGGATGAAATTGTTCAGTGGCACGGTACGGGCTATCCCACCGGCAGCGGCTGCTCGAATTTGGGCGTGACTTTTCAGGATATTATCATTGACATTGCTCGCCCAGGCTGCGATGCCGGGCCCATTGGATGCTATAAAGTTCTTCGCCAATGGACGGTGCTCGACTGGTGTTCGAGCGACATCGGCGGCCATAACCAGGTCATTAAAGTCATTGACCGGGAAGGTCCCGAGGTCTTGTATCCCGATACCATTGTTGTCAACATGGATGTTTGGACTTGTACCGGGAGATGGGAAGTTCCAAAGCCATGGCTGATCGACAATTGCTCGAATGAACTTCACTATTCGCTCGAATCCGAAACGGGAACCATTTTGGGCAACGACGAGGCTGGATTCATCATCGTAGATATGGAACCCGGTGAATGGAGCGTGTACATCATCGCAGAAGATTGTTGCGGTAGCATCACCCGCAAACGCGTTGCCGTAAACGTACAGGACAACGTTCCGCCGGTAGCGGTATGTGACCAGAGAACCGTCGTTTCGATCAACGGAAACCAATCGCCGGGCGAGAACTTTGCCAAGATTTTTGCAAATGACCTCGACCAGGGCAGTTTTGACAACTGCTCACATCACGTCTTCTTTAAGGTCATTCGCATGGAACACCTGCGGGGTACGAACAATGGAAGCAATACAGCTCAACCGGATAACGGAACCAATTGCGCCGGAATTAATGGTGACGACAACGCAATTTTAGAAGGAAATCAAATTTACTTTGACGACCACGTGAAATTCTGCTGCACCGACGTGGGCAATACGATCATGGTGGTTTTGCGGGTGTTTGACCGCGAGCCGGGCGTTGGGCCGATTGCTCCAACCCGGATGAACCCGGGCGGCAACCTGTTCAACCGGTTCAGCGATTGCATGATCGAAGTGGAGGTTCAGGACAAGAGCGTACCTACGGTGGTGGCACCGCCAAACATCGTAGTGAGCTGCTGGTTCTGGTTCGACGTCGAAAAACTGACAGACCCCAACGACCCGACCTTCGGTAGGGTGGTTAACGACCTGTCAGCGAGAAAGAAAGTGGTCACCCGCGACCTCGTATGTCATAACTATTGCGTGCGCAACGACATCACCGGATACCCTGGTTTCGTTCCGGGTGCACCCCCCGCAAACCCACCGGCATGGAATCGCGCATGCGAGTACTATCAGGTGCTCTTTGATACGGCACATGCCGACCGCAAGTATGAACTCACCTGGGGCTTCGACGGTACGGTACTTGGCGCCTGCGGTACCAACTTCAGCATCTCTGTCAACGACAACCGCGAATGCGGCCAGGGCCAGTTGACGCGCACAGTTGTAGCCCGTGGCCCGAATAACATCAGCGTGACACAAACCCAAACGATCTGGGTGGTCGACTGCGATCCGTTTTACATCAACCGGGAAGACGACTGCGATGGAACAGATGACATCAGCTGGCCGGGCAATTGCACAGGACAGGCAACGACCCTTGCAGGCTGCGGGGCCGATATCAGCCCCGACAATCCGGCCCTGGGCCGCCCTGTGATTGAAAACAATGCAGACGACCTTTGCGCCCTGATCAGCATTGAGTATTTCGACGAAGTGTTTACCATTGAACCCGATGCGTGCTTCAAAGTCCTTCGCCACTGGACGGTTATCGATTGGTGTCAGTACGACCCGAACCTCGATCTGAACAGAGGTCGTTGGGAATATCTGCAGATCATCAAGGTTTCAGATAAAATCAAACCGGTGGTCAGCGTAAGCATCGGCGACTGTGAACCCGCTACCAAAACCAATGGAGTATGCTTCGGCCACATGACCCTGACAGCAACGGCAACTGACGATTGCAGTCCGCTCGATTGGTTGTTCTACGAGTATAAAATCGACGCATTCAACGACGGAAAAGGCAAATACCCGGGATTCGATTTCATCGTAGGCCCGCTAACCCAAAAGGAATTTGCTGCTGGGCGCGCGCCAAAATTCAACGACAATCCGCAGGCTGATTTCCCAGGGAATCCTTTCGATGCGAGCGGTAACTATCCGGTGGGTGTGCACAAGATCTGCTGGCATGTAGAGGACGGTTGCGGCAACATAGGCATCAACTGCCAGCTCTTTGAGATCAAAGACTGCAAGGCGCCTACACCTTATTGCCACGTGGGCCTGATCACCACCGTAATGCCTGCCAGTGGTTGCGTTACCCTTTGGGCAAAAGACTTTGATGCAGGCAGCTACGACAACTGTACTGCACCCGAGGACTTGCACATTTATTTCGGCGACTACGATAGCGACAGCCTTACCATCTGCTGCGAGGATTTCGTAAACAATCGCGTCAACGACGAACTCATCATTCCGGTCGTCATTTGCGTTGAAGACGAGGAAGGAAATGAGGATTGTTGCCAGACGACTCTGGTCGTCCAGGATCCCAATAACGTATGTCCGGATGTTGGCTCGTACGGTAAGATCAGCGGAGAACTCCGCACCCAGAGCAACGAGGAAACACAAGATGCGGATGTGCAGTTGTTTGAATCTGCAGTGATGAAGAAGCAAATGATCACTTCCAATAACGGCAAATACTTCTTTGGCCAGCTCCTGTGGGGCGTTTCCAGAGAGTACGTCATCAAGCCGGGTCGAAACGACGATCCACTGAACGGAGTGACGACAGCAGATATCGTGAAAATTCAGCGCCATCTGCTTGGTTTGGAAGAACTGAATAGTCCGTATAAACTGCTTGCTGCTGACGTGAATGCCAGCAAAACAGTGTCTACCTCTGACATATCCGAACTGCGCAAGTTAATCCTTGGCGTCGTAGATAAGTTTTCTAAATCCGAGAGCTGGACGTTCGTTCCATCGAAATTTATATTCGATAATCCAAAGGAACCCTGGAATGCTCCAAGGCAAGCGGTCGTACCCATGACTGCAGCTCAGGAGGTCGTCGAAGACTTTGTGGCGATCAAGATTGGCGATGTAAACAATACCGTTCGGGGAAGGAATGCGGTGGGCAGCTCCAGCCGTTCCGGAGAAAAGCTTTCTCTTGAAATTGAAGAGGGCGTGCTGGTAGCCGGGGAAGTCTATAACATGGCTGTCCTTTCGTCTAATTTCAAAAGCATTGCTGCCTATCAGTTTACACTGCGTTTTGACCAGGACGCATTGGCGTATGAGGGTTTTGAACCAGGTGCATTGTCGCTGGATGTCAGCAATTTTGGTACGCAGCGCGTTGGCGATGGTCTTCTTTCAACCAGTTGGAACGAGAAAGAGGGCAAAACCTGCCCTGCAGATCAAGTGTTGTTTATCCTGAAATTCAGGGCACTTGCCGACGGAACGGTTTCTAAATTGGTTACCATCAATTCCGAGATCACCCGGGCCGAGGCCTACGATGCTGGCCTGCAGCCAAGAGACATTGGATTGGCGGTTCGACGGGACGGCAGCGTTTCTGAGACCAGCGTGTTCGAACTGTTCCAGAATTCGCCTAACCCGTTTGCAAAGGAGGCGGTCATCCGGTTCAACTTGCCCGAAGCCAGCCCCGCAACACTTAGCATTTACGATTTGACCGGGAAACTGGTGCGTTTGTATGATTTGATGGGAGCTAAGGGCGCCAACGAAGTGATCGTCAAGCGTTCTGAGCTCGGATACGGCAGCGTGTTGTATTACCAGCTCGATGCAAACGGACATAGCGCAACAAAGAGAATGTTGCTGTTGGATTAATGCGTACCCGGCTTAGAAGCAAAGCCTTAATTTGATGATTACTCCCTAATTGATTGCGTTCAATCAATTAGGGAGTTGTTTTTTATCTTAATACAGCCTATAACGGCTTTAAATGACTGAGGTTGATTAAAAAAATTTATGAGTTTTGGGCCTTTATACCTTCGGCTTGCATGACGGATGATTATAACTGACAAATTTTACGTTACTTGTTTTTTTGCATTGAAGTTTGCATTGATTGTAGGGCCTGAACTCTGCGAAGTGTAAAATTCAAGTACTGAGTATCATGAAGGGATTTTATTTTAAGCCATTACTTTGAGGTAAGCCTGTCGGGGATATTATGGGAGGGAGTAATTCTGAAACCGAATTTCAGTGCAAAAGATGCGGCTATATGGATAAAGGCCTCTTTTGCAGTAATTGTGGCCAGGCACATTATAAATCCAGGCTCTCCCTTGCCTTTTTGTTGGATAAAATAATCTCGGAAGTCATCAATTTCAGAAAGTACTTCCCAACCTTTAACGCCTTATGGCAAAGACCCATTGAATTTCTTTTTGAATATATACATGGAGATCGCGACAAGTATTATACCCCGTTCAAGTACTTGTTTATCAATATGGGGATCAGTTTTTTTCTTTCACATTATAATTATACGTCTTTAGGTACAGATATTTATTTGGATGATTCTGAGAGACTGCTTGATCAGATCATTAATGAGTATGGAAAACTTTACTTTTTGCTTATCATTCCCATATTTACCGCCTGTACCAAGGCGCTTAACCGGTCAATGAGTTTTAACATGGCAGAAATAGTGACTGCAATTACATTTTTATTGGGTCAAATGATGTGTCTGGTAATTGCAATGCATTTGATTACTTTGGGGTTTCAAACATTTTATCCCGTCCAGAAGATCCTCATATTTATTGCGCAGTTAACCATTATATTCCTGTTAAACTACAAGTTGTTGAAGAATGATCTTTTTGCCTCAACTTGGAAGTCCCTGATTACTATTTTGGCGATTTATTTGGGCATGAAGTATGCAATACTTCTTACTCATGAAATTATTTTGATTAACCAATCGACATAGTTTTTACTGATTATGAAAAACATATTTTTGATCGCGCTTGTAGGGTTGCTGGCCTCTTGCGTATCCTCAAAAAAATTCAAAGCGCTTGAAAAAGATCATGCAGGATTGCAGGCAGAATATCAACGCGCGCAACAAGGACTTACCTCCAGCCAGAATTTAATTGTTGGTTTGTATGGCGATCGCGATAGCTTATCCAGTATTGTTTTTAGGCAGTCTGTGCGGGTGAAGGAGCTTGAGCACGCGGTTCACGATCAGGAGCAAAAATTGAGCACCAGTGCTGAAGAGATTCTGACTCTTAATGCGGAAGTTGGTCGGCTGACGAAGTGGGTGGATGACCTGTCTCAAACATGTAAGACGAATACTGAAATTATGCGTCGTACCATGGATGATTTGAATACTCAGCAACTCAAAGTCCTTAACCTCTCATTGGCAGTTCAGCGTTTCGATAGCATGCAGATCAGTTCCGTGAAACGGGCGAGGAAGCAGTTGTCTGAGGAGAAGATCAGAAGATCTCTTGAAAAGGTTGGCTTTGTTTTTTACTAAGCGTTGCAGTCTTTGGTACCTGGTTGGACTTTCTCGGCGGGTTAAGTTTAGGAATTCTTCATGATATCTTTTAAAGGGGCCACTATGGCCCTTTTTTCCTTTTACGGTGTAGCGGTTTTCCCCTAGGATCAAATTCTCTTTGCAGATAGTTGAGCACTGCTCTTAGGGGCACTTCTAAAAACTCCCTGTTGATGCCAGAATGAAAAGGGCTGCCTCCCTCCTCTCCCTGTTGATGACAGAATGAATTTAGCAAAACAAGCCGAGGCGCAGCGAAGGAAGCTATGTGGAGCAATAACTGACTGAGCTGCAACGAAGGATTGTGAAGCTAAATTCATTGAGCGCGTGAGCCTGTGCGGGCTGGCTGGCGCAGCAGGGGGGGGTAGAAGTGCCCTTAAGCTTGGAACGGTCTCGTTTCAGTGATGTGGCCAACGGTAAGCGCAGGGCTTTGTCTTTGGCAGGCCAGGCTATGCAGTGACCTCTCACACGGCGGTGAATGATGTGGGTATGTATTTTTTTTTTGCGGATACATCCTTTTTTTAAAGCGTATATAAATGCTTAATAAATGTATATAAATGGTAAATATTACTAATATGAACACATGTCAACTGGCAAGCATACTTAGTCAGTTATAAGCCTTTTTTGGAATATTCCTTGCACACCTGTGGTGTTGGCTTGGGTGATTGCTATCGGCACTCAGGTCCAACTTCCCACCCCCCCTACTGTATAGCACATGAATCATGGGCGCATGGGCGCTCCTGAGATCCCTTTTGACCAATGAGCAAAACCGAATTTTATAAACCATTGACTATGAACAAACCAATACTTGCGCCCCTGTGTAGACACTGCGTGTTGCGGATGGGCTTGCCAGGCTTGATTTTACTGTTCTTTGGCGTGGGTAGCCTCTGGGGCCAGCCTTGCGGGACACCTTCTCCTCTTGGCGGCGTCAGGACTCTGGCCTGCGAGGGCGAGACGGATACGCTGACGATCAACCCTTACAACAATTTGAACACGTATTTCCTGGGTGTCACCCCGATAGTACCTGGGGGAGTTACGGTAACAAACCTGACTCCTGGATTTCGCGGGTTCATCATTGATTACGGTACTGTGCCGGGGAATTATCAACTCACCTTTAGCATTGGTAACCCTGTGACTTGCACGGATATCTTTAACGTGCACGTCTCTGGCAGCTTTGCACCTCCTACCTATTGCAACGATACCATAAACCTCTCCTTGGACGAACAATGCAACGGGGAGGTTTTGGTTGGTCACATTCTGGAGGGGACCTACGACAGCCTCGATTACGTTGTTGTCCTGAAGGATCCCGTTACCGGAAACGTGATTCCTACGAGTCCATTTGTCAATGGTAGCCACCTGGGGAAATACCTGATTGTGGAAGTGCACCATGTTTGTTCAGGCACCTATTGCTGGGGCTATGTGTTGGTCGAAGACAAACTTCCGCCGCTCCTGGTTTGCGATACTTTCATCGTAGCCTGCGATGCGGATTATGCTCCTGAGGACATCGGATTTCCCATGCCACCCGGAGCGCCTGATCCAAGCTGGGTCAGTGGACATACCTATACGTCCAACAGTTCTCTGGTAGATAATTGCGGGTCAACGACGATCACGTACACTGACCGGATCGTTCATGTTGACTGTCCACCTCCTGTGCCATACATCGATACAGTTTTCCGCGATTGGAAGGCTACAGATGCTTATGGAAATGTATTTGAATGTACAGATACCATCCTGATTCAGGTTGGCGATATCGGGGCTGTAACCTGCCCCCCTAATTTTGACAACATACAGATGCCCGCATTTTATTGCGGTGATAACTGGCCAAAAGACAGCCTTGGCAACCCCCATCCTGACACAACGGGCTACCCGACTTTTGCACGCTGTCGCAACATCAACTACACCTATATTGATATTAAATTAAACATCTGTCCCGGGAGCTACAAGATCCTGCGCGAGTGGATTGTGGCAGACTGGTGTACCGGTAGGCAAACTTCCTGCATTCAGGTGATCAAAGTGCTCGACGACAGGGGACCGATTCTCACGTGTAATCCCGATCAGGAAATTTCTACCCTTCCTAACTTATGTGAGGGGGAGGCAATCGTCAAGCTGCCTACGGTCGTCAAGGAATGCAGCTCCGTGACCTTTGAAGTTTGGGTAAAGCGAGCGGCAGATACCAGCCTTCCCCCATCGGCCATCGATGCCACCCAGTCGGGGATCATCAAGCTTACGGATTCTACATATAAGGTACTGCACCTGCCCGTTGGCATTTCCTGGATACTCTTTATTGGTAAAGATCAATGTGGGAATGTCGATACCTGTGCTTCTGAAGTGTTTGTCCACGAGCGCACACGCCCCATTGCCGTCTGCGACCTGGAGACCGTAGTTACTCTTACGGATGATGGTACCGCTAAAGTATATGCCATCACTTTTGACGACGGCTCTCATGATAACTGCGAAATGGGTGGCTTCAAAGTCAGGAGAATGGTTCCGGGGGATTGCCCGGATCCGGTTAAGGACGATGCCCTCTTTGGAGATTACGTTGAATTCTGTTGTTCAGATATTCCGAATAACCCGTTGACGGTCGTACTGCAGGTCACCGATAAGGCAGGAAATACCAATGAGTGCATGGTCGAGGTGACCATTCAGGATAAAAAGCCACCTGTCGTTCAGTGTTTGCCGAACATTACCATTTCGTGCGAGTTTGATTATTCCGATTTGTCGGTATTTGGAAGTTACGAAACTCGGACAGAGGACATAGATCCCATCCTGATCTATGATCCGACAAACAATACCCTTGCACAACCCCATCTGTGGGGATACGATCAACTCGTTATTGAGGACTGCAATCTGCACCATCTAAGTGCAGTTAGTTATGTTTTTGATAATTGCGGAAAGGGAACGATAACGCGAAGGGATACGTTTTTTGATGATTTTAATCCATATAAGGTTTGTAAGCAAACCATTACTGTTATGGACTCTACATTATTTAATGGTTTGACCTCTATTGTTTGGCCGCGCGACACCGTGATCACCAATGGATGCCACCCAAGCGTAAGTCCTGATGTGACCGGAAAGCCCAGCTGGCCTTCAAATACCACCTGTTCCGGGATTGTAGCAACGTATGAAGACAAGGTGTTTAACGTAGTCGAGAATGTTTGCTTCAAAGTGTTGCGAACTTGGACGGTGGTCGACTGGTGCATCTTTAATAGTACGACGGGTGCCGGGCGATGGACGCGGACACAGGTAATCAAAATCAATAATTCAGTAAAGCCAACTATTTTGACGCCCTGCTCTAACTTGTCATTTGACGGGATAAGCGATGATTGCAATGGTTTCGCGACCCTGACTTTGGAGGCTACGGACGATTGCCTTCCTGCGCAATTGTTGTATAGCTGGGAAATTGACCTTCGCGATAACGGATCTGTCGACTTCTACGGGACCGGAAACAACGCAAGTGGAACCTACCCGGTGGGAACCCATCGCATCCGCTGGACCGTAGGCGACCAGTGTGGAAACACTTCGACCTGCTCTTATCTATTTACGATTGTCGATCGCAAGAAGCCTACTCCCTTCTGCAATACCGGCCTCATCACGGTCATTATGCCGAGTACCGGACAGGTAACCATCTGGGCTAAAGACTTCAATGCCGGCAGTAAGGATAACTGTACGGCTTCTGATAAACTTCGTTTTGCCTTTTCGAGCAATCCATCGAATACGAGCCGGACCTACACTTGCCCACAAATTCAGAATGGCGTCGCGGACACTTTTAATGTTAGCATCTATGTGTTTGATGACAACAATAACAGTGACTTTTGCGATACCAAGGTGATCATTCAGGATGGTATCGGAAATGCCTGTCCCGACAACCTCGGTGGTGGAACAACCGGAAATTTAAAGGGATCTGTCTATAACGAATCCTATTCTAAAGTTGAGAATGCACAGGTACAACTGGATGCAAAGATGCCTGGAATGCCTAAAGTCAACATTACCGGTGCAGACGGCAATTATGCTTTCATTGGACTTCCGTTAAACGAAGCCTATACGGTCAGTGCTCAGAAAGAGGACGACCCCATGAATGGCATTTCGACCCTGGATATTGTGCTCATCCAACGCCATATTCTTGGTCTGCAGGTGCTCGAGTCGCCTTATAAGGTCATCGCAGCAGATGTCAACAACTCACAGACCATTACAGCAAAGGACGTTTCTGACTTGCGCCGGATGATCCTTGGACTGACTCAGCAGCTTCCTGCGGGAAAGTCCTGGAGATTTATTTCTTCCACCCAGAATTTCGCCAATCCGTTGAGCCCTTGGCCTTTTGAAGAACAGGGCCAGATTGCCAAAATGGGTGGTGAATTGGTTGAGCAGGACTTCATTGCCGTTAAACTTGGCGATGTCAACGGAAACGCACGAACCAACAACCTGCAGGGCTCTTCGCAGCGCCACCATGCAAGTTTTGAACTGCATGTGAATGACCTGGAAGTTAAGACTGGAGAACTAATCAGAATTCCCGTTTATGCGGGACAGGAGACTGCTTTCTCCGGCATGCAGCTTGCCTTCAGCTTCAACTCAAAATTGCTGAGGCTTAAGGAGGTCACGGGAGGGTTGATCGAGATCAACGATGCGAATTATGCAATCGACTACCAGGCCGAGGTGGTTCGCCTGAGCTGCGACCAAAACTTGCAGCTTATTCCTGGTAAGCCCCTGTTTTACCTGGAGTTTGAAACGCTCGGTTCGGCAAGGCTCAGCAATGCACTGGTGCTGGCTAATGGTTTTACTTCAGAAATGTACGATGCGGATCTGGAATCCAGGGAAATCGATTTCCGCTTCAGGACTGGCAACACACTGGTCAATGGATTCTTCCTTTACCAGAATCAGCCCAATCCCTTTGATCAGGGAACCTCTATTTTCTTCAACCTTCCGGAGGCGGGTGATGCAGTTTTGTCGGTCTTTGACCTGGATGGAAAAAGAATTTACAGTCAGCGGGTTGCTGGCCTGGCGGGTTTGAATCACATTGCGCTCACCCGCGAGGACCTGAAGGGAACAGGCATTCTCTATTACCAACTCGAAATGAATGAAAATAAAGCAATGCGCAAAATGCTGCTCATGGAATAAAGTACACCCGTCTCTTAACTGACAGGTGACCCCCCCGCTTTGTTCTTGGGCAAAAAATTAAAAAAAATGAATCGAATCTCAATAAGAACCGTTTTTCAGATCTCAAAAATTGTCGCGAACATGAATCGTTTTACCACTCATAAATTATCCATTATGAACACGAACAACTGTACGGGCAGGCTCTTCGGATTGCGGGAAAATTACCCGCTCGGGCTGGTCTTCAGTATGCTGGTTTTGCTAGTGACCCTAGCTTCTGTTCGGGTAGTAGCTCAGCCAGTATTGAATAAGTCTCTTGTATCCGTGGCTGCACCGACCAGTGGTACTCCCGGACATTTTGATGCTGTATTCAGACTACAGGTACGTACTACCATTTTTGGAGGAGCTTTTGGAATCTCCACGTATGACCGATTGGATCTGCCATCCCGGCTGGGTAGCGCATTTGTTTCTGTCGTCGGGGCACCTGCGATTGTGTATTTCTCTCCTTCTGCTTTGCCCGGTGCAATAAACCCTGGGTTTGACGGAGTGCTTAACAATGTAGTGGCATCAGGTGCTGTTATGCTTGCGAACGATACGGTGATTTATGAGATCCGTGTCGAGGTCAATCCATACGCAGTCGGGGCTCCGGCCATTCTGAGCAATAACTTTGCAGTTGGCTTCAATAATCCCGAGCAGTTCGTATTTTCAAATTACGTCGATATTCCGAACTGTTGGACGGATTGCCAGATGACCTGCAACAACCAGGTTCAGATTTCGATGAATACGCATTGTGAAGCGGAAATCCTGCCTTCTATGATCCTGGAAGGTGAGCCCGCAGCGTGTGCCGATCTCGGATTTTACGAGGTGAGTGTTTATGATGGAAATACACTGCTGACGCTCCCTATTACCAGCCAATACCTGAACAAGCGGCTTACCGTTAGCGTGCGAAACATCGTTTGCGGCAATCGTTGCTGGGGATACATTGTGTTAGAGGACAAATCCCCACCAACACTGAATTGCAGACCACGCGATACGGTGAGTTGTTCGTCGGATGTATCTCCTCTTGCCTATGGATTTCCGGTAGATACCTCGCACGTTAATCTCAACATTTATCCTTACATCGTAACCGGCATCGACTCCTGCGGCATCGTTTACCTTACCTACAAAGACAGCCTTGTCAAATACGATTGCACGAATGCCGACCTGAGTGCGACCATATACCGAAAATGGTGCGCTACCGATCCGGGCGGTTATGTGGCCTGTTGTTACGATACCATCGACCTTCAAAGAGGTACCTTGGGCGACATTACCTTGCCCCCGCATTACGATGGACTGCCTGGTCACCTGCCAGCGCTGAGTTGCAATGGAAACTGGCCAAAGCTTCCATCCGGGATGCCGGATACCACGGCACAGGGAACGGGTAAGCCAGCAGGTATTTACTGTGGAAACATACAGTACGATTTCAGCGACGATACCATTCAGGTTTGCCCCGGCACCTACAAACTCATTCGCCGGTGGCTGATTCTTGATTGGTGTAACCCTGAATTCCGCATCGACTTTCCGCAGCTGATCAAGGTGGTCGATACCTCGGCTCCCAAGGTCGTTTGTCCAAAAAATTATACGGTGAATACCAATCCCTGGAATTGTTCCGGATCCCTGATCCTGCCCGTTCCGGAGGATCTTACCCCATCTACCATTGTCAACGATTATACGCCGTACGTCACTGAAAACTGCTCTGGATGGACCTACGACGTCAAACACTTGCCGGCTATAGATCCCAAAAATTGTACGCCCGTTGCGGGTCTGGGCACCGATCATAACATCATTAAACTGCCCGATGGCAGGTACCAGGTATTCAATATGCCTCTGGGGTGTAACTGGATATATTACACGATCACGGATGGATGTGGCAACTCAACCCGCTGTCAGTTTGATATAGAGGTGGTTGATCGCACGCCTCCCGTAGCTGTGTGCCATGAAAAGACGGTCATATCGCTGGGGTCTACCGGCAAAGCTACAGTGCCTGCGTCGGTTTTTGACGATCACAGCCACGATAATTGTGGATCTGTCAGTTTTAAGGTGCGGAGAATGGACCCTGGCCCATGCGGCAGCACTACCTTTAAGGACAACGCAGAGTTCTGCTGCCAGGACGTTTCCGATGCAGATGGCATCACCGTCGTTCTTCGGGTCATTGACCAAAACAACAATTCAAGTGAATGCATGGTGCAAGCCATCGTACAGGACAAGCTTCCTCCAATCATTAATTGTCCCGATGATGTGAGGGTTGATTGCGAAACTGACTTAACAGACCTGAGCGTTTTTGGCGAAGCCAGCGCAACGGATAACTGTCAGGTCCGGATCGAGACCCGTATTTACAATTATTTGAATACATGCAATCTCGGTCAGATCATCCGGGAATTTATAGCCATAGACAATGGCGGACTGCGGGATTCCTGTCAACAAGTGATCACGGTATATGATGACGATCCGTTTGTATGGGAGGACATCCTGTGGCCTGATGATCTCGTTCTGGACGGTTGCGTCGATGCTGCGGATCCCGCGGTTACCGGCAAACCGGTTTATCTGAACAGGGATCATTGCAACCTTCCGGTAGCTACTTACGAAGACCTCGTCTTCAATTTTGTGGAAGGCGTCTGTTACAAAATCTTGCGGAAGTGGACCGTCATCGACTGGTGCACCTATGATCCTGTCAAAGGACATGGAATATGGTATCATACTCAGGTCATCAAGCTCATCAATGCCGAAGGGCCTGAATTTTCAAGCTCTTGTGACGACAAAGACCTTTGCATTGAATCCCAATGCCAGGTGAACTATACCTTTGAGGCGACGGCAACGGACCGTTGCACTCCTCAAGCAGAATTGCGCTGGAGTTATTCACTGGACCTCAATGACGATGGTTCTGAAGATGCAAAGGGATCGCGAAACAAATTTACCTATGGCCTGAAGGAAGGTACTCATCGGATTACCTGGGTGGTAAAGGACCAGTGTGGTAATGAGTCCCGTTGTAGCTACCTCATTCGCGTGAGGGATTGCAAAAGGCCAACTCCTTATTGTAAAGATGGTTTAGTTACCGTATTAATGCAGAATTCAGGATCCGTTACCGTGTGGGCAAACGACCTGGTGATCAGAGGCGAAGACAACTGTACAGATCCCGCAGAATTAAAATATTCTTTTTCAGCTGATATTTCGCAAACTTCGAGGGAATTCACCTGTTCCGACATTGCCAACGGAAAAAGCGACACCCTCCCGGTAACGATATACATCACGGATAACGCGGGCAACAACGACTTTTGTTTAACCAACATTGTCTTGCAGGACAACCAGGATGCATGCCCTGATGTGCCTGGATTCTTTTCCTTGAATGGGTTTATTAGGGGTTACAACGGCAATCCCTCACCGGAAGTTGTCGTAAACCTGAGCGATGTTCGGGGCGCCCAGCGCCAGATCAAGACTGGTGCCCAGGGTGAATACCTGTTTAGTGGGCTTGACATGAACAGCAGCTATCAGATGGCGGCGAGCTACGATGCTGACCCAGCGCAGGGGATCACGACGAAAGACATCGTCAAGATTCAACGTCATATTCTTGGTTTGGAATTGCTCGACTCTCCTTATAAACTGGTTGCTGCAGATGTAAACCGTTCAGGTTCAATCACGGCAAGGGACGTGTCGGAACTCCGGAAACTCATTCTAGGCGTACAGTCTGGATTTGACAACAACCGGTCCTGGAATTTTATCGATGCAGCGTTTCCTCTGACATTCGATAATTACATGAACTTCGCTACGGATGTGAACATTGCTCACACCAATGGGGAGCTAATGGACAGGGATTTTGTAGCGGTAAAAACCGGTGATGTCACCGGAGAGGCCAACACGGGATTCTCATCCCAAACGTCGCGCTATCGCAACCAGCTTACTTTGGAGTCGCAGGATGCTCTTTTGAATGCGGGCCAGACCTACTGGATGCCACTTAGGACCTCCGAAGCGGCTGGCTTCTATGGAATGCAGTTCTCCATGTCTTTTAATCCTCAAATGCTCGAGTTCGTCTCAATGCAGAACGGTTTGATCTCCGTTCAGGGTGAACACTATCATATCGAACCGGGTATTGTCCGGATGAGCTGGAATGCTGACGGCCTGCTTTTGCCTGAAGCGGGCGCAGACCTGTTTTACATTGAATTGAGAGCCAGACAAAATGCTTTGCTGTCGCAATGTGGAATCAATATCGCGACTGACCGGTTTAGCTCTGAGGCGTATACTCCGGATGGTGATGCACGTGTTGGATTCCGTTTTAGCGACGGTGGCAACGCATTTGGCGACGGTGCTTATGCCCTCTTCCAGAATGTTCCCAATCCATTTGCTGGTGAGTCGAGAGTGTACTTCCGCGTTCCCACCGATGGACCGGTTGTCCTGAGTCTGTACAACATCGCTGGTGCGGTGATCAGGACCTACTCATCGGCAGCCAAGGCAGGCATGAACAGCATCGTGATTAAGTCTGAGGACATTGACGAATCCGGAATACTCTACTACCGTCTGGATGCCAATGGCTTCAATGCAACGCGAAAAATGATTGTCATAAAATAAACGGTTCTTGGGTAATTAGGCTGATTCCGGGAACAGCAATGTTCCCGGATGAAAGCCAAGCCTGAGCAATCAATTTCAAAAGCTGGTATAAAATTGAACGTCATGTCAATTCTCTTACAACTAAATGAACAAATTATGAAGAAAGTTGCGCTATTTTCGGAGAGCCTTCCCTGCTTCCTGCAACTTATTCGGAAGTCTCTGGCGATTTGGATCGCTGGTTTGATGGTCTGTATTTCCTATGATGCGAAAGGACAGTACGTCAGCGGAGACACAAGCGTTTGCCCCGGACAGACCGTTACTTACAATTTTAGCGGAGGTCCATTTTTGGTGGCTGTGCTCGGCGGTGGTACGTTGAATCCTGTGCCGGTTGGTCCTGTTAATAGTTTTACCGTGGACTGGGGTACGGTTCCTGGCACATACATCATTCGTTTGATTACAGCAGTGTTTCCGTTTACCCAGGTGTTTCAACAAGTCATTGTGGAAGGAGATTATGCCATGGCTTGCGATGACCTGGTTCACGTCAGTCTCGACGGGAATTGTCAGGCGCTGATCACGCCAGGGGTCGTGCTGGAGGGAGACTATTACCCCGCAAGTTCCTTCCAGGTGACGGTGTATAACACAAACAACCTGCCCATCCTTGGCAACATCGTCAACTATTCCCACCTGGGGCAGGTGCTCAAAGTACATGTCAGACACTTGTGCACCGGGATTGCCTGTTGGGGACGAATACTCATAGAAGACAAATACATTCCCCTGCTGGAGTGCAGCGACACGGCCTATATCGTGGAGTGTGACGAGGACTATTCTCCCGATTCGATAGGCTTCCCCCTTCCACCCGGAGATACGGTGATTAAGCATCCGACAAAATCCCAATGCTACATTGTAAGAGGTTTTGACCTGTGTTGCGATGTGGAACTGTGTTATTACGACATTTATACAAAAAATGGTTGCAATGCACCATATTACGCTCAGATTGAGCGCAACTGGACTGCGGTTGATTGCAAAGGCAATAAGACTTCATGCAAGGACTCGATCTACATTACTCAGGCGAGCATTGCCGGGGTCATGTGGCCTCAGAATTACGACGGTTTTCAACTACCGCCATTGCAATGCGACAGCATTGAACCTCCGGTCGGACCGTATCCGGCTGGGTGGAACGCCCTTGACAATGGCAACCCTTCGCCTTATGACGAACTCGACTCAATAGGTGGCGTGAAATGGAAAGGAACGGGTTACCCGTTGAATGTGCACTGCGACCACATTGCCGTTACTTACCGCGATATCCGCATACCCATCTGCGGGAACTCCTTTAAGCTATTGCGCACCTGGAAGGTTTTCGATTGGTGCACGGGAGAATTGGAGGAACGCGTCCAGTTCATTAAAGTCATGGACAACAAACCTCCTGTGGTGGCATGTGCGCAAAATTACATGCGATTCCCTATGGATTATTACCAGTGTGCCGGTACTGCTATCGTGCCTCCGCCACAGTTCATAGACGATTGTTCGTCAACTACCTTTACGGTAGAATACAAATTGGCGGGCCCCGACGGTAAACCTGAGGCAGGTGATTACCGGACAGACGGAGTTACGTATTCAGGAGGAAACGCTGTAATTCCGGGGCTGCCACGCGATACGACCTGGGTTCGCTACATCGTAACGGATGCCTGCGGCAACGTAACGAGGTGCAGGACCGAGGTGCTGATCGAGGACAGTCTCGATCCGGTCGCTATCTGCGATGAGCATACGGTTGTCAGTTTAAATGAGCAGGGAGTTGCAACTCTTCAGGCTACCTCAGTCGACAACGGTTCGCTGGATAACTGCGAGATTGATTCAATGGCTGTGCGCAGGATGACCGATTGGTGCGGAATTCCGGGCAATACTGAATTTGGTCCACGGGTAACATTCTGTTGCGAGGATCTCGAACACAACCCCCATATGGTCGTGTTCCGGGTATGGGATAAGGCTGGCAATTTTAACGATTGCATGGTTTCTGTGACGGTCCAGGATAAAATTGCCCCAGATATAGATTGTCCTTCCAATATTACTGTGGACTGTGGTACAGATCTTTCCGATCTTGGAATCGTGGGAGGGGCCACGGCTGTCAACTCTTGCTCCAACGTGAGAATAACTTATCGCGATGATACCATTCAATGGAAATGTGGGGTTGGCGTGATTCGTCGGGAGTGGAAGGCCGCATCGCTTAGTGGCGCGTTTACCATTTGCCACCAGACGATCACTGTAGTCGACGAGGATCCCATTACCATGAGCGATATTGGCTGGCCTGCCGATATTACCGTCAACGGTTGCCAGGCTTCTGACGCTCATCCGGAAATAGCAGGAAAGCCCAAGCTTCCCGGGCATGGTTGCGCAAATCTGATCGCAGGCTATAGCGACGAACGCTTTTACAACGTGGGGGGGTATTGCATCAAAATCATCCGGCACTGGAAGGTGATCGACTGGTGTCTTTACGATGTGAACAGCAATGATCCGGTTGGCATTTTTTCAAGAGATCAGCTTATTTACGTTAGAAACACTTCCGCTCCGACCATTGCCAACGAAACGTGTAATACCGTAGACATCTGCGCAGATGACGTGAGCTGCAATGCTTACCTGGATTTGATTGGAGCTGCAGACGACGATTGCACAGATGACGATAAACTGATCTGGACTTACCGGTTGGATATTGGAAATGCCGGCTTTGGAAGCACGCAACAGGGCAATAATGCCAGTGGCGTATACCCCGTTGGAACTCACCGCATTGAATGGACGGTATCCGATTCTTGTGGTAATACGGCCAGATGTGTTCAGCTGATTCGGGTTAACGATTGCAAAGTCCCAACTCCATTTTGCAAGGTTGGGCTGGTTGCAGTGGTTATGCCCTCCTCGGGAAACATCGACGTACCTGCGCGCTTCTTCGACAGCAAAAGTCAGGATAATTGCACGGCATATAATGACCTCAGGTTTTCATTCAGCAGTCTTGTGTCTGATTCCGTGCGCAGGTATACCTGTTCCGACATCGACAATGGCATCTCGGATACCCTGGATGTTACCATATATGTTACAGACCAGTGGAACAACCAGTCATTCTGTAAAACCAAACTTTACCTCCAGGACAATATTGGGAATACATGCGTAAACCGGTTTGGTAATGGCGGTATGATCAGTGGTCTGGTCTCAACCAGCAATCAGGCTGTATTGCAGAATGCGCACCTCGACTTATTCCAGGAGGGTAAGGTGATCGGTACGATCCATTCTGAACGGTCGGGTAGTTATTCTTTTGTGGACCTGCCGGAAGGCGAGCGCTATTCCGTTCGTCCCCGCAAGGACGATGACGTTAGTAACGGAATAACCACCGCAGACATCGTTCTCATTCAGAGACACATATTGGGTGTTGAGTCGTTCCAGTCGCCGTATCAATTCATTGCAGCAGACGTTAACAATTCCAGAAGCATCACCGCCTCCGACATTAGCGACATTCGCAAACTCATACTTGGTATCAACGACCGGTTTAAGGAAGGAGTTCTCTCGTGGTCGTTCTTGACCAAGGACACCAAGTTTGATCAGATTGACAATCCATGGGCGAATATGCCCTGGGTGGATCAATATGAAATTGATCAGCTTTCCGGTGAAATGCATGATGTTGATTTCATGGCCATCAAGACGGGAGACGTGAACCTGAGCGCCAAGACCACCGAAGTAGCTGGTGGGTTCCAAGGACGGGCATCTGCGGCGTTGAGTTTTGAACTTGACGAAGCTGTAGCCACCGAAAGCGGACTCGTTCGCATACCAGTCTATGGTAGCTGGGTTGGAAACCTCGCTGGGTTCCAGTGCAGTTTTGGCTTCGAAACCACAGTAGGAGAATTCGTTGGTGTTCAGAGTGGCATTCTTGAGATGGACGAACGCAATATTTGTTTAGATCCGAAGCATGCAGGAAGGCTAAATGCGAGCTGGAATTCCATTGGCAGTGTTAAGCCGACCGAGCAGGCATTGTTCTATTTCGTATTTCGCACGACCCAGCCGGTGTCTGTTGCGGAATTTCTGATGATGCGTCACGATGGAATTTTAGCCGAGGCTTACCTTGAGGATATGAGCTTGCTCAGCATTCAGCTAAAAGAGCGTTCTAACAAAGCTGAAATTCAGCGCGCAGTGCTCTTCCAGAACGAACCCAACCCTTTCCGGAGCTATTCAACGATCAGGTTCCAGGCACCTGTCAATCAAAAGGTCAACATCAGTTTCTTCAATACGGAGGGGACTTTGCTCAGGTCGGTTGATTGCATTGCTACGGAGGGCCCCAACACTATGCGCATCGACGCAGCAGAACTCGGGGGAGCGGGCATCTATTATTACCGTATGGAAACGCATCGTTATACCGCGGTACGGAAGATCATTCTTACGCAATAAGAGACGTTTAGTTATTATATCGGTTTATGAAGGGAAAGTGCCTCTGTGATTGGGGGCACTTTTTTATTTTTACCTCATGAAAGCCATTGTCCTCCCTGAAAAGTATGCGCGTCCTTCCTACGTCGAAGTCCCTCAACCGGTTAAGTCCGATGAAATGGAGACACTCAGCGTCAAAACCTGCGCTTTAAATCATCGCGACCTCTGGATCATGAAGGGCCAGTATGCTGGACTCAAATATCCGATCATTCCAGGTTCGGATGCCTGCGCTTACCGGGGCTCCGAACGCGTTGTGATCAATCCTGGAATGTTCTGGGGGGTGGACGAGCGCGTGCAGGACAAGCAGTTTCAGATTTTGGGTTTGCCGATGGATGGAACATTTGCTGAAAGAGTCAATGTTCCTGCAGACAACATCTATCCTGCACCGGAGCACCTCGACGATGCAGAGGCGGCTGCTATCGGGTTGGCTGGGGTGACCGCTTTCCGGGCCCTCGTCTCCAGGTGTATGCCCGTTCAGGGCGAGCGACTCTTGGTGACGGGTATTGGTGGGGGAGTGGCCTTGTTTGTGCTGCAGATCGGTCTTGCCTTCGGCCTTGAAGTATATGTGACCAGTTCGCGCCCGGAAAAGCTCAATAAGGCATTAGCCATGGGTGCTTCGGGGGGAGTGCTTTACTCAACTCCTGAGTGGGAAACGAATTTAAAAGAGCGCTGCAGCGAGGGTTTTGACATCATCGTAGATGGATATGCCGGTGCTTCGTTTGCCAAGCTCGTACAATTAGCACGCCCCGGAGGGCGAATAGCCGTCTACGGAGGAACAGGGGGCAAGATGTCTGATATTGTACCGCAGCAGATTTTCTGGAAGCAAATTTCCATCTATGGGAGCACCATGGGTTCGCAGGATGATTTTGCCGGATTTCTAGCCCTGGTAAACGAGAAAAAACTCAAACCCGTCATTGATTCTGTTTACCGTTTACAGAATACCGACGCTGCTTTCCAACGGATGGAAAGCCAGGATCAGTTTGGTAAAATAGTATTGCGCGTTTCGGACATATGACGATTGGTGTGCTTTCAGATACCCATGGTTTTCTCGACCATAGGGTCTTTTCTCATTTTGAAAAATGCGACGAAATTTGGCATGCTGGTGACATCGGTTCTCTGCAAGTGCTGGATGCACTTCAGAATTTTAAACCTACTCGTGCGGTATTTGGAAACATTGATGGAAGAGACATTCGCTCACGCATTCCCGAATTTTCTTATTTTATGGCGGACGGGATGAAAGTCTTCATGACCCATATTGCTGGCAAATTTGGTACCTACAACGCAGACGTCAGGGCTAAAATCCACGAGCATCAACCACATGTATTGGTGTGCGGACATTCGCATATCCTGAAAATTGCTTATGATCACTCAAATCATCTCCTGTACCTAAATCCTGGGGCTGCTGGGAAACAAGGATTTCACAAAGTGCAAACTTTAGTCAGGCTCAGGATTGTGCAGGCAAGCATTCAGGGGGCGGAGGTTATTGAATTATCCAATTAAGCGATCACGCAACCAGTGCCTGTTCAATATCTGCAAGAATGTCGTCAGGGTGTTCCAAGCCAACCGACATGCGAACCAGATTGTCAGTTATGCCGTAGTATTTGCGGATGGAGGGATCAACTTTCAGGTGGGACATCGTCGCGGGGTGCAGAACCATCGTGTCTGTTTCGCCCAGGGATGGAGCGATGGTACAGTGCCTCAATTTGTTGCAGAACAATTTTGCATCCGCCAGCGATTCTCCAGTCTCAAAACTGAGCATGGCTCCAAAATGTGACATCTGTTTGGCAGCTACAGCGTGGGTGGCAAAATCAGTCAACCCTGGATAGAGCACTCTGTTTACTCCTTTCATTTCCTGAAGCCGTTTGGCAATGTAGTGAGCATTTTCACTTTGGCGGACTATCCGCAAGGCCAGCGTTTTAAGTCCGGTATTGAGTAGCCAGGCATCAAACGGATTGGAGTTGCAGCCGGTAAGTTTCATAAATGGCCAGGCCTTATTGCGCATGAGGTCTTCATCGCGCCCGATGACGGCGCCACCGGTAGAAAGACCATGACCGTGCAGGTATTTCGTGGTGGAGTGTGCCACGAGGTCAGCACCGAGCAGCAAGGGGCGTTGCAAGACCGGAGTGGCAAAAGTGTTATCGACAATGACCATGGCACCATAGGATTTTGCCAGCCCGCTGATCGACTCAATATTCAGACACTGGAGTGACGGATTTGCGGGTGTTTCGAGAAAAATGGCCTTGTTGCACCGGGTATGCTGCGAGAGCACTTGGTCAAGGGCATCTTCGTCCCCCAGATCGAGGGCAACACATTGGATATTTTCCGAAGGGAGTATCTTTTCAAAGAGTTCGGTGGTACCCCCGTACAGGTTTTGTTGTGTCACCAGCAGGTCTCCTGAGTGCAGAACGCACCGGACTGCAGTGTAAATTGCTGCCATCCCACTGCTGGTTAGCAAACCGTAAGCGCTTTCCGGGGATCCAAAAACTTCAAGCTCAGCGATTTTTGCCGCAACAGCCTCAATGCCAGGATTGCCATAGCGCGTATACACATGCCCTCCCGGCTGGTCTTTGAAAATGGATATCCCCTCTTCAATGGTGTTGAAGCGGAATGTGGAACTTGCATAAATGGGGTTTTTGTGCGCTTCTGTGGTTTTGTTTACCTTTGGCTCAGCCGCACAAACTGACTCGATGTGAATATTCCCTTCGCCCATGGTTACTAAGTTTGGATTTGTTGCGTGAGCAGGCAAATTTATGGAAGAAATTTTTGATCCAATCGATTCCTCTGATGAGTTGCTGGAAATTGTGTCCATCGAGGTCGATCCAGGCCAGGCCCCTCTTCGCGTTGACCGGTTTTTGGCCAACCGCTTATCTAAAGTCTCGAGAAGCCGGATTCAGGCTGCTATAGAGGCAGGCTTGGTGTTGGTCAACGGCAAATCGACTAAAGCAAGTTTTCGCATCTCGGGAAATGACCTGGTGGAACTCAGGCTCCCCAAATTGACGGACAGTTCAGAAGTCGTTGCTGAAGACATTTCGCTCGACATCGTTTACGAAGATGATGCGGTGATGGTAGTCAATAAGCCGCGGGGAATGGTCGTTCATCCTGCCCCCGGAGTTCGTTCCGGCACGCTCGTCAATGCATTGGCCTTTTACCTTCGCTCCCGGCCGAAGGGACCTGACAACCGGTTTGGCCTGGTACACCGGATTGACAGAGATACCAGCGGGTTGCTCGTCGTAGCAAAAACCGAGTTTGCTCATGCCCATCTGGCACGTCAGTTTTTCGAGCATACCATCACTCGTGAATATTATGCCCTGGTCTGGGGTGAACCTGACCCTTCTTCCGGAACCATAGACGTTAACGTCGGTCGCGATCCGAAAGTGCGTCAAAGACAGTGTACTTTTTCAGATGGATTGAATGGTAAACACGCTGTAACGCATTACGAAACCGTCGAGGCCTTTTATTACACGAGTCTCTTGAAATGTATGCTCGAAACGGGCAGAACACACCAAATTCGAGTGCACATGAAGTATATCGGGCATCCGCTGTTCAACGACGAAAAGTATGGGGGTAGCCGGATCCTGAAAGGTACCGTTTTTAATAAGTACCGCCAATTTGTTGAAAACTGTTTTGACATTTTACCCGGTCATGCCTTGCATGCGAGATCCATAGGTTTTGACCATCCGGTCCGTCGGCACAGGATGCATTTCGAAAGCGAACTTCCCGACGCATTCCGTCAACTCATCGACAAATGGCGTGCATACACCCTTAGCCGGTCGGATGCGCAGCGCGAGGTGAACTGAACATGTCTTTTGTAAATCGCTTCGTGGAATTTTGCTCCTCATGGAGAACGTATCTCATGGCAGAGCTCGGAGATTTTCAAGGCATGGTCAAAGAGGCCGAAGCGGTAAATCCATGGTTTACCGAAAGGGAAATCAGGCGCAGCCTGCATGCGATTTGTGAGGGTTATCTGAACGAAAGCGCTCTGAATCAATGGCTTGGGAAATATGCGATCTCTGATGAACGGAGCCATTCTATCGTTGGAATTGTCGCTGCCGGCAATATCCCCATCGTTTCATTTCACGACGTGCTCTGCGCATTGGCATGCAACGCATCTGTGCGGATAAAGCTTTCGCACAAGGATCAGCCTGCTTGCAGATACGTATACAGATTCATAGAACGCGAAGGGCTGGCATGCGATTTTGATTTTTCAGAAACCGGTGAGCTGACTGTGGCTGATCGGTTCATCGTTACGGGATCGGACATCGCGCTAAGGGATTTTAAATCGAGATGGCCTTCAACTCCTGTTCTGGCCAGAGGCCACCGCAACTCGGTTGCGGTACTCTTTGGAAACGAATCCGAAACAGAACTCCTAGCCCTGGGTAAGGACGTTTTTGCTTACTATGGTCTTGGCTGCAGAAATGTGTCAAAGCTGTTCTTACCTTTGGGATATAAACCTGACAATCTCCTTCAGGGATGGAATGAGTCATTTTCCTGGGTGCTGGAGCATCCATTGTATGTTAGACACCTTAAATACACCCAGGCTTTTCACACAGTAATGCGCACAAAGGGCATTTTTAATGGCCCCGTTGCTTTGGTCCCATCCTTAGCAACCTCTTCTCCAATTGCCACCTTGCATGTTGAATTCTACAGCGATTTGAAGAAACTGAATGACCGTCTTGTTGAAGACGCGAGACGGGTTCAATGCATTTGTTCCGGGAGGGACATTCCGGGATTTCATACAGTCCGGTTTGGCAATTCACAGCTACCCGGATTGCTCGATTATGCGGATGGCATAGACACCATGAAATTTATTCTTGAAACATGAAAAAATCAGACCGGGCGAAGATCGTAGTGGAAATGCTGGACGAACTCTATCCGGAAGTCTACGTTCCCCTTCATCATCAGGATGCATTTACCCTGTTGATTGCAGTATTGTTATCAGCGCAATGCACGGATGAAAGGGTTAACCGCGTAACTCCGGAACTTTTCAACCTGGCCCTTACACCGCAGGCGATGGCGAGGGTCCCGGTTGAGCGCATTGAGGAAGTGATCCGGCCGTGTGGTCTGTCGTCGCGCAAAGCTGCAGCGATTCAACAATTGTCTGGAATCCTGGTCGAGCGGCATGGCGGGCAGGTTCCCTCGGGTTATGATGAACTGGAAGCACTCCCCGGTGTCGGACACAAAACTGCCTCGGTGATCATGTCTCAGGTTTTTGGCATACCTGCCTTTCCGGTTGATACGCATATACACCGGCTTGCAAAACGTTGGAGACTTAGTAAAGGGAGTCATGTTGTACAAACGGAAAAGGACCTCAAGCGTGTGTTTTCCCGCGACCGGTGGAACGACTTACATCTAAAAATCATTTTTTATGGAAGGCAATATTGCCCAGCCAGGGGGCATGACCTCGACAAATGCCCAATTTGCAAAAGACTTCAAAACGGATAGTCGAGTGCCAGGTGAATGGTTGAGTTGCGCTGTAATTTGTTAAAACTTACCGGATTGTCGCTGCCATAGAGCCAGTATTTTCCCCGGTCGTCTGGAAAGGCATTGCGAAGTTGAAAGCCGATGTCCACGCGAAAAAGAAAATACGTCAAATCCAACCTCAAGCCAAGACCGGTCCCCACAGCAATTTCCTTATAAAAATCTTTGCTCAAAAAGCCTGCCCGTGTATCCGGATCGCTGACCTTCTTGGGCAGGTACCAAATATTGCCTGCGTCTAAAAAGACCGCTCCCTTCAACCGCCAGAAAATGTCGAACCGGAATTCAACACTACCTTCCAGTTTGAAGTCTCCTGCCGAAAAAAAGGCAATGCTGCGATTGGAAGAAGAGTCGGATTCGGGAGGTGCAATGGCGCCAGGACCAATTTCACGAAGATTCCAGGCCCTGATGCTTTGAGGGCCTCCCACGTAAAACTGCTTGATATAAGGCACAGTTGTGCTTCTTCCAAAGGGAATGACGATACCGCTTGAAAGCCTCAAAGCCAAGCTGCTCTTGTCCCGAAATGCGGTATAGTAGCGATAATCCAGATCGGTTTTGACAAATTCTGAAAAGGTGAATTCTCCAACCCGGAAGGTATCCTGTTTGCCGGATATTGCATTGGAGAGAGAATTTGCGAGATTTACTTCCAGGCCTGACAAGTTGAATGATGCGATTACTGAATAGCGGTTGTTTCTCTTTTGTGGACTTTGGTAGTAATACGTGACGTTATCGAGAAGCAACGCACTCAGAAGCCGTCTGTCAGAAAAACTTGATTGTAGCAGTCTGTTGGATTTGAGGAGACTATCGAATTCCGGGGTGGTTTTTGGAAAATATAATGACAAACCGAGTGTT
This sequence comes from Saprospiraceae bacterium, assembly GCA_020848995.1. Lineage (GTDB taxonomy): Bacteria > Bacteroidota > Bacteroidia > Chitinophagales > Saprospiraceae > Vicinibacter. The sequence goes on along the minus strand of JADLHA010000041.1, from coordinate 58,300 downwards.
TGCATGGTAATTCTGCGGCGTGCTCCAATTTGCCAGTCATAGTCGATTCCGGTATTTGCGGACGTGTATTTGTACAGCGAAACGAGGTTTTCATAATTTGCTGACAAACGAATGTTAGTTCTTGAATCAGGATCGAGAATCTTACTGCCAAATGGCTTAGACAACATTTTAAATAGGGACCAGCTCCCGGTCAAGTCGTAAAAGGATGCGAGCGACAGATCATTGCTTAAATGGAGACTCAGGGAGTTGAATTTTCTAATGTCGAGCAGATTCAATTCTGTGCCTACCTCAAATTTGATTGAATTGCTTGCTGCACGTCTGAACAGGTTCCTGTTGCGCAAATTGGTGTATCCGGATATGCCAAAGAGTGTTGCTGCGTTTTTCTTGATTGAAGTATAGTTGAAGTCGGCACCAAAATCAAATATCCATTTCTTGTTAGGACTTAATTGTATTTGATAATTGATGCGATCCAGGGCAAGGCTATCCCTTTTTCCTTCAATGCTGATAAAGCGATACGTGCCGAGGTGGTAAAGATTTGAATAGGAGTTGTCTACGAGATTTTTGGATGCAACCATTCCGGGACGCAATAATATTTTTCCGGAAAGTAGCTCGTGGCGAATGAATGGTTTTGATGCCGTAGTGGCAAAGCTGAGCGAATCGAAATGGGAATGGTACTGGGTTGCTTGTGCGGTGCCTGGACGAAAATCTGGGTTTATCCTGACCCGGTTTATGCTAAATTGCGTATGGCCTGGTTTGTCTTCCGGGTTCTTGATGTTCAGGACGAGCTTTGCACTTAAACGGGAGGTATCGGCAACCAACGGTTCAATGAAAACCGGGCTGAATTCTGCATAGCCATGGTTGAAAAGCAATTCGCTAAGCCGGGCCTTCTCATTCTGAAAAAGACCGTAATCCAGCGGGGCCCCCGGATACAATAGCGCAGCGCTTCGGTCCCTGTTGATGATCTCTTGGATGGTGCTGTCTTCAGCCAGGTAATCGATGGACTCAATTTTGTATCGCGGTCCCGTTTGTACATGGTATGTAACCCGGGCCCTTTGGTTGCGTACCTTAATCCCGTAGGAGGTAGTCACGGTAAAGTAGCCCATGTTGTATAGAAAATTCTTAAAATTGGTGGCTGTCGTCTGACAGGCAAAGGAGTCCAGGATTGCCGGAGCTTCTCCCATTTTTTCGTAGCTCTTCGTGAGCCATGAATCCGTGTTTTTGCGATCCTTGGCTTTCCAGTAGAACCACTCCCTTGGGAAGAGAAGGAGGAAGTTTTTGTTGGGTTTTTGCTTGACAAGAGGGTGCAACTGGTCTTTAAGCCGCGAGTTGGCTTCATCGGAGCTGATTCCGCCCACTTTGATCCGGTAACTCGTAAGCAGGGCCTCGTCCTTCTTGAGAAATCGCGTTGTCTGGCAGCTGGTGAGCAAGACCGCGATCGCCGGGAATAATATACTTTTGCAGACCCGCATTGTGCCGGCAAAGATGCTAACTAAATCAGAAAAAATCTGGATCAAAAACCTCCAGCGGCGAGAGGAACGCTACCGCCAGAGACTGTTCGTCGCCGAAGGCTCAAAGCTGGTTCGCGACCTGCTTGGAGAGAAAAGGCTCCAGTGCAAGATGCTGGTTGCCGGTTCGGACCGGGCAGGAGAACTCGATCTCATAAATCATACCGCGGATGAGGTGAGGGTAGTAGACGAAAGCATGCTTCAGGCAATTACTTCCCTAAAAACGGGAGGCGGTTTTCTTGGCGTATTTACCTTCCCTGAATTCGAAGTCATAGACGAATCTGATCACTCCGGGCTGGTGCTATACTTGGACCGCATTTCAGATCCCGGAAATTTAGGTACCATCCTTCGTTCAGCCGACTGGTTTGGTTTGAAAAAAATATATTGCTCTCCGGATTGCGTCGATCCGTATAACGCAAAATGCGTACAGGCGAGTATGTCCAGCATTGCGCGGGTGGAAGTCGATCACCGGCACTGGGAGTCTATGCTAGCGGGGTTCCGTGGGGTCGATATCTATGCTGCGGACACAGGCGGGGAGTCCTATTTGAACCATGACCCCCAAATCGTCAGGTTCCTGTGTATTGGCAGCGAATCGCATGGAATAAGTGATGCAATCCGTACCTCCTGTAAAAAATTGTTTTCCATTCCACGCCGAAACCCCAGCCAGGCGGAGTCCCTGAATGCAGCAGTTGCCGCTTCAATTTTTCTGGCCTGGAAGTTTTCGATCTAATTTCAGTTCGGCTACCGGATCGCGATTTTTCCCGGTGATTGCAGGTGCTCTCGTTTAAAGGGCTTTGGCGATTTCCTCTTCCAGATTTTCTCTTGGATTGATGGCCGCTATTTTTCCATCCTTGCCTATGAGAAAGGTTCTAGGAATGGACTGTACCCCATACACTTTGGCGGGCTGACTATCCCATTTTTTTAAATCGCTGACATGGCATTCCCAAATGAGTTTGTCTTTTTCGATGGCTGCGACCCAAGCCTGTTTTGATCGATCCATAAATTCCTGGATCTGACTTTCACTGCCCAATTGAGACTTGGTCCGGCCGTCGACTCCATCCAGCGAGACGCTGAATACGGTAAATCCTCTCGATTTATACTTATGGTAAAGTTCAACGACATGTGGGTTAGCTCTGCGGCATGGTCCACACCAACTGGCCCAAAAGTCCAGCAATACGACCTTACCCTTGAGATCCGACAGCGCATATTTCTTGCCATCTGGGGATGGCAATTCGATATCCGGCGCATCCATTCCGATTTGTATGGTCTCCGCTGCCTGCTGCGAAGCCAGCATCTGCTCCAGCTGTACCAGCATGCTTTCATAGGATCTCGTAAAATCTGACGTTGGGAAACTTGCTTTCAGGCGATCGAGGGACGTTTTGTGTATTGCGGCAAATTCGGGTCTCAGACCGAGAAATTGGATGGCCATCAGGCCTCCAGCAAGCGGACTATTTGCCGACTGGATGGCTGCCTTTATGTCTTCTACGGTTGGGCGCTGCTGACTAAATTTATTGTTAGTAGCATATACTTCTTCAGATGCCGGACAGCCACTCACTTGCAACACGCCTTTGCCAAGGTCCGCGAAATTGCCGGAAAACGCAATTTGCGTCTCAGTACCATCCAATACAAAAATGATCGATTGCTGACCCAATTGGATCCGGTATAGGCCGGCTGGTAGGGGCTCCTTTACGGCAAACCTGAACTCACCGGATTTCATGTCTGTCCGGTCAAGTGAGGTCGTCGTGTTATCCAGAGCGATGCGCTCCAACTGTACGGCGAGATCCGGAGCGCCATCAAACTTGCCACTGATGGAGTTGCCCCGGTTGCATCCCGATACGAGCAAAATAGCCAATGCTAAAAGCAGTGCCGGGAACTGGCCCATTCTGCAGTTAATGCTGTTTTTGTAATTGATTTTCAATCGCGTGAACATATAAATTCAAATTTTCTTTCAGATTTCCATGATCACAGCCGTCAATGGTAAAACCCTCCGGGGTGACCATTCCCAAAAAATAAAACGGCTGTCTGTTTTGTTGAAGAAACTGCTCGAAATGTCTTTTTGTTTCTGCTTTGATCGTCACCAGCGCACGCCCTTGGCCTTCCCCAAAAAGTGCGAAGTCTTTGCGCAATCCACTTGGCAATTGGACATCAAAGCCAAATTTTCCCGAAGCGAATGCCGATTCGGCGAGCGACACAAACAATCCCCCTTCTGAAAGGTCGTGGGCGCTGTTCAGGAGGCCCGCCCGTATTGACTTTTGAAGGATTTCGTGCAAATGGGCTTCTTCTTCCAGGTCGAAGTGTGGAACCGGTGCGAGTTGGATCCCATGCACCAGTTGGAGATAGGTGCAGTAGCTTGGCTCGTCGGTGACATTGCCGAGTAGATAAATGAGATCTCCGCTTGCCTTGAATCCCATAGTCGTCATCAGGGCTGCGTCTTCCATGATGCCCAGCATCCCGATTACCGGGGTCGGGTGAACGGGTATGATCCCGTCTTTACCCGAAGATTGGTTGTAAAAACTGACATTTCCTCCCGTCACCGGGGTTCCAAACTTTTCGCAGGCTTGCCCCATACCCTTCAAGGCATGTACAAACTGCCAATAAACCTCCGGATTGTATGGATTGCCAAAATTCAGGCAGTTTGTAATCGCCACGGGGATGCCGCCCGTGCAGCTTATGTTCCGGGCTGCCTCAGCCACGGCGATCATGCCACCGGCTTCCGGGTTGAGGTATACGTAATTCGAATTGCAGTCGACGGACAGACAGAGCGCCTTTTGAGTTCCCTTGATTCGCACAACGGCAGCATCAGCAGATTCTACGGAAGTCATCGTTCCCGTCCGTACCATTTTGTCATATTGTTCGTAGATCCAGCGCTTGGAGGCAATGTCGGGGTGCTGCAGCAACTTTTGTCCGACAGTAACCAGGTCTTCCGGGACGGGGACAGCGCCTGGATCAAAGGCGTTCACTTCGTCAATATAGGCAGGTTGCTGATATGCCCGCTCATAAACCGGCGCACCTCCGCCCAGAACGAGCGAGGCAGCGGGAATGTCTGCGACCAGCTCTCCATGAAAATGGTAGCGCACTTGCCCTGAATCGGTGACCACCCCGATCTGGACACACTCCAGATCCCATTTGCGAAACACTTCCAACAGTTGGCTTTCTCCACCTTTTCTACAGATAACCAGCATGCGTTCCTGGGATTCCGACAAAAGGATTTCAAATGCCTGCATATTTTTTTGGCGCGTCGGAACCTTGTCAAGCCAGATTTCCATTCCCGTTCCAGCCTTGGCAGACATTTCCGAACTCGAACAGGTAATGCCCGCAGCTCCCATGTCCTGCATTCCTGCTACCTGCCCCGTTGCTATGGCTTCCAGACTGGCTTCCAGGAGCAGCTTTTCCTGAAAGGGATCTCCCACCTGAACTGCAGGCAAATCTTTTGCAGCATTTTCTCCCAGATCGGCTGAGGCAAAGGTTGCTCCATGGATACCATCTTTACCCGTTGCGGAACCGACGATAAAAACCGGGTTGCCAGGGCCTGTTGCCGTTGCGGAAACCGTTTGATGGTGTCCGACAATACCGACACTCATCGCATTTACCAGGATGTTTTGATTGTAACAGGGATTGAAATACACCTCTCCCCCTACCGTTGGTACCCCAAAGGCATTTCCGTAGTTGCCGATTCCCCTAACCACGCCGCGCATCAGGCGCTGGGTATGACCAAGCGAGAGCTCTCCAAATCGAAGGGAGTTCAGCGCAGCAATTGGCCTGGCACCCATGGTGAAAATATCCCGATGGATGCCACCAACACCTGTTGCGGCCCCCTGATAAGGCTCAATGGCAGAAGGGTGGTTGTGGCTCTCTATTTTAAATGCACAGGCCAACCCATCACCAATGTCCACCAGGCCGGCGTTTTCTTCTCCAGCTTCTGCGAGCAGACGGCTGCCTTTGCGTGGCAATTTTTTGAGATGAAGGATGGAATTCTTGTAAGAACAATGCTCGGACCACATCACTGCGTATACGCTCAACTCGGTAAAGTTCGGCGGGCGATGTAAAATTTCAACAATTTTGTGGTATTCATCTTCGGTCAACCCAAGTTTGACCGCGGTTTCCAGATTCGCTATGGCCACGATGCAATTTTTGCAATGCAAAGATATTTAATGATTTATATATGACGTTCTTTTCGGCTTTCCGAATGCCTCATTTGGACGCCTTTGGCTGCCGGAAAGACGGGTTCTATAGGGATACTAAGTTTGCAATGCATTGTAAAACAACTAAATAGCAAAATGATCGGGCCCATGATAATCCTAAAAGCAGGCACAACCCGCCGGGGCTTGAACCGGAATCAAACTTCGACAAGGCATTCAAAATGCAAAGCCTCAGCCACGTTTCGTTAGTTTTGTCCGTTCACCTTATAGAGCACCATGAGAGTTATCATTTTGGCATCCATCCTCCCGTTCCTATGGAGCGTGGGCATATTTTCACAGGGACTTCCCTGGATCCCCATTCCCGTGATCGATGGTGAAGGCAGAGTGCTTCGCTATGGGGCGACAGGAGGTGCAGACAACATACAAGTCAATACCATCGACCTCGATGGCGATGCTGTGGAGGATTTGGTCCTGTTCGACCGCGCAGGAGATGTCCTGTTGCCTTTTCGTTACGATCCGGTCTTGCAGGAATACGCATTCAGCCCCCAGTACCGGGTTAAATTCCCGAGGCTTAAAGACTGGACTCTTTTCAGGGATTTCAATGGCGACGGCATTGCCGATTTATTCGCCAGTTCTTTCAATACGGAAGGGATTCCCGGCATCGAACTCTACCGGGGTTCAAGAGGACAAGCCGGACTGGAATTCGAAAAATTCGACATGGGCAAGCCATTTAAGGTGCTGTTTTTCTCACTCGGCAACAACACGACCCAAATCCCTATCGATTTTACCGACATACCAGTGATCGAGGACCTCGATGGAGATGGCGATCTTGACATACTGCTTTTCGAACCGGGAAATAACCGGGTAAGTCTCTTTAAAAACATCGTCAAAGAAAGGGCTTTCTCAAATGACACCATGGCGTTTGTGTTGGCAGACCGTTGCTTTGGCGGTTTTGTAGAAAGTGGCTTTACCGCTGAGATTACCCTGAGCGGCAGCCCAGATAGTTGCGCTTCATTTCGCAATGCTATGCCGGTGCTGAGGCACTCCGGTTCAACTTTGCTGTCGCAAGACCTGGATGGAAATGGTCTGCCGGATTTGCTGGTTGGCGACCTCACCAACAATGGTTTGATCGCTCTTTTCAACGCCGGCAGCCTGGAACGTCCTTATATGAATAAACAGCAGACTAACTGGCCAGGCAACTCCGATTCCCTCGACCTCGCAACTTTTCTCGCAGCTTTTTCAGCAGATGTCGATCACGACGGCTTAACAGATATTTTGGTAGCTCCTAACCAGCGATCCATTTCAGAAAATATCGACAATCTTTGGTATTACCGGAACGTGGGTACTGCGGCGGCTCCCAAATTTCAGCGGAATACCCGCTCTTTTCTCGTTGGCGAAATGATGGACCTCGGCTCCGCAACAGACCCTTGCTTTGTCGACTTCAACCAGGATGGAAAAATGGACCTCATCGTCGGTACGGAAGGGTTCTTTATCCGCGGTACCAATTTGCGGGATGCGCGCCTGGTCCTTTTTGAAAACGTGGGGACAGAAACTACACCTGCATTTGCTTTGGCTGACAGCAATTACCTGGAGTTTAACGATTATGCCCTCAGTGCAGATGCTCATCATTCTTTTACTCCGGCATTTGGCGATCTCGACAACGACGGTGACTTCGACATGCTCGTCGGCGAAAATCAGGGTCAGTTCTTCTTTTGTGAAAATACTGCCGGGGCAGGGAAGCCCTTTCAATTTAATAAGCCGGAGTATCCCTACCAGGAATTGAGTGCAAAATCCTACAGTTCGCCATATCTCATCGACCTCAATGGCGATGGACGCCTGGATATTGTCAGTGGATCGCGACTCAACACAAATGATCCATCCGGCAAGGCCTGCGGAAGTTTTTATTATTTTCAGAATCAAGGCACACCAGAGGAGGCTGCTTTTGATCCGGATTACTTTAAGGAACCCAATACAAACTGTCTTGGGAACATTATCGTAAACGGCATTTCTTCAAAGGTTTATTCCAGTCCGGAATTTTATCAATATCAGGGAGCCCTTAATCTATTTACGGGTAACATTTTTGGCGAAGTCAAGCGCATTGGTGGAATAACCCAGGATCCCGATGGCACTTATGAAATGCTGAATCCACACTACGGACTTATGAAGGAAGGAGAACGCATCACGCTGAGCCTTGCAGACATCGACTCAGACGGAGTCCTCGAAATGGTAACCGGAAATGCCCGCGGCGGCATCTCTTTTTATAAGACGGATCTGCTGGGTCCGACCGCATCGGAAAATCCGCAGCGATGCACCCGTTTTATATTAACACCCAATCCATCGGGTGGGGCACTTGTTGTTCATCTTGCTAAAGAGGTTGAATATACAATACAAATTTTTGATGCTTCAGGCAAGTGTATAGCTACCACCTACACACTGAGTGGGTTTGCCGAAATACCCGAAGCACAACGGTTGTCACCAGGAGTCTACTTCGTGACCGTTTCAGACGGACACCACCGTTGGGTCGAAAAATGGATAAAGCGATGAAGTACCAGTACTTATTGATTATTGGGAGCATTTTGCTGTGGCTTAGGGAAGCTCAAACTCAATCCTACTCCCTCATAACCCTGACAGATACCAATTACACCTTGTTGCGCGTAGTTGCAATGCATTCAACTTCGGGGCTTGGAACCAGCCCCGGAATAAAGTCCATTGCCTGGAACGCTACCGATCGTACAACAAGTGACAACGGCATTATACTCGCGCAATTTGCAACGCCTGAAGCGCTAAAAAAGGCGATGTACCTCTACCTTCCAGGCGGCGACCTCGAATTGGTCAAAATGATTGGCAACGGAGAGGTCGAACTGGTGATGCTGGGTAACTACTCCCATCCGGCAAGTGGACGTTTCCCTTTCCTCGCTGTTTACAATGTGCGACTCGGCACTTTTTCCAATTTTGTGCTCTTCAGCCGGATGATTGATCCGGACAAGCCTCTGGTTGCCGTTGATATTGTTTTGGAAGGCGGCCGGTTTTGCATCCTTGCAAGAACAGAAGTGGATTACCTCTCCGGAAAACAGGACAAGGTTGTTGCTTTTGAATACGACGGACAACAAATTGAATGGGCATACCTGTACAACGCTGTGGGGCCGATCCATTCGGAATTCCCTCATGCGATTGCTTTTGATCCTTCAGGAAGAATAGCCATTGGTGGAATCGTTCAGACAAGTGGCGACAACTACCACCGAATGATGCTGATGGACCTTGATCCGGATGGAATGCCGGGAAAATTGCGCAAGGTGGAGCTGCTGGCGCCAAATCAGAGCTTCAGTAACCGGTATGGTTGGACATACCTTCGCGCAAATGGAGCCAACCTGCATTTGTTCTCGCAGGCTGTACTCGGAGGTTCAGAGCCGGGACAGCTTTTAGTCACGTTGTTTGATGTCAATTACGCTTTACGCACCTGGCGCAATTACACCATGCCGATTCGCGTTGAAAGCGGATTGGTCGATGGTAACACATTTTATTTCGGAGGGCAGTCGCCCGCCTCTATTTTAGCAGAACGGGGCTATGTCACGGTTAAAATCAATTCCGCGAATGCGATCGTTGAAGCCATCCGCTTGCATCAAAAGGGATTGGATTTACCGGAGGGCAAGGGAAGTTCTACCGTTTGCTACGAGCGTACCGGATCTCGATTTTGGACGGCGGTCATTGCCGAAGGCATGCCTCTCCAAAACTGCATACTGATCGAAAATGACATCCAGTTTCAGCATAAATGCTCCACTCCGCTCAGCTCCGAGGTTTTTAAAGATACTATGAGGATTTCAGAACTGGGCTTGTCAGCGAAAAATCTTGACCTGATCTCGACTGACGTCGTATTGGGGCAAAAAGAGCTGAGTTTTAGTGTAGTGGAACTTTGCGAAGCTACAGACGCGGAGCAGACTGAAGAGAGCAGCTTACAAATTATTTTCAATTCGGCATCGTCCCAAATTGAATTTCATCCGTCGAGCTCTGTCGTGAAAGCAGAGATTTATGGATTGGACGGGAAGCCTGTATGTTGCCTGTTGCCAAACGCCGGGCACTTTGCTCATTGCACGAACCTTGCTGGTGGAATGTATGTTGTTCGTGCGGTGGACAGGAAGGGCAAGCAAACGGTACTGAAGTTCTTGGTTCCTTAAGGGCACTTCCCCCCCCCCTCTTGCGCCAGCTTGCCCGCACAGGCTCACGCGCTCAATGAATTTAGCGAGGAAGCCCTTTTCATTCTGGCATCAACAGGGAGTGGAGGGAGGCAGCCCTTTTCATTCTGGCATCAGAATGGAGTTCTTAGAAGTGCCCTTATGCTTGAAATAGTATTGATCCAATGCGCAGCATCGTTGAGCCTTGCTCCAGCGCGAGTTCATAATCTCCTGACATGCCCATCGACAAGGTGTCGAAATCTTTACAGCAGCTATATTGTTCTGCCAGAGCGTCATAAAGTTTGCGCAGACCAGCGAACTCTGTCGAGATTTGTTTGTGGTCGTTGGTAAAACTTGCCATGCCCATCAAACCGCTTAGGCGCATTGAGGGATATAGGTCGAAATGGCCGTTATCCAATAATTTCTGGAGTTCGCTTTCTTCAAAGCCGTGTTTGCTCGGTTCTGCTGCAATCTTAACTTCAAACAGAACGGTAGTGTTCCTGTTGATGCGGTTTGCATGTTCATGGACTTTATCAGCTAATCCAAGGCTGTCTATTGATTGGATGCAGGAGATCCATTCAACGAGTTGTTTGATCTTGTTTTTTTGAAGACTGCCAATCATGTGCCATTCAATGTCTGCAGGGAGCGTCGCCTTTCGCTCGAGAAGGGCATCCACACGATTTTCACCAAAGAGTCGGTGTCCTGATTCGTAAAGTTGCAGGATGTCTTCACGGCTTTGGTATTTTGTTACAACCAGCAGGCGAGCTCCATAGCTCTTTGCCAGTGCACTGAGTTTGAAATATTGATTCAGGTTGACCATAACTTACTATTTGTGCTCCTGGATGCATTGAATGGCATAGGTTGGGGCTTCCTTCAAATTGTTCATGGCATTAATGCATTTGAAGTGACTGAATTTGGACAAATTCCTTGGGGTTATGGGGCATTCCAGCATTTTACCGTCCTCCAAAAGTTGTGCACGCATTGTACCCGGTAACAAGGGACTGGAAGGGGTGTACCAATGGGTTCCATCCCAGAAGGCCAGGTTTGAATAGGTCGTATCGGTTAGGTTGCCCTTTTTTAAAATGATGACTTCAGCCCCCTGTGGGAGGCCATCCTTTAATGAATTGAGTTCTTCTCGCCTGGTCGATTTGAACGGATAGCTCATATCTGATATCGCCAACACAAAATGTGAATGACTCTTTGGTACATAGGGCTGTATTTGGGAATGGTTATGTGTTGATGAATACTGAAATTTCCATTTGACACGAACTTGAGAATACCTATCGGTTTTTGGAATAAGGTCTTTGAGGCTTGGGGGCACGAAGCCGGGAAAAAAATGTTTGAAGGTATCGCAGATCCGCTTTTGGTGATGGTGCAGGTTGCGGACTTCGCCGTGCACGATGGCCATGCTTTCAAAAAACGGGAACATAAATTTTCTGTACGAGTTCCTGATATTCTTTTTCCGGATCCGACAGAGCCGTAATGCCCCCTCCGCTTTTATAGACGAGTCCATTTTCAGTCTGTTCAATGAACCGAATCATCACGGCCGAAGTAACGCTAACTCCATCAAATAAACCAAAGACGCCGGTATAGTAATTCCTTGAGTAAGCTTCGATCTCGCGGAGTATGGCTATGGTTTTTATTTTCGGGGCTCCCGTTACGGAGCCGGCAGGCAGGATCCGGTCAAACAGGTTCCCCAGGTCATTTGCATATTCTGCCCTGAGGCTCCCGCTGATTTCTGAACTCATTTGCAGGAGGTCTCCGCGTAAGGTTTTTATCCGCTCACAATATTTTAGCCTTTTTACATAGACTCTATGGGCAACGATGCTGAGGTCGTTGCGCAATAAATCCACAATGGTGTTGTGTTCAGGGCCTTCCTTGGGGTCGTTCCGAAGCGATGCTTCTGAACTCTCGCCATCTGCTATTGCGGTGCCTTTCATTGGAAAGGCTGAAATTACGCTTCCCGATATTCTGACAAAGGGTTCCGGAGAGAAAACGACAAACCGGTTCCGCACATAGAGCTTATACGGAGCTGCGCTTGCAGCATAAATGGATTCTAGGTCTGCTTGGGTAAAGATAGGGCTGGGTTGGGTCAGGTTGCATAAATAGGTATTTCCGTTTCGGATTTGCTCCTGCACGTGCGAAAATTTTGAAAAATAAGCTGAATAAGGGAGCGGGTAAGCAGTAAGTTCAATGGAGGGAGGCGGCTCATGCGCCAATAGTGGGTTAAGCCCTATCTGAAATTGAATCTGTTCCGGCGATATTTTGCTGATTGGTAAACAAAAGCCCTCGGTTTTATCAAAATTGACGGCAAATAAGAAGGGGATGCCTTCGCGGTGCAAACGGGTCATTTCCCTCAGTACAATGGGGTAGTCCGAAAATCCGTTCACGGCAAACAGCTCTTTTTCTAATTTCGTTGAAAGTTAAACGGTTTTATGCACTCGGGAGTTCAGAAAGTGTTGCTGGTTGATAACGAGGATTCATTTACCTACAATCTGGTCCAGTTGCTGGAAACGCTTGACGCTGAAGTACTCCTGGTTTCAGGGAGGCTGGAAAGCATTGGATGGGATTTTAACGCATCAGGCATCGTTTTTTCTCCAGGCCCCGGCGTTCCATCAGATTTTCCACTGATGGAGCATTTGCTTCAATTCTACTCAGGGGTGCCGATTCTTGGAATTTGCCTGGGTATGCAGGCGATTGCAGAACACTGTGGAGCCCGGCTTTTCAAACAACCCTTCGTTCAACACGGACAGTTGAAAAAAGTGCGCAAATTGCCATCGGCCACCAGCTTGTTGGCCGGTCTCCCAGATGAATTTGAGGTCGGATTGTACCACAGTTGGGCCGTTGATCCAGACCTGCCTGATGATTTGCTGGAGCCTACTTGCTGGTCTGAGGACGGAATTTTGATGGGGATACGCATGACAACACGACCGGTGGAAGGCTTCCAGTTCCACCCCGAGTCATTCCTCACAACCAGCGGAAACCAAATTATGGGCAATTGGCTATCGGGTTTGAGGAGTCCCCGGTTATGGCTTAGAGACCGAGGATGGTAGCGAGTTCGATGAGTTCCGGATCCGGCAGATTGCGCTTTCCGATGGCTTGACCAAAGGGGGTAAGGGCAATGGTGTCGCTCAATAAACCTGCCATGCAATCGCACGATCCAGCCAGCAGGGCTTCAACAGCTTCATGGCCGAGCCTGCTTGCCAAAATCCGGTCAGCCGCAGTCGGCGATCCACCTCGCTGGATGTGCCCGATTACGGTTACTTTCACCTCATATTCTCGGATGCGATCCTGAAGTCTGCGGGCAAGGTCTTCTGCAGAGCCAAGCGGATTCCCTTCAGCTACGATGACAAGACCGAACAGCTTCTTCCGGTCGATGGTACCCTGCAGGTCCGCTACCAGCCATTCAAAATCGAGCTCGCGCTCCGGAATGATCATTGCAGAAGCTCCGGAGGCAATCGCAGTGTGAAGGGCAATGAAACCGGAATGGCGCCCCATGACTTCGATCAGGAACAAGCGATTGTGGGCATCAGCCGTATCCCGGATCTTGTCGACCGCGTCAATCGCAGTATTGATGGCCGTGTCAAAACCAATGGAGTAGTTGGTCCCGTACAGGTCGTTGTCGATGGTACCCGGGAGTCCAATTACCGGAAGTCCATGCTCCTGGTAAAGCAATTGAGCCCCTGCGAACGTGCCATCGCCCCCAATCGCTACCAAGGCGTCAATGTGCTTTTGTTTCAATTGCTCAAAGGCGATTTTCCTTCCTTCCGCAGTCATAAAACGCGCGCTCCTTGCGGTTTTGAGGATGGTACCGCCCCGGTGGATGATGTTGCCGACGTCCCTTGGCGACAAGTCTGATATTTCCCCGTCAATCATCCCTTCGTAGCCGCGGTAAATGCCGCTGACAAGCACCTTGCGGTGGCAGGCACTTCGCACAACAGCACGCAGAGCGGCATTCATTCCCGGAGCATCTCCACCTGAAGTAAAGACTCCAATTCGTTTAATCTCGCGCATAATGTCGGTGATAATCTATAAGCCCATCCAGGGGCCTTTGCAGGCAAATTCCGGGTGTAAAGCCCTGGTTTCTAAGCTGGTGTGAAAATTTTTCCCATAACAATGCGGCTGCGGACCCCACGCCGTAAACCGGTAAATCGCGATGATCCCGGTACGCCTTGAGTCGCAGGGCGATGAAAGAGGAAAAGGATTCGTCAATGAGGTCCGAAATCCAAGGCTCCTCTTTGTTGGAGATGACAAAAGCTCCAAGGGCAGCAAGCTTTGCTGCTTGATCTTTAGACTGGTAGAACTTGTAGATGAAGTCAGCATCGAATTGGGGCAGCTCATTTTGTATTTTTTGCACAGCGGCCTTTGGCACCCCACCAAGGAAAAAGCGCTGAATCAGCAAGCGACCCAGGTGGGTTCCACTGCCTTCATCCCCCAAGATGTAGCCAAGAGACTGAAAATGATGGAGTAAGAGATGCCCGTCGGTGAGGGCGGCGTGTGAGCCTGTGCCAAGAATGCAAACGATCCCGGAAGTTCCTTTGCAAACGGCTCTAGCGGCACCCAGCAAATCCGGATATATGTAAACCTTGCTGTCCGGATAAAAGCGATGGTAAAGATCCGACAGACTCTTTTGTGCCTGTTCATTGGAGCACCCTGCGCCATAATGGTAAATGCTTTGGGGCCTTTTCGTCCCTTTTGCTTTCAATTGCATCAGGATATCCATGAAGGCTTCCCCGGGTTGCGTCGTGGGATTGAACCCCTTCGTGGTGAAGCGATCCAGCATCTGGCCATCGAGCAAGGCCCAATCGGCTTTCGAGGCTCCGGAATCGACGATGCATAACATGCTGGGAGCCAATATAGGATTTTTTCGATCAGCAGCATGGATCGAAATACGGACTGGAAGCATACCTTTGCCGCCTCAAAAGAATTCGATGAAAAACATTGCAGTAATAGGGGCTGGCACCATGGGAAACGGAATAGCACATGTGTTTGCCCAACACGGATTTGATGTCCAGCTCTTCGATATCTCCGGACAGGCTTTGGAGCGGGCCGTACATACCATCTCAAAAAACCTGGACCGCATCATCTCCAAAGGCGGACTTGAAGAAAACCAGAAGCAGGTCATCCTCGATAGGCTCAAATGCACCACGGAGATGAAAGTGGCTGTAGAAAGAGCTGACCTAGTGGTTGAAGCGGCCACCGAAAAGGTCGACCTCAAGCTGAACATCTTTGCTGATCTTTCGAGACTCAGTCGACCGGGCACAATTTTGGCATCGAACACTTCCTCCATTTCCATCACGCGCATTGGGGCTGCGACAAACGATCCCAGTCGGGTAATTGGCATGCATTTTATGAACCCGGTACCGGTAATGAAGCTCGTAGAGATCATTCGCGGGTACAGCACCAGCGACGAAGTGGTGCAGCAAATCGTTGACCTCAGCAAGCAGTTGCAGAAAATTCCGGTGGAAGTAAGCGATTTTCCAGGTTTTATTTCAAATCGCATCCTGATGACCATGATCAATGAGGCGATCGAGAGTCTTCATGAGGGCGTAGCCGGGGTAAAGGAGATCGATGCCATCATGAAACTGGGAATGGCACACCCGATGGGACCGCTTCAACTGGCTGATTTCATTGGTCTCGATGTCTGTCTGGCCATATTGCGGGTTTTGCACGAAGGGTTCGGCAATCCCAAATATGCACCCTGTCCTTTGCTGGTAAATATGGTTACTGCAGGAAAACTTGGTGTCAAAACGGGAGAAGGCTTTTATCAGCATGACGCCGGTTCTAAAGATATCGCGGTTGCCGCTCAGTTCCTTTCGCGCAGCAGCAAGTCTTTTGGCTAAACCACAATGTTGATCATCCGCCCGGGAACGAGGATGATCTTTTTGGGATCGGCGCCCCCCAACCATTTTTTGATTTCCGGCAATTCGAGCACTCCCGAGCGCAGCTCCTCTTCACCCAGGGATTTCGCTACGATCCATTCAAAGCGTTTTTTGCCATTGATGCTCACGGGGTAATGTACCTCCGTTCGCTCAGTGAGGACTTCGTCCCAATTCGGATAGCTGCTGAGATGTATGCTGCCTTCATGCCCGCTCAATTTCCAGATGTGTTCGGTGATAAAGGGTGCAAACGGGGCCATCAGCCGTGTCAGCGGCAGAAGGATCCTCCGGTTTGAACACTGAATGCGCCGCAGCTCATTGACGCAGATCATAAATGCGCTCACGCAGGTGTTCAGACTAAGGGAGTCGATGTCCTGACTCACTTTTTTGATGCATTGATGCAGGGTTTGAAGTTCCTCCCGCGTCGGCTCTTCATCAACCAGATGAAAATGACCTTCCTCATTGAAAAACAAGGCAAAGTACTTTTTTAGAAACTTGGCTACACCGTCGATGCCATGCGTATCCCAGGGCTTTGACTGCTCGATGGGACCCAGGAACATTTCGTACATCCTGAAGCAGTCTGCACCGTATTCGCGGATCACATCGTCGGGGTTGACCACGTTGTGATAGCGTTTGGACATCTTGCCAATTTCTGAGTGGGTCTTCAGGGTGAAATCCGGAGGGAGTTCCCCGAGGTGGCCTTCCGCATGTTCGTTGAGGAAATGACTGCCTGCAAACTCGGGCCTCCACTGAAGGAATTTTTTTAGGCCCGCTAAAGACAGATGGGCCGCAGGGGTATTGGCATCTTCAACGAAATCGAGGTGAACTGGTATTTTGGCGAGTTGCCCTGCTGGGAAGCGGTCTGCGACGGATGCTGAGATAAAGCGGTTAACGGCCGGGGTCCCTTCCTGCTTTAGCAGAAAGACCGATTCGATCACCCCCTGGATCATTCCCTGGTTTACCAGTTTCCTGAAGGGCTCGGAGGTGGGGACATAGCCCAGGTCAAATAAAAACTTATGCCAAAAACGACTGTACATGAGGTGCCCCACGGCGTGTTCTGTTCCTCCAATGTACAGATCGACATCCCGCCAATACGACAGCGCTTCCTTTGAGGCGAAGGACTGATCGTTGTGCGGATCCATGTAACGCAAAAAGTACCAGGAGGAACCCGCGTAGCCGGGCATGGTATCGGTTTCGCGCTGTCCCTGCGGGGTCAAACCCCATTCTGCAGCAGCCGACAGTGGCGATTTTCCTCCGCTTCCGGGCTCTAAGTTCGAGAGGTGAGGCAGTTCCAACGGCAGTTGACTTTCGTCAAGCGGGATGGAACAGCCGTTGGCATCATAGATGACCGGGATGGGTTCTCCCCAATAGCGTTGGCGGCTGAAATTGGCGTCACGCATTTTATAGACTGTTTTGCCATAACCTCTGCCCGCCAATTCCAACTCACCGATGGCTCTGTCGATTGCGTCGGACACGTCAAGGCCATCGAGAAACTGGGAATTGACCAACACCCCGGTCTTTTGCTCGATGTCGGTAACCGGATAGCCGCTAAAATCGATCACCTTTCGGATGGGCAGCGAAAACTTTTGAGCAAAGGCTTCATCCCGCAGGTCATGCCCGGGGACTCCCATGATGGCCCCGGTGCCGTATTCAATCAGCACGTATTCGGCGATCCAAACAGGTAAACGCTCGTTCGTAAAAGGATGAAGGGCATACTTTTGGGTGAAGAAACCGTTGGCGTTTTTGCGCTCTCGATCGGCAGACACGTTCGCAAGCTTGCGGTATTCCATTAAAGACTCCATCAGCTCTCCGGCACACAATTGCTCGGCCAGGGGATGTTCCGGGGCAAGGGCGAGGAAACTCGCACCAAAAATGGTGTCGGGCCGCGTGCTGTATACTTCCAGCTTGTCTCCGCCTTCCTCCAGATCGAAGAAAATGGCGCAGCCCTTTGATTTGCCAATCCAGTTGCGCTGCATGGTTTTAAGCGCTTCAGACCACTCCAATGTTTCCATATCGCGGAGCAGTCTTTCCGAATAGGCTGTGATCCGGAGCGCCCACTGCATCATGGGCCTTTTCTCAACGGGATGTCCCCCACGTTCCGAAACGCCATCCTTGATTTCGTCATTCGCCAGCACAGTGCCCAGGGCATCACACCAGTTCACATGGGAGATCCTGCGAAAAGCCAGGCGGTAATTCATCAGCAAGTCGTCGCGTTCCTTTAAAGACATGGCATTCCAGGCTTCTGCCGAGAATTGCAGGGTCTCTGAACAACTGGCATGGACGGATGTGCTGCCGCCATGTTCGAACTGTTCAACGAGCTTGGAAATAGGCAATGCACGATCCGCAGACGTGTCGTAATAGTGGTGGAAAAGTTGTAGAAAGATCCATTGGGTCCACCGGTAATATTCCGGCTGACAGGTGATGACTTCTCTTGACCAATCGTAAGACAAACCGATGTTGACGAGTTGCTCGCGGTACCGATCAATGTTCTGACGGGTCGATACCGAGGGATGAATGCCGGTTTGAATGGCATACTGTTCCGCCGGCAGACCAAATGCATCGAACCCCATGGGGTGTAAAACCTGGTACCCTTCCATCCGGCGCTTACGGGCAACGATGTCGGATGAAATGTAGCCCAGGGGATGCCCAACATGCAATCCGGCTCCCGATGGGTACGGAAACATGTCCAAAACGTAGTACTTAGGTTTGTCAGAAAGGCCTTCCGTCTTGTAAATAGCCGCAGCATTCCAAAATTGCTTGCAGGCCTGTTCTACGGCAATATGTTCGTATTCCACGAGATTCATCAGCACAAAAATAGGAATTAATCTAAGGGATGGCCGGAGGCTGCTTCATCATGAGTTTGGGGCGGCGAGCTGCCGGACGCGGTCGTCCAGGCTGAAACCCATGCCAGGTTTGTGCATTTTTTTGAAAAGCTCCATGACGTCAGACGGGTGGGGAGAAGACCTGCGTGTCGAGAGGTCGACGTGCACCAGCGTCGTATGCAAAAGGGCCTTGGGTTTCGTCAGCTGCTCATCCCACATCTGGTATTCAACCTTGATTTTTTTGAGGTCGTAGTCAATGAGGTCTGAACGCATCATGACGCACTCATTACGCATGGCCTCAGCCACATAGACGATCTCATGCCGGACGATGACCCAGGCACATCCGCGCTCAACCATGTATTCGTACAAATTGAAACGGTAAACTTCCATCAGCATATCTTCACGCGACTCGAGCAGATATTCCAGGTATCGGGTATTGAAAAGATGACCCAGCGGATCGCAGTCTTTAAAACGGATCCGCTTTTTCTGAACCCATTCAGATGCCATAACCGGAAGAAAATTGGTGAACCATCTGCAAAATTTAAGCGTTAAGGTACAGTTACCCGCTTTAGGAATTTGCCTTTTGTCTGCCGAAAGCGCGATCTCTTTGCAAATCGTTAACAAATTGTAGCTTCTGTGAGCATACTGGTCCTGTTACTCATACTTTTTGTGCTGGATTTTTACGTGTTTCAGGGTCTGAAGGCCTTAATGGCCGTCATCGACCCATCTGGCCAGAATTGGATCGCCTTCTTTTATTGGTTGCTTTCGGCAAGTTTTCCCCTGATGTGGTTGATTTTTCCGGAAGAACTCCGCAAACCTTCCGGTGCGCCACAGTGGCTTTCCCTGGTCACCAATGCTTGGATGATTGCGGGCATCTCCAAGCTCATGCTCGTGCTGAGCTTTTTTGGAGAAGACATCTTTCGCTTTGGTGAGGGACTGGTCAACCGGGTCATGTCCACATCAACCGATGAAGCCTCTTTCTTACCTTCCCGAAGGCGATTTGTTGGTCAGACAGCCCTCGTTTTGGCTGCCTTGCCCATGGTGTCGCTTACCTATGGCATGATTCGGGGGCGATATCAGTTCAAAGTTCATAGAAAACAAATCTTCAGCCCGGATCTCCCGGATGAATTTGAAGGATTTACCATTACCCAAATTTCCGATTTCCACGCGGGGAGCATAGACAGTCCCGAAGCGATCCGGAAAGCGTTCCAAACCATCCAGGAACTCAACAGCGACTTACTTGTGTTTACAGGCGATCTGGTCAACGCCCAGGCAGCAGAAGCCGAGCGCTGGATAAACGACTTTCGCCAGCTCTACGCCCGGTTTGGCAAATATTCCATTTTGGGCAACCACGACTACGGGCACTACTTCGAATGGGCCAGCTCTGCGGAAGAGGAAGCTAATTTTAAGCGCTTGCTGGACCACCATCGCGCCATGGGCTTTGACTTATTGCTGAATGACAAACGGACCCTCCAATGCAACGGCTCTTCAATTCATCTGCTTGGAGTGGAGAATTGGGGTGTGGGCTTTGGGCAATTGGGCGATCTTGACCGAACGATGGGGAGTCTGGGGCCGTCCGATTTCAAAGTGCTGCTTTCTCATGATCCAACGCATTGGGAACAGGTTGTCAAGGATCATCCGGGCAACGTGCAATTAACGCTGAGCGGACACACGCACGGCATGCAAATGGGAATTGAATTGCCCGGCTTCAAGTGGAGTCCCATCCAATACCGCTACCCGCGCTGGTCCGATCTTCATACAGAAAATGGGCGATCGCTCTACATCAACCGCGGTTTTGGCGTGCTCGGCTATCGCGGGCGGGTAGGTATCTGGCCGGAGATTACCCGCATTACCTTGCACAAAACCAAAGAAGCATAGGGTCAGCCCTGCGGTCTGAGGCGGGGGCTGTGTCCAAGCCCTTGGAAGTGCGTCTTATGCGTTGACTGGACTTTACTTTGCCGTTTTCCAGCGGAGTACACTAAACCAGCCTGGCTGCAATGGATGCGTTTTGATGATCGATGGAATTCCTAATTATCTTTGGGACAAATAGCAAGGCGTGCACGAGTTTTGGTATAACGTTCGCAACGTGATCAAGTTGTCGCTACCCATGATGATTGGCAGTGCAGCCCAAAACATCATCGCGTTGACGGATAGTCTTTTTCTGTATTATTATGACGTCAACGATTTTGCCGCTGCGGGATTTGTATCGGTATTTTACCTAATCGTTGCAGCCATTGCTTTTGGGTTTAGCAAAGGGGGGCAAATACTCATTGCCCGAAAGTTCGGCGAGCGGAATTACGATTTTGTGAAGAAGTATTTCTACGCCATCCTCTTTTACGAATTTGCGCTTGGTCTTCTCGTATTTCTTACCTTGAAATTTGCAGCCCGGCCCATTTTGTCTGTATTTGTGCAAAGCGAGATCATTCTCAACAAGTCTTTGCAGTTTTTAGACTACCGGATCATAGGATTGGTTTTTGCTTATGTGGGTCTGGCCCTCGTTTCTCTGTACATTGGCATTCGACGCCCGAAATTCATACTCATCGACACCCTCGTTTTATGTTGCGTCAATATTTGGCTGGGATACTCACTGGTGTTTGGCAAATTTGGTATGCCGGAAATGGGCATCGCCGGTGCAGGCCTCGCCAGCGGCATATCTGAAATTGTGGCCTTCGTCGTTTTTGTCGTTTACATGCTCCTCGACAAAGAGCTGCGGGTATTCCAGTTGCTGAAGGTTCCGAAAATTGAATTTAGCTGGATTCGCACCATCAATTCCATCTCCTTCAATATTTTATTGCAATCCCTGCTTGGTATCTCCGCCTGGTTTTTGTTTTTCTCCTTTATTGAGAAAATGGGAGAGCGGGCTCTTGCAGTCTCGAATTTATTGCGCATAACCTACCTCGTTCTGGCGATTCCCTGCTGGGGCTATTCGACAGCCATCAATACCCTGGTAAGCAACGCAATTGGAAAGGGGAGGAGCAAGCGGGTTTTAAAACTGGTCCACCATTCATCGCTGATTGCCTTTGCTTCCACGGCCATCTTGTCGATCCCCTTTCTGCTGTTCCCTGGGGTTTTCCTGGAGCCCTTGCTGGGCCATCACGAGTCTGGTCTCATCGAGGAATCGACGCCGTACTTCCGCATCATGCTATGCATTCTATTGGTCTATTCAGTCACGACCATGTATTTCAATGGATTGAGCGGGGTGGGTGAGACGTTTAAGGGGCTTCAGATTCAATTCGCAGGTTGCGTGGTGTACCTTGCTCTTGCCTACTTTGCCGTAAAACACCCCGTGAATGGCCTGGCCCTTGCGTGGTCTGCTGAAATTGCCTACTGGCTTGTGCAGGGACTGTTGTCCTATAAAGTGCTTCAGTCCGGCAGTTGGAATTTCCTGAAATTGTAATTTTTTTTGTTCTTACCTGCAGTAAGCCAATGTCTTGATCCAGTGCGATGAAGATAGTGCAAAAATATATATATAACTGTTAATGAGTCGCTTATACAAGACTTATGTTGATATATATGAATAATTTATATTAAAGAAAAATCTAATTTTGCCGCATGAGACTAAAGGAACTCACCATAAAGGGATTTAAGAGTTTTGCCGACGAGACGGTTATCCACTTCAACGAGAACATCACGGGGATCGTCGGTCCGAACGGTTCGGGAAAATCGAATATCGTTGACGCCATAAGGTGGGTGCTGGGTGAACAAAAGGGCCGCGAATTGAGGCTTGAACAGATGTCGGATGTCATTTTCAATGGCACCAAAAAGCGCAAAGAGGCTCCTGTAGCCCAGGTATCGCTGCTGTTTGAAAACACGAAAAACCTGCTCCCTACCGAGTACAATCACGTCGAAATCGAGCGTTTGCTCTACCGCAGCGGGGATAGTGAGTACCGTTTAAACGGGGTCAATTGCCGGCTTAAAGACATAACGGGTTTATTCCTCGACACCGGGATCGGTTCCGATTCGTATGCGATCATCGCACTCAACATGGTGGAAGAGCTCCTTTCTAACAAGGAGAGTGCCCGCCGCAAGATGTTTGAACAGGCTGCGGGAATCAGCAAATACAAAGTCCGCAAACGCGAATCACTCAACAAGCTCAAAGCGACGCGTGAAGATCTGGCCCGGATTGAAGACCTGCTCTTCGAGATCAACAACAACCTCGCTGAGCTGGAAAAGCAAGCCAGGCGCACCAGGCGATTCAATGAACTCAGGGAGAAATACCGGGCAGCTGGCTTATTGGTGCAATACCTTACCGCGCGTTCCCTCCAACAGCAAATGGCGTCGATCGAATCCCAGATCCAGGCCGAGTTGCTGCTCATTGGTGAAGAGGAGGGATCCATTCGCCAGGTAGAAGCGACCATCGAAGCCAATAAGAAGACTCATCTCGACCAGGAGCGCAATTTGTCAGATTTTCAACGGCGCGTCAATGAAATCCTCGACGACATACGGACCCTGGAGAGCAGCATCCAGATCAAAGAACAACAGTCGGGCATGCAGCGGAGCCAGCAGGTGGTCTTGCAGCAAAACATTGCCCTGCTCGAACAAAAGCTGGAAAGTTTTTCACGTGACCTGGCCCAGTTGACGGAGGAATTGGACACGTGTACCCGCGATCTGCAGCATGCAGAGGCCTTTCTGCAGTTACAGGAATCGCAATTCCTTGCACAACAAGAGGAATACGACCGGATTAAAACGGGAGTAGACCTGTTTCAGCAGGAAAAGCAGCAATTGGAAGCCTCGGTGCACGCTCAGGAGAAAACCGCGGCCATCGCAGAAAATCAAATGGAGAATCTGAGGTTGGATTCGCTCCGTTGCGATGATGAAATCCGGTCGAGAGCGGGAGAATTGGAACAGATCGCAGCCCGCGATGTGGAAATGACCGGGATGATTGCGGAGTCAGAAGCTGCTTTGCAGGATTTGTTGAAAAATGAAGAAACGAGGCAGCATGCATTGAAAGCCGTACAGGCCGAGCTGGAAAAGTGCACAGCCGATGTTGCGGCCGTCAACCGGCAGAAGGACGCTAAAACCAATGCCCACGACCTGTTAAAGAGCATGGTTGACAAATTGGAAGGCTTCCCGGAGTCCGTCAAGTTTCTTCACCACAACTGGCGCAAAGACATTCCCATTCTGTCTGACTTAATCTATACAGAGGAAAAGTACCGTGCTGCAATTGAGCTCTACCTGGAAAACCATTTGAACTATTACGTTGCCAACACCGAAGATGAGGCAATTGCGGCAATCCGCCTGCTCTTTAACAATGCCAAAGGGAAGGCAAACTTCTTTATTCTTGATAAATTCCGGCAGGAACCCGCAATCCGGCGCGAAATTCCCGGATGTTTGCCGGCAATTTCATTGATCGAAGTATCTGATAAATACCGTCCACTTTTTGCTGCGCTGTTGGATAATGTCTACCTATTTGAAGCCGAGCAACATCTGGAAGACATCAGCCGGTTTCCCGACGACGTCTCTGTGATCAGCCTCAGCGGTTCCATTCTCAAAGCCAACCGCATGATCAGTGGTGGATCTGTCGGACTGTTTGAGGGCAAGAAGCTGGGAAGAAAGAAGAATCTCGAAAAACTGGAAGCGGAGATATCAACGCTTGATTCCGAAGCAGCCGAAATGAACCGCAAACTTTCCGCACTCCGGGATCAACAGCGATCGCTTGAACTGGAAGACCGCAGCCGGGAAGTGGAAGAAGCCAGACGACAACTCGCTGAACTGAACCTTCATGCAGCCCAGACCCAGGCCAAAAAGCAACACCTCCAAAAGCAGGAAGAAGAGTTGCGGGAACGCATCCGCCAAAATGGCCTTCAGATGGTTGAACAATCGGATCGCCTGGCCCAAAGCCGGACAGAGATCGACGGGCTTCATGAAAAGCTCAATCGCCTAAGTGGTGAACTCGTTGGTTCTGACGACGAATTTAACCGGGCGGCTGCCGCTCTGTCGGATGCATCCAACGCATTCAATCAGTCAAAGATCGAGTTGTTGAAATGGCAAAACCGCTTCGACAATTGCCAACGCGACCTCAACGCCAAGCAATCCATGATGGCCGAAGCTGGTCAGGCCTTGCAAATGGAACGGACGCGGATCGGCGAACTCAGTCTCTCCATCGAACAATTGGGAGTTGAGGTGCAACAGGAACGCGAACACCTACGCATCAAGTTGGAGAGCCGCAAGGAAATGGAGCAGAATCTGTCGGAGTTGGAGCGCGGTTATTACGAGATGCGCAACGAAATTTCCGAACTTGAGGCAAAGGTCAAAATGCATCAGCGCAATTTGGGCGAACTCCAATCTAAGGTCAACTCGATCAAGGACCAGAAGGCCGAATGGAAATATCGCCTGCAGTCTGCCCACGAAAAGGCCCGCATTGAGTTTCACGCGGAGCTCGAAACCCTGATGGTCTCAGAAGAAGAGGCTGAAGAAGCAGACCTCGAACAGCTCCAGGAAAAGGCGCAATATTACAAGTCCAGAATAGACAACTACGGCGAAGTGAACCCACTGGCGCTGGAAGCCTATGAAGAAATGAAGGCGCGGCTGGATAAGATCACCGAACAAAAGGAAGACATCATCCGGGCACAGGACAGCCTGCTGGAAACCATTCAGGAAATTGAGTCGACAGCGACTGCGAGCTTTATGCAGGCATTCAACCAGGTCCGGGTTCATTTTCAGGCCGTATTCAGAAGTTTATTTACCGAAGATGACGACTGCGACCTGATACTCGTCGACGAATCGGATCCCCTCGAATGCGATATCGACATCATCGCTAAACCCAAAGGCAAACGTCCCAAATCCATCTCTCAACTCTCAGGAGGCGAGAAGACCCTTACGGCCATAGCTCTGCTCTTTTCACTGTACCTCCTGAAGCCAGCGCCTTTTTGCATTTTTGACGAGGTCGATGCCCCGCTCGACGACATTAACATTGAAAAGTTCAACCTCATTGTCCGCAAGTTTTCGGGCGACTCCCAATTTATCCTCATCACCCACAACAAACTGACCATGGCCGATGTGGATGTATTGTACGGGGTCTATATGGAAGAACCGGGCATATCCTCGGTCACTGCCGTGGATTTTCGGAAATTCAGCCACGAAATCGAGCTTGAAGAGATGGAGAATTAAGGGAATCCCTCTTTGGCATGGTAAGCCGGATTGCCGACAGCCTCACGGCAAAACGCATGTTTTTAAAAAAATTATTTGTAAAAGGCAGCCGGCGGTGAATTCAAATATCCCATAATTCGGATATTGCGGCGAATTCAAGCAAAACCTAAGACTTAAGCCGCCATGTTTTTCTTTTGTGTTGCCGCGGCCGTGCTGAGTTTCAGCGCTGCCCTCATGTTCTGGCACAACAGAGGGTCCTCCGCAAGAAGGATCTGAGTAGGTGCCTTTTAACCAAAACTCAACTCAACCATTGCCCAGGAACCGTTGTTTTGAGTTTTATAGAATCATGCTGAGTTGAACCCTTCAACCACCTCTGCGCTATTGCCTACCAAAAGGGGAGCCTTTGAGATTTTTAGCTTTCCGGTAGATGGACGCCCGGAAGCACATCCGGATGTTGCCCTGGTGGCTATCGGGAACGCGTTGGCCGCGATTCCTCTGGTACGCATTCATTCGGAGTGCCTGACCGGAGATGTTTTTGGCTCGATGCGGTGCGATTGCGGGCCTCAACTCGATGCCGCACTCGAACGGATTGGCCACGAAGGAGGATTGTTGATCTACCTGAGGCAGGAAGGGCGAGGAATTGGCTTCCATTCAAAGATCATGGCCTACCGCCATCAGGATGCAGGGCTCGATACCGTTCAGGCTAACGCCGAGCTCGGATTCGCACCCGACCAGCGGGACTACGCAGCTGCAGTGCGCATTTTACGACATTTTGGGATCGCCAGGGTGCGTCTGCTCACCAACAACCCCGCAAAGGTTGAAGCCCTGGAAAAGGAGGGCATTGGCGTCGAACAACGACTGCCCCTGCTCGTTGGCAGAAACCCTCATAACGACCACTATCTCAGCACCAAACGGGATAAATTGGGCCATATCTTGCCGGCTGTTGACTGATGGACCCCACCGCTGCCGGATTTCTGCGACTGCTCACCATTATGGACGACCTCCGGGAGAAATGCCCGTGGGACAAAAAGCAAAGCTTCGAAAGCCTCAGACCGCTCACGCTGGAAGAATGCTACGAAATGCTGGATGCCATTGGACAAGGGCAGCCTGAGCCGATAAAAGAGGAGTTGGGCGACCTCCTGCTACACATCGCATTTTATGCGCGCCTTACGAAAGAGCAGTTTGGCTTCGGGATGAAGGAGGTACTCGAGGCCCTTTGCGATAAACTGGTGCGTCGGCATCCACACATCTATGCAGATGTGCAGCTCGAAGACGCGGATGCGGTCAAAAGAAACTGGGAAAAGCTGAAACTCGCTGAAAAGAAACGGGGGTTGCTCGACGGGGTACCAGATGCTCTTCCCTCACTGCTCAAAAGCATGCGCATGCAGGACAAAGCTAGGCAGGTAGGCTTCGACTGGGAACATGCCAGCGAGGTCCGGGAAAAAGTAAACGAAGAAATGATTGAGCTAGATGCAGCGATTCAAAGCGGAATCCAACCCAGCATCCAGGAAGAATTTGGCGACCTCCTTTTCGCACTGGTCAATTACGGCAGATTTTTGGGAATTGATGCCGATTCCGCGCTCAACATGGCAAATGGGAAATTCCGAAGACGGTTGGGCTATATGGAAGCCAACTCCTCCCGCCCGCTCAGCGAACTCGGGATCGAAGAACTGGAAATGCTGTGGCAAAGCGCAAAAAAAGAAGAAAAATCTGATTTTTAGTAATTTACATATTATAAAAATATATTATATATTAATTCTTGTGAACTTTGCCCTTGTGTTGAATTATTCCTGCCGAATTCCCGAAAAGCTTTACCTTTGCACCGCTAATAAAAATCTTCGCGATTTCATTTGGTAACTATTTTTTAATTGGTTTATGAGCAATTCGCCATCAAAAGAACAAAGAGCTGAAATTTTTAAGCAATTCGGTGGTTCCGAAGCCAATACAGGCAGTACGGAAGGCCAGATTGCGCTATTTACCGCCCGGATCAAGGGCTTGTCGGAACATCTGCAAACTAACCGCAAAGACCATTCCTGTCGCCGTGCGCTTTTGCAACTGGTTGGCAAGCGCAAACAACTCCTGAATTACCTCCACCACAAGGACCTGGGTCGTTACAAGGCAGTACTCGAGCAGCTTGGACTCAGGAAGTAGCGATGAGGATCCCCGACCTTGGTGATTTATTTTCGGTAACTGCTTGCTTACAGGTCTTTTGCCGGGTGCCTTTCATTGGTTAATGTTTAAGAATTACATATTATGGGTTTAAAAACGCCTTTCTCCACAACGTTTAATCTTCCTGATGGGCGTGAAGTCATACTCGAGACGGGAAAGCTGGGTACTCAGGCTCATGGTTCTGCCGTCGTGCGCATGGGCAAAACCATGTTGTTTGCGAGCGTGGTCTCGAGCGAAGAAATGAAGGAGGGACAATCCTTTTTTCCTTTGTCTGTCGATTACCAGGAGCGATTTGCCTCGTTTGGAAAAATTCCTGGCAATTTCTTTCGCAGGGAGGCTAAACTCTCCGACTACGAAGTCTTGATATGCAGACTCGTCGACCGAGCGATCCGCCCGCTGTTTGATGAAACCTACCGCTACGAAACCCAAATCATCATCAACCTCATTTCCGGAGATGGAGAGACCATGCCGGATGCTTTGGCTGGCTTAGCCGCTTCGACTGCTCTGGCCTGTTCCAACATTCCATGGCAAGGACCCATGTCTGAGGTCCGGGTAGCAAAAATTGACGGCAAATTTGTCGTCAACCCAGATCGTACGGCCCTTGCAAATGCGGAAGTCGACCTCATCGTCGCCGCGACGTTTGATAACCTGATGATGGTCGAAGGGGAAGGACGCGAATGTGACGAAACGGATCTTGTCGAGGCCATCCGCGTTGGCCACGAAGCCATCAAAGTGCAAATCCAGGCTCAACTCGCACTGGCAGCTCAGCTCGGAGAAGCGGTTGCAACAAAGCGCGAGGTTCCTTCGGTTGAAATTGACCAGGAACTCCTGCTAAGCCTGGAGGCATTTGCCACCGCCAGAATCAATGAGATTTCCGGCTTAGCCCTTGGCAAGACCGAACGAAAGAAGGCATTTGACAAAGTGTTGGCGGACTACGTTGAAAGAACCGAACAGGAAAAAGGAGAAGAGTACCTCGAAGAAAACACCGGCAAGATCAAGGATTACTTCGACAAACTCAAAAAGAAACTCGTTCGCGCATTTATGCTGGAAACCGGCAAACGCCTCGACGGTCGATCGGGACGCGAAATTCGTCCCATTTGGACGGAGATCGAGTACCTGCCCGCCGCGCATGGCTCGGCCATTTTCAATCGCGGGGAAACCCAAAGCCTTACGTCGGTCACACTGGGTACCAAAGACGACGAATTGCTCATTGACAATGCACTCGAGTATTACAACGAGAAATTCATTCTGCATTATAATTTTCCGGGCTTTTCAGTGGGTGAAGTAAAACCACAGCGCGGTCCTGGCAGAAGGGAAGTCGGCCATGCCAACCTTGCTGCGCGCTCCATCCGCAAAGTCCTTTCAAAAGAATTTCCCTATACCATTCGCGTGGTTTCAGATATCCTCGAATCCAATGGTTCGTCTTCCATGGCTACCGTTTGTGCTGCATCGCTGGCGCTGATGGATGCCGGAGTCCCGGTGAAGGCAGCCGTTTCGGGAATTGCCATGGGCTTGATCTCGGAAGGCGGTAAAACCATCGTGCTCTCAGACATTCTCGGAGATGAGGACGCCCTGGGCGATATGGATTTCAAAATTACCGGTACGCGCAATGGGATTTGTGGCACTCAAATGGACATGAAGATCGACGGGCTGTCCTATGAATTGCTCGAAGCCGCGCTGATGCAGGCAAAAGAAGGCAGATTGCACATCCTCGACCGGATGGCAGAGTCCATCGAAGTATCCAACCCAGATCTGAAACCGCACGCACCACGCATCGTCGAAATGGTGATCGAGAAGAGCTTCATCGGAGGGGTCATCGGGCCCGGTGGAAAAGTAATCCAGGAGATGCAGGCTAAAACGGGAACCAAGATCAACATCGAGGAAGTCGGAGATAAAGGCATCATCAACATTTTTGGACCCGACAAAGCCGGCCTGGATGCCGCAGTCGCCATGATCGAAGCCATCACCTTCGTTCCTCAAGTGGGCGACGTGTACGATGGCAAAGTCGTATCGATCTTTCCCTTCGGCGTTTTCGTGGATTTTAGAAACAAATCCGGCCTGTTGCACGTCAGCGAGATTTCCCATTCGCGCATCGACAACGTAGAGGATGTATTCAAAGTGGGCGACCCGGTCAAAGTCAAACTCATCGGGCTGGATCCCAAAACGGGTAAGCTCAGGCTTTCGCGAAAAGCACTCATGCCTAAGTCGGAGAAATCCTGAGGTCACAGCATTAGAATGGTCTGATTCGAGTCCCGGATTCCACAGCCACCTGCTGCCTTGATCCATACAAGGGGAAAGTTCCCGGGGCATTCGTGAGATCCCTGCCGGCGAGGACCCACCGGTCCTGTTTCCCTCAAAGATTTTATGGACTGCTCCGGGAAACTTTTTCGGGATTTTTTCCATTGATTGTATAGGATCATTCTGCATGCGCCAACTTAAAATCAGTCAAAGGATTACCTCGAGAGAGAGTCAGGCGCTCGAGAAATACCTCGTTGACATTGCCAAGCTCGATACGATCGGGCCGGAAAAGGAAGTGGAACTGGCCAAACGCATCAAGGCAGGTGATGACGGGGCGCTCGACGAACTGGTTAGGGCCAATCTGAGATTCGTCGTCTCGGTTGCCAAACAGTATGCCAATAACGGACTCTCACTCAATGACTTGATCAATGAAGGCAATGTAGGCTTGCTCAAAGCAGCTCGCAGATTTGACGAGACCAAAGGCTTTAAGTTCATCACCTTTGCCGTTTGGTGGATCCGGCAGGCGATCCTGACCGCGATCATTGAAAATTCGCGTATGATCAGGCTTCCCTACAATAAATTTCACAGCCAAAAGCAGATTGTTGACACTTACCAGGTTTTTTTGCAGCAGTACGAACGGGAACCCAGTCCTGAAGAACTCTCCGAACTCTTCGACATGAAGCCCGAAGATGTTTATCTGCTCATCCAGGCGAACCAAAAACCCCTTTCACTGGACGCGCCCGTTGACAGTGAAGAAGGTGCCTACAGCATGCTCAGTCTGATGGGCGACGAGTCGGTGCATGCACCGGATGAGGGACTATTGGACCTGTCTGAAAAACAGGAGATCAACCAGGGTTTACACCACCTGTCACCCAGGGAGCGGGAGGTTCTAACCAGGTTGTTCGGGCTTAACGGCCAGCCTGCGATCAGTGTGGAGGAGTTGTCTGGCCAGCTGGAGTTGTCGGTTGAACGGATCCGGCAGATTCGCGACCACGCCGTTCGGCGGATGCGGCGCTTTTTCCACCGCTTCAAAATACACCCGAATTTGCGTTAGCCGGCTACCCGCTCACTGGAAATGAGAGCCAATTGGCCGTCGTGGGAACAGATCCTATGCATGGATCGGCACCAGGGTGAGCGCTTAGGCTTTTTGAATGATTTTATCGATTGTTGCAACCCATGCAGCTTATATTTGTTCTAATCCGCGTATTTAGATAACATTGGCTAAATTGGCCCGCGTATGACCGTCAGAAATCAAATTCGATTCATCGTTTACAGGATCCATGAAAAGGGTCTGGAGGTCCTGATGCGCAAATCCGCCGACCGCGAAGAGTTGTGGGCATTGTACCAGTCAAGGTTGGCTGAAGAACCACAAGGGAATCCCATGATCGAATTGGGGGTGTCTGAAGAGGGCGGGGTGCAGGCTTTTGCCATTGAGGCCGACTGGCATGATCTACCCAGGGTGCGCAAAATGCTGCAAAGCGACATTGAGCTGGTGACCGAGGCGGTTGCCTCCAGGTTGCCAGATCTGGAGGGTTCGGCCTATGTATTGGCAAAAGAGGCCATCAAAAAGCTCATGCCTCAGGAGTACGCCCTCCTCAAGGAGTTGAAGGAAATCATCCTCGATCGCAATACCTTGAAAAACCTTTAGCCGCACGCTGGTCTGTAATTGTGAAACGCCTACCCGTCGAACAGCGCCCTGAAGCATATTGCGTCGCTCATACCGATTTTCATTTTAAATCTCAGCTCCGGAAATATCAGGGCAAGGTGCGCGATGTTTACGACATCGGCGATCGCCTGATCGTGATCACTACGGATCGCATTTCGGCTTTCGATTGCGTTCTGCCCCGCCCGATTCCTTACAAAGGGCAGGTACTCAATCAGATAGCTGGTTTATTTTTAAACCAAACGCGCCACATCGTACCCAATTGGCTGATTGAAATGCCTGACCCAAATGTTGCGGTTGGGTGGAAATGCAAACCCGTTAAAGTCGAGATGGTCGTCAGGGGATATTTGGCGGGGCATGCCTGGAGGATTTATTCCAGTGGCCAAAGGGTTCTTTGTGGCGTCAGGCTTCCGGATGGTATGGTGCAGAACCAGGCCTTCGAAGAACCCATCATTACGCCAACGACCAAGGCGGATGCCGGTCACGACCAGGATATATCCTTAGACGATCTTCGGAAAATGCCGGGAATGCACGTACCGCTGCTCGACCAAATGTGCGCAGCCGCCCTTCGCTTATTTGAATATGGCACCCAGTGGGCTTCCCGGCAGGGGCTTTTGCTCGTAGATACTAAATACGAATTTGGCTTGCGTGGCAACGAACTTACGTTGATGGACGAGATCCATACCCCCGACAGCTCAAGGTATTTTGAAAAGGAACCATACGCACAACTCCTGGCTGAAGGGCAGCCCCAAAGGCAATTGTCAAAAGAGTTTGTCCGCGAGTGGCTCATGTCCCATGGATTTCAGGGGCTCTCCGGTCAGCAAATGCCGGTCATGCCGGATGGTATGGTTTGGAAGGTTGCCGAACGCTACCTGGAATTGTATGAGCGCATCAGTGGTAAACCCTTCCAAGCCCCGCCGGACGAGCCTGCTGACAGGAGGCTTTCCCGCAACCTGGCTGCCTTTTTATAGAGTCCGGGAACCATTGGCCCCCCTTTTTCGTTGATCACATGAGCAAATTGCGAATGCGCAATGGCTATTACTTGACGAACAGCTCCACTGCTGATTGCCAGTACCAAATATTTGGGGTTGATTGGAATCGACAGGAAATGCAAAGGGTCGGCAAGCATGCCGTAGGATGATAGCACGCTACGTAAAAAACGGTTATCGAACCACAAATGGCAATACTTCTTTTGCCGTTGCTGCCTAATTCAGAGAATTAGTACGCAACTGTGCCTGAGACCCGGAGCCTGGTAAGGTCTCAAAGGCGCATCAAAACTTCAGGCTGGCTCTGGCGGATTCCGGACGGTTGGAGCGAGATTTTCGGAATAAGCGTTCATTAGCTCGTTTTCCTAGCTCACTGGTCGCCGAAAATTCAAAGGTAAACTAAGCATGTAGAAAACCTGCTTTTTCTTTCGCTGGACGCGGGTTCGACTCCCGCCAACTCCACTTTACAAGAGGCCTTGCCACACTGGCAGGGCTTTTTTTGTTTCCGCTTTGTACTGTGAAAACTAAACGGGTTTTTCTGGAGAGAACATACCGCGATATGCCCGGTTCATTTCGTCGAAGTTGTTTTTAACCTGCGCCAGGAAATCATCCGTGACCAGCGCGGCAAGATCATCAAAAGACCTCAGCCGGTCGGATTCCAGAAATTTATAATGCTGCTCAAAAGGGCCTGCCTCGATCTTCAGAATGTATTTGTTGTTGGATTGAAATGCGGTAATGCGAAGCCAGGCGTGCGGTATTTGGCCGATGGTTCTCATGACTTTCTAAACGTAAATGCAATGAGTTCCGAATATTTTTTGTAGAGTGCCCGGTATTGGGGAAAGTGGCTGACTAACAAACGTATGTGTTTTTCAATGGTGCCTGCGTCCGACCGTCTGGCAGGGCCGGTTTGCGCAGCCAGTGGCCCTATCCTGAATGCTTTGGATACGGTTTCCTCCACCAGTGGGCAAATTACATCAAATGGGACATTGCATTGGGCGAGGATTTGCTGGGCGATGTACAGATTGAAATTGCTGAAGTTGTTTGCAAAGACAGATGCCAGGTGCAAATGTGTGCGAATTTCAGGACGCATTAGATAAACGCGAGGGCTGATGGTGTGCGCCAATTGTTCGAGCATGACCAAAGATCCGGCATTGCCTTCTATGAAAAAGGGAATTCGGGACCATTCGGGTGTGATGCCGCGGCTGAAACTCTGCAATGGATAAAAAAGGGACCGGTTTTGAAAATGGGAATCGATCAGCTCCGGACCATTGACCCCGCTGGTGTGTGCGATGAGGGCTTGCGGAGGCAGGTGTTTTGAAAGCTGCTGGCTGAAAGGAGGGATCGCGTCATCGTTTAGGCACAAGAGGTAAAAGTCTGCAGTGGGCAGGATCTCTTCTACCTGGCTCGTAAAGGCCGTCTCCAGTTCATTGCCAAGGACAGCAGCATGTTCGGGTGTGCGTGAGTAGAGCTGCAGAATCCGGTGGCCACGCAGTTGAAATGCTTTGCCGATGTTCGCTGCCACGTTTCCCGAACCCAACAGTACAATGTCAAGCTGCATGTTTAAGGGCTTTCCGGTTTAGGCTAAAGGAAACGAGCAAGCCTGCCATCATCATGATGGATCCCAGCCATACGAGGTTGATCCACGGAAATGAAATCACCTGAATGACAATGAAATCAGTTCGCGGTGCATTCTCTGCAAGGTCAATCGGCAGGGCGGCTTTATAGGAATCCAGATCGTGCAAAGCATATTCAAAATGCATCTGCTCTGTTGTGGGATCTATGCGCACAAACCTTATGCTGAATCCATGACTTATGCTGCTTGCAGGCGGGGATATCACCTGGTTGCCGCGAAGCACAAACCTCGGTTTGAATGGAACCTGCTCCTTCCCGCTGTGCAATTGCATATCGGCTACAACGTGAATGGCCGTTTGAGTGTCGCTTCCCATCGCGCTGCCGGTGGTTTTACGGTGCACATTGAGCAAGCCCAACTCCAGACCATTTGCCAGCGCAATGCTATCGCCAATCTGCAACTGGATGGCATTCCATTTCAAATTTATTAAAGCAGGCAATTTGGTGTCAAGGACCGTATCGGGAAGTTGGATCCGGGCGCCCAGTGCATCGATGCGGGCCGGGAACCGGTACACCAATTCGTCCCGGAAAAGAATGGACGACGTCGCAAGAAACATCCTGCCATCGTCCAGACGCCGCACATTGAAATCAGCCGAGATGACCTGGTCACCGGGTTTGCGCTCGAAATCGGTGACGGGCAGGTCCTGATGTTGCCGGACCAGTTGGTAGCTTGCCAGATCCGTCGCCAGGGAATCCCCCGGAGAAAGCCAGATCCTGCGGTACCGCAAACTGTCTTCTGCGCGTTGAGCGGATTCCATGTCGACCTGAGATTGTGGGATTTGGGCCACAAGAGCAAAGAGGTCGCCTGTAACCCTTCTTCGTATGCTGGGATTGGCTGCTGCCACCTTGCTTACTTTGTTGTCGTATTGGATTTGTGGGTGAAGGGTAAAAGAATCCCTACGCAAACCGGTGCTGTCTTCTTTCCAGAACTTCAGCGCGTAATGTCGTATCGTATGTGTAAAGGTGTCGCTGGCGTACTCCACCCAATAATCCTTCATAAACATAGGCTCGTGCCGGATCAGCGTCAGGTATTTGCTGAGGTCTTCTCCATCGCCCTCGTCCCAAAGCCCTTCTTGTGCAAACTGGTTCGTCGACAGATACCGCTTGTTGATTCCCGTGAACAAGATTCCCAATAACAAGATGCCAAATCCTGCGTGGGAAATGGCTGCAGCACATTTGCGAATCAGCTTACCCCTGGCAGTTGTTAAAAACCAAAGTGCGCACGCAATGCAGAACCAGGATGCCCAAAGTAGCAGCAGGTAACTCCAGTGCAGATCTGGGAAAGCCAGCCATTTTGCCATCCAGGCTGCCGCCAGGGAAACCCCCAACGCAGTGATCAGGATTTTGAAAAAACCTTGAAGATGGCTTTTGGATGGACCGCCGCGATAAAATAAAAAAAGGCTCATCCCCGACAACATTGCGATAAAAAAGGCTGTCCATAGCTGGAATTGATTGTGGTGTGCAACGGGATCCAGGGGCATGCTCCGGTGAAGACCTTTCAGGTCGCTTCCGGAAAAACGACCCACCAGGTCGATCAGCTTATTGTAAACGGGAATGGACGTCGTAAACGTCATCAGCAGCGCGCTAAACAGCAAGACGAGGCTGCCGATGTACATCCAGAATTCGCGGGAGCGAATGCTTTCTTCTTCCGGTTGACCGGGGATGGTACGACCATATTTGAAAAAAAACACTACGGGGAGCAGGCACGATAGCAGACACAGCAAAACGAGTTGCCACTCAAGCCCCATCTCAGTGAACGCATGTGCTGAGCTATCTCCGAGTACACCGCTTCGCGTCAAATAGGAGGAGTAACACACAAAAACAAAACTCAGTGCATACAGTCCAATGGTTGCACGGATCGAATGTCCACTCGCTCTGGAAACGAGGTTGGTGTGTAAACCAGCCAGAAGGATGAGCCACGGCGCCAGCGACATGTTTTCGACGGGATCCCAGGCCCAATAACCTCCGAAACTCAAGGCTTCATAGGCCCATGCGGCTCCCATGAGGATGCCAGTTCCCAGTGCAAACGCCGACCCTGCCGCCCAGGGAAGGGCTTCTTGAATGAACGATTTCCAATCCTGGTGGATCAGTGCCGCGCAAGCGTATGCGAAAGGCACCAGGGTCGACGCAAAGCCCAGAAAAAGGACCGGAGGATGGATGGTCATCCAATAATTTTGCAGCAGTGGGTTGAGCCCGTTGCCTTCGATGAGTCGCGCATAGTCGGCATTCTTGAACAGGGGAAGATCCATGGTCTGCCTGAGCAACAGGAACGGACTGCTCCCAACTTTGAGATCGCCGAGGTGAATGCCCAGCAACATACTAATGAGCAAAGCATTTACTCCAAGTATCACCGCCAGCACAGTCAGGCGAAATGCCTCAGCGACGCTTACCTGGCATTGGCTGGCGGCTCCAAGTATCACCGCCAGCACAGTCAGGCGAAATGGGCGGTTTTGGCGGGCAAAGTAGATTCCGAACGCCGCATTCCAGAACAGCCAAAGTAAAAAGCTGCCTTCCTGCCCTTCCCAGAAAGCCGCGAGAATGTACCGGAGGGGCAATTCTGCGGATGCATGTGCCCAAACATATTCGTAGGCAAAGTACTTTTTAAACAGAATGAACAACAGCAATGCGATGGCAGAGTAAATAGCGGCTAAGTGCACCCAAAAGGCGATTCTCATGGCCGATTTCCAAATTAGCGCATGGTTGCGCATGGAAAGCAGGTAGGCGGTGAGCGCATACAGTGCGCTGAAGAAGGCCGTTAACAGTAGAAAGTGGCCGGTGTAATGGATCCAGATATGCTCGTTGGCATATTCAATGCCGTTCATATTCCGGCGGAGGATTTTATGTAAATCTCTTCATCCTTGTATTTGGAAGGGCATTTGAGGAGCATGCTTTTTGCTTCAAATACATCCCCGTTCATTTTACCGGTGAGCACGATCTGCTCAGATAACTCAAAGTCCTGCGGTTTGGGAGACTTTAGCACCACTTTTTTGGTCACTCCGTCTTTATCCGTCAGGTAGAAACTGAAATAGTTGGCATCTTGCTCCGGTTCGTAAAAGATCTCTTGGTCTTTAGCCAACTGGCCAACAATTTTGACGAGCTTTCCTGAACGGCTTGCTTCCTGGAAGCCGGAATAAGTTGAAAAGTCATTTGAGGCATAAACCAACAGGCCAATGGCAATGGCAATAAAGGCAATGGAAAGGATGTAAATGCGCTTCATTGTGCAAATTTAAGGGAATCGAGCCGTCATGGATAAATAAGAAAACTGGAGCCTTTTTGTTTAAAAGCTGAAGGGAGAAGTTTGAGAAGACGCGGCGACCTAACTTTGGCGATCAAAATTCAAATTGCCGTTGAACGCCATAAGAGCCTGCCGTCTCCAACTTTGCCGGGGCAACCAAGCTTTGCTGCATCATTTGGATTGGGTTGTTCCTGAAGGTGCCTGGCACCACCTGACCGGACCTCCTGCATCGGGAAAAAGCACTTTGCTGCATGCCCTGGCTGCCCTTCACGATGAAGGGGAAGGCCAACTCGAGGTACTGGGCTACTCATTGCTTCCCATAGCCAGCGAAAATGCCCTCATTTTGAGGAGGAAAACGGGTTTTGTGGATCAGGGAGGTGGACTGTTGCTACACAAAACGGTTCGGGTCAACCTGTTGATTTCACTCCAATCTTCAAACAAGCTGCGGGATCAGGACGACGATGACAGCATATTAGATCTGCTTATCAAGTTTGGGGTGGAGCAACTCGTCAAAAGGGAGGTTGCATCCTTATCGGCAACTGAACGCTGGATGGTGGCGATGTTGCGCGCGCTCATCCGAAAACCCAGATTGCTTTTGGTGGACAATGTTCTTGATTATCTGGGAGAAGAAATGCGCGGTCGCTTGATCACGGGTATATCCGAGTTGGTATCCCGGGAAAAAATGACGGTGGTTTCAACGGGTCTGCATCCGTCGAGCTACGACTTGCCAGCAGACCGCCGCCTGAAGGTGGAGGGGCTGCAACTGCGGGAAGAAGTGTGATCCCCAGCCTTCCTGCTAAGGCTCAAGGGCATCTCGGATCATTTCATTTTGATGTCAGAATGAATGGTTTATTACCGCAATTTCATAGAGTGAGTGAACCTGGGCAAGCTGCCTGGGGCCAGGTGGAGTGGAGAGCGGCAGTACGCACACTGAGAAGAAGTGAAGAGAAGGAAGCGCTGAGGTTCCATAACTTGTTGAGCTGTAATGAGATATTGTGAACCTGCGTTTATTGAGCGGATCAGCCAACGCAAGCAGATTGGCTAAATGGGGAGTTATTCGGGCTGCCTTCAAGGATACCCTATATTTGCGAAAAATTTCAGCATGTTTTTGAATCTGAATGAGCGCCTGGATCAGGCTTTCCGGACACTTCGGGGCAGCGGAAGGATCACGGAACTGAATGTGGCCGAAGCCATCAAGGATATCCGCCGGGCCCTTGTCGAAGCCGACGTGAACTACAAGATCGCCAAGGAGTTTACGGACAAAGTCAAGGACAAAGCCCTTGGAACGCAAAATGTGCTAAAATCCGTGAAGCCTGGCGAGCTCATGGTCAAAATTGTCTTTGACGAACTGGTTGAGCTCATGGGTAGCCAGGCAGAGGGCATCAACCTATCGGGTTCTCCTTCCATTGTCCTTGTAGCGGGCCTCCAGGGATCCGGTAAAACAACTTTTACCGGCAAGCTGGCCAATTTTTTAAAGAGCAAGCGCAATAAGAAAGTCTTGCTAACGGCCTGCGATGTTTACAGGCCAGCGGCGATTGAACAATTGAAAGTGCTCGCCGAAACGGTTGGCGTTCCGGTGTACGCCGATCTGGAAAGCAAAGACCCGGTTTCGATCGCGAAGCGGGCTCTGGAGGAAGCCAAGACGGCTGGAGCCGATGTCGTTATTGTCGACACAGCTGGCCGTACCTCGGTCGACGAGGAGATGATGGATGAAATAAGCAGACTCAAGGAGGCCATTAAACCCACTGAAACCCTTTTTGTGGTCGATTCTATGACGGGCCAGGATGCCGTCAATACGGCACAGGCTTTTTACGAGCGCATACAATTCGATGGGGTGGTGCTGACCAAGCTCGACGGGGATACCCGCGGAGGTGCTGCGCTATCGATAAAGTATACCGTCGGGAAACCCATCAAGTTTGTCTCCACCGGAGAAAAACTCGATGCTCTGGATGTGTTCTACCCGGATCGAATGGCCCAGCGGATCCTCGGCATGGGCGATATCGTAAGCCTCGTGGAGAAGGCGCAGGAACAATTTGACGAGCAGGAGGCCCGGAAAATGGAAAAGAAGATCCGGCAGAACAAGTTCGATTTCAACGACTTCTTTGGCCAGATCCAGCAAATCAAGAAAATGGGAGACATCACTCAGCTCATGGGTATGATGCCGGGAATGAGCCAACTTTCGAAAAACGTAGAGATCGACGAGAAGGCCTTTGGCAAAATCGAGGCAATCATCCAGAGCATGACCCCTCAGGAGCGATCAACACCGGAATTGCTCAACATGTCCAGGAAGACCCGGATTTCCAGAGGAAGCGGGCGATCTTTGCACGAAGTCAATGCTTTCATAAAACAGTTTGAGGAAATGCGCAAAATGATGTTCCTCATGTCGAAGGGACAGGGGATGGGCGCTATGATGCAACAAATGAAGAACTTCAGGAGGTAAATTCTCTTTTAACCAAGCAATTTTTTGAAAATTGGGAATTATTCATAGTTTTACTGGAAATTCCCGAATATGAAACTGACTTTTGTTGCTTTTGCCCTTTTTCTTCTGGCCTCCCCAGGCTACTCCCAACTTGCAAACGGATCCACGGCACCCGATTTTACGGTGACGACGATCGATGGAAATAGTTATACCCTTTACGATATGATGGGGGCGAATAAGGCTGCCTGCCTGGACTTCATGGCGACCTGGTGCGGACCATGCTGGACATTTAAAACCAGTGGAGTCATGGAGCAGGTTTACAGCAATCTATTGGCGGAAACCACGGTCATTATGATCGAAGCGGATTGGAACACCAACACCAATTGCCTGTATGGCCCTGCCGGTTGCAACAATACCACCCAGGGCGATTGGGTCACGGGGACTCCGTATCCCATTACTGACCTTTCTTCCACCAATGGACCGACGGTAAAAAGCGATTACTCCATTGCCTATTACCCCACGCTTTACGTCATCTCCCCCGATAAACGCACCTGGCTGATCAAATCGCGTTCTTATTCGGAATACTTCAATTGGATTACCAAAAGCTTTAAATTGAACGCGACCGCAAATGTCGTCCATTCCCAATGTGGCGACAATGGCAAGATCACCCTGGCCATTACGGGAGGATATGGCTCGCTCACCTACAAATGGTCGAATGGTGCAACGACCAAGGACCTCAGCAACCTTCCCGGGGGCAGCTATTCCGTAACGATCACGGACCAAAATCAATACTTTAAAGCTTATGGTCCTTATGAAGTCGAAGGCCCTTCAAAACGGGTCGCTGTTACGGGTTCCCAGATCACTCACGTCGCCTGCTTTGGTGACGCAAGTGGCAGCGTCTATACACAAGTAGATTATGGTACCCCGCCCTATGCCTATTCCTGGTCCAACGGGCAAACCGGTCCGGATTTGCTCGGAGTAAAATCGGGTCCCTATGGTTTGACGGTTACTGATCTGAATGGATGCACTACGACAAAGTCATATACCCTGAACCAACCCACGCTCTTAAAATTGAGCGCAAGCGCCACAAAAGAAAGCTGTGACCAGGTCAACGGGAGCATCCTGGCGAAAGGGAGTGGCGGGGTTGCTCCGTATGAATACGATATGGGCTTTGGAAAGCAGTCCAACCCTTATTTCGAGGATCTTTATGGGGGAACAACCTACGGGGTTACCGTGACAGACGCAAACGGATGCAACGAGCAAACTTCGGTATTTGTAGATGTCACCCACAAGCCAGCGGCGAGTGCTGGCGGAGACAAAGACCTCGATTGCATTCAGGACACGATATGGCTCGATGGTTCCATGTCTGAAACGGGCACAGAAATTGAATACCTGTGGACTACAAAGAACGGACACATTGTAAGGGGTGCTGATGAGATCATTCCTGACGTCGATCTGCCCGGACTCTATGTGATCAAAGTCCAAAACAGGTCTACTCAGTGTGTGGCTTACGATTCTGTAGAGGTTATTGACCAACGCGTATTTCCCGACAAATCGGCGGTGGGCGACACGGTACTGAATTGCCTGATCCAAGAAACTTCAATTTTGGGTAAAAGCAAAGACAAACAGGTTAACTTCTACTGGCTCAAAGTGAATGATACAGCGTTTGTACAGAAAGGAGACCTGTTAAAAGCGAGCGATTCCGGAAAGTTCGTACTCCATGTACTCGATACCATCAACCTCTGCATCAGCAGGGATACCGTTGAAGTAACTTCTGACACTGAAAAGCCACTGGCTGCTGCAGAACCGGAAGGATACCTCAACTGTCTAATCAAGGAGATCGCGATTGATGGAAACGCTTCGTCACAGGGACCTCAGTTTGCATATTCCTGGACTACCAATAATGGACTCCTGATCAGTGGAGAACATTCTCTGTTCCCTACGGTTGGCAAAGCGGGCGATTACGATTTAGAAGTGAGCAATCTCGTCAATTTTTGTAAGGAATCAGTTGTGGTGACCGTAGAGGAGCAGGCAAAACCCGAAGCAGTCTATGGTCAATCGATCGATGTTCGCAGTGTACAGTTTCAGGACCAGTCCATTGGAATTCCCGATCGCTGGTTGTGGCAATTTGGAGACGCGACGACCTCCCTGGAGCGCAACCCCACTCATACCTACGCAGCCGATGGGGCCTATGAGGTATGCCTTGAGGTTGAAAACAATTGTGGAAATCATCAGACGTGCAAGACCCTGCTGGTTGGCATATCATCGGTGCTGACCCTCGCCAATTGGGAGTTGAACCACGTGCGTTGCCATGCCGGCAACGACGGTCAAATTGCCCTCAGCGTTCAGGGAGGCTTGCCACCTTACCAATACAGTTGGTCCAACGGTGCTCAGACAGATAAAATCAGCTCTCTCGAAGCGGGTACTTATGCAGTAACAATCAGCGACCAACAGGGAACTGTACTCGAGCGCAGTTTTGAGATTCGTCAACCGGCAGCAATAGCCATGCGCGATGTCACCATTGTACATGCAGCAGCCGGAAAAGCTGATGGCAGCATACATCTCGATATAATTGGTGGGATCAGCCCATACTCGTTCATTTGGAGCGACGGTCAAACATCCAACCCGGCAAGCGGTTTGGAACCTGGGAACTATACCTGTACCATTGACGACAGCAACAATTGCCAGCGGGAACTGGGTCCTTTTGAAGTTAAGGAACTCGTTGCCGACGAGCAGGTTCACGTTTTGCGCGAACTAACCGTGCAGCCCAATCCGGGGAGGGAATCTGTGCTTAAATTGCAATTGTCGGAAACGGCACAGGTGAGGCTGAGCATCTTCGATGTACTTTCCGGTTTGCATTTTCGCAATGAATTCTACGGGCAATCCCTTGAATTGCCCTTGGGAACATTGGATTTGAAGCCTGGAATTTACTTCCTTGCCGTTGAAGTCAAAGGAGAATACAAGTCCCTGCGCTGGGTCGTAACTGAATAGTCATGGCTTCTGCTGACAGAAGGGTTAACGCATAACTCTGCGCTGAAGCAGGCACCGAATCATGGATTGGGGCGGACCGGTTGAGCGTTCGCCTCGATCAGGTTTTGAAGTTCAGCCAGTTTCATCATGCATTCGATTGGAGTGAGTGTTTCCAGTTTTAGCTGGCTGATTCGCTGAATGATTTCCGCATTGCTGCTGTCTTGCGGTGAGCGTTGGAAGGTGTCGGATAGGGGCGGTGCCAGTGATGCATTGGATTTTGGTTCAGCAGAACCCCTTTTTTGCTCCAGAGCGTGCAGGATATCCTGAGCGCGCAAAATGACCTCACGTGGCATACCTGCCATCTGGGCAACGTGGATACCGAAGGAATGCTCGCTGCCACCTTTTACCAATTTGCGCAGGAAGACAACCCGATCGGCAAGTTCCTGGGTCGCTACATGGTAGTTTTGAATTCTTGGTAGGAATTCTGCGAGTTCATTGAGTTCGTGATAGTGAGTGGCGAAGAGCGTTTTTGCCCTTCGTTCGGGTACGTTATGAATAAACTCCGCAATGGCCCAGGCTATGGAAATACCATCGTAAGTACTGGTTCCCCTCCCAATCTCATCCAATAAAATCAGCGACCGGTCAGATAAGTTGTTCAATATGGAAGATGTCTCATTCATCTCAACCATAAAGGTTGATTCTCCTGAAGAGATGTTGTCCGTTGCACCGACTCGGGTAAATATTCGATCCACGACTCCCAGGCGCGCCTCTCTTGCAGGAACGTAAGATCCAACCTGAGCGAGCAGACAAATCAAGGCAGTTTGGCGAAGCAAGGCTGATTTGCCAGACATATTGGGCCCGGTGATCATAAGGACCTGGTGGGTGTCGCAATCGAGAAATACGTCGTTGGCAATGTAGTGTTCACCATCCGGCAATTGTCGCTCGATGACAGGGTGTCTTCCCGCTTTGATATCGATGATCCTGCTGTCGTCAACCTGGGGTTTATTGAATGAATTCAATAAGGCCACAGTGGCAAACGAATGCAAAACATCCAGGCTGGCTATATGCTGTGCATTCTGCTGCAAGCTGAGCAGATAATCCTGCATCGCGTCGACGAGCTGCTCAAACAACTCCTCCTCAAGCTGAACGATGCGCTCTTCTGCTCCCAAAATTTTGACTTCCAGGTTTTTGAGCTCTTCGGTGACGTATCTTTCCCCGTTTGACATCGTTTGCTTGCGGATCCAGTGTGCAGGTATCAGTCCCTGATTTTTGTATTTGTTGGTAACCTCGAGGTAGTACCCAAAAACGGAATTATAGCCCACTTTGAGGTTGGGAATGCCCGTATTCATCGCCTCGCGTACCTGAATTTCTACAAGGAGGTCTTTGCTGTTGGTCAAAAGATATTTGAGCTCGTCGAGCTCCTTGGAAAACCCCGTGCGAAAGATGCCTCCTTTGTTGGTATGATTTGGGGCATCATCTGCAAGGCGGCTGGAAATGATCCCGGTGAGTTCTTCACAAACCTGCAGGTTTGAGCCAATGGTTCGGAGGCCTGCATTCGCCTGATTGCCCAGCAATTCTTTGAGGGGTTTCGTAAGCAATAAGCACTTTTTGATGTGGTTGATTTCCCTGGGTGAGATCCGGCGAAGTGGAATTTTGGAAACGAGCCGTTCGAGATCGCCAAACTGTTGCAGCAGCCCATCGAGCTCATCGTTGAGGTGGTCGTGCTCAATAATGCTTTCTACCATGTCGAGCCTTGCCTGGATCTTGGTTGCATCGAGCAGTGGGAGAACGATCCATTTTCGCAACAACCTTGAACCCATAGGGGTGAGGGTATGGTCTATGATGGATAATAAGGTCTTGCCCTCGGGGTGAATGGATTCAATGAGCTCCAAATTCCGTA
Organism: Saprospiraceae bacterium; assembly: GCA_020848995.1. Lineage (GTDB taxonomy): Bacteria > Bacteroidota > Bacteroidia > Chitinophagales > Saprospiraceae > Vicinibacter. Next base: position 13,488 of record JADLHA010000041.1, on the reverse strand, counting down.
TGGTGAAACGATCCATCCAAACGCAATCCTCATTGGAAAGCCGGCTGATCTGTGAAAGGTGAGCGGGGTTTTTGGTCTCTGTTGATTCGAGGTAGTGCAAAATGACCCCGGCTGCCGTTTGACCGGCTGTATAATCTTCGATTCCAAAGCCTTTCAGACTGCTTACCTTGAAATGCTCCAGAAGTTTATTGCGTGCGAAAACGTGTTGAAAAATCCATTCTTCAAGCGCGTAGGTATAATATTGGTCGCCGAATAGCTTTTCAAATTCCTGTGTCCGGCTGCGGCAAAGGACGATCTCCGAAGGATTGAAACTTTGAAGCAATTTCCTGATATAGGGAACGTCGCCCTCTGACAAAAAGAATTCCCCCGTAGAGACATCGGCGAGGGCAATGCCGATGATGTTGTTGCCAAAGTATACGGCAGCGAGGAAATTGTTCTTTCTTACGTCGAGCAACTTGTCGTCGGTGGTCACTCCGGGAGTGATCACGTCGGTGATTCCCCTTCGGACTACCTTTTTCCCTTTAACGGGCTTTTCGAGCTGTTCGCATAATGCAACCCGGTAACCTGCTCTCACCAGTTTGGGCAGGTAGGTGTCCAGAGCGTGGTGCGGAAACCCTGCAAGTTCTACGTCAGATCCTCCATTGTTTCGCTTGGTAAGGACAATGCCCAGGACTTTTGAAGTGATCAATGCATCTTCGCCAAATGTTTCGTAAAAATCTCCCACGCGATAAAGCAGGATGGCATCGGGATGTTTGGCCTTCATGGAGTAGTACTGCTCCATCAATGGCGTGGTCGCCGTCAGATCAAACAAGAGGAGGGGTTGCTCTTTCAATTAGATAATTTGGGCAAAGATAAGTATGCCAGATGCATGTCGATTACCCAACACGGATATTTGGTCAGATGAGGATTCGTATTAAATTTGTAGTCCACAGGGGTTCCTTTTAATCCGATTTATGAACCATCAGTTTAAAGATTTGTCAGCAGAGGAGTACCAGCAACTCATTGATGCCGTTCCGATGATCGCCCTGCTGATTGCAGGAGCGGACGACCAGGTGGACCTCCGGGAACAGACCTGGGCGGAGAAGATCGTCAAGATCAGAAGTTACCATAACGCTTTCGATCTCAAGGCCTATTACAAGGACGTCGACACTCAGTTCAGCGGACTGTTTGAGGGTCTGATCGCCGAAATGCCCCCAGCTGCGGATGATCGTTGCGAAGAGCTGAGCCGAAGGTTAGCGGGGATTAACTCCATCATGAAGAAGTTGCCGATGCGCACCGCCAGCCAACTCTACAATTCTTTTTTGTCCTATGCCGACCAAATCGCGCGCAGCAGTGGCGGGTTTCTCCGGATGATGTCGGTGAGCCGGGAAGAAGTGGCATGGGTGGGTCTGCCCATGATCGATCCGATATTTTTCGACGAATTGGAGGACGAAGAAGAAGAGTGAGCTTCAAACCCGGCCAATCCGTCGTCTTTTCTTATTGTAAGGGCTAAAACAAATCGTTGTTTGCCCACTCTAAGGGGCCACTTCGGCTAGTGAATCACTACCAGTTTTTGCATGGAAGGATAGCCTCGAAGGCTGGAATGGATCCAATACACACCAGGCAGGATCCGGTCTGGAAGTACTAAGTTGCCGTTGTTCAACGAATGTTTCTGTAAAAGTAATTTACCCGAAGCGTCGTAAATACGCACGTTTTCAGGGTTGGACCGATTGAACAAAAGGGACCCCGAAACTGGATTGGGAAACCAGTAATTGGCATCGTTGGATGCAAATTGGTTCGCTGAAGCGCAATCCTGTTCGCTGAGCAGGGTGAGGATGTATTCTCCCGGGAAGGCAGCCCCAGGGTACTCGGTGGTATAGTCAAAACTAATCCCTACGTTGACGGTGAGTTTGAGTTTAATGATGGGCTTGTATTCGCCCGGAGCATTCGCATCGGTGGGCGTTCCTTGGAGGAGCAAACAACCAATTTGATTTTTATTGAACACGCAATTCGGCGGGTTGCAATGGTAGCTAAGCCCCGCGGGAAGATTGCTGATTGCGCCGACGGTATCAATGGCCACTTTTTCAAGGGGGATCGGGGCTGGCAAAATCGGAATCTCAACGGTATCCGGTACGACGACGGTAAATGTAAATTCATAGGGCTTGTTGATACAGGCCTTTTTGTTGATCCCGCCATTGGGGTTGCTTTCCGTAATGGGTTTGGGATAAACGCCAGCCGAAGAATCCACCAGGGTGCTGTCGGGCAGGCAGGATTGGGCCCCGAGAAAAAGCGACGTTCCAGCAAACAGGGCGATGAAGTAGAGGTGCTTCATATTTTGTAGGTATTTTGTGGCTCTAATATAAGGTTTATTGTGTTTGTGCCCCGACTGGTTTCATTACTGTTCATTATTTGTTGGCTGGAGATCGCTGGCCAGCAAGATGCTCCCTTGTTGAAGGGAAAGGTCATCGACGCTGAAACGGCCGAGCCGCTACCTGGCGTTGAGGTGCGATATTCAGGGAGGTCGGTGCAAACCAATGCCGAAGGACATTTTGGCGTTTTTGCTGATAGCAGCTCAGGAGAATTGTTCTTGCGTTGTGTGGGATACAAAGACCTTTCCATTCCGTTCCGAGTTGGGGAGGACCTGGGCGTGCTGAAGATGGACCCCAATTCATACCTGCTGTCCACTGCGGTGGTCAGTGCTTCTAAATACGAACGCCCCATTGCCGAAAGCGCTGTATCGATGAGTGTGATCAACTCCCAGATGCCCTCTAGGCTGAATTCGCTTAGTGTGGAAAGGGCGCTTGACCGAATTCCTGGAGTCCAACTCATCGATGGGCAGGCAAACATCCGGGGTGGTTCCGGTTACAGTTACGGTGCAGGAAGCCGCGTACTGCTGATGCTCGACGATCTGCCTATGATGCAATCAGATGCCGCCGTGCCCTACTGGGACGATCTTCCAGCAGAAAACCTTCGCCAGATTGAAGTGATTAAAGGGGCATCATCCGCCCTGTACGGGAGCGCTGCCATGAATGGGGTGGTGCATTTTAGAAGTGAAGAGCCTTCGGCAGAACCCGTTACAGAGTTTAGCCTCTCACAGACCCTTTACCTCGATCCGGGCAACGCGAATGCATGGTGGACCCGTGAAGGAGAACATGCTCAGCCATTCGAAGCCTACGTTTCTGCGGCCCACCGGCAACGATTCCGGCATACGGATATTTCCCTGAGTGGCAGCTACCGCGAAAAAATGGGTTTTAACAAGGGCAGCGACGCCTCCTCTTTCAGAGTAGGTGGTCGCATGCGATGGCATCTGAGTGACAGCACGGTGTTAGGACTGGGCGCGAATCTGAATACGGGCACCAGCAGCGATTTTTTTTACTGGAAGGACAATGGTTTGTTTGAAGGTGCCGATGGAGCAACCACCTCAACCCGTAAAACGAGGCTGAGTCTCGATCCTACGCTTCGCTGGCAAAACCGGAGAGGCTTTCTGCATAAAGTCATCGGGCGCTATTATTTCATCCACAACGGAGCCGATAACGATCAGGACAATCGCAGCCATTCTGTATATTTGGAATACCAGCTACGAAAACATTTTGACGGCCTTGGGATGGATGCATTTGTTGGCATTGCCGGTGCGGCAGCCTGGACTAGGGCCAAACTATACAGCGACACCACGTTTAGGGTGTTAAACCAATCGGCATATGTCCAGGTGGAAAAGCGGCTCTTTGAACAACTCAATCTATTAGGCGGCCTTCGCTTTGAGCATTACGGATCGAATGGGCCCGGGCTGGTTGAGGGCAGGGAAGTCGCGCAAAATCAGGCAGACTCGCGAACGATTTACCGGCTTGGTCTCAATTGGAATCTCATTGGAGCAAGTTATTTGAGGGCTTCGCTGGGCGAAGGATTTCGCTTCCCTTCTGTAGCAGAGAAATACATTTCGACCACTGCGGGAGGACTTCGCATCGCCCCAAATCCGGAACTGAGATCCGAATACGGGCGCAGTTGGGAAATTGGGCTTCGCCAGGGCTATAAAGTTTGGGGGATCAAAGGCATGGTAGATGTTGCGTATTTCGACTCGCGGTATTACGATATGATGGAATTCGTCCTGAACAACCAGTTGCAGTTTCAATCCCGGAACATTGGGAATACTAAAATACGCGGTGTGGAATGCGAACTGCAGGTACAGCAATCGTTCAACTGGGGTAGCGCCGCTCTTCAATTGGGCTATACCCGGATCAACCCACAATACCTGGAATTTGACCTGGAAGGCAAAAACCTGCCGATCAACGAGCGGGAGGGGGCCCCAATCGGCCAGCAGAATGCTGCCAATTCGAGTGCAGATGTAAACATCTTAAAGTATCGCTCCCGCGATTTGCTGAGGTTGGATCTGTCGGGACGATGGGGGGCTTTGTTTGCCGGGTATTCCATTCAATACGCCTCGCACGTTGAGGCCATTGACTGGCTCTTTCAGGTCACCCTCTTCATCCGGGGCATTGCAGATTTCAGGGCGGAACACGATCACGGGTACCGCCTTCACGACGTTCGGCTGGGCGTGGACCTGGGGCAATGGACGCTGCAGTTGAATCTCTTCAACGCGTTCAATGAGGCATATACCGTGCGCCCGGGTTTGATGGAAGCCCCCAGAAATCTGAGTTTTAGAATAAATTATAGATTATAATAATTTTTATATTACTGATATATAATAAGTTACATATTATTGCGGGTTCAATTCGGCAGCCCTTAAATTGATGGTTCGCGGTTTGAAATTCGCCGAACGCACTATATTTGCGGAGTTTTTCTATAAAATTAAGTAATACCCAAACAATGTTTGAGAAAGGAATTGTCAAATGGCTGCTCATAGCCGTCGTTTTTGTCTGTTTACTGCAGTTCATTTACTACTTGCCCACCAACAAGGTTGAGCGACAGGCCGATGAATATGCCCAGACGGTCACCTCGGCCATCGAAGACGAGAACGCGCGTCATGCGGCAGTAAAAACGGCCAGGGCCAGGTTCCTCGATTCCATCTCTGGAGACAAAATTTTCAGCATCCCCCTGATCAAGGATTACACCTATCCGGATCTCAAAAAGCAGCAGCTTGCGCTGGGATTGGATTTGAAGGGGGGCATGAGCACCATCTTGCAAATTGACTTATCTGACTTGATCATTTCGCTTTCCGGAAATAGCCAGGATCCCGCCTTCAGAAAGGCATTGGCGCTTGCCAATGAGCGTCTTCGGAACAGCCAGCAAGACTACATCACCCTCTTTGTCGAGGAATACAAAAAGGAATCGGGGGGTAAAAAGCTTGCGAGTATTTTTTCCAGAGGGGCCTCCCTGAAGGATCGGATCAACTTCGAGACACCCGACATCGACGTGGCTCGCGTTCTTCGTGAAGTGGCGAATGAAACGGTTGACCTCACGTTCAAGCGCCTCAAAGACCGCATCGATAAACTCGGGGTTGTGCAACCCAACGTCTCTTTGGACAAAGCCCGCGACATGATCATTGTAGAGCTTCCGGGCATTGACAACCCCGAAAGGGCCAGACGTTATTTACAGGCAAGCGCCAAGCTCGAATTCTGGGATGTATACCGGAATACGGACCCCGGTGTCTTTGACGGAATCGTTAATGCCGACAAGAAGCTTTCGGCTTTGCTGAAGGGGGATACTTCTTCCGTCCAGCCAGACTATACCCTCGTGGATCGTTACGATTACACCCGCGACTCGCTCGGCAATGTGATTGATTCCGTATTGGCGGGTACCGATACGGTTCGTACCGATCCTCTTGCGGAGAAGGGGCCGCTCATCAGCATTTTTAGCCCTACCAGCCCCGCCGCGGGACAAACCGCGATCATCGGGTCGGTCGAAAAATCCAACCGAAACCGCTTTCTGGAGTTGGTCAACAAACCTGAGGTGCAATCGACTTTCCCTACAGATCTCGAATTCCGGATCGAAGCCAAGCCCTATAAGCTCCAGGGAGAGCAAAAACCGTCGAACAACTACAACGTTTACGCAATTCGAAAAAAGCCTGGAGCGACCGCTGCTCCGCTTGATGGTGAGCGGATAGCGAGGGCATCTGCAAATCCGGACAACCTCACTGGAGAAGTCGTGGTGTCCCTGACTATGGACAACAAGGGCGCAAAGACCTGGGGAGAGATGACAACCCGGGCTGCCAACGACAATAAACGCGAGATCGCCATTGTGCTCGACGACGAGGTCGTATCCTGTCCCAGTGTACGGGAACCCATCCTCGGTGGGAATTCACAGATTTCCGGAACCTTTACCATCGATGAAGCCAAGGACCTGGCAAATATTTTGCAGGTGGGAAAACTGCCTGCTAAAACCCGGATCGTCCAGGAGTCGCTCGTCGGTCCTTCCCTAGGTAAGGAAAACATCAGCAAATCACTGTGGTCCATCATCGGCGGGTTCCTTCTGGTGATGGTGTTCATGGTCGTTTATTACACCACTTCGGGTTTTGTTGCCGTACTTGCCCTGTTTTTAAACGTGCTGTTCATTCTCGGAACCCTGGCATCCCTGGGAACCGTTTTGACCTTGCCCGGAATTGCCGGCCTCGTTTTGACTATGGGTATGGCTGTCGATGCCAACGTCGTGATTTTCGAAAGGGTTAAGGAGGAACTCGCTGCCGGTCGCAGTTTGCTGGAAGCCATCCGCGAAGGTTTTGCGCATTCCTACTCTGCCATCATAGACTCCAACGTCACCACCATCCTCACGTCGATCGTGCTTTTCATTTATGGCGTTGGCCCCATCAAGGGATTCGGGATCGTGCTCATCATTGGTATCATCTTCTCCTTATTTACTGCAGTGTTGGTTTCCCGGCTCATTCTGGAATGGTGGGTGGGAACCAAGGGCAATGCCGTTGCATTTGGAAGTGCTCTGACCCGCCGGGCGTTTAAAAATGTCGATCTAAACTGGTTGGCAATGCGCAAATACGCCTATGCATTCTCTGGTCTGCTCGTCCTGGCAAGTTTTACATCATTTTTTATCCGTGGTTTTGAGTTGGGTGTGGAGTTCAAAGGCGGATATTCCTACAACGTGACATTTGACCAGGCGGTCGATGCGGAATCCATCCGTCAAACCCTCGGGAAGACGTTCGGCAGCAGCCCAATCGTTAAGAGCGTTGATACCCGCAATACCTACAACATAACGACTTCCTACCTCATCAACGACAACAGCCCGGATGTTGCCGATCAGGTGAACCGGAAACTCCATGAGGGCTTGAACGAGCTTTCCGGAGGCAACCTCAAGTATGAGGACTTTATCAACAACGAATCTTCGGGAACCCACATCGTGTCGTTCAGTCAGGTCGGTCCAATCATAGCTGATGACATCAAAGATTCCGCCGTAAAAGCCATCATCATTGCCCTGGTGGTGATCTTTGTGTACATCCTGTTCAGGTTTTACAAATGGCAGTATAGTGCGGGGGCCGTCGTAGCCCTCGCACACGATACGATCATCACGCTCGGTGCGTTTTCACTCCTGCACGGGGTGCTTGGTTTTTCCATGGAAGTCGACCAGGCACTGATTGCAGCCGTGCTGACCGTCATAGGATACTCGATCAACGACACGGTTATCGTTTTCGATCGCATTAAGGAAATGCTCGGTATAGAATCGCAAAAAAGCGACAAAGAGTTGGTCAATGATGCCATTTCACTGACTTTATCGCGAACCGTCAATACTTCTTTGGCGACCTTGCTGACGATCATTATTCTGTTCTTCTTTGGCGGGGCAAGCACCAAAGGATTTTGTTTTGCGCTGGTAGTAGGCATCATCATTGGGACTTATTCCTCCATCTTTGTTGCCGCTCCGATTGTCGTTGATTTGTCTAAAAATCTGAAATTCGCTGCGAAAAAGACGCAACAGAAGGTGACCCGGCAGTTGTCTAAGGTATAATCCTGGCGCGGTAGCTTCTGTCTGCGATCCGTGTTGCGATCCTTGATTTAGGCTAAGAACATTCAACATTTGGGTAGGAATTTGCGTTGCAAATAGGCTATCCTTTTTGTATGCCATGCCACTTGCACTCTGTATGTTTGTTGGTTTGTCTGTTCGCAGCAGGCTGTTCGCAGCCTTATAGGTTCCGTACGGGAGATCAGGCATACGAATTTAAACATTACGCGAGGGCGGCGGCCCTATACCAGGCTGAATACATCACCCGGGAGCCTGCCAGGGAAAAGGCCAGAATCGCTTTTCAATTGGGAAAATGCGCCCGTTTTAACGGTGACTATGCCCAGGCGTTGCGATGGTTCCAACGCGCTTACGAAGACAATTATGGTCTGCCGGCTCTGTTCGAATATGCCCATGCGCTTAAATTGAACGGTGAATACGAAGCGGCTGCTTCTGCTTTTGCGCTGTATGGAGAAGAATCGGGAAGAAAACAGGAAATGCGCAGGGAAATGAACGTTTGTAAACTCATGGCAGAGTGGAAAAGCCTTCCCGATGCTTTTATTTATGAGATAAAAGAGCTTGAATTTCCTGGAACCGATGGCAGTCGTTACGGCTTTCAGCGAATTGACTCAAATGTTTGGATAGGCGTGCTTGAGGTGAGCCCTGAAGAGGGTGGTGCTTCTTCAAAATTTGCATGGACCAACCGCCCATATTCTCATCTTGTAGAGGTTACCAACAGTTCTGTCCAACCCATTGAATGGAGTGGGGGGATGGATTTGCATCCATTTGGCGCATTTTCCTATCTGAGTGAGAAGAATAAAATATATTTCACTTATTGTGGTGACGAAGCAGGCGGCGCTCATTATTGCAGGATTTACACCGCCTCTTTTGATCAGGGAGCGGGGTCAGTTCCAGAGGCACTGGAGCTGTTTGGAGAATCGATCAATTGCATGCACCCTGCGGTAAAAACGGGAGACTCTGTACTCGTATTCAGTGCAGATTTCCCGGATGGGTTTGGGGGGTATGATCTTTACCAGAGTGTAAAGACCGGGGAAAAGTGGAGTAAACCTGAAAATCTTGGGTCGCCACTCAACACCTCCTCCAACGAGGTGTTCCCCGTCTGGGATGGGGATAGTCTATATTTTAGCAGTGACGGTCACCCTGGCATGGGCGGACTGGATATCTTTAAATCGCATCTGACGAGCAACTATGAATGGGTCCCACCTCAAAATCTCAAATCCCCAATTAATTCTGAGTCTGACGATTTTTTATTTTACAATCAAACCGTGCCTTTTGAGGAGCAGGGAGTCTTTCGCAAAGCACTGTTTTCGTCAAACCGAGGTCCGAATGGACTTGACCGGGTTTATGAATTAAGGGTTCGAATGCGGCCGGAGTTGCCTATTGAAGAGCACAAGAAGTATGCGTTTGAAGTATTTGCAGAAATTCAATTGTTCGAACACGGACGGAGCGTCCAGGATCTGGGCATTGGACTTGACAGCGTTGCGATTGTGGATCCTGCAACAGGACACCGCATGGTTAAGCGCACGCCCCTTCCATTTAAATTGAAACTGCTTCCGGGAGAAGAATACCACTTCTTGTTGAGCCGAACAGGATATTTGAACCGGGAAATTCGCTTTCAGGCGCCGAGCCGGCCAGCCAGCATGAATGCTGATTCAACTTTGTTTCTATCCCTTGTTTATGAAATGGTCCCCGAAGTATACAACAGGGAATTTGTCTTGCGGGAACTATATTACGATTTCGATCAGTGGAAAATACGGGAAGACGCAGTGGAACCACTTAAGTTCCTGCTCAGTATGCTGAACCTGAATCCGGGATCCAAAGTGCTCATCGGTTCACATACCGACTGTAGAGGCGGGCTTGAATACAATGCAGTTCTCTCAGAGCGCCGTGCTCAGGCGGCAGCCGTCTGGTTGATTCTTTCCGGAGTAGATCCTTCGAGAATTCAGTATCGTGGTTTCGGATACAATTTTCCCGCTGCGAATTGTGCATGCAATGAATGCTCCGAAGCACAGCATCAGGCTAACCGGCGCTCCACATTTCAGCTTATACGCTGAATGACCTTACGGATTGGCGATAATTTGGGATATTTGCAGCTATGATGGTCTTTCTTTCTTTCTTCTTTAAAACGGTTCTGATTACAGCTCTGATCCTTTTGCGCGAAGGCTATCTCTATCCGGATTTTATAGCCTTTGTGGGAAAATCTAGCATGCTCAACGCATTCCTGGGCTTTCTGATATTCTGGCTTGGATTGAATTTGTCGATCCGGTTCTCCCAGTTTATTTACCGGACAAGAAAAAAACAAGGCCGGAAATATTCTGACAATGTCATCATTGGATTGAAAAACATCTACTACCTGCTCACTGTAATGGCATTGGTAGCTATGTTTTTTGGCTTTTTTGGTTTGCACATTAAGGAATTGTTTACAGCGCTGAGCATTGTTGCGGCAGCGATTGCCATTATCAGCAAAGAGCTGGTGCTGGACGTCATTTGTGGAATCAATTTCAGTTTTAGCCGGGATATTGCCATTGGAGATTACGTCCAGATCGGTGACCAGCAGGGTAGGGTAGTTGATTTAAATATTCACAAAATTGTGCTGTTTGAGAATGATCAGCTGATCAATATTCCCAATTCGAAAGCTTATTTTAGCGATATTGCCAATTACAGTTATGGTGAAATGCACGTTTGTCGCTTTCAGCTTGAGCTCCCCAATCAGTTTGTGATTAAGTTGGAGGCCCTAAAGACCATTATTCTCGAAAGTGCAAAACAATGTCAGGGAGGAGAGCGCATTAACGATATCGAAGTAAGGATTGACCAACTGCGGGCAGACCACACGGTGTTTTCGGTTGAACTTCGCTATCTCGATGCGATTCGAAACATTTCGGTTCCCCGGATACGATCCAGGGTGTATGAGGTTATTTTGGCACGGGATCAAGTGAAGCGTTAATCTGCTGAATTGTGAATCTAACCAATTGGTTGCGTTCAAAGGTTCCTGCGTTTTGCAAAGTTTCCTATTACCGCTTCCTCCAAGACTACCTTAACTTCAATGCCAGGGTGGTCATTCGAGATTTCGGTCCTATGCTTGCATTTTCATTGACGGGGTTGCATTGGTTGGGTAGGCCATGGGTTAATCTGTTGCATACCTGATTTTGGCCTGCTTTCCTCCGTTTAGGTAAGAATATGCTGCGTGCATGGCAAGCGCTGCCTCTTGGAAACCGCTTAAAATGAATTTTAATTTCCCTTCATAGGTGCACAAGTCGCCGATTGCATACACGCCTGGGACTTTTGTTTGGCAGGTAGCTGGGTTGACGCAAAGGTTGCCCTTTTGTATTTGGAAGCCCCAGGTCGAAATGGGACCCAGTTTAGGGCTGAGGCCAAAAAGCGGCATGAAGTAATTGCAGTCCACCTGAATGGTGCCCTCAGGTCGTGTGATTTCAACCCATTCAAGGTATTCAGCGCCCCCCAGTCTCGTGACGTTCGCGTTCATAAGCAGCTCTAGCTGTCCAATTGCTGCCATCTGTTTGATTTTGTGTGCCGAAGCCGGGTTGCCACGAAAATCACTCCTCCTGTGCACGAGGCATAGCCTTTGGGCAACTGTTGCCAATTGCATTGACCAATCCAATGCACTATCTCCTCCTCCTGCAATGACCAGGTTTTTGGCCCGGAATTTTTCAATGTCGTGAATGGCGTATTCAACCCCCTTGTTCTCGAAAAGCTGAATTCCAGCTAAGTCGGGCTTTCTGGGGGCAAAGCTGCCTAAGCCTGCTGCCAGTATGATGGCACGGCAGATCACTATGCTGCCGGAAGATGTGTGCAACTCAAATGTCTTATCTGGAAGGGCGCTCAATGTTTCTACACGCTCTCCGAGGTGCATGGATATGTTGAAAGGCTCAATTTGGCGGAGCAGGTTGTCGACGAGGCTTTTTGCCTCGATGGTAGGTATTCCGGGGACATCTGAGATGGTCTTGTAGGGATACAACTCAGCAAGTTGGCCACCCGCTTGGGGCAGGGAGTCTACAATCCTGGCACTCAGTTCGAGTTGTCCTGCTTTAAAGGCCGCAAACAGACCGCTTGGGCCTGCACCAATAATGAGCACATCGGTGCTGATTGTCATATTCAAACAAAGTTAAGGCAATTGCCATGTTTGAACAAAGGGTGTTGAGCTCGCTACAACGTGCTAGTTGAGAGCTGGTCGAATTGGGTTCTACGGAGCAAGAACCCTGTGTGACAACCCAAAGGTGTTTCTTTTTCGAAAATCCGGAGCGGATCGCGAATGGATGATCAGGATTCAATTGAGCTCTGTTTCATAGAAGCAGGGGCTTCGCTTCAGGATGGCTGAACTGCATTATTTTTGCCTGGATAAATTTATGTAATGGAAGACAGGGACCCCGTATTGTTGGTGCTGGCTGCAGGAATGGGCAGCCGGTATGGCGGACTGAAGCAACTGGATGTATTTGGTCCTAATGGAGAAATGATCCTCGACTTTTCTATTTACGACGCCATCCACGCTGGATTTCGCCGGGTCGTATTTGTCATCAGGAAGTCCTTTGAAGCCGAGTTTCGCAAGCGCATGGAACAGCGATGGCAGGGGCGCATCCAAATCGACTATGCTTTTCAGGAAACGGACATGCTTCCAACTCATGATCAGACCGGTGTTCATGGTTCCCGTGAAAAGCCCTGGGGTACCGGACATGCGGTTTGGGTGGCCAAGGATTGGATTTCAGGCCCATTTGGAGTGATCAATGCGGACGACTTTTATGGTCGCAATGCAATGCATAGTTTGTTTAATGCACTGAACCCATATCGCCAGGATGCCTTGGTAGCCTATTCCATTGCGGATACACTTTCCGAGAATGGATCAGTGAACAGGGGCGTGTGCAATGTAGATGAACGGGGTTACCTCGTTTCGATCAAAGAGTGCAAAAATATTTCGGGTGGAGATCGCATCTCCTACATGCAAGATGGAAGAGAAGTTTTAATCGATAGAAGCACTCGGGTTTCGATGAATATGTGGGCGTTTGGGAACGATTTCTTCAACAAGACAGAAAAATATTTGGTCGACTTTTTGAGGCGATCTGGCGATGATCCATCTGCTGAATGTTATATCCCTGAGATCGTTCAGCACCTGATCGACGAAGAGGGGAGAAGGGTACTTGTGATCGAAGCCGGTTCACACTGGTACGGCGTGACATACCAGCAGGATAAGGAAGCGGTCAGAGTTGCATTTTCAGAAATGGTTGGGAAGGGCCTTTATGATGGCATCTGATCGTATCGGGGGGAATATTCCAGACCAGAAATGGCATGGAAATAATGTCTTCAACTTAGGGGCACTTCTAAAAGCCCTCTATTGCGCCAGCCAGCCCGCACAGGCTCACGCGCTCAATGAATTTAGCTTCACAATACTTCGTTGCAGCTCAGTCAGTTATCGCTCCACATAGCTTCCTTCGCTGCGCCTCGGCTTGTTTTGCTTGGGGGCTGCCTCCCTCCATTCCCTGCTGCGCCAGCCAGCCCGCACAGGCTCACGCGCTCAATGAATTTAGCTTCACAATCCTTCGTTGCAGCTCAGTCAGTTATCGCTCCACATAGCTTCCTTCGCTG
>JADLHA010000040.1 GCA_020848995.1 Saprospiraceae bacterium | reverse complement strand
GAGCCTGTGCGGGCTGGCTGGCGCAGCAGGGAGTGGAGGGAGGCAGCCCCCAAGCAAAACAAGCCGAGGCGCAGCGAAGGAAGCTATGTGGAACGATAACTGACTGAGCTGCAACGAAGGATTGTGATGCTAAATTCATTGAGCGCGAGAGCCTGTGCGGGCTGGCTGGCGCAAGAGGGAGTTTTTAGAAGTGCCCTTAACAATAACTTAATCTTAAGACAACATAAAAATTACATAATGGTCATTTTTTCATAACCCTTCCAAAGGGTTTCCCCACCGAGTCCACCGGTAATTTTGCGTTGTAAAAAGGTGGAGTTGAAATGAAATGTTGTTTTGCTAAAGTATTTGGCGACCTACGCAAAGCGTTGCAGCCCTCTCTTGGTAATCGCATTTCTTTTTACGGTGGAGGAGCTGAGCATAAGATAGAGATTTCATTTCAACACTTTTTTACGACAGCTACCCGAAAAGCGGGTAGCTGTTTTTTTTATTGTGTCGCACTTCCGCAAGAATTACAATTCCATAACCATTTCATAACGTTTGCTTCATTTTGGCCCATAGGGGTGGCCGTAACTTTGCGTTTGAAAAGACGACTTTGCATCATTGCATCTTCACAACACCTGAAACAAACGCATTTATGAACAGATTTACTTTTATTTTACTTACTATTTTTCCCATTCTGATCTCCGCTCAGGTAGTCAGAATTACGGACGCCGACCTGGTTGGAAACCAGACTTATCAGTGGACGAAGAATAACACGTATGTGTTGGATGGATTGGTCTTCCTGGAAGAGGGCGGTATCCTGAACATCGAAGCAGGAACAGTAGTAAAGTTTACTGATCGCGCTGATGTTGGAAACCCATCCGCGTTGGTGATCACCCGCGGAGCAAAGATCTATGCTGAGGGTACTTCCGACGAACCCATCATATTTACTGCTGAGGCCGACGACGTGAATGATCCATCAGACTTGGGTCCTAAGGACAACGCACTATGGGGAGGCATTGTGTTGCTGGGCCGCGGCGTCACGCAGAAAGGCGGCAACAGCGAAGTGAACATCGAAGGAATCGACCTGTCAGAAACGCGCGGGCTTTACGGCGGGAATGACAACGACGACAATTCAGGTGTATTGCGCTATGTGTCGGTCCGCCATGGCGGAAGGCAAATCGTATCGGGTAGCGAGCTGAATGGCTTGAGCCTCGGCGCAGTAGGAAGCAAAACAGTACTTGAATACGTAGAGATTTACGCGAACTCCGACGACGGAATCGAATTTTTTGGCGGAGCGCCGAATTTGAAATATGCTGTGGTTGCCTTTACAGAAGACGATAGCTACGATTGGGACGAAGTCTTTACGGGCAAAGGGCAGTTTTGGTTTTCGATCCAGCGTTCTGACATCGCCGATGCAGGCGGAGAATTGGACGGCTCAACACCGGATGACCTGACGCCGTATTCAAATCCTACGGTTTACAACTGGACGCACATTGGCGCAGGTGCAGGAGCTACTGCTTCGAACCCGGTGGGGATCTTGCTGCGTGCGGGAACGGCGGGCACCATTGCCAACTCGATCGTCGCAGAAATGAAGAACAAAGCCATCGAGGTACAGGACCGCGCCGCAGGCGTCAACGATGCGTATTCCAAACTGGGCACGGGAGAATTGAAGATCCTGAACAACCTGTTCTGGAACAACGGGGCCAATACCAGCATCGACGGTAGCTCCACGGGCATCATCCGCATCACCAGCGGGGCAGAAGACGCTACCGCAAGTGCCCTGATCGCTCACCTGACGGGAAATGCAAACGCCATTGCAGATCCGGGTTTTCACAGCATAAGCCGTGAGCAAGATGGTGGCCTCGATCCTCGTCCATCGTTGAATGGCGCTGCATACAACACGGCTTTGGCCAATGTACCGGCAGATCCCTTCTTTACGCAGGTCAGTTATAAGGGCGCTTTCTCTGCTTTGGCACAAGGCGCATGGATCACCGGATGGACGACTCTGGATCGCAACGGGCACCTTGATCTCAAAATAGCAACCGATGCGGACGAAGAGGAAGGGCTGGACGCTTTGAGCGTGTATCCCAACCCTGCACAACCAGGAAAGTCAGTTGAAGTAAATTCCGAGTGGAATAAAATCGTGCACATTGGAATCTACTCGTTGGGTGGCGTGATGATTCGCAGCATACCGGTGAACAATGACGCGCGTGAACAGATGGTTATCGAAGGATTAGACCGGGGGCTGTACGTGATACAATTTAAAACCGAAAGCGGAAAATTCGCAATCAGGAAACTGATTGTTGAATAACAATTGAAAATTTATAAATGATGGCAGGGGGCAAGCAACACTTGTCCTCTGCTTTCATGTTTAAATAAAGCATTGATGAAATCTAAAACTGTGTTAATGAAACTCTTTGTATTCTTTATGGCGTTGATCACTACCAGCGCCTTCAGCCAAAAAGGCGTTTTGAGCGGCGGAGTTGTAGATAAGAACTCCGGCGAATCCGTTATTGAGGCGATCGTGGTTGTCCATCAGGAAAACCAACAGGTTACCGGAACCACTACAGACTTTGATGGCAAGTATCATATTCAACTGAATCCCGGAGTTTATGATGTCGTCGTAAGCTATTTGTCTTACGGCAAGCAAACAATTACCGGACTGGAAATCCAAGCAGGTAAAGTCAATTCACTGGATATTGCCCTGGAAGAGGAGACGGCAAAACTCTCTGAAGTTGTCGTAACCGCTACGGTGGTGAAAAATACAGAAGCAGCGTTGATTGCATTGCAGCGCAAGTCATTTTCTATACAGGATGGTGTCTCTTCGCAGCAGATCAGCCGCACGGGCAGTTCAAATGCGGCCGATGCCATGCGACAATCGACAGGCGCGGTGATCGAAAGCGGGAAATTCATCGTGATGCGAGGTCTCGGGGATCGCTATTCGCTTTCTCAACTTAACGGAATCACATTGCCAAGTACTGACCCCTATCGCAACAGCACCAGCCTGGACCTCATTCCGGCACAAATGATCGACAATATTGTCACCGTAAAGACATTTACTCCCGATTTACCGGGTAACTTTTCAGGGGGACTGATCAACATCAATACGAAGACCATTCCCGAGAAATTTAATATTGCTTTTTCCCTGAACACAGAATACAATTTTCAGTCTTCGTTTAAGGACAATTTCAAAGGGCACCCTAGCTCCGGAAAGTATGATTGGCTCGGCTTCGAGGACGGATCCCGGGAGCATCCCGCCTTACTTAACAATCCTGATGATCGGAACCTTTTGTCTACGAGTACTTACCTTCAGGCCAGAAATCCAGAGGCTTCTAAGGATCATATAAGAAGTGTTTTTCATGAAAGTTCCAGGGCGATCAGCAATGAGTACGTGCCTGTTGATGGAAAATCCAAGCAAAATCTGGGTTTTAACTTTTCTGTCGGCAACCGCCTGAATTTGCTTGGAAAGGATTTGGGTTATACCCTTGCGCTGAATTATTCCGCCGCTTACCAGCATTACGAGGAGGGTGAAATCGCAACGTATGTGAATAACAGTACCGACAAGCTTTTTCCATACCAATCTCTCAAGGAAAGCAAGAGCGTTTACAATCCTGCTTTGGGAGGACTGTTTAATCTTGCACTAAAGTTCAATGAGGATCACGCACTAAGCGGAAACATCATTTTTAATAATGATGCCGAAGTGATCGGTCGCAGTCAGTCGGGGGAGTTCCTGGGTCAGGTGTCCAACAGCTTTGCTGAATTTAATACCAACTCACTGGAATTTATACAGCGCCAGGTTGCCACCTACCAACTGGGAGGTAAGCATGTATTTTCCGGTTTGGGTATGACCACGGTTGATTGGATGGCAGGAACGTCGACAGCCTTCCAGAATGAACCGGATCTTCGCTATTTTGCCTATACAGTTGTCGATGAGGGAGATCATAAGGAATATTACATTAACAATGCGGAGATCGCCTATCCTTATCATTTCTTCCGCAAGCTGGACGACCGGTTAACACAGGCAAAAATCGACTTTTCTGTACCTTTTCTTACAGGAGGGAACTCTGGCAGTTCAAACAAGATTAAGTTTGGAGCGTATTACAGCCAAAGCAAGCGATCCTTTGAAGAGTACCGGTATCAGCTGAACAATTCCGGACTACCGTCCGAACTCAATTTTACAAATTATGCAGGTGATTTTAACGGATTTTTTGATGAAGCAAATTTTGGTATTGTTGATACTTTGTTTAATTCAGATGGTTCGGTTAAGCGCTATGTGACTGGATTGCATTATGTCAATCAAATCAATGCAAGAAATTTTTACAATGGAGATCAAAAGATCGCAGCGGGATACCTGATGGCCGTTGTAAACGTTCATCCTAAAATTAAATTGGTAGGTGGCGCGAGGATTGAATCTACGGACCTTCGTGTGCAGAGCGAGGAACCAACCGTTCCCGAAGGAAAAATTGATCAGACCGATGTTCTTTACTCCCTGAATGCAATATATTCAATTTCTGAAAAGACCAACATCCGACTTGCAGCCTCTCAAACCCTTGCCAGACCTAACATGAGGGAACTTGCTCCCTTTGTTCAGTTTGATACGAAAAACGGGTTTTTCAACGTTGGGAATCCTTCGCTGAAACGCTCTCTGATACAAAATTACGATGCACGTTACGAGTGGTATCCCCGCGCCGGGGAATTGCTGGCGGTGAGTGGGTTTTATAAGAAATTCAGCGACCCGATTATCCGGCAGTTCAATCCTCGAGCTACCATTCCGGAATTGTCTTTCATCAATGTTCCGGAAGCTACAGTCTATGGCGCAGAAGTCGAGTTGAGAAAGGGATTGAATTTTATTTCCCCCTGGTTGGATCATTTTTACCTGAGCTCTAATTTTGCTTTGATCCACTCATCTTACGATATTCCGGAAGAGGAAGTGGAAAGTTCGAAGAACATAGACCCAAGTTATGACAAGACGACCCGCCCTTTTCAGGGGCAGGCTCCCTTTGTGGTCAATGTAATTCTTTCGTACCTGAATCCTGAAAGTGGATGGGAAGCATCTCTTGCCTACAACGTCAGTGGTGAGAAGTTATACAACATTTCACTTTTCGCCACGCCGGATATTTACGAGCAGACCATTCCCCTGTTGAATTTCAAAGTGGCAAAGCGGTTTGCAGACCATTATCAACTGAGCTTTTCCGCCCGAAACATATTGGATCCGCTCAACATGCGTAGCCAGCACTTTAAGGGCAATGAATACGTCGCTGAATCGTTCAGAAACGGAGCAAGTGTGGGTCTGGGAATTGCATATTTGATTCGATGAAGGATCATTTTTCGGATTGACTGCTTGTGACCACTGAAGTGCGTTCGGTTGGGAGTCTCTGTTAATCAATGAATTGACCGTTTAAGACTCTTGGTTTAAAAATATGCGAATATCATTGCTCCAAAGGGATCCCAAGCGATCAGCACCTGATGATTTGGCCCGAGCGGAGAACGAGTCCTTCCTGGTCGCAAGAGGATATCATGCCGTTGATCTACGGAAGAACGGGTGCCTGAACTGTGTTTGCCCTTGAATGAATTTGTCGTTTGAGTGATATTTGACTGACCAGCTCAGTTAAAGGCGTAAATGCGAATTCCTGCGGACAGCAAGTCTGCTTATGTTTTGAAGCTGCACTATTTCAGTGCTACTTAGAAGAAGAGAACAGGGTAAGCAGGGTGAGGGTGTCTGAGAGGAGCATGGCTGAGCCAATGGCCATTTACTCCACCTTAGCTGATATCAATGAGCTCTACCTCTTCTCGATCTAGATTAACCTTGTACCCTACGCCTTTGATGGATTTAATGATCGCCTTGTCAATTTTCTTGCGGAGCTGTACGATGTGCACATCAACGGTGCGATCCTGGAAGCGGGGTTCCTGGCCCCAGATCTGGCGGAAGAGCTGGTCTCTGGAAAATACCCGTCCAGGATCCTGGCACATGAGCCACAGGATTTGAAACTCTTTTTTGGTAAGGTCTTTTATCCGGTGTTCGTCTTTGATGACGAGATGACGGGTGCTGTCGACGGTCAGTTTCATGGATCGGGGCAAAGTCAAATGAATTGAACTTTGTCCATCAAAGGCAAAATTATCTCTTCAAAGGCCGTGCTTTTGTAATGATCAGGTTAAGTAATTATTAATTTTGGTTTATTCAATACTGCGTCTTACCTGGTGGTAAGGAATGACAATTTTCGTTGATGTTTTGAAGAGGCAATCAACAGAAATCGGACAAACTCTGATTTGCAGGTCAGCTCAGGAACTGAATTTGGTATGCAGCGGGGTAACAAAGCCATTCCCTCGGCATCGGGTGGGCAATGGTGTTGAATGACCCTATCTGGGAAGCGAAATCTGGTCCGGTCCAATTCGATCCATTTCCTCGTGGATCTTTCGATAAGTAACTTCCGACGTGGTCACGAGGGGTAGACGCAATGCGTTTACGCAAAGTCCGAGTTTGGCCATGGCAGCCTTGATGCCGGCAGGGTTTCCGTCGATGTAGAGCCATTTATGGAGGTCCGATAAGCGCAGGTTCAATTGGGCTGCATCGGAAAAATTTGATTGCAGGGCGAGGCGGATCATCGACGAAAAAATTCCCGGGTAGGCATTCGCTATGACGGAGATCACACCTTCACCGCCCATGGCCACAAGGGCCAAAGCGAGCGGGTCGTCACCCGAAAGTACGAGAAATCCCAGGGGGCGGTCCTTGATGATTTTGCACGCCTGGGTCAGGTCGCCGGAGGCTTCCTTGATGGCTGCAAAACGATTGGATGCATGGGCAAGGCGCAAGGTCGTTTCTGCCAGCATGTTGGAAGCAGTTCTGCCGGGGACATTATAAATGATCAGGGGGAGTGGAGTAGCCGCAGCAAGCTGCATGTAGTGCTGGTAAATGCCTTCCTGTGAAGGTTTGTTATAAGCCGGACTGCTTGACAGAATGGCGGAAAGGCCAGTTACATCAAGTGTCTGCATTTCACGGCAAATTTCCTGCGTGTTACTGCCCCCTATGCCGGCAACGATTGGAATGCGCCCAGCACAGATGCTTACGGTGTGCTCAAGTACCGCCCTTTTTTCTTCCTTAGACAAGGTGACGGCTTCACCGGTAGTTCCCAAAGACACGAGGTATTCTACACCGCCGTAGATGCAATGATCAATGATGGCTGACAATGCGGGAAAATCCACGGCCCCCGCTGGGGTAAAAGGCGTTATGAGCGCCACACCCGTGCCGCGTAAAAAATTATTTACCGTGCTCATAGACTACTTCACCTTGTTCACTTGGGTCTTCCGCAAACCTTCCCATCCTGCAGTATTTCTCGATGCGACCGGCAACCAGTTCATCTTTTGGAACATCCGCCAGTTCGGCCAGTTGACTTTTAATGTGCTTTTTAAGAGTTTTTCCCATGGCCTCAGGGTCTGTATGCGCACCACCTAAAGGTTCTTTTACGATGCCGTCAATCAGACCAAAGGATTCCATGTGGTCTGCGGTTAGTTTCAAGGCTTCCGCTGCTTGTTCCTTGAAATTCCAGCTTCTCCACAGTATCGACGAACAGGATTCCGGAGAGATGACCGAATACCAGGTGTTTTCCATCATAAACACGCGGTCTCCAACGCCAATGCCCAATGCGCCACCCGAAGCGCCTTCCCCTATGATATAACACAGGATGGGAACTTCCAGCTTGGCCATTTCAAACAAGTTTCTCGCAATGGCTTCGGCCTGGCCCCGCTCCTCTGCTTCAAGACCACAATACGCTCCAGGCGTATCGATGAAACTGATCACCGGAATGTTGAATTTCTCCGCGGTCTTCATCAAACGCAACGCTTTGCGGTATCCTTCTGGATTGGCCATTCCGAAATTGCGAAATTGCCTGAGCTTGGTAGTGTTGCCCTTTTGATGACCGATCAACATCACCGATTGCTGGTCAATTTTTGCAAGACCCCCAACAATGGCCTTGTCATCCTTAACACATCGGTCTCCGTGCAACTCGATAAACTTTTTTGTGATCATCCGGATGTAATCCAGGGTATACGGACGGTTTGGGTGTCGCGACAGGGAAACCTTTTGCCAACCGGTCAGGTTGCTGTAAATGTTTTTCTTGGTCTCTTTGATTTTTTCCTCAAGCTGAGCGATCTTTTCAGACATATCGATCTTACTGTCTTCCCCAATCTTCTTGAGCTTTTCGAGCTGGTCGTACAGGGTCTCCAGCGGTTTTTCAAAATCCATGAAAATCATCGTGCCGTCGTTTTAAAGAGGATGCGGGGTACCCGCAATCCCTGGCAAGTTAGCAGAATGCCACAACAGGTGAAAATGCTCCGGCGATAATTTTCATAATGGTTGTTTAACTATCATATATACAATGATTTAAAAATTAAATTAAAGTATTATATGTAGAACATGCCTCAATGCTTTCCGGCCCGTCCCGACTTACTTTTCTATGCGGGAACAGCGGAAAAATGCTACATTGGTGGGGCTGGAGAAACGGTTTGCACCGCCATGGATTACCTCTGTTAGTATGGGAGCAGGCCAATGCAATTGCACGCTTGCGTTTCAGAGCCATGGGTATGGATTGAGATGTGGTACTCCGAAATCAGTGCATTGTTTAACTGGTTTGTACCATTGCATATTGGGGCTAACTGAATGCGGCGATTCCGTGGTGGATCAAACGGCATTTTCCGGTAGCCTTACGAGTGCGGATTGACCCTTTATTTGCCTAAACTGCAACTGAATGCGCTGACATCTGTTTGAAATATTCAATCGCAAGAACATGGTAAATGATTTTTTACCGGATGATGAGAGTCGTTTCACTTCAGATGGAAATGGTGGTTTGCATTGTGCAGATGCATCTTTTGATGGTGAGCAGGACGTGTTGCTTAAAGGCATTTTCAGGGAAATTGAACTGTACATACGACAGACGGGAGATGTGGCTGATCCCGTGCTGAACTATCAGTCCGCCGAAGCATTGGCCAGGATCATTGATCTAAACGTTGCGGATCACGGAATTGCCGCAACCGAATTTGCTAAACTCGTTCAACGTTACCTGCAATATTCCGTGCGCACGGGGCACAAGTTGTTTAACAATCAGCTGTTTTCGGGTTTTAACGCACCGGCATTTGCTGGTGACATCATCACTTCATTGACCAACACTTCGATGTATACCTTCGAAGTAGCACCGCTGGCAACGCTGATCGAACAGGAAATGGTCCGGCTGATGTGTCGGTATGTCGGATTCTCCCAGGGAGATGGGATCTTCCTCAGCGGAGGAAGCAATGCAAATCTCGTCGCCATGTTTACCGGCCGCAATCGCATTGCACCTGCCGTTAAATCGAAGGGGGTGGGCGGTGCTCCTGTGTTAAAGGCATTCGTAAGTGAGGCTGCGCACTATTCATTTGATACGGCAGCAAACCTCCTGGGCATCGGCTCAGATAACCTGGTGCGGGTTCCCTCTGATGCTTGCGGTCGCATGATCCCGGGTGCGTTGGAAGTGGCCATGACGTTGGCATTGGATAGGGGAGAACAGCCTTTCTTTGTCGGTGCTACCGGTGGAACCACGCTGCACGGTGCCTTCGATCCCATCGATGAGCTTGCCGATATTGCTCATCGCCAAGGAGCATGGTTGCACGTCGACGGGTCCTTCGGAGGCTCGGTGGTGTTGAGCAGGCATTACCGCCATTTTGTTCAGGGATCCGACAGGGCAGATTCCTTTGGATGGACTCCTCACAAGTTGATGAACATACCGCTCATCTGTTCGGCTCTGCTCGTAAAAGAGAAAGGGGTTCTGCAGCGCAACCTCACGGATCTCGATACGGACTATCTCTTCCATCAGGGAGAACAGGCCGAAGACCTTGGAAAAAAATCCATTCAATGCGGAAGACACGTTGACGCTGTTAAACTCTGGTTCGCTTGGAAATACTATGGTCTCGATGCTTACAGCCGTCGCATCGACCATATGATGGAACTTGCAGAATATGCTGCCATGCTGGTGGCGACCAATCCACGTTTGGAAATCCTCGTACCCCGTCAAAGTTTTACCGTTTGCTTTCGATACCTTCCAGAAGCAGGGGCAGATGTCAACGCATTCAATCTTCAGCTCAGGGACCACCTGAGAAAATCAGGCGCGTTGATGATGAACTATGGTTTCATCCATGAAAAACTTTCCTTGCGCATTGCCATCACCAATGCAGAAATGACCCGGCGGGATGTCGATCTCCTTTTTGACAAATTGCTTACTGCCGCCGCAGAGTTGGAAGACCGGAGGATGCAGTCTTGTTAATTGTTGAGCAGATGATGCATTTTTGTTGCTGCAAATTCAGGAGAAGGGATCATGGCATTTCAGGAGGGCAGCTTGCCTGTTTGGCAGAGCCGATGATTTTTTTGCAATGCAGATCAGCATGCAACTTTACTGGTGATTGAGATAAGCAAACGTGAAGCCACCAAAAGACAACACCGGGTTTAGTCCGTCGGGCAAAGCAGGTAGCAAGACGAACTTTCGTTTTTTTTCGCAGTGGGAATACTGGAGTACGCCAGCGATCTACCTTCCGCTTTTACCAGCTTACCTGTGGTTGGCATTTCGTGCGCGCTCTCTGTTTTTTTTTAACGCCGCAAATCCCTCTTTTGAATTTGGCGGGATGGCCATGGACAGCAAGTGGAAGATGTATGAACTCGTACCGGAGGCCTATCTTCCCAAAATGCTGCTAGCCGAAAGGGATGTGGGTGCACAAGCATTGGCCTCGCGCCTGCGTGCGCTGGGATTTCGATACCCCATGGTGCTGAAGCCCGAAATTGGACTCAAAGGGCTTGGTGTGCATTTTGTGGAAAACGAAAGTCGCCTTGCCGGTGCTATGGAGGCATACCCCGGAAGGATCATCGTTCAGGAAAAAATTCCACATTCAGAAGAGGCAGGCATCTTTTATACCCGAATGCCAGGAGCCCCCAAAGGTCAAATTACAGGGATCGTCCATAAACGCTATATGAGCATTTGCGGAGATGGAACCCAAACACTCGGGGCACTCATTATGGCGGATCCCAGGTTGCAGCGGCAGGAACATGCGTTGAGATCACTATTTTCCATCCGGTGGGAAGAGGTCCTGCCTGCGGGAAAGCGCGAGACCCTTTTGCCCATCGGGAGTCACACGCGCGGTGCGCGTTTCGAAGACCGGAGCGCTTTGAAGACCCTTGCCCTCGAGGAGACTTTTGACCGCATTTGCCAGCAAATTCCGGGATTTTACTATGGCCGGCTGGATGTGCTCTACGACAACTGGGGTGACCTTTGCCGGGGTGACCATTTTATGATCGTTGAGGTGAATGGTGCCAAGAGCGAACCCACACACATGTACGATCCTTCGCATTCGCTGTTATTTGCCTGGAAGGAAATCGTTCGACATTGGAAGATAATGGCCCGGATCAGCCGCAAGAACAAGGAGCTTGGTTTCCGGGATCCCCCGTTTTGGAGCAGCCTCAAAGCCCTGATCGACAATTATCGCTTGGAAAGGGGGCTCCGTAGAGTGTCCGGAATTAAATGAACAACTGCCTTCGCCTACCGGTCGGAAGGTTTGTTCCTGGTTCCCTTGTTGGTATCCGAACCACCTGAATGGCCGGCCTGAATGTAATGGAAATGCCGGAAGGATTTAACCCCCTGGAGGTTTGGGGCGATTCCAGGGCTTGCCTAAAATAAAAGGCCTCCACATGGGAGGCCTGGTCGATGGCGGATCGGACGGGACTCGAACCCGCGACCCCGTGCGTGACAGGCACGTATTCTAACCAACTGAACTACCGATCCATCGGAAATACAACTTCGTCCTTCGACGAAAGCCTTCCGGGACGCTCAGGGGGCCCGGCGGGGTTGCAAAGATAAGCACATTGGAACAATCGCAGCAGCGCGAAGGAAAAAATTAAAATATTCTATATATTTCTGAATAACAACTATATATATATATTAAACAAGTATATTATATTATTGCGGGAGTGCGCGATATTTTTCAATGGCTTCCCGGATTTTTGCCATGCGGTTTTCGGGATCGGGATGGGTACTCATGCGTTCCGGCACCCTGTTGGGACCCGAAGCCGCTTTGAGAATTTCCATGACCCCGATGAGGGCATTGGGATCATAACCCGCCTGCAGCATGAGCAACACCCCGATGTCGTCGGACTGCAATTCCTGGTCCCTTCCGTAGGGCATTGAAAAAAACTGGTGCAGAAGTGCCGCCATATTTTGTCCGGCGGCATAATCGCCGGTTGCTAGCGTCGTCGCTCCTGAGAGCCCGTTGAACAACTCATTTTGGGTGATGCGCTCACCGCCATGACGGGCGATCACATGGCCAATTTCATGGCCAAGAACTCCTGCAAGCTGGTCTTCATGTTCCAAACGGGAAAATAGTGCAGCGGTGATGAAAACCTGACCGCCCGGCAAGGCAAAAGCATTGATCGTCTCCCCGTCCGCCAACAGGTGAAATTCGTATTGGTAGGGCGTCTTCGCAGCAAGGGTGTTGTTGACGAGTCGTTGCCCCACGCGTTTTACCATATCCTGACTGCGCTGGTCAGGGTGCAGCCCACCGTATTGCTGTACCATGGATGGCGCCGAATGCAATCCAAGGGCTATCTCTTCTTCTGGTTGCAGGCCAACATGTTGGTACTGCTGCGTATACTCATTGAAACTGCGGGTATTGCAGTACCTGAAATACGAAAAGCCCGCTACCAGTAAGGCCAGGATCAGCGTTCCGCCTGTTCCGCGGTTCATGGGTCTGGATTTTTATTTAAAGCAAAATTGTTCAAATCCCATTAAGAGATTGGTCACCGTCTACATAAACGGATTGCAGTCCCTTTGAGTTCACCCGGCAGCCCAGGTTGACCGGGTGTCGAAAAATCAGGGGACCACATGCCAATCATTTTATTAAGCCTGCTTTGAGCAGCCCGCTGCAGGGACTCCCGTTTCCGACCGCTCAAAATCCTGATCGACGGTCAACAAAAATGATGCTCTGAGCGATTGAGCTGAAGTGCTGGTCCGGTCTCATCCTGGCAGCCTTGGAGGTTTGGTTCAGGGCAATGCGGTGGAGGACTGGCCGAGTGGCGCTGATGCCGGGGACCCTCTATCCGTCATCGGAGACACCTATGGGCCTCATCCACAATTGTACAGCCGATTTCCTTTCATTCTTCAGGCCTATGTGCCTAATTCCGGATTTGGAACTATGGATTGTGTTTTATTGTTATTGTTTAGTAGGATCAATATTATCAAACTCAAAACCTGAATTATGGGTGCATTTGAAGACAAGGTCAGTTTTATGATGGGCGAGGCAGCAAAACTTGGGCTTCGCGTCGACCAGCCGTTGCTCGAGAAAGTAGCCAAAGGGCTGGGTCCAGCGCTTTACAATGATGACGCTTCTTTGGTTTCTACTTCGGACCGGGAAGAATTAAGCCGGGTTAAGGAGAATTTTTTGAGAGGCAAGCTTGGAGTAAACGAAGAGGCAGCTATGGATGTTGCCATTGAAGAAGTGACCAACCAGTTCGGCGCTTCGAACAAAAATAAATACCGGGCATTATTCTACTATCTGCTTGTAGAAAAGTTTGGCAAAAGCGGTATGTATCAATAAAGCAGACCCCTCTGCAAGCATATGAAATTTCCAAAAGGTGCACTTGCGCACCTTTTTTTATGTTCCCCAACGTGAAAGCCTGATTATTTTTGCATGGATGGGGCATGAAGCTTACCAATTAAAAGTGTCCGGGATCGTCCGGGAAACGGAGGATGCCGTGTCGGTGTGTTTTGACGTTCCGGAGGAACTTCAGCAAGCGTTCAGCTTTTTGCCCGGACAACACATAACACTGGTACATGCGATAAACGGAGTGGAGTTGCGACGCTCTTACTCTATTTGTGCTGCGCCTTATGAGGGCCTGTTAAAAATTGCGTCGCGAAGGGTCCCCAATGGAGCATTCAGCACGTTCCTCAACGAGCATTTGCAAGTGGGAGACCGCCTGCTTGCGGAGCCTCCGGAAGGGCGCTTTTGGATTGAAATCCAGCCCAGCAGCGCAAGACAATTCGTTTTTTTTGCTGCAGGTTCCGGAATCACTCCCATCTTGTCGAACGTTAAACAGTTGCTGTACGAGGAAGCAAACTGCCAAGTTCAGTTATTTTATGGCAACCGCACTACCGCGTCCATTCTTTTCCTCGAGGAGCTGATGGAGCTTAAAAACAAGTATCCCGACCGCCTCAGCTTGCACTTCATTTTGAGTAAAGAACAGCTTGAAGAGGAAATCTACAATGGCCGCCTGGATGAAGATAAATTGATCTTATTTGCGGATCATTTTTTTAATCCCGCGGAGGTAGATGCATTTTTCCTCTGTGGCCCGGAGGCCATGATCCTGAGTTTGCGCCAGGCGCTGTTAAATTTAGGCGTCAGCCCAAAGAACGTCCACGTTGAATTATTCGGGGTTCAACTGCCGCAGGCAAAACCTGCTGAGTTGAAAGTGTCAGAAGGGGTTTCCAACATAGGCATCCGTCTCGACGGCCGTCGGTTTGAGTTTCGTTTGCCTTATCACAAAGAAAGCATACTCGACGCTGCATTGGGCCAGGGTGCAGGACTTCCGTTTGCCTGCAAGGGGGGTGTCTGCTGCACCTGTAAGGCCAGATTGCTCTCGGGTGAAGTGCAAATGGTTCGCAATTTTGGTCTTGAACCGGATGAGCTGAAAAATGGTTATGTACTGACGTGTCAATCCTATCCCATAACGCCCAACGTGGAATTGAGTTTTGACAACTGAACCCAACCCTTTGCCTGGACAATTGGTGGTGCAATGATGAACACAACATGGACACAGTAAATATGCAAAAGGCGATGCCTGCCCAATTATTTGAGGAGCGCATCGAAGGGGAAGAAAAGATTGAGCCCAGAGACTGGATGCCCGAGGAATACCGGCGTACCCTGATCAGACAGATCAGTCAGCATGCTCATTCCGAAATCGTAGGCATGTTGCCGGAAGGCAATTGGGTTACGCGTGCCCCCTCACTTAAGCGCAAGGCCATCTTGCTCGCAAAAATTCAGGACGAGGCGGGTCATGGTCTATACCTCTACGCAGCCTGCGAGACGCTCGGGGTAAGCCGGGAAGACTTACTCAGCGAACTCCATTCAGGGAAGGCAAAGTATTCGAGCATATTCAACTATCCTGCCCTGAGCTGGGCGGATATGGGCGCGATTGGCTGGCTCGTGGATGGCGCGGCCATCATGAACCAGATTCCTTTGTGCCGCACGAGCTATGGACCTTACGCACGTGCCATGGTGCGCATATGCAAAGAAGAGAGTTTCCATCAGCGCCAGGGGTATGAAATTATGTTGACCCTGTCGCGGGGTACTGAAGTTCAAAAGCAAATGGCTCAGGACGCACTGAATCGCTGGTGGTGGCCCAGCCTGATGATGTTTGGACCTGGGGATGCAGATTCGGTTCATTCCCTCCAAAATCTGCGATGGAAGATCAAGCGATTCAGCAATGACGAACTCCGCCAGCGTTTTGTCGATATGACCGTCCCGCAAGCCGAATTGTTGGGGCTCAACATCCCTGACCCCTTGCTTCGCTGGAATCCTGACCGCAACCATTACGATTTTGGGCCCATCGACTGGGACGAATTCTGGAATGTCGTCCGGGGCAACGGACCCTGCAATCGTGAGCGGCTGCACGACCGGGTCAATGCCCATGAAGAGGGGGCATGGGTTCGCGATGCGGCAATTGCTCATGCCATTAAACAACGCAACCGGCAAGCCCCTGTAGCTTCCTGAATGTTCTCATTTAAAATATGCCTGCATGAAAGATTGGCCACTGTACGAAGTATTCATACGCTCCAGATCCGGACTCAACCACAAACACGTCGGTAGCCTGCATGCTGCAGATCCCCAGATGGCTATCGAGCATGCACGGGATGTGTATACCCGCAGAATGGAGGGAGTGAGCATCTGGGTCGTGGAATCATCGAGACTCCATGCGTCCGATCCAACGGAAAACGATGCTTTTTTCGAACCTTCGCAGGATAAAATTTATCGTCATCCGACTTTTTATGACCTTCCCGATGAAGTGAAACACATGTGAAGATGTCGATGGGGAATGAACAACTCGAATACGCATTGCACCTGGCAGACAATGCATTGATCCTCGGCCAGCGCCTGGGCGAATGGTGCGGCCATGGTCCTGTGCTCGAACAGGATATTGCGATGACCAACATCGCCCTGGATTACATCGGCAGGGCCAGATTGCTGTACCAGTATGCTGCCGGCATGTGCGCGCCGGAGTCGACAGAAGACCAGCTTGCGTTTATGCGCAATGAGTGGGAATATCGCAATGTGCTGCTTGCTGAACAACCTAACGGAGACTTTGCACAAACAGTCGCGCGTCAGTTTTACATCGAAGCATTTCAAATTGATTATCTTAAAGCTTTGCAGCAATCGGGAGATGCCACGTTCAGCGCCATTGCTGAAAAATCGATCAAAGAAACAGCTTATCACTTCAAGTGGGCGAGTGAATGGGTGATCCGCCTTGGTGACGGAACGGATGTTTCACATCGCAAAATGCAGGATGCTCTGGAAACACTTTGGCCTTACACCGGCGAGCTCTTTCGCGAAGCGCCTTACGAATCCTGGATGCGAAAAAACTTAAATGGTCCTGATCTGGCCGCATTGTATACAGCCTGGTCAGCGCGCCTGCAACCGGTATTCACCTTGGCAGGTCTCGAACTTCCTGCCGGACAGTGGATGCAGGAAGGAGGCAAGACGGGAAGGCATACCGAACACATGGGATACCTTTTGGCTGAAATGCAATTCATGCAGCGCGCATATCCCGGATTGGAATGGTAAAAGGGAAGATGATCATTCCACGGTGTTGGAGTTCAAAATGCATCAGGTGACTGAAGAGAATAACTCGGTCCTGGAGGTCCTGGATACAGTAATGGATCCGGAGATTCCCGTTTTGTCCATTCTGGACCTCGGAATTGTCAGGGATGTCCGCGTAGAAGATGGAAAAGTTTACATCGCCATAACGCCCACCTATACGGGTTGCCCGGCCATGCATCTCATTGAAATGGAAATCCGTGCAGCGATCGCCCAATTGGGCCAGGAGGCCATTGTGAAGACCGTACTTTCTCCGGCATGGACGACGGATTGGATGCGTGAAGGCGCAATGAAAAAGTTATCCCAATACGGAATTGCGCCACCGAAGCGAATTGCTGCTATGCAGCATCCGGTATGCGGAACACCAGACCCAATTGCATGTCCGCTGTGTGCTTCGGTCAACACCGAAGTGATCAGCGAATTTGGATCTACGGCCTGTAAAGCACTTTACCGTTGCCGGGATTGCAGGGAGCCTTTTGATTATTTTAAATGCCATTGATCGGATGGAAAAGCAATATTTATTACTGGATAGGAGGGATGGCTGGATGTGGATAAAGCTCAACCGTCCTGAAGTTTACAATTCCTTTCACCGGGGAATGTCGCTCGAATTGCTGTCTGCGATGGAGGAAGCTTCGGAAGACCATACCTTGCGTTGCCTGGTAATCAGTGGTAAAGGGAAGGCATTCAGTGCCGGACAGGACTTGCAGGAGGCGGTAGATCCGCAAGGTCCCGGACTTGAGCGAATCCTGAAAGAACATTTCAATCCCCTGGTCAGTCGCATCCGGTCGCTTCGCATGCCGGTGATTGCTGCGGTCAATGGGGTTGCTGCAGGTGCCGGAGCCAACCTTGCGCTGGCTTGCGACATCGTCGTGGCATCTGATTCCGCCAGCTTCATTCAGGCCTTTTCCAAGATCGGACTTGTGCCCGATAGCGGTGGAACATTTTTCCTTCCCCGCCTGGTGGGTTGGCAGCGCGCCTCCGCCCTGATGCTGACCGGAGACAGGTTGTCTGCCGAAGAAGCACGGCAATGGGGAATGATTTACAAAGTATTTCCGCAGGCGCAGTTTGTGCCGGCGGTGGAAGCGCTTGCGCAGGAACTTGCCGGGATGCCCACTCAGGCACTGTTGCTTACCCGACGACTCCTGGAAACCAGTGCAAAAAGTACCTTGGAAGAACAGCTTCAGCATGAATTGAAAGCACAGTGCCTAGCAGGGACTACCAGCGACTTTCAGGAAGGCGTTCAGGCCTTTTTGGCAAGACGTGCTCCGCATTTTACCGGCAATTGATCACCATGATGGATAAAGAGCGATTTGGTATAGTGGGAGCCGGAGCGATGGGTTCTGGGATCGCTCAATTGGCCGCTATGGGCGGTCACGATGTCGTCGTTGTGGATCTTTCATCTGCCGCACTCGAAGCAGCAGCAGGAAAAATTGGGGAAAGCCTCAACGTGTTGGAATCAAAGGGAAAGCTAACACCCGTTGACGTTGCTGCTACTAACGGTCGTTTGCATTTTGCAGATTCTCTGGATGCTCTATCCGGATGCCAGTGGGTTATCGAGGCGGTGGCAGAGAAATATGATGTCAAAAATGAGCTACTTGGAAAGCTGAATTGCATCCTGCCAGCCGATTGCATGATCGCAACCAACACCTCCTCTCTTTCGGTCAACGCACTGGCAACTTCATCCGGAAGGCCGCATCAATTTTTGGGCATGCATTTTTTTAATCCACCCGTGCGCATGCCGTTGGTCGAACTCATTCCTGGACTCAGCACAGACCCTGCCGTAACGAACCGTGCTGTCGAACTCATGGAAGGTTGGGGTAAGCAGACCGTACGAGCACAGGATACTCCGGGCTTCATCGTAAACCGGATCGCCCGGCCCTACTACGCAGAGGCTCTCCGCATTTTGGAAGAAGGCATTGCAGATTGTGCCACCATCGACGCGGCCATGACAGAGGTCCATGGTTTTAAAATGGGTCCTTTTGCATTGATGGACTTTATCGGAAACGACGTCAACTATGCAGTGACCCATTCCGTCTGGGAAGGCAGTTATGGTGAACCGCGATATCGCCCATCGGTCACCCAGCGCAACCTGGTGATGGCAAAGCGCCTTGGAAAAAAGTCGGGTGCCGGATTCTATGATTACTCGAAATCACTGCCTGAACCAAAGCGTTCTGACGAGTTGTTGCTGCTCAAAATCGCCAATCGCATACTGCTTATGCTGATCAATGAAGCAGTGGATGCATGGTATTTCGAAATTGCCGGTCGCGACGACATCGACAGGGCGGTGACGCTTGGGGTAAACTACCCTAAGGGTTTGCTGCAGTGGTCGTTGGATTTCGGGATCAGTCGTTGCATCGAAGGAATGGCAGACCTGTACGATTTTTATCGCGAAGAGCGATACCGCACCAGTCCGGGATTCCCAAAATGGATTGCCGAGAACAGTCAGTGATCCGTCAAAAAATATAACGGTGGAAGACAGGATAAGTCCAGAAGAAATCGTCAGCAGGATGATGGAAAACGACCCGTTCAGCCGTTGGCTGGGCATAGAAGTGCTGGAGGCGGGTGCCGGATCTTCGCGCCTGTCAATGCGCGTGCGGGAAGAAATGCTCAATGGATTTGGCATCGCCCACGGGGCTATTGCATTTGCGCTTGCAGACAGTGCATTGGCCTTTGCATCTAACGGACATGGGAATCACGCACTTTCAATTGACTGCACCATCAACCACCTCATCCCGGTGAAAGAGGGAGAGGTACTTGTTGCCACGGCAAGACAGCAAACGCATGGTAAATCGCACGGATTATACCTCGTTGAAGTACACAATGCTTCCGGCGGGTTGGTGGCCATGTTCAAGGGCATGGTGTATTTGAAAGCCAGCTCCTGGAAATGAGAAACCGCCTGAAAAGCTCCAGGCGGTTCCCAATTTATAACTGATTCAATCCAGTTTCACGGGCGGCCGAGCCACCAGCCCGTCACCGCTGAGGAAAGTCCCCACATGACAACTCCCACGGCCACATCCAGCAAAGTGCCGCTCAACTGGCTGACATTGGAAGTTCCATAAAAGATGAAGTCAAAACCCGCTGTAAAAAACAAACCTATCGCGGCGCCTCCCCTGAGGCCTCCTATGAAGGTTGAGATGCCGGCCCACTGACTGAAGATGTAGGCGACGAGCAATCCGAGACACAAGTTGCCAAGGATCATGGCCCACCACACCATTTCTTCATCGGCACGCATGACACCGGTTGCGGAGCCAGCCATACCTGCAAATGCATCTTTCAATAACATGCCGTATAGCACAAAGCCCAAAAGAAATGAGCATATGCCACCAAGAATGCCCGCTATGATTGCTTTAGAAGTCATAATTTTTTGATTTTATTTAGTAAGAAATGAAGAGAAGGGATCATGCCCGGGCAGACCTGCCGAGCCACCAGCCGATTACAGCGCCTGAGAGGGCACTCATCACCGTAAAAGTTGCTACGTCGAGAAAGACACCGGGCAATTGAATGAGGTTGGTGCTTGAAAACCAGATGAGGTCGAAACCGAGGGTCAACAGCAAACCGATCAGGGCACCCGCTTTGGCGCCAGCAAGCAGGGTGCTGATCTTGGCCCAGTTATTCAGGATGTAGGCCAGTCCAAGGCCCATGAACAGGTTGCCGAGTACCAGCGACCACCACACCATTTCTTCGGGAGCCCGGCTGACTCCCGTGGCGCTGCCACTGAGCGACTCAAGTAATTTGCCGAGTAAAAAAGCGTAAAAGAGCGCACCCAGGAGCCAGTAAACAATGCCACCAAGGAGCCCTGAGATCAAAGTTCTAGTGTCCATAAAGTTTTGGTTTAATGATGAAGAATCGTTTTGTGTTTCAAATATAATTGATCTGAAGTAACTCTGCAAAAAAAAAGCCCGTCAGTTTACTGACGGGCTCCTGTGGTCAAATGTCAAATGGTTCTTACTCGGTAACGAGGCTAACGTTAAGGTCAAATTCGTCGTAGATCGTCTTGTCTCCAAGGTTCTCAAAAAAGCTGCCCGAGCCGTAGCGCACATTGAAATCGGACCTGTCTACCTTAATTTGTGCGTTGATCTGCTGCTTGCCGGCATTTTCCTTCGAAGTGGCATTGAAACGGATGGGTTTGGTAGTTCCTTTGATCGTAAGGTTGCCTTCAATCTTATACAAGCCTGCTCCCTGAGGAATGACTTTGGTAGTCGTGAATTTTGCAGTCGGATGCTGGGCCACGCCAAAAAAGTCATCGCTCTTGAGGTGGTTGACCAGTTTCGTTGCGTATTCTCCAGAGAGGTCTTCAGTGGTAATGGTGTTCATTTCAATTTCAAAGCTTCCTCCGGTCAGGGAAGATCCGTTGAATTGAAGATTTGCAGACCTCAATTGTACGGTCCCAAAATGCTTTCCAGTAACTTTGTAACCGGTCCACTGAAGTTTTGATTCTTTCGTGTTGACGGAAGTATTTTTTTGAACGGGCTCGGAAGCCATCGCCGTGTGGGACAGGCTGAGGGATAAGCTGAGTGCAAGGAATTTCGTCATGATTTTTTTTGATTTTTTTTGTTAAATAATGTAACTATAAATGATAACACCCATGTTTTTGTTTTGGATTCGGCCAGAATCCAAGCTATTTAACCTGAATTTAACCAGCACACGTCGCTATTGATTTTTCGTAAAGGAGGATGCCAATGGTTTAGGCGAACGGTGCAGGAAGTATGGATTTTTGGAAAGGCCGAATGGTTGAATCCGGCAGCACCTTAAGGAATCTGAAATATGCGGGGATGTTCATCTGCCGTTCCGCATTGAATTTAAGACTTCCTCATCACATTCATGGTTAAACAGGGCCAATGGGCCATGCAGGCGGAGTATATTTGCGCGAAAATCGCACTTGAAATGAGTCAACATTACTACAATGCCATGGATCTTGGCAAATTTTCAAAGATCGGAGACCTGCAAAAGCCTCTGGCGGACAAATTTTTCAGCTGGTACGGCGAAGTGTTTAAAGATGGAGCCCTGAGCGCAAGGGAGAAATCGCTGATCGCACTTGCCGTTGCCCATGCCGTCCAATGCCCTTATTGCATCGATGCCTACAGTACAGACGCCGTGGAGAAAGGATACAGCGAAGCGCAGATGATGGAAGCCGTACACGTTGCTGCTGCCATCCGGGGAGGAGCTTCCATGGTTCATGGAGTACAGATGATGAACAAGATCCGCGAGATCAGCATGTAATCATGAGGTAGATTCACCACCTGGATAGAGCGTATGAAGAGCCTAAAGGCGATGGAGCACCCCCTGGCAGATGCCGGGCATCAACTGGAAATTCTCCAAAAGGAGAAGTCCTTACTGGAATTCGGCGAGTGCCTTGCCGGATGCGGCCTTTACCCCCTTAGACCGGTTCAGTTGGAGATCTTTCAGGTCAACATCGGAAAGATGTGTAACCAGACATGCAAACACTGCCATGTCGACGCCGGACCTGACCGCAAAGAGATCATGACGCGCGAGACGATGGAACTCTGTCTTCAGGTGCTTCGGGCACATCCCAACTTTCAACTCGTAGACATCACAGGGGGGGCTCCCGAAATGAACCCCCATTTCCGTTGGTTCGTTGAAGAAGTGTCGAAGCTGGGACGAAAAGTCATGGTGAGGTGCAACCTAACCATCCTTCTGGCCAATAAAAAATACCAAGACCTACCCCAATTTTACCGCGAGCATCGCGTCGAAGTCGTTTCCTCACTGCCTTTTTATTCCAGGGAAAGGACGGATCGCCAGCGTGGGGATGGCGTGTTTGAAGATTCAATCCGTGCGCTGCAATGGCTCAACGGGGTGGGCTATGGACAGCAGGATTCCGGTTTGCAGATCCACCTGGTTTACAATCCGGCAGGCGCATTTTTACCCGCCAGCCAGGAAGCCCTTGAACGCGATTTCAAACGCGCCTTGTACAGCGATTGGGGCATCGTATTCAACCGGCTTTTTACCATAGCCAATATGCCGATCAGCCGTTACCTCGACTACCTGCTTGCCAGCGGCAATTACGAGCTATACATGTCGAAGCTCGTTCTAGCCTTCAATCCCGATGCAGCCAAGCAGGTCATGTGTCGCAATACCTTGAGCGTCGGTTGGGAAGGCTCTCTGTACGACTGCGATTTTAACCAAATGCTGGACCTCATCATCGGGGGAACGTCGAAGCACCTTCGCGATTTTGATGCAGGCGCATTGATGCAAAGGGAGATCCGCATCGGGCAGCACTGCTTTGGCTGCACCGCAGGATCGGGAAGCAGTTGTGGCGGAGCGTTAACCTAGAGGTATTCCGGTGAAAACAGAATCGAGATCAGATGAATAACTGTTTTGTAATCGATGGCGTTCGAACGCCGATCGGGAAGTTCGGCGGAAGCCTGGCCCCGGTGCGCGCAGATGATCTGGCGTCTTTTCCTCTGCGCAAGCTGATGGAACGGCACCCGGAAATTCCGCCTGCAGCCATTGACGACGTTATTCTTGGCTGCGCAAACCAGGCAGGAGAAGACAACCGGAACGTAGCCCGGATGGCGCTTTTGCTTGCCGGTCTCCCCTGGAGCATCCCCGGCGAGACCGTAAACCGCTTGTGTGCTTCGGGCCTTGCTGCCATAGTCAACGCAAGCCGCACCATTCGACTGGGTGATGCAGACCTCATTCTGGCCGGCGGGGTAGAGCACATGACCCGCGGGCCCTGGGTAATTTCCAAGGCTTCCATGGCGTTTGGGCGCGATTCAGAAATGGCGGACAGCAGCTTTGGATGGCGATTCATCAACCCGCGAATGAAGTCGCTGTACGGAACCGAGTCGATGGGGCAAACGGCCGAGAACCTTGCATCGCGGCATGGCATTACGCGCCATGCGCAGGATGAATTTGCCCTGCACAGCCAGATTAAGACCGCACGGGCAATGGCAAACGGTCGTTTGGAAAGGGAGATCGAACCCGTAGAATTGCCTGTAGGCAAAAGTGGGCTGAACTGTTTTGCCGTCGACGAATTCCCCAAACCGGAGACTACGGTTGAAGGCTTGTCGGCTCTGAAACCTGCCTTTAAGCCGGCTACGGAAGGAGGAACGGTCACTGCAGGCAATTCATCGGGACTAAACGACGGTGCTGCTGCGGTCTTATTGGCATCCAGCCAGGCCGTACGGCACCACCAAGTCAAACCACTCGCCCGGATCGTTGCGACCGGTGTGTCGGGGGTTGAACCGGGTTATATGGGTACAGGACCCATCCCCGCATCTGCGATCGCGCTTAAGCGGGCTGGATTGACCATGAATCAGATGGACATCATTGAACTCAACGAGGCATTTGCTGCACAGGTGTTGGCCTGCCTGCAAGCATGGAAAATTGACCCCGCAGACCCCAGATTGAATCCCAACGGGGGGGCGATCGCACTGGGGCATCCACTGGGAATGACAGGAGCCAGAATCCTCTATTCTGCAGCCTTGGAGCTCGTGCAACAGGATAAACAGTTTGCACTGGTAACGCTGTGTGTTGGAGTGGGTCAGGGTTACGCTTGCATCCTCGAAAGGGTATGAGCCGGAAAACTCCAACCGGCGAACCCGCGATGTCCATAGTGCAAAAGGAGCTGTTTTTACGTGAAACATTGACTGATTTGCTCCAGACCATTCCACCGGATCGCACGCCATGCTGGGGTCGCATGGGGACACAACACATGGTCGAACACCTCGTCGATGCTTTCCGGATGGCCAATGGGAAAGATGTCTATACGGGCATCTTTACACCCGACGAGCGGCTTCCTAAAATGCAGGCCTTCTTGCGCTCAGAACAGGCTTTCAAGGAAATGACAAAAATATTTTGCTCCCGGACGAGCCGCTTCCGCTTAGGTCGGCCGACATGAAAAGCGCCATGGCCAAACTGAAGGCGGAAATCATCGATTTTTTTGCTCACTGGGAGGGACGCAAGTCCGAAACCCTCCGCAACCCCTTGTTTGGAGATCTGGATTTCGAACTCTGGGTTGCACTTTTACACAAACACTGCCAACACCACCTGAGGCAATTTGCAGTTTTGCCGCGGGTTGCAGGTTGAATCCGTAGGGAAAGATTTCATAAACAGCGGGATCATGAAGAACGGTAGGATTAGCTTAAAAAACTACGCAATGGGCTCCTGGATCGAAGGATCAGGAAGCGGACAAGAGCTCGTGAGCGCCATCGACGGTCGCTACATCGCCCATGCATCCAGTGAAGGGCTGGACTTTCAAGCCATGTTGGCATTTGCAAGAAAAGAGGGCGGACCGGCGCTTCGGAAACTGAGTTTTCAGGAACGCGGACGCATGCTCAAGGCGCTCGCTCTATACCTCAGCGAGCGCAAGGAGGCCTATTATCCAGTGAGCTTCCTGACCGGCGCCACTCGAGCGGACAGTTGGGTCGATATCGACGGTGGCATCGGAACGCTGTTTGCCTATTCGAGCCTCCGGCGAAAACTACCGGCGCAACCTTACATCATGGAAGGCGAAACCGCACCCCTTTCGAAGTCGGGGCGGTTTATCGGACACCACCTCATGGTGCCCAAAGAAGGCGTGGCCATACACATCAATGCATTCAATTTTCCGGTCTGGGGAATGCTGGAAAAAATTTCGGTGAACCTGCTTGCCGGTGTACCGGCCATCGTCAAACCCGCTACCCACACCGCGTACCTCGCCGCTGAAGTCGTTCGCGATATTGCGGAATCCGGAATCCTGCCCATTGGGGCTCTCCAATTGGTATGCGGACCCGCACGCAACCTGCTGGATGGGGTCATGTGCCAGGACGTCGTCACCTTTACCGGATCTGCCTCGACGGGAAAGCAATTGAAAGTACATCCGGCGATCATAGAGCATTCCGTACCGTTCAACATGGAAGCGGATTCGCTCAATGCTTGTGTGCTCGGCCCGGATGCACATCCCGGTACTGCAAATTTCGACCTGTTCATCAAGGAGGTTCACCGAGAAATGACTGCAAAATGTGGACAAAAATGTACGGCCATCCGGCGTGCCATCGTCCCTGAAAATTTATTGGAAGAAGTGTTGAAGGCCTTGCAGCTTCGTCTCGATAAAACGAGCATCGGCGACCCCCACCTCGATGAAGTGCGGATGGGAGCCTTGGCCGGACAGGCGCAGCGTGAGGAAGTGCGCAGCCGCATCGCGCAACTGGCCAGCCAAACGCCAATTGCCTATGGGGATCCTGCTACCGTGAGGGTCCTCGGTGCCGATCCGGATGTGGGAGCATTTATCGCTCCGGTTCTGTTGGTAAACGAACAACCGTTCGTTCATACGGTTTCTCACGAAGTAGAAGCCTTTGGACCGGTGTGTACGGTCATGCCATATAAGGAACTGGATGAGGCCATTGATTTGTGCAAACTGGGCAGGGGCTCGCTGGTATCTTCGATTGCTACCGGAGACGGCAGCATTGCGAAGCATTTTGCTCTGGGGGCAGCAGCATACCAAGGACGCATACTGGTGCTCGATGAATCATGTGCACGCGACAGTACGGGACATGGTTCTCCCATGCCGCTGCTGGTGCACGGGGGCCCCGGCCGGGCAGGAGGAGGAGAGGAAATGGGCGGTCTGCGCGGGCTCTCGCACTATCTCCAGCGCACGGCAATCCAGGGCAGCCCCGATGCCATTACCGCGATCGGTTCCGTATTCCAGCAAGGGAGCAACAGAAGGGAATCTGAAGTACACCTGTTCAGAAAATATTTTGAAGAGCTCGCTATCGGTGACAGCCTTATAACCGCAGGACACACCGTCACGGAGTCGGATATCAACCTGTTTGCTGCGGTGAGCGGCGACCACTTCTACGCGCACATGGATGCCACCGCACTCTCCGATTCCGTATTCACAGGCAGGGTTGCCCATGGCTACTTCATTCTATCTAAGGCTGCCGGATTGTTTGTCGATGCAAAGAAAGGTCCCGTCCTGCTCAATTACGGCCTCGACGAATGCAGATTTACCAAGCCCGTGTATCCGGGAACCACGATCCGCGTCACGCTGACCGTCAAAGAAAAAATTGACCAGGATCAGGCCCTTACAATCCCCGCCAGGGAAGGTGCGGAAAACGAAGTTCCTTCGAAAATACCCTGCGGGATCGTCCGGTGGCTGGTCGATGTTACCGATCAGAGTGGGGAAACCGTTGCCATAGCTACCATCCTGACCATGATCCGCAAAAGACAGGCGTGACCATCAGCCTTTATTCATGAAATCCCGGTTTGATGCTTCCGGATCAGATGGTAACGAACGTTCGTTAGTTGACCTAAAGAACGGCAATCCGGATGGGATATCCGGTTAGGAGCCTAGATTTTAATGGATTTAGGTAGAGCCTGTTTTAACAGCGCTTTCAGCCAGGGTTAGGAGGCAGGTGGCGATTATTGAAAATAGCCCTTGCGTTCCATGTTGGCGGAAAAATAATTCAGGAAGATGATGACAAACAAAAGAAACAACAGTTGCTGACAGATGACGAGCACTTTGCCGGTAGCAGTCACCGGAACAAAGTCGCCCATGCCCAGCGCGGAAGCAGTGGTGACACTGAAATAAAGCGAATCGAACCAGTCTGTGGGGGCTGGTGAAAGGTGTGGTCCCGCCGCGTAGAACACGGCAAATGCGGCAATCGTTTCCAGGTAATTTTAAAAAACGAGCAACATGGAACGCCTGTAAGAGCGGGGGCGGGAAAGCGCGTCGGACGCAAAGATCAAAGCTGGAATGTACAGAGTGGTTTCCAGGACAAACCAAACGATGAGTCCGTAAACGATGGGAACATGCTGCCAGCCGTTGACGAGTACGATCAGGGGAAAGGCAATTTTGACCAACACCAGTGCATCGACAACGAGGTCTTTGAAGTGGGCGCCGCCCTGCTTCTCCGCAAGGTGCTTGATGTGGCTCAGGGGAAAGACAAATTGGATGCCTGCAAGGAATAGCCTGAAAACTTTTTCGATGCCAAAATCATCGTGGTGCTCATTTTCCCAAATGGAGCGCAGATTCTGCTGCCGGCGATCGGAAGTTCTCTGCTGGGGATCTCTGGCGTGCTCGTGTTTGCCCAGAAGTAATTTTCGGATGGCTTTTTTCACTGGGTGGCGGTTTGTCGCATGCAAATGTAAAACAGTAGCCGTTGCATACTGTCTACGCTTAAGGTTCAGCGAGGAGTTTTTTGGGGGTAATGCCGTATTGTTTTTTAAACGCCTCGATGAAGTGGCTTGTGTTGCTGTACCCGATTTCGTGGGCGACTTGCTTGACTTGCAGTTTTTGTTCAGCGAGCAGTTTCCGGGCCAGCTCGAGCTTGTATTGCATCAGGTAATGGTAGGGCCCCATGCCGTAAATCTCCTTAAACCCGGCTTTGAGCTGAAACTCGTTGAGCTGAACGGCGCGCGCCAATTCTGGGATGGTCGGGGGATCGCGGAATGCTTCAAGCAGCAGCGATTTGGCGTCGCGGATCTTGCGAACAGCCATCTCATTTTTGAGAAAGGGGCATGCTTCGACGTTCATCCTTTTTCCCGCATAGAGCAGGCTGAGCCATTCCAGGGTCTTGGCGTGGAAGAACAGCCCATTGTCGAGGTCGCTGGCGCTCTTTTGGTCAATCTGGTGCAGCACCATGAGCAACTCCCCAGACGCGTCCACCTCGTCGTAAAATTTGTGACGGGCGTTTTCAGGTTGAAAAACCGGTGCATTCTGCACGGCCGGATTGATGAGCCGGTGCAGCTTTTCGAGCCGGATATTCAAATGGATAAGCCTGGCCTCCGTTGCGCCAACCAACTGCACCGGGAGGGCTTCGTCAGGCTGGTAGATGACGTAACCCCGGTCGGGAGCCAGCTCTCGCCGGTAATGGGGACTAAAGGCAAACGCAATCGTTCCATGCAGGCAAAAGAGTAGATGCACCCGCGAATTGGGAAGCACCAACCAGGGACTCGAAGGCTCGTCGAGCTCGCGGTACACCAACAACTGGCTGTCCGCGTCTTCGTAACACAAAATGCCTTCGATTTTTGGGGTATTTTTTAACTCGCTCGTACTCATGGTTTAGGTGTGGGACAAAGTTATAGCTTTTACTTCACTGTTTATTAATGAATTATAACAAATACAGGTTATCGGCGATTCATCCAGATGGGTTAGACATTGTTCTAAATGGGGTATTTTACTAAATCGGGGAGCGTGATGTTTGCAACCGGAATGAAGTGTGCTGGATGGGTAACGGTTTTGCTGTGTTGCGCGTTGGATCTGATTTCGCAGACCGACAGCCTCTCACTGGGTGAAGTGTTGGTTTCTGCCACGAGAACCCAGCGGACCCTGGCCTCTCTGCCAATGCCCGTACAATTGATCCGGGAGCGGGAGATCCGCATGACCGGAGCTTCCCGGCTTCAGGACATCCTGGCTGAACAGCCCGGACTGACAGTGGTCCCGCAAGTCAATGGGCTCGGCAACGGGATCCAGTTTCAGGGCCTGAATCCCGACTATACCATGATCATGGTCGACGGCGAGCCGCTCATCGGCCGCTATACCGGCAGCCTCGAGCTCAGCAGGCTTGCCCTGGGCAACATCCGGCAAATTGAACTGGTAAAAGGACCCAGTTCGAGCCTTTACGGGTCGGAGGCTATGGCCGGGGTTGTAAATCTCCTGACCAGGACCTGTGATTACGATAAAGTTCAGGGAGAAATCCGCTACGGAAGCATGAATACCTGGGACGGATCGCTGGAAGGCCATTACCGCTTGGGAAAGGTCTCCCTGAGCGCCTTTGGCAACCATTACCGCAGCTCGGGGTTCGACCATTTTCCCGACGTGTACGGACAAACCGTTGCGCCGTACTACAACACCAGCCTGCACACGAAAGCACAGATCGATTTGGGGCGCGGTCATGTGTTGACCTTGAGTGCACGCAGTTTCAGCGAAGTACAGGACAACCATTATCAGGTACTCACCGGAGTAGATTCCATCCGCGTATCCGGAAACGCTTACATCCGCGACCGTTCGGTCAACCCAAGGGCTAAATGGAAATTGGGCCCATCCGTGTTCTTGCAGACGGGTTTTTACTACACGGATTATTATACGAACACTCGTTTGTATTCTTATCCAAATGATAAATTGTACTACACCGACACGTTTGATCAGTCATTTATGCGTCCGGATGTGTTGTTGCAATGGAAACCAACAGAGGGGCAACAATGGGTTGTTGGCCTGGGTATGAATCACGAGCAGGTGGCGACTTCGCGCTATGGAGATGCGGATCAGAAAAGCCAGACCACCTGGTACGCATTGCTCCAGCATGAATGGAAACCCCTCGTGCCTCTGGAA
Organism: Saprospiraceae bacterium; assembly: GCA_020848995.1. Classification (GTDB taxonomy): domain Bacteria; phylum Bacteroidota; class Bacteroidia; order Chitinophagales; family Saprospiraceae; genus Vicinibacter. Next base: position 73,342 of record JADLHA010000040.1, on the reverse strand, counting down.
ATCGTAAGCGGAATCCGCGTAGACGAAAACTCAATTTACGGAAGCCAGTGGAGTCCTAAACTGGCCGCTCTGTACCGCATCAGCAATCGATGGTCCGCAAAAGCCTCCTACGGCAAGGGCTTCAGGGCTCCGGATTTTCGCTACCTGTACCTCAATTTTCACAATACCGCTGCTCCTTACACCGTGCTCGGAACGGAACAAGTCGAGGCGCAAATGCGCGATCTTGAAGCGCGCGGGGAACTGCAACAGTTGCTGGTGGATCCTTCGGATGCACACCACCTCGATGCCGAACGTTCGTCGGCTGTTAACGCCGGACTGCGCTATGACGATGGCAGCCGTTGGAAAATGGAATTCAACTTTTTTCGCAATGACCTGCGCGGGCTGATCGAAAGCATCCCCCTCGCGGTCACAAATGACCGGAGAACCTACTTCACCTATGCAAACCTCAAGAGTGCATATACACAGGGGCTGGAATGCAGTGTGGCGTTTGAGTGGTCGAAAGGTTGGAGGTTTTTATTGTCAGGTCAGGTACTCGATGCACGGGATGTCGAAGTGCTCAACGCTGTGAAGGCGGGCGAAGTTTATGGACGGGACCCGGTCACCAAAGCTTCATACCGGCTCAAGACGAACGACTACTTTGGTTTGTACAATCGTTCACGGTATACCGGTAACTTTAAAATATTTTACAGCCCGCAAAACAGTCCATGGAACGGCAGTTTGCGGATCTGCTACCGAAGCAAATTCGGAATACAGCAGGTTGCAGGAAGCGTCCAGGGCATTGAAAGGCCGTTTTCTGATCTCAACGCCAACGGCGTGCTCGACCGCTACGACCATTTTGTAGACTCCTACTGGATGCTACACGTCGCTGTGGGGCGGCACCTGAGCGGGGGATTGCGCATTCAGGCTGGCGCAGACAACCTCCTGAATTACAAAGATCCCTACAACCTTCCCCACATTTCCGGAAGACAACTATTTTTCAAAATTCAATACAGTTTATTTAAAAAGAACACTTTATGAAGATTCAATCGACACTTTATGCCTTGGGCATAGCCTTCATGCTTTTCTCCTGTAACGAAGATGACGTGCCTGAAGTGAATACGGCCGTTGCTGTTCAGATCAACAACCTTCCTGCCGATCCTCCTCTGGGAAGGGACTCAATGGGCACTCCCTATGGAACAACGGACCGATTCACCTTCTTCCGCTTTTCCGACAGCGTCGCGGTGGAGCATGCCGACAGCGCCACGAACAAATGGGACATTGGCTTTAAATCGAACGTCGTCATCGTCAACAGCGGCGTGAGCGGTCCGGGGCAAACGTCTGCATTTCTGTACGACGGCTTGTTTGGAGAATTGAAGGAGGTGCCCGCCGACAGTGCTTTCCAGCAGGACGAGCCGGGGAAACTGGCCATTGGCAAGGGCTGGTACAACTACAACCCATCTGCGATGACGCTGACGCCCAAGCCAGGTAAGATCATCTTTTTGCGCACCAACGAGGGCAAGTATGTTAAAATGGAGATCCTGAGCTATTACAAGGATTCTCCGGCAACGCCCAACGCGTTTACCGACAAGGACCGCTATTACACGTTCCGCTACGTTCACCAGAACAACGGCACTACCAAGTTTGAATGAAGTACTGAGTGTGCACGATTGCCGCTAACGTGCTTTGGCTCAGAGTCCGGAAATCGAATAGGTTTCCGGATTTTTTTTTGATCGCAAAAGGGTAGCATTCATGAATGCATCAGCCTGGGTAACGTTATTGAAGTAAGAATACCTTTCCACGGTGGCGGATGGCCGCTAAACCGCTGGGAGTGTAGTACGCATCTTCTTCCGGGTCTGAAGCTGCACTGTGATAGACTTCTTCGAGGCGTTTGCCGTTCACCACCAAGACCGGGTCAAAACGGAATTCATTGGTGAAGACGTCCCCAAAGCCCCGGTCGAGCACGGGGAAACGCAGAATGTTTCTGCGCGCTCCCTTTGCATACACAAAACTGACTTCCATCACATCCGAAAGCAGAAGACGGTCGATCGTACTCCTCCGTTCGTCGAGCCAAGCGCGCAATGCGATCTCAACGGACCGAAATTCAGACAGCTCATCTGCGTTGCTGAGTTCAAAGCATCTTGCTAACGATTGGTAGTTTACCCGCCGATTCTGGCTGCTGTCGTTCGGGCAAAGAATGTCGAAATAACCAAATGTAGGTTCGCAAGGAGGCCCATCTTCAGAAGTTACCCGGAGGAGCAGGGTGTCCTGTTCAGCAACAAAAACCAGGTGGGCTTGGGGTGGGTAGGGGACCCATTGGAAGCTGAGGGTTGAGGGTTGCAGGACTTCAAGTTGAAGGGCTACAGAGCACGGGTCGTAATCGTCCGCTGGTTGGCGGCATCCATCGCATGCGATGACCAGGAGGAGGGAATTCCTCAGGAAAGCGGCGATGCATCTGCCTGCACGGGGCTGCAAGGAGTCCTGTCCCTCCTTCCCGGGGTACCAAAAATCGCGGTTTTTGAAAAAAACGCCGGACATACTCGAACTAACAATTTGTTAAACCAGGACCGGACGCACCGGAGCCAAACAAAATATGGAGAATTTTGTGAATGACCACATCAGTTACCATGAATATACCCAGTTTTCTGTTGGCATTTGCACTATTGACGATGCTTGGATCCTGTAAAGGTGACCAAAAGCCGGGAGCATCCATTCCGGCGGAGCAAGTTGCAGAGAGCGCCCCGGACCAAGGGCCTACCTACGCAGTGACCATCAACGGGAAGCGCCTTCAGGCTTTGCCCGACCCGGATACCCTCGTCAGGATCTACCAATCTGAACTCGACCAGGCCAGATCCCACTACCTCGGAAACCTAAAAGAGGTGAAAGCCTATGTTGACTATGGCAAAAAATGCCTCCGTCTCGGATATGTGGAAAATGCATTGCAGGTGTTAAGCAAGGGCTTAGACCAGTTTCCCAACACGGCAGATCTCTATTTCTGGAGAGGAGTGGCTGGTGTGCAGGGCCGTCAGTTCCAGTCTGCGGTGAACGACTTCTGGAAAGCCGGAAAGGCCATTGAAGGCCAACGAGGGGTGAAGGGCATTGCCGATCGGAGCGAAGAAGAGGTAAAGATCGATGCGAGCCTTCCTTACCTGATTTACCAATGGATGGGACTTGCCTTTCAATCCCAGGGCGATTACTCCAATGCAGAAAAAATGTACGAGATCAGTGGCGACTTTTCGACCAACTCTGATTTGTACTGCCGGGCTTACTACTGGCAATATCAGGCATTCCGCCGCGCGGGCCGCGACGCAGATGCGGCCAGTATCCTGGAATCCGTGTCCCCGGATATGTACATCACAGAATCTTCACGCCCCTACCTCGACGCATTGTTGTATTTCAAAGGCAAGAAGGGAGAGCAGGATCTCGTCGACCTCGACGCGACTCCGCAAAGCTCGCCGGAGGCCGCTTCCTGGACCGTTAGGGCATATGCAGTTGCGGTGAAGGCAAAACTTGACCATCAGGAGGAGCGCTACTTCAAAGTATTAGAACGCATCGTCGCGACGCCGTTTTGGAATCAACCGGCCTTCATCGCCGCAGAGGCAGACCACCACCGCATTGCCGGTTACGACTACCAACCCATGGAAGAAACCGAACTCATCCAGGGTGGTCGGCGCAAATGATTGCCCTGCCACCCGGACCCGACAACCCTCTGGTTTCTGGCGTAGGACAAATCCAACAGGCAGAAGCATTGGTCATTGTTCCGCCACCTGGAATCTGGCATTGACAGCTGACGCGCACTTTCCCTTCAATCCTTTGATTCGCTTCCCCATCGCTCAATTGCCGGAACTCCCGGAGCAGTTGGATCGTTTTAATGAAGGTCTTTAACCGAACCAAGTTCATCGAGATGAAAGAGCACAAATACAAACCCATTTCCGGATGGCCCATGCTGATTTTGGCCATTGCATTTCCCTTTCCGGTGATCATGACCGGGTTGCCCCAGATCTGGATCATTGGAGGTTTCCTGGAGTTATTGATCCTGGGCGGATTCATCATCGTCAACCCCAATGGTTCCAAAGTGCTGACCCTCTTTGGAAAATACGTGGGTACGATCCGATTGGATGGTTTTTTCTGGGCTAACCCCTTCTTTGTCAAGCGAAACCTCTCACTGCGTGCGCGCAACTTCGAGAGCGAACGGCTCAAAGTCAATGATAAGCGGGGCAATCCCATTCAGATAGGCGTGGTATTGGTATGGCGCGTTCAGGATACGTTCAGGGCGCAATTCGAAGTGGAGGACTTCATCCATTTTGTCAAGGTACAAACAGATGCAGCAGTTCGTAAGCTGGCCGGCAGTTTTGCCTATGACCACGTCGACGACCACGACGAAATTACTTTGCGTGCTTCGGAGCAGGAGGTCAATCAGGTCCTTGAGCGCGAGTTGCAGGAGCGACTTGGATTTGCCGGGATTGAGGTGTTGGAGTCCCGCATCGGATATCTTGCGTATGCTCCCGAGATTGCCGCCGCAATGCTCAAACGCCAACAGGCCGAGGCCATCGTCAGCGCGCGTTTCAAAATCGTCGAAGGCGCTATTGGGATGGTTGAGGGGGCCGTCAGGGAATTGCAGGAACGGGGCATTGTTCAGCTTGAGCCCTCAGAAAAGGCACGTCTGGTCAGCAACCTGATGGTTGTGCTCTGCTCAGAAAAGGAAACCACGCCCATCGTTGAGACCTCAGCCTGACTGCCTCCGGTTCAGGTCTGGTCACCCAACAACAGCTACCCCCAATGGCGGGGCCGGACAATGCTAGCGACAACAATTGCCTGCAGTAAAAGAAGGCATTCAGTTGTGCAGGTTAAATTTGCTCCGTGACCCACGAAGATTTCAATGTCCTTGCCGTTAACATTCCCCGGTCTCCCGGCGTTTACCGGTTCCTCGGCGCACGGGAGGAAATCCTCTACGTTGGGAAAGCCAAGAGCTTGCGCAGCCGGCTGGGTAGCTATTTCGGGGATAAGAAGCACCTGAGCGCCAAGACCCGGGCCCTGGTGCGAAATGCACATAAAATTGAATTTACCCTGACCGACAGCGAACAGGATGCTTTCCTGCTGGAGAATTCGCTCATCAAAACCCACCAGCCCCGTTACAACGTGATGCTCAAGGACGGCAAGACGTATGCCTACATTTGCATCCGCAAAGAGCCCTTTCCAAGGGTTTATTTTACGAGAAAGGTCATTCGCGACGGTTCGAGCTATTTTGGGCCCTATGCTTCAAAATTTAAGGCAGAGGTCATTCTGGAGCTGATCGTATCGCTCTTTCCATTGCGCAACTGCAGCCTCAACCTAGCCCCAGAGCATATTGCAAAGGGCAAATACAAAGTGTGCCTCGAGTACCACATCCGCAATTGCAACGGACCTTGTCAGGGTTTCGAAACCCTGGAAGCTTATGATGCCAAGATCCAGCAGATCCGGAACATGTTGCGGGGCCATTTGGGATTGGTTCGCAAATTTCTAACGGATCGCATGGAGCAGCATGCGGCAAATATGGAGTTTGAACAGGCTCAGGAATGTAAACTCAAATTGAACGCATTCGAAGATTATCAGGGAAAGTCAACGGTGGTCAGTACTTCGATCCGCGATGTGGACGTCTTCTCAATGGCATCCCTGGATTCGGAGGCCTACATCCATTTTATGAAGGTGGTCGAGGGGGCGATCATCCATACCTACACCATGGAGGCGACAAGGAATTGCGATGAAGACGATGCACAGATCCTTTCGCTCGCCATCCCAAGGCTGCGTGAAAAGTTTGACAGCGTAGCACCGGAGATCATTGTTCCCTTTGCCGTACGTATGCTCGGCGATGATGTTACCGCAACCGTTCCACGGGGCGGGGACAAGAAAAAATTGCTCGACCTTTCCATCAGCAATGTGGAGTATTACAAATTGCAAAAGAGGAGGGAGCAAATAAACCGAACCGGAAAGCTGACGCCGGCAGAGCGGATCCTAACCACGCTCAAACAGGATTTGAACATGCAAAACCTGCCGGTCCATATGGAGTGTTTTGACAATTCCAACATACAGGGAACCAACCCCGTGGCGGCTTGCGTCGTATTCAAAAATGCCCGCCCAAGTAAAAAGGACTACCGCCATTTCAACATACGGTCAGTTACCGGGCCCGATGACTTTGCCAGTATGGAAGAAGTGGTCTACCGGCGATACCGCCGAATGCTCGACGAAGAGGAATCTCTTCCGCAACTGGTGGTGATCGACGGAGGCAAAGGGCAGCTGTCTTCTGCCATGCAGGCCATCCGGAAACTCGGCATAGAGCAAAGGGTAACCGTGATCGGCATTGCGAAAAAGCTCGAGGAGATCTACTTTCCGGAAGATCCCGTGCCTTTGCACATCAATAAAAAATCGGAATCGCTCAAACTCATTCAACAAGTGCGCAACGAAGCGCATCGCTTTGGCATCACCTTTCACCGGAACCAGCGCTCGCGAAAATTCATACAATCGGAACTTCTGAAGATCCGTGGGGTAGGGGAGAAAACCTTAAGCAAACTGATTGCTGAATTTGGATCCGTGGAGCAAATGCGCAAAGCGAACCGCGAGGACCTCGAACGTGTCGTTGGCGATGAGCTGGCTGGAAAGATCTTCCGCTATTTTGATCTTGACAATGTGGTTCATACAGACCAGAAACATGGGAGTTAAACGGAAAATTGCGGTAACGGGTGGATGTGGATACATAGGAAGCCATGCGATGGTCGATCTAATCTTGCATGGGTGGGATGTATTTAGCATTGACTCGTTGGTGAATTCCAATGAAGAAGTATTGGAGGGCATCCGGTCAATCACAGGGGTTCCGGTGCGCAATTACCGCATCGACCTTGCCGCATCTGGGGCATGGCATCAGTTGATCGAAGCAGAGCCGGATGTAGTTGGCGTCATCCATTTTGCAGCGCTCAAGGCAGTTGGGGATTCCGTGAAATTTCCCATGGCCTATTATGACAATAATGTAAACGCATTGCTCAACACCCTGCGATGGATGGAATGCGCTGGAATCGGCTCCATCATTTTTTCTTCATCGTGCACGGTATATGGGGCTTCATCTGAATTGCCGGTCACAGAACAGAACCCTTTTGGAATTGCATCCTCGCCGTATGGAAGGACAAAGCAGATCGGAGAATGGATACTGCAGGACCTCGCTACAACTGGTCGTTGCAGGGCCATATCCCTACGGTATTTTAATCCTGCAGGAGCCCATCCCTCGGCACAAATTGGAGAATCTCCGCGTACCCCGGCGCAAAATCTGGTACCGGTCATTACGGAAACGGCGATGGGCAAACGCGCAGGCATGACGGTGTACGGAAAGGATTACCCCACGCGCGATGGAACTTGCATACGCGATTATGTCTACATCATGGACCTCGCGAGGGCGCATACCCTTGCCTTGGAGCGCCTGTTAGAATCGTCAGAAACTCCGGCGTTCGATGCATTTAACCTGGGAATCGGGGAGGGTCTTACGGTTCTCGAGATGATCCACGCGTTCGAAAAAGTTTCCGGTCAGCCACTGCGTTATCAGATTGGAGCGCGGAGGGAGGGGGATATGGCAGCCGTTTACGCCGATTCCACAAAGGCACGCCAGATGCTGGGATGGTCGCCGGAAGGCGACGTTGAGAAGATCATGCAAACGGCCTGGGAATGGGAGAAAAGGCGCAGCAACTCGGGGTAATTTTCCGGATCAATGTAAACTAACAAGTGTTAATATTTTTATGAGCTGGATGCGTTGGTGCGAAACAGCTCCACGCAAATGCGGTCAGCCTGGTGCTTTCCTGAACGCGTGAGCTGGAGGGTATGCCCAGTCAGTGATGCCTCACCCCGGGCGATCAAAGTTCGCATATCGAGGAGAATGCCCTCCAGGTAATTGGGGAATTCCTTTTTCAACCGGTCCAGATCTACGCCCTCTGCGCGGCGGAGGTTGAGCATGATAAATTCGTTGAAGCAGTCGGTCTCAGTCAGCATTTCCTGTGTTTGAGCAATCTGTCCGGAATGGATCGCGCGGAGATAGTGCGCGTTGTTTGATGCGTTCCAGCAGCGGCGTTTGCCGTTATAAGAATGCGCCGAAGGGCCAAAACCCAAGTAATGGGTTCCGTCCCAGTAGGCGCTGTTATGCCTGGACCGGAAATTTGTCCGGCAGAAGTTGGAGATTTCGTAAGCCTCATAACCTTCCTGGGTGCAGTAATCCAATATGAAATCCATCTGGGCAATCACATCCTCATCGGGTTCTGGGATCAAAAGTCCTTTGCGAACCCAATGCGCCATTGCGGTGCGTTCCTCGGTTGTGAGTGCGTAGGCTGAAAAATGGGGGATATTGAACGTCCTCAGCCCCTCGAGGTTTTCCCCGAGTTTTTCTATGGATCCCCCGGGCAATCCGTAGATCAGGTCTATGCTAACGTTGCTGAACTCAGAGCTTGCAATGCAATCCAGTGCGTATCGCGCCTGCGTTCCCGAGTGCGCCCGGTTCATCCATCTCAGGTCAGCGTCGTGGAAGGATTGGATCCCCACACTCAGCCGGTTGAAACCCAACTCGTGCCACTGTTTCAGCTTAGCCGGTGAGACATCGTCAGGATTGACTTCAATGGTCGTTTCGATGGCCTGATCTGTCCGGTAACATGCGTGCACGGTACGCATCAAATTGGCAAGTGCAGGAATGGGGAGCAGTGAAGGCGTTCCTCCTCCGAAATAGATGGTTTGCACCGTATGGTTAGCTCCCTCTTCTGTGCGCAGTTCAATTTCAGAGACAATTGCCTTCACCATGTCCGGAATGGTGCGGAGCTGCGTGCTAAAATGAAAATTGCAATAACTACATTTGCGCTTGCAGTAGGGAATGTGTATGTATATTCCTGCAGGTATAAAATCGCTCATTGCCTTGTGTCGATCTGAGGTGCTTCTGGTTTGTGCCTTGACGCTGGGTTGTTTTTCCCTTTATTCGCAGCGCCATGGGTCCGTGCGCTGGTATTTCGACGGCGCTGAGTCGCCAGGAGCTCCTGCAAAGTTAAAGGACAGCGCGCAGCTTGCAAGCAGCATCGCAGTGGTACTCGCCCGCTTTCGGGACGAGGGGCATCTTTTTGCGACCCTAGATTCGATCGCTGGCAGAGCAGACACGACTCGAGTTTACCTACATCCATCGGACCGCTACACCATTCGCTATTTCGAAACGGCTTCGGCAGAAGGCGTCGCGTTGGAGCCCGGGCTCGCGACTGCGGGCATATCGAACGTTCCTTCTGAACATTACCGCGGCTTGCTCAATACCTGGGCCAACCAGGGCCATCCCTTTGCGCATATTGAGATCCTCGCAGTCATCCGGCGTGCAGACACCATTTATTTTGGTCATGTGGTGCGTCCGGGACCCTTGGTCCGGTTCCTGGCGCCTGAGCAGGGTGGCGAGGCCGTATTGCGCGATTTTGCATTGCAAAAACTTAGCGGCGTCCGTACTGGTGCACTGTTTTCTCAGAAGCGCATCGATCAGTCTTCCCTGGCTTTTCGCACCCTGCCCTTTTTGCGTGCAGAAGCCGACCCCGGCATTTATTTTCCCGGCGAGGATTGTTTGGTGCGATTCTACCTAAACCATCAGCCTGCCTCGCGATTCGAAATACTGTTGGGGCTGAATTCAGATGCAGGCAACACAGGAAGGGGCCTGAGTCTGACTGGAACGGGAAAACTTGACCTCGTCAACCTCTTCCGGACAGGTGAGCGCATGCGCCTTGATTATGAAAACCTGTCTGACAACGCCCCGCATTTTGCCGTGCAATTGGAGTTTCCCAACCTTCCATACATTCCCTTTGGTGTAGCTACTGAATTGAGTTTGTATCGCTACCGTGAAAGCTACCAGGACATTCATAACTCCTGGCGGTTCAGCTATGCCTGGGACGCACGGAAGTCCATTTCCCTGATTGCGGTGAACAACCGGTCCGACGTGCTTCAGGCAGATACTGCACAGTTCATTTCATCCGGAAATTTGCCTGCTGTGTTGGACTACCGATATCGCGCATTTGGACTCCGTTACCGGTATGCGAACTTAGACGACGCACTCTTTCCGCGAAATGGGCTGGAATTCACGGTGGAAGGCGACTTTGGAAAGAAATCTTTTCCCGACAATCCGGTCTTTTATGAACTTGCTGCCGACCAGGTCCAGTTGAAGCAACAATACGACAGCTTGAGAAAGGCAGACCGGCAGGCCAGACTCTCCGTTCAATTGCGCTATCATTATAAGATTGCTGGAAAACACGGTATTCACGCCGCACTACAGGCACGAAGCCTTTTGAGCGATGGAGGCGTCCTGGAGAACGAATGGTACCGCATTGGAGGTGCAACTTCACTTCGTGGTTTCGACGAGGAGATCTTTAGGGTTATCCGGTACGCAGTCATCTCTTTTGAATACCGGCTCTTTCTTGACCGCGTCAGTTTTGTGAGTGCGTTTAACGACCTGGGATTGCTTCACCAAAGCGAAACGGAGCCCTGGAATCTTCAGAATGGCCTGGGTATAGGCATTCATTTTCAGACAAAGGCGGGGTTCTTTGGTTTACAATATGCCGTTGGGTCAGGCGGGGGTCAATCTTTCCAATGGACTCGGGGGAAAGTGCATTTTGGATTTTCAGCGCTATTTTGACAACAGCTTTCGCCGCAGTGCGATGATTTTGCACAGCGGATTGCTGTTCCACGCATAGTGGTAATAAAGTTCTTCATGTGCTCCGAAACCCCGCATAAAGTAAGCGATACCAGGGTGCATGCTTCCTTCGAAATCGAGCAGGTATTGGCTACGGCTGTGTCGTTCGATGACTGCATCCACGATGGCGTGCATGGCACCTGCTTTTCTTCCAGAAGAGGATGCAAAGGACAGGTGGTAGGTCAACCGGTTGGCGTATTTGCTGAAAAAGGCACCCGCAACGACCTGTGATTGAGCATCCCTTGCAACGCACAGGATGGCCGCATTCCGATCGATGCATTCCTTTAACAGGTTTATCATCATTTCTGCTCGCCGGTAAGCAGGAGGAATGCCCGTTTTACCTAAGCGGAGACAGTCGCTCACAAATCCTGCAGCGTCGTGCTGCATTTCAATGTTGATCTGCATTTTTTGTGCACTCCGCACGCTGAGTTTGTGCCCCTTGTTGTAAGCATCAAACCGGGCGGAGTGGCTGGTTTCGAGCGGCAGAACAAAATTGGTGCGAACGGTAGCGCTGATGCCTTTTGGCAGTGTGGAAATGCCTGTGCGAAGGCAGATATCGCCGCAGGAATACCATTCGCTGAGCTGCGTCAACAGGGAACTGGCCGGTCCCGGCAAGGATGCCGGTCCCGGCATTTCTATTTTTTGAACAAATGGAGGCACACTGGGCTTCCAGATGCCCATTTTTTTTGCCAGCGGAATGTAGGAGGGCCAACCATCGTTTTCCAGCAAGCATGCATACTTGCATACATGTCTGAGAAACCAGGCCTGCGAAGTGATTTGATCAGGAACACGGGCCGGGAAATCCTCGATCTGTGCTGCGCAAATGATTTTTGGCCTGGGCTGCTTCATCGTCCGGGCATCTTCAGCGTCTTACGGATAAACTCCACCCATCTCTTACGGGAAGTACAATGGTTTGCCACGCCGGGGAGTCGTGCAGTTGCTGGTTGAAAAGGTGAACGGCTTTTGTTTCCGCATCCATGGGCTCGCTAAGTACTTTGCCATACCACAGCACATTGTCTGCAACCAGCAGGGCACCCGCTTTCATGCGCGGTTCCAACAGTTTGAGGATAGCAGGGTATTGAGACTTTGCAGCGTCGACAAATACAAAATCCCACGGGTGGTCGAGTTTGGAAATGCATTCGATTGCGTCGGCATGGTGCCATACGATGTTTTCTGCAATGGGATCTCCGTCGAGATTGCGCCGGCGAATGTGCTCGTAGTCATCAGTGATCTCAATGGAATGAACGGTTCCCCCCGCAGACAGACCTTCTGCGATGCAGCGCGCACTGTACCCGGTAAAACCACCGATGTCGAGCGCCAGATGCGGTCGTTTGAGCTGCGACAAGAAGCTCAGCATGCGACCCTGTAACTTTCCGGACAGCATTTGGGGTGTTGGCGTATTCAGGAAAGTATCCCTTTCAAGCTGGTGAAGAATCTCGCTTTCAGGATGGCTCCATTGTTCACAGTAAGCATACATACTCCGCAGTGTGCTGGACTCCATGGGGTCATTCAATGAGGTTAACTTCTCCGGAAAACACGATGATGCCTTGATCTGTTTTGACCTTTGCAGAGTAAAGGTAAACGCCTGGAAGATTGCGTTTTCCATTGATGCCCCTTCCATTCCACCCCTGATCGGGCGAATTGGCTGCAAAGCGCTCGTTTGAAAAGACCAGGTTGCCCCAGCGGTCGAATATCCGCAAAGATTCTATGCTAGCAGCATTGGAGTGATCGATGGGATAAAACGCATCGTTAATGTTATCTCCGTTGGGTGAGAATGCATTGGGAAAATAGATCTTCACCTCCTTGAGAATGCGCAGTTCCAAAGTGGCCTCGCTGGAACAGCCATTTGTATCGGTAACGATTACCCGGATCAATCCATCGTATCGAGCTGTGAGCAGGGGTTCAAGGCAATCACTGCAGTCCAGCTGATCAGCGGGATCCCAAGAGATGAGGCGGACGGCTCCTGGATCGGACAAAATGTTGAGTTTGATCCTCCGCGATTCACCAGCCTTCAATTCTATGGAGGGCAATAAGTCGATGCGGACACCCCCTTCGCGCAGGATCTCGATCGAAAAATCGTAGGTGCAACCATTGGCATCCCTTACCTCAATAGGATGGATCCCTGGAGGAAGCGCTAAGGCCGCAAGGTCAGTTACGAAGCTCGACCCACGATCTGCTGAATAAACATAAGGCGCTTTTCCTCCCGCAATGGAATGGATTTGGATGTAGCCGGTTTCGCGTTGGCAGTTCGCATGCACCGGACTGGCATCGACAAAGCGGATCCGGCCGGTATCTTCGACAACCAGTATCGAATCGGTAGTGCTGCATCCAGTGCGCGGATTGACGATCTTGCAGGTATACAGGCCAGGTTTATCCGTGTTGAATTGTGGAAGGGTGTAGGTGAAACCATTGGGACCATTCCAGCTCATGGTAAAGCCTTGCAAGGAACTGCCAGCTTTAACCGGAACGCGATCCCGCGTGCAGTTGATGGTGTCAGCTGAAAGGCTGAGGTCTGGCTTAGTCGTATCGGCAGCAATGGTTATGGAAAGCAACAGGCTGCAACCGCTGCTGTTGGTTGCGGTGACCTGGTAGTTGCCGGGTATCTGAATGACCGGATTTTGTTCTGAACTCGAAAATCCCGGGGGCCCAGACCAGTCAAAGACCAGGCCGGGATCCTGGGAGGTGAGCCGCATGGTCAGTTGTTTTCTGCGGCAGGTAATGGTATCTGGTTCCAGGGTTATCGAAGGTAGATGCCTGGTGTCCCGCAAAAGGAAACTGTCTAACGACGAACACCCGTAAGCGTCGGTGATCTGCAATTTATACCAGCCGGCACGGCTTACCGCTATAGAATCCTTTGTGGCAAAGAAGCCGCCGGGTCCTGACCAGGTTAGGGTGCCGCTACCGGAAGCAGGATCTTTTGTGATGGCCACTAAGCTGTCTTTACAGGTGATCGAATCGCGGTCATGCGACAGCTTAACGAGGGGGGGGATTGTTCTTTGTCCGATGTATATGACCTGACTGACCGAACAACCCAGGGAGTCTGTAAGTTGGATGGTATACCAGCCAGAATCGCTTACGACAGGACGAAGCTGATCCGACCGGAAACCGTTGGGTCCGGTCCATTCAACCTGTACCCCTGTGGTGGAGGTGCTTGCATTTAACAAAACGGATGAACGGCTGCACGTAATGGTGTCACCTGCAACCTGCAAATCGGGGATGCGGTCTTTTTGAATTACCTCAACCGAGTCTGTATACGAACAACCGTTAGTTCCCCAGATAGTAAAGGTGTAGGTTCCACCCACAAAGACATCAGAAGACGATGTTTGAATGGAAAACCCGCCCGGACCTACCCATTGCATCCTGGCAATGTTGCCGGTGATCATGCCGGCTTGTATTGTTCCATTTTGTTTGCAAGTAATGGTGTCAGCCTGAAGGGTTGCCCGGGGCCGGACCGTATCCGCAGCAATGGTTAAAATGGCTGAATCCGAACAACCGTTAGTTGAAGTAACGGTCAGAGTGTAGTTTCCTGGAATGCCAGTCTGAATGGACTTTACATCAGCAAAAAAGCCTCCGGGACCCATCCAATGAAAAACGGTCGCAGTTGAATCGGTTGCAACCTTGGGACTTACGATCATTCGGTCGCAGGTGATGGTGTCTGCCCGGAGTGTCAAAATGGGGGGACTGCGGTCGATCGAAACGAATGCCGAATCTTCATAGGAACAACCGTTGTTTGCTTTGGCGACGAGCTTATGCCATCCGGGAAGACCCGTGCGGATTTCGCGAACGGTACTGGTCAATCCCGAAGGACCGCTCCACAGGTAGCTTGCAGCATCAGGGCCTGCGTAACGAATCCAGGCCGAATCCACTTTGCAGTTCAGTGTGTCGGCGTTGAGGATAAACAACGGACGCAGGGTGTCAATAGCTATGGTAACACTTGCCTGGACACTGCACCCATTGGGTGCGGTAACCGTCAGCGTGTAGTTGCCTGGAATGGTTGTGGTAACGGAGGTTTGGTCGCGCAGATCTCCGGAGGGCGTATTCCATAGTAAGGACGCACCCGCCGTCAGGCTGCCTCCGGTCAGCGTCACTGCCGGACGGTCGCACCTCAGGGTGTCGGCGGGTGAAAGAAAGACATCGGGTACGTCGGCAGATTTAACAACGAAGACGGAATCTTTGGCGCTGCAACCGTCGGCTGTCGTGAGTTCGACAAAGTACCATCCGCTTTCGCTGATCGCGGGCATCCGTTCCGTGGAACTGAAATTCCCGGGACCTTTCCAGGAAACAGTTGAGGTCGTATCTGCGACAAGTCGCAGGATCACAGAAGTGCGGTCGCAGGTAAGGGTATCTGCAGAAAGCGATATGGTAAGTCGGGTGCCTGTATTCGGAACGTAAAAGGAATCCAGTTCCCTGCAACCCAGGCTGTCCGTGGTCGTCAAATAATACCAGCCAGTGTCGCGTACCACTGCACGGTCTGAACTGTCTTTCTGAAAAGCTCCCGGTCCCCGCCACCGGTAGATGGGTTTGATTGCAAGGCTGGTTGCCTGCAGCACGGCCGTATCCTTGGAGCAACCCAGGCTGTCGCCGGCAAGTTCTGCGTAAAGTTCTGTCCGCAAATCCTCTATTTCAACAGATGCCGTATTCGTGCAGCCATAATCGTCGGTTACTTTGATGGTGTACGTCCCCGGTTCCTGTATGTTGGTATTGCTTGCCCTCGTGCTGTAATAACCTCCCGGACCTGTCCATTCATACGTGGGGGCCTGTGATTTGCTCGTCGCTTCAATGCGGCCCATGTGATTCTGGCACGTGATGTCTTCTTTTTTGGTTGAGATATCGGGGGGAGTTACACTGCCTTTCACTTCGATCATTTGCTCGACTTCGCAGCCAAAGGGTCCTGTAATTTTTAAGGTGTAGACTCCGGGAGAATCGATGACGGGAGTCAGCGTACGGTCTCCACTGAGTATGCGCCCGTTGCGCGTAGTCCACAGGTAACTGATGCCTGGTCCTGAGCTGGAGCCGCTGGCATCCAGCCTCAAGGGCCGGTTGAAGCAATTGATCTCGTCCGGAGGAAGCATATCTGCGAGCAATTCGTACACCGTTACCGTTACTTCGTCTCGTTCTTCACAGCATTCGCGAACCACGATGTCGTCTATGGCGCACATGCTCAGCGGGCCGGTTCCTCCGTAGTTGGCAAAACAGATCGTTGCCGTCGTAGCAGACGCGCTGTTCCAGGTAAAACTTCCACTTGCCTCAAGGCAGAGGCCACTGATCGCGTCAACGGTACCGATGAGACTTCCGTTGACCTTAACCCCGATGGTAGGCGGTGCACTGAAGAGGTAGGGAATGCCAAAGACCTTGTAATCTATCTTGTAATCGGTATTTGGAAAAACGGAAAGGGTCTGACACCAGATGTTTGACGATGACCCGGTGGGTGTGATGACCATGGTAAATGCACCGATGTTTGGGGTGCAACCGAAGGCTATTGCAATTTGGGGAACGCTCATGACCATGTAGCCTCCCGTGGAAGCAATGAGATCGTTGACATTGGTATAGGGTGAGTACTGACTGGTCGCCGGATTGATGTTTCCGGTTTCAAAACCGCCATTGCTGATGAGATTGCCCGAAACGGCCCGGGCCGTCAGGGTATAGCTGGTCGTGGCAGCAGGGTTTGCTACGGGATTCAGAATGTTTGGGTTGCTGAGTCCGTCAGCAGGTTCCCAACTAAACTGATTGCTCCCCGATACACTTGCATTGAGTGTCTTGCCCTCGCCGGCACAAATCGTGATGTCTGGTCCGGCGTTTACTACGATGCCGCAGGAATTGGGCATTGCATAAACCGGCTTTCCACCAGGATGATGCTGCCCCTGTAACGCCACGGCGAGGGAGGCAAACACACAACTTGCAATCGCGCATCTGGCGATTGTACCCTTTGCAGGGAAAAACATGGTTAGGATGTGTAATGCAATTTCCCGTGCCTTGAAAAACAATGGCATGCGCTTTTTAAAAATACCTGATGCCAAGCTCACCGGATGAGCGTTGCGTCTCCTCTTAAGATCCATTTTTCTCCGTTGATCCATTCAATTTCTGCAACATATGTAAAGACACCCGGGTTACACTTTTCACCCTGAAAACTTCCATCCCAGCCATGCGCCGGCTGATTGGGAGCACCATCGTGGTATGCGAAAACCTGATTGCCCCAGCGGTCATAAATCCTGAAAAAGTGAACGCGCGTCACATCGGGATCGCTGCTGTGAATGTAAAGGTGGTCGTTGATCTGGTCTCCGTTTGGACTGAAGGCGTTGGGTACCCATGCGCGCGGGGTCTCGATGCGGACCCGGATGGTTTGGGTGGCCGAACAACCGTTCGTATCGATTACAGTTACCTCGTATTCGATGTTTCGCAGAGGGCTGGTCTCCGGATCTTCGCAGTCGGAGCAACTCAGGTAAGTTTCCGGCCTCCACCGGTAAGTAGCCGCAATGGCAGGATCCGGGAGTACCGTCAGATCGAGTCGGGTCGATTGACCGAGGCGCAAAGTGATTTCTGGTGTCAGATCAGCCTGCACTGCCGGGATTTCTGTAATGGAAAAACTTTTCTGGTAGCGGCATCCGGAACTATCGCGGGCATAAAGTACGTGCGTACCCGGAAGCAATCCTTCAAATGCAGTGGAAGATTGCCATTGATCCGGTTCGTCAACCGAAAATTCCATTCCGCCATGGCCCCCCAGCGTCTGGAGAATGTACACACTTCCAGAAATGGCCCTGCATATGGGGTTGACGGTCTGAAGCGAAACATCGCGGATGATCAGACTGTCGCGGTATACTTCATGCCAAAGGGTCGTGCGGCAACCATTCGCTGGCAGGATCACCTCGAGCCGGTACCGGCCACCTTCGGAAACGGTGAAACGGCTTCCGCGGTCAATCTTTTGTCCGGTAGGATCAAACCATTGCAACTGTGCGGCGGGATTGTCCGATATGCCCTCCAATAAGGCCTGGTCGCGAAGACAACTGATGCTGTCGGATCGGGCAAAGGCAGCTGGATGAAGGGTGTCAATCTGAACGACCAGAAGTGCTGATGACGAACATCCGTTAGTTGAAGTGACCAAAGCCTGGTATATTCCGGGCAGCGAGGTTTTTAAGGTGTCTGCAGCAGACGTGGGTTGGCCTGGTCCTGTCCAGGCGTATTGCAGGTCCGTAGTGTTGCTGATTGCGCGTAGTACAACTGAAGCCTGAGCACAGGTGATGGTGTCATCAAAAACGCGAAGGTCTGGGGCTAAGGTATCTAAGGGTACGAAAACGGAGGCAGTGCTCGCGCAATGATTATTTCCCCTGGCTTCGAACAGGTAGGTACCACCGGAGGGGTAACTGAGGGCATTGGTTCTGATCTGTTGACCCCCGGGTAAGGTCCACGTGCCCGTGATGTTGATTGGAATGACGTTGGCGCTAAGGTGGGCCATCCGGTTGCGGCAACTGATGGAGTCTGCCAAAAGATTGATTTGAGGGTGTGCTGTGTCCTGAGGAATCCAAATCGTCGCGCTGTCCTCGCAGAAGTTCGCTGAGCGGATGCGGAGCTGGTATCGGCCTCCAAGATCGATCTCCGGTTGAAGAATTGTACTTGTAAATCCCTGGGGCCCGGTCCATTCGACCCATGATGTATCGGAACGGGTGTTCACCCCAAGGCGGATAAATGTTTTTAAGCAGTTGAGGGAGTCGGAAACGATGGTAAATAAGGGTCTTGCGGTATCTTCAGCCACCTCGACCGTCCATTCTGACTGGCAGCCTTCCGGGCTTTCGACGCGAAGGGTATATCTGCCTCCTCCCGTGACCATTGCGGTCGAATCGGAGCTGAAATATCCTCCCGGACCCGTCCACTCAAAGCGCAGACTGTCGCGGTTGGTAATGGCCCGCAAGAGGGCACTGCGCTTTATACAGTTGAGGGTGTCTGGTGAAATGTAAAGATCCGGCTTGCGGACGTCGCGAAAGATGGTCAATGTCGCAGAATCCGAACATCCGTTAGCATTGTAGGCTATCAACCGGTAGTCTCCGGGAATAGAAATGTACGGACTCGAATCGGTTGAGCTGAACCCTGAGGGACCAGACCAATCGTAGCGGACCCCATCGCCAATGACCGATGCCGTTAGGCGCACACTGTCTTTTTTGCAATTGATGGTGTCGTTCTGGTGAATGATCAAAGGCCTTGCGGTATCGGCATGTATTTCGATCATGGCACGCGATGAACAACCGTTAGCTAAGGTAGCCGTTACTACATAAGTTCCCGTGAGATCTGCTCCAGGCTGCTGTAAAGATGAAGTAAACCCCTTTGGTCCGTTCCAGCTATAAACCGCTTCTGAAGGACCTTTAAGGAATAGGGTTGTGGTCGTTCTGACGCAGGTCAGCGTGTCGTCTGCTGAATTTAACACCGGCGAACTGGTGTCGATTGCGATGGTCACCGAGTCAATGTCCGAACAACCGTTAGGATAAGTGGCTCTTGCCGTATAGATACCGGGCACATTTACCAGCAGACTGTCGGAAGATGAAAAGGATCCACCTGGTCCTGTCCACTCAAGGGAAGCGTCACTTCCTGAAACCAGCAGGGCAAAACGCCGGTTGCAACTCAGGGTATCGGGCCTCAACAGCAGCAGCGGATGGACGGTATCCGCATGTACTTCGATCTGGAAGGTGTCGGCACACTGGTTGAGTCCTTTGGCAATAAACCGGTAAACTCCCGGAAGGGTGGTTAAAATATGATACGAATCGACGGGCACAAAATAGTGGGTCGATGACCAGATCCAATCGACCAAAGTCCGGTCGGCAACCGCGCGCAGGTGCGCGGTGTCTGACGCACACGTGATCGTGTCTGCGGATAATTGAATGATGGGTTTTTGGATGTCCTTGCTCACGCGCAAAGAATCTGTTTTGACGCAGCCGGAGGGTGTACTCACCCGGAGCACGTACAGTCCGCTGTCGGCAGTTTGGAAGCTATCGGATTTTATGTAAAAATTGCCTGGTCCAAACCATTCGAAGATGGATCCGGAAACGGTAGAACTGCCCTTGAGTAAGGCTGAATCCCGCACGCAGTCGATGTTTTGGCCAGCAATGCTGATTTTGGGATTGTCGTCGCGCTCGGCGACGAGTATCGAATCAACCGTTTTGCAGTTGTATTCATCCGTGATGGTCAGGGTGTAAACCCCGCCGGAGGAAACCACGGCAATCGGGTCGGAAGAGGAAAAGCCATTCGGCCCACCCCACTCGTATTGAAGGGGAAAGACCTTGCTGCGGCTGAAAATCGATGCGACCAGCTGGTTGCATCCAATGGTGTCTTTTGTCGTTAGCTGTAAGTCTGGTGGCCGGATGTTGCCCACTACGGTGACCTGTTCGGTTTTGCAACAATTCGGCAGCGGGGAGCAGATGGTGAGGTAGTAGGTTCCAGGACCCTCGACGAGGGGTTGAAGGGTGCGTGCGCCCGAGATGATCTTGCCGTCTCCCGTCGTCCACATATAAGTCCAGCCAGTACCGGAAGAGGAACCTGTGGCATCGATCTGAACGCGAGGCATATCGCAGTTGACCGGATCGGGTGGGGCGATTTGGAAAGTGAATTCTTCCACTTCGACTTTCACGGTATCGCGAACTTCACAGAACTTGCGGAAACTGAGGTCGTCAATGGCGAAATCGTTCCCACCGGTAGCTGTATTGAGGTTGACGATGCAGATCTCAGCTGTGGTATTGCCCCCGGAATTCCAGATGGCCTCGTACTTCTCCCAGTTGCACACCGCACCGCTGCTGTTGAATATGGAACCGATGGGGGAGCCGTTGATGGAAAACTGAAGGATCGGGGGCGAGGAAGAGACGACGGCTGTAACCCAGGCAGTGAAGGCATAGTCCATGTCTGGGATGACGTTGATGTTCTGGCACCAAACGTTTTGAAGGCTTGCGGAACCGTTGAGGACCATCATCAAACCGGAACCACTGGTGTGGTCGCCGCAAGGGGCAAAACCCGCATGGCCGAGCTGCGGGTTGTTGATGACCGCGTAAGTACCCTCGCAGTCCAGATAGCCCAGACCGTAACAGGAACTTGTACCTAGCATGTAGTCCGTGGTGAATCCCGTATTTCCCGCCTCAAAATTGCCGTTGGTGATGAGGTTCGTCGTACTCAGCCCCTTGGCGGTGAGTACGTACTCCATCGTGGAAAACACAGTGGCGATGGTCACCGGGGACTTCGGATTGCTGAGTCCCGTAGGAGGTTCCCAGAAGATTTCCTGCACGTTGCCTCCGGTCACCTTGCCGTTGATGGTGACCTTGTCACCGGGATTGCAGACTTTGAGGTCGGGGCCTGCATTCACGCTGAAGTTGCATTGGGCTTGTAACGAGCCAGACCCAATGACAAAAGGCAGGAGCAAACAGCAGAAAGCAACTCTCATGGTTGAGGTCAAACTCCAAAAGTACAAAAATCCTCATAAGCCCAGGACCTGGCAGAAGGCCCGTGCACTGGCGGTCAGCAGAAACTGGGATCGGACCTTCTCGAGGCCGTTTTGGCCCATGCGCCGGCGGAGTTCAAAGTCTTCCATCAATGTGCGGATGTTGCCTGCAAATGCTTCGACGTTGGGGTAATCGACCAGGTAGCCCGTTTGACCCTGGTCGACTATTTCGGGGTTGCTCGACAAACGCCAGGCTACGACCGGTTTTGAACGGGCCATGGCCTCCACTAGCACGAAGCCAAACCCTTCCCAGGTCGAACCGAGCAGGAAAATGTCGCTCTGATCCAGAAATGTTTTCATGTTCTCTACGAAACCACACAATGTTACCCGGTCTTCCAATCCCCGCTGCCGGATGCCCTGCTGGAGCGCTTCAAAGAGCTCTCCGGTTCCTGCAATGCGCAACCGGAAGGAAAGGCCCTGATTTGCCAACAGCCGAGCGACGTCTAGCAAAAGAAAATGACCTTTTTGTGGGGTGAGCCTGCCTGCGGTACCCAAAACCACGGGAGCCCCGGATCCAGCCGGTTGGGTCTTGTTGCCGGTATCGGAAACGAGGTCGCGTTCATCGATGCCATGGTAAACAACGGAGGTCTTTGCAGCAATGCGTTCTGAGGGAAAGTTCCGGAGCAGGGTTCTTCGCGTCTCCTGTGAACTCGCAACGAGGTGGGTAATCACGCAGGTAAAAAATATCCGGTTGACGAGACTTCCGCGAACGGGAACCGCAAGCCCCCGGAGGTAGACAATGCGCCGCACCCCGGCCATTTTGGCGGCGAGCCCTGCGGCTTTCATGTCCTGAGAAGAAGAAAAAACCAAGGTTTCAACTCCACATGTGCTCAGCAGCCGGGCAGACTTCAGCAACCCCAAGGGGTTGAGAAAGCTCAGGTTTCGGATGCGGCGAGGCAAAACCTCCAAGCCTTCGGCGCTGGCCCTTTGGCTGAGCGCACCCTGGTCATGGGCAACCACACACACCGTATGGCCCAGGTCGCGAAGGGCTAATGCATATTCGAGGTGCAGTTTTTCACCTCCTCCCCAAAATGCGTGGGTGTTCCAAAAACAAATTTTTCTGGTGCGCTCCATGCGTTACAACATTGCGGATCAGGTTTTTCGCGCTGTCAGTGAGTAGAGCATGGGAACGCGACGGTCAAGTCCGCGAATGCGGTATTTGCCCGGTTCGGAAGCTTCGACAAACGAAAAACAGGAGTAAGGCGAATAATCGTATTCGGCAAAATGGCAGAGCTGAAACCCAGCTTCGAGCAAACTGCCGATCGCGTCTGACAGTGGATGATTCCAGGTCATGGTTTCCAGGATGATGTTGGCATCGGGTGCGGCGTACGTTCCCGTTTCCGTTTCCCGGATGGGGCCGGTATTGAAATAATCGTAAAAGATGCTTTTAAAGGCGTTGTCGTACATCCATAAAAACGGATGAAATTCGACAAGCACCAGCCGGCCGCCCGGGCGGAGGACCTTTGCAACCGAATGAGCCCATATTGACAGATTGGGAAGCCATCCGAGTACACCGTAACTGGTAAAGGCAATGTCAAAAGAAGCATGGAGCGACGAGGGCAGCTTGCAGACATCGCAACAAATGAATGTTGCATCCTGCCCCGTTTTTTTTGCAAGTACATTGGCCGCGTCAATGGCTTTGTCGGACAGGTCGACTCCCGTGACGATGGCCCCCCTGCGCGCCAAAGAAATGGAGTCCTGTCCGAAATGGCATTGCAAGTGCAGGAGTTTAATACCGCCGAGTGCTCCAAGAAGTGCAACTTCGATGGGCTGCAGGCTGCATTTTCCTTGTAAAAAGGCGTCGAGATCATAAAACGGAGACTGCATGTGCAGATCGACGCGGGCGTTCCAAGAGGTTCGGTTGATGTCCAGGTAAGCGGAGGGATCCATTTGGCGGAGCTTTCACAAAGTTAATCAATTATTTCATTTTAAATTAAATATTTATATTATATATATAAATCAGTTAATCAATAATATATATATATTAATTAAATTGTATGTAATAAAAAGAAATGATATTGCACGTCTCCGGCCTTCCATTTTGCCATTGGAACAGGCAGCGATTATTCCAGATTGCCCCGTGCAGATTTGCTATCTTGTGCGGCGTATGAGCAAGCTGGATCGTCGTACTATGGTAAAGGGCATTGGTTCCGCGTCCGCCCTGGCTGCTTTTTCGCCTTCTGCGGTGTTGCGGGAAATCGAACGGAGCTACGAAGCTTCACAAGATGCTTTCATCAAACTGGCCAACAGCCGTTTGGAGGGAGAGGACTTTTGGCAGGCGGTGCGCACTGCCTATTCTGCATCTCCGGGAATCATCAACCTCAACAACGGTGGAGTCGCCCCGCAACCTCGTGTCGTGCAGGAGGCGGTTGAGTATTATGGACGGATGTGCAACGAGGCTCCTTCCTATTACATGTGGCGCATACTCGACCAGGGGCGCGAACCCCTGCGGGATAAACTGGCACGCGTCGCCGGCTGCTCACCCGAGGAGATCGCCATCGACCGAAACAGTTCGGAGGCTTTGGAAACGGTGATCTTCGGTGTCCGCCTTCGCCCGGGAGACGAGGTCGTCCTGACCAAACAGGATTACCCCAACATGATCAATGCCTGGAAACAGCGCGCCCACCGGGATGGCATTTCACTGAAATGGGTGGACCTCCAGCTTCCGAGTGACAATGCAGAAGCGCTCGCTGCTGCCTACTTCGAAAAATTTAGTCCGCGCACCAAAATCGTTCACATCACCCATGTCATCAACTGGAACGGTCAGGTGTTGCCCGTTCAGCAAATCGCCGCAGAGGCCCATAAAAGAGGGATTGAAGTGCTCGTCGATGGAGCCCATAGCTTTGCCCACCTGCTGTTTGATATCCCTTCACTGGGAGTGGATTACTTTGGAACCTCGCTGCATAAGTGGATGAGCGCACCTTTTGGATCGGGCATGCTCTACGTGAAAAAGGAAAAAATACGTCAGCTGTATCCATTGCTTGCCGCCCCGGACCCGGAAGCAGACGATATCCGGAAGTTCGAAAACCTTGGCACGCGATCTTTTCCCATCGAACAGGCCATCTCCCATGCAGTTGACTTTTTCGACCACATTGGTGCCAAAAGGAAATTCGACCGGTTGCTCGAATTGCAGCGTTATTGGTCGACCAAAGTTGTGGAGCACCCTGCAATCCGGCTGGTGCATCCAACTGCGGATGGTTTCTGTGGTGCCCTGGGAAATGTTGCCATTCAGGGAAAAACTCCCGAAGAAGTGTCCAGTAAGTTATTCGACCTGGCAAAAATTCACACCGTGGCCATCTCTTGGGAAAACATCCACGGCGTGCGCATCACCCCAAATGTTTATACTACAAAAACCGAGCTCGACAAACTGGTCGCAACGTTAATCCGGATTGCCGGTGAGTAAAGGCTGATCTGCCGGCGTTCTGCCGCCTTTTTTGTTGACGCTGGAGTGACCTATGCATCATTAGCAATGGGGTGGCCCCGGTTGAGTCAGATGCAGTGCCCGGCAAAGCCGCAAGTCACTTGGAAAAAGCTTACCATTTTCTTTCGTTGAAACGTCTTTTGCGCATGTGGCGTAAAGCGATGAACTCTAATAGAGAAATCATCCGGGGCCGGCCATGGGTTCATTGCCATTGATGAGGTTGGTATATAAAAAAACGCCTTGCCACGGACGAGGCTAAGGCGTTAAAAGTGCCGAAAGTGGGACTCGAACCCACACGACTTTTAGGGTCACTGGATTTTGAGTCCAGCGCGTCTACCAGTTCCGCCATTTCGGCTAGGCGTTCGGGCCCCAAAGCTAAGCCTTCCGGAGGATTCAGGCATCATGCCCGGCGAAATTTTGGCTGCGGAAGGGGTTCTGCTGAGATGCCTGGTGGTGGGTGGCTCTCCCTACCCGGGAGGATCAGCGGTTGAGTTGTACGGGCTCTTCGATTAGGGACTTTGCAGAAATCCATTTTCTGCAACCGAGTTCCCCGCAATGGCATTCAAAGGCTTCCATGTCCGGATGCATAAAACGGGCATAATCGAGTGTGAGTTCCTCGTCTGGCTGGATCTCCCTCAGGGCTACGACGTTGAGTCCGTCGAATTGCGTGTTAGGGACGCATGAATGATTCTGTGGGGCCCATTCACCCGGATCGGTGTCCCACAGGATGTATATGCCGTCACCTGCCGGGTACGCATATTTTCTAAAAAGTTCTTTGTCGTGGGCATTCCAATGTTTGCGTACATGTGCACCGCTGACAATGCGTTGGTGCTTTTCCTCACCGCGAAAGACGACCTCCCCTTTGCGAAGCTTGCGCACCGAATAAATGCCGTAACCCGAACTGGGCGATTTTTTGAGATAGTACTTTTTCTGTTTATTCCGGTGTCGGCTAATGCCTTCTTCGATGATCATTTGCAGGAATCCCTTGTGCCCGGCAGGGTCGTTGTAGAGGATGTAATCTGCGGAACCTTCATAACCACCGCTGTAAAAAACGGAACAAGCGAAATTCACTTCCAGGAAATAGATCTTTCCTTTTGGATTCACCCGGAAATCAATGCGCGCATATCCTTTCCCTCCAAACTCCCGGAAGAACGTGCAGGCTGCTTTTTTGAGTTTGCGTTCGAGGACTTCGTCGTTGCATGCGACATTGCGCTCCGGATGCAGGTCGGATGTTTTGAGTGAATAGGTCTTGAATGGGGCATCAGCGGGAAAAAGGTATTCCACCGGGCGAAAGGCCACGCATTTGCGCTCGTCTTTCGGGTCAGCCGCAACCAATACAGTAAATTCCCGTCCGGGAATGTATTCCTCAACAAGCACTTGCCCATATTCATCCATCAGACTTTTGACTTTTTGAAGCAGGGACTTTTCGTCGTGGGCAAGGGAGTGTTCATCGACGCCGAGACTGTCGCCAGCTTTGGCTGGTTTGGCAAACAAGGGGAAGCGCAAATCCTGGCTCAAATCATTTAAGTCCCCCAATGAATTGACCAGGCGGTATTCAGGCGTAGCAATGCCCGCAATGCTGGCAACGTACTTCATGACTTCTTTGGAAGGATCGTACAGGTCAAGGGTTGGACCGGTGTATGGAAGGTTCAACAGTTCAAGCGAATGGATTACATCTATAGAAGGAATGTCCCATTCGAGATAAGCTTCGCACAGGTTGACGTAGATATCATACCCTCGTTTGGAGAGTTCCTTGAGTTGCTTGTATGTGGTCAGTTTATTGAGAAAAACGTGGTCCACTTTGTGTTCTTGCAACCAAAGGTCGAGGTTGCGGGGAGGGTCGTAGTTTTTATAATCCACCCCGGAAGTTGAATAATCCGGTTGTAATATGCATATTTTCATAGACGGGATATCACTTTAATCATCGAGACGTGCAAGCTGTATTCAGGATCGCTCGAGTCATTTGAATTGAGATCAGTTTCCATAAATTACAGGACCATTTTAACGGACAATTGTGCTTTGCGCAAAGCCTGTCGCAATATTTCGAGGATCAGTTCGCTGTACCGCTGTCCGCCAAAGCGCAGTATGGCGCCGATCGACGTGTAATTTTCATCATCAGACAATCCACATTGCGCATTCACTTCTAAAACATAACATTGGCCGGAAGAGGCGTTCCTGCGGAAATCAATCCGGGCATAACCCTCACCGCCAACCGCTGAATAGGCGCTCCGGCTCAACGACTCGAGTTCTTCTGAGGTTGCCTGATCAACGCTGCAATAATTCCAAAGAAATTTATCTCCTTCCAGGGGAAGTTCCTTTGTGTAGAATTCCCAAAGCCGGTCAAAGGACAAAAATTTCTCTTCATTCGGAAGGCTGCTTTCAAAGCGCCTTTCGACCGGGGTATAGACGGTACAAGTCTCTGGTATGCGATGGCTTCCCAGGATCAGGCACGTGTATTCCGGGCCATCAATAAATTCCTCCACGAAAACGCCATCGCGGAAGAGGTCCCAGTCCTTGTAGTACCGGTTGCCTGAGAGCAGGTATGTGCGCAACTCTTCAGCGGAGTGCACCACCGATTGTATGCCGATGCCAAGACTCCCGGCCGACACGGCCGGTTTGACGATCAGCGGCGGGTGGAGATCTGCAAAGATGGAGTCTGCGTTTGAGCCATCCGGGTTGACCTCCCGCCATGGCGCAGTTGGAACGCCGTGGCGCTCGAACAGGTTTTTCATTGGAATTTTGGAAGTCGTGTTCCGGTAAAAGGTTTCATCGGCGCCTGTATAGCACAAGCCTTGTTCTTCAAGGGCGGCGATGACGGATGGTCCGGGAACTCCATTGGCTTCGTCGCCGTCACAGAGATTGAGAACGATGGCCTTGCCGGGCAGGGATTGCTCCGCCAGACCGGAAATGACTTCGCGATGGTTTTCCATCGACACGCCCTGCCATTTCCAGGGAATCTCCAATTCGGCAAATACCTCCTGGTATTCCTGGTAACTTTGGCTAAAGTCGTAATAATAAAGGAGTTCGGGGTCTTCGGTCTTTATCTCGGGATACAGGACCCATACGATCCATGCTTCATCCTTTGGTTTGCTGTCCGGATCAAATTCCGAATGCATGCTGGTGTTCCTTCTGCAACTTGCGGCGGATGAAATCGGTAAACTGGTACCGGCCCATGATTTCTTCGGGGAGGTATTGCGCGCCCTGAATGAAGCCCAGGCATTCGGAGCTTCCGCAATGGCAATCAAACGCTTCTTCCATACTCCATTCAGTGGAGGGGTAAAAGAAGCAGAACTCTTCTCCTGCTTCAATGTCGCGCAGGGCCTTCAATAAAAAATTCGTCGTATCGAAAAAACAGTTGGGGGAGCAACTGTGGTTGATGTACTCAAGGAACAGGGGCGACAAAATGATGTGCTTATCATCTCCTACCTGGACGGTATAGCGGGAAGGGTGGGGTAAGGTTTCTGCTGCTCCAAAATGGGAAATGGTAGCGCCTTTTTTGAAATCCCTGAGTGACAACAATCCATTTTGTTGATTTACAGGGTCGAATTTTATTTTGGCAAAACGCTGGCTCGTGCGTTGTTCATTGATAGATTCCATTCAACGGGTTTCGATTGGTTCAGAAGGTAATTGCGGATAAAGATAAGTTCCAGTATATAGTCTGCTCACATTTTTCAAAATATTTTTTCAACAGACCACTGAGCTGTGAAAAACCCCATCTTTAGGGTATTCCCAGCATTTTGTGCATTTGAAGACTTAATGACCATTCGGGATGCCTAAGGCAATAGGCCAGGCAGCTTTTCGTATTGGCTTCCACGTCGGGGCCATCCATAGGCTGAAGATAGAAATGCGTAAAATCCAGCATTAAAAAAACCTCGGGTTCGATCCCTTGCTGAGGATAAACCAATTTGAGTTCGTCGCCCCGGGTGAGTTGGAGACCTTCAGACATCTTCGGACTCATGCAGATCCAATCTATGCCTTCCGGTGCGGGCAAAGTGCCGTTGGTTTCAAGGGCAATTTCAAAACCCCTGGCATGAAGGGCGCTGATCAGGGGCACATCCAGTTGAAGCAGGGGTTCGCCTCCAGTGCAGACAACGTAGGGCCTGTGCTGGGTGCGCTTGCCAGGCCAGAGCGAAGCCACGCGTTGCGCAAGGTCTTCAGGCGAACTGAATTTGCCACCTTGGGGTCCGTCCGTACCGACAAAGTTGGTATCGCAGAACTGGCAAATGGCAGAAGCCCGGTCTTGTTCCCGGCCACTCCAGAGATTGCATCCGGCAAACCGCAAGAACAATGCGGGCCTGCCTGATCGGGCACCTTCACCCTGAATGCTATAGAATAGTTCTTTTACGGAATACACTGAGGTACCGTTTGTGAAAGGAGATTGGGGCGGCGAAATTAAGAAACCCGGCACATTGCGTCAGGAAATGTTTCTGCCCGTGACTTTGCATTGATCATCAACCTCCTAGTGGTCATTGATTTACAGGCGATGTTCACTCAGCACCCGTTCTGCAAATTGGAAAAAATCCGACACCTCCCGGTGCGGAAAATCCGACCAGTCTTCCGAAACATTGTGCTGGTGCCGCATTCCGTAACAACTTGCCCCGACCTTGGATCCAAGCGATAAATCGACAGCACCATCGCCAATGAGCAACAATGCTTGCCTTGCCGCGTCGGGAAAATCGGCAAAGAGCCGCCGCACCATTCCATCAGACGGTTTCCTGCAACTGCAATGGTCTGATGCCAGATGCGGGCAATGGTAAATGCCATCGATTTTTCCACCGCCCGCAACAATGGCCGTGAGCATTTTTGTATGTATGGCTTCGAGGTCGCCCTCCGTCATCAATCCCTTGCCAATTCCCTGCTGGTTGGTGACAATAAAGAAGTAGTTACATACTCCGGTCAATTTTGCAAGTCCCTCGATGACTCCATTTCGGAAAACAAACGCATCGGGTGTGGTGACGTAGGCGCCTGGAAGGAGTTCGTTGATTACGCCGTCGCGGTCGAGCAGGAGACAGAAGCCCTTATTGTCCATAACGGGAGTATCTTAATACTGGCCTCATCCGGGTCAGTGTTTAAACATGGCCTCTTCGATGAGTTCGCAAAGGATGTGCCCGATGAGAATGTGTGCTTCCTGTATGCGCGGTGTGGCATCGGAAGGCACGCCGATCCAAAGATCGCTCAGGCTGCGCATTTGGCCTCCGCTTTTTCCGGTCAGACTTACCGTCTCCATGCCCAAATCTCTGGCTGCGACCAGGGCCCGCAGCACATTGGCAGAGTTTCCGGAAGTGCTCAAACCGATGAGTGCGTCCCCGCTCCGGCCAATACCCCTCACCAGGCGCTCGTAGATGAATTCGAAACCGTAGTCATTGCCCACTGCCGTGAGGTAAGACGTGTTGCAGTGAAGAGCTTCTGCGCTCAATGCCGGGCGATCGAAGGCAAAGCGTCCGGTGAGTTCTGCTGCGATGTGTTGCGCATCTGCCGCGCTGCCTCCGTTACCACATAAATAAATGCGCTGTCCGCGTTTCAACACGCGCGTGAGCATTCCGGCGCAGGCGGCTATGGTACGGATGGCGGAGGCATCAGCACACAGGTCAGTTTTGACCTTTGCGGAAGCGTTTGCAATTTCAATGATTCGATTTTCCATGTGGTGATTGGGACGTGTCCACGATCCGGTCCACAAAATGGGACCAGCTCAGTTCGTCTTTTTTGGAACGCAGAAAGGGCAAGAAGGTTTGCGGGCCTTTTTCGAGAAGCCGGACGATTGCACCCGCAAGAGCTGCCGGTTCCGGATCGCAGGAATATCCCGCTAGTCCTTCGGGTACTTGTTCGGGCAACCCGCCGACGCGTGTGACGACCATGGGTTTTTCAAAGTAATAGGCCAGGGGAGTTACCCCGCTTTGGGTAGCACTCCGGTATGGCTGTACGACGAGGTCGCAGGCTCCGAAATAGTACTTAACCTTAGAATCGGGAATGAAACTTGTATGCAGGATGATCCGTCCGGCAAGGCCATGTGCATCGATGAGAGCGAGATAGGTGTCTTCGCGATCGTAAAATTCGCCAGCGACGAGCAAGCGGAGTTCTGAATGGGCAAGCAGTGGATCTGCCAGGGCTTCGATCAACAAGTCCAGTCCCTTGTAACGCCTGATGAAACCAAAGAACAGGATGATGGGACCGTTTCCACCAATGCCAAGTGCCGCTCTGGCCTCAGTCTGTGCAACGGGAGGACCAAAGCCATCGAACAGAGGATGGGCTTGCATGGATACCGGGACATCAGGACGATAATTGCGCAAATCGCTTTCGACTACCTCGCTCATGCAAACAAATCGATCGGGCACCTTGACGAAATAGCGGGTCAGACATTGATCTCCCAGCCGGTGCTCGTGGGGTACAATGTTGTCTGCCAGACAAACAATGTGCCCTTTGTGTTTTTTGCGCGCGATGCGCAGAATGGTGCCCAGACAAGGAGCCATAAAAGGAATCCAATAGCGCGTAAGGATCAGATCGGCTTTTTCACGACGCAGTCTGAGTCCAACGCAGATCCAGTTCAACGGGTTGAGCGAGTGCACGCACCGCTCAATCGATAAGTCATCTGCAGGACCTTCCGTTGAATATTGGGTTTTTCCCGGAAAGAGCAGACGCGGATATTGGAGGGTGAACGTGAGGATGTCAACTTGCCAGCCCTTGCTTTGAAATTCGCGCGCGAGGCGCTCGTTGAAACTTGCAAGACCGCCGCGGAAGGGATGGGCCGGCCCTATCAGCAGCAACCGGGGCATCAGGGCAGCTTGTTTCGGATCTGGTAATTGTTGCGCTCACTTGCATTGCGCGTCACCAGTTCTGCAAGAAATCCGGTAAAAAACATCTGCGAACCAATGATCATCGATACCAGGGAAATGAAAAATGCCGGTCGCTGGGTCATACCCACATGTCCGAAGGCCAATTTGGTAAAGGAGAGGTAAAATACAAAACAGAAACCGATGAAAAAGAAAATCAGACCAGAGGCTCCAAAGAAATGCATGGGCCTTTTGCCAAATTTCCCAATGAACATAATGGTTGCAAGATCCAAAAACCCATTGACAAACCGGCTCATTCCAAATTTGCTGTATCCGTATTTTCTTGGGCGGTGCTGAACAACTTTTTCGCCAATCCGGGTGAATCCTGCAGAACGCGCGATCACGGGTATGTAGCGGTGCATTTCCCCAAAGACCTCGATGGACTGGACCACTTCTCTGCGGTAAGCTTTGAGCCCGCAATTCATATCGTGCAGCCGCACACCGCTCATCCATCCGGTCACCGTGTTGTAAATCCGCGAGGGCAGATTCTTAGAGAGGGCATTGTCGTAGCGCACTTTCTTCCATCCGGAGACTACATCGTATTGGCCTCCCACGATCATTGCGTACAGTTCGGGGACCTCCTCCGGAGAATCCTGCAGGTCGGCATCCATCGTGACCACAACCGTTCCGGCGCATTGCTGAAATCCGGTGTTGAGTGCGGCAGATTTTCCATAGTTCCTGCGGAATCGAATGCCCCGGACAAAGGAAAAAGCTGCATGTGCCTGTTCAATGGCTTGCCAGGTTTGGTCCGTGCTTCCATCATCAATAAACCAAACTTCGTAGCTCAGCTTTGCAGGAGCGAGACTGCGTTGAATCCAATCCACCAGTTCCGGAATGGACTCCTCTTCGTTGAATGCCGGAATGACAATGGACAGATCGATGGTATTCATGTGCACTTGCTGTACTCGGAATTAAACGGTGCTCTGGTCAATTGTATTTTGAGAGGACATCCGTGGGATCTTTTCGCCTGACGATGAGCGCAAGGATGCAGGCAATGAAGAAGTAGGTAACGGCTGCTCCCAAAAAGACCATCACGTATTGCATGGGAGCCGCAAAGTCCTGCGTCTCGATCGTTTCGAGCTGGGCTTCAAATGCTTCGTCGCCGATCCAGGAGCGCATCCGCTCTGCCATTTTGATGGCTTCGGCACGCTGTTGATCCTGGATCTCGGGAGCGATAAATTTGACCATGATCCAGGTAAACGGAACGCTGATGAGGTTGGCAATCAAAGCGGTCAGCCAAGCCGGAGCGAGTGCATGCTTCCAGGTGATGTATCCGCCAAGTGCATTGCGGCGGTCGACGGCAGATTGATACATCATGTAGAGACCAAAGAAAAACAGAAGGATGTTGCCGGCAGGATTGCCCATCATCCCTGCGATATATAGGGCCAGGGTGGTAGCCAGGTGTATGCCTCCCCAGATAAGTCCTCTGGAAATGGCCGGCTGGTGATGTAGATATGAACTCATGACGCGTTCTATTGAATGTTCGCAACCCTGTCCGCACCGCGCGGACCAAAGCGAAAGCGTATAAAGCTACGCAAGTTTTTCAGAACCCTCATCGCTGGTGAACTTTCCTTTGGAAAATACCCCCAACACTTTTCCGCGAAGGGAACTTCCTGCATGGGGACAATTGCGCGACAGCGAATGCAACTCCCCGGCAGTGAAGAGGGATTGGGTTCCGGTAACAAACCAACTCAACTCTGCGTTGCAGCCTTCTTCCACATGTTGTACAGGGAGGTGAAGCATACTGCGCGTGTTGTGCACCTGCATCTCCACCCACCGGTCTATGCCGAGCTCGCCAAGCAAATGGGTGCAATAGGCGCGGAAGCAGGTTTGGAGACTCAGGGAGCCAAATGCTGCGGACTGAAATTCGACGTCCTTGCTTTCGGGATCCCAGGGGGTATGATCGCTCGCAATGCAATCGATCGTACCTTCTGCCACCCCTTTCACGAGTGCCTTGCGGTCGGATGCTTCGCGAAGCGGAGGACTCAGTTTGTAGTGCACGTTGAGGTTTTCGAGTTGGCTTGCATCGGCGACCAGATTGTAAATGGATACGGAAGCGAAAAGTCCGCTGAGTTGTTTTTTTGCAGCGCGCACGATGGCGACGGATTCCTCTCCCGACAATTTGTGAACGAGCAACCTGGAAGCGGTATAGCGCAACAGCGAAATGTCCCTGTGTAAAAAGGTGGTCTCAGCCAGGAGGGGAATGCCCAACAAACCGAGCAGGGTGCTGATTGGGCCTTCGTGCACCTGACCTTTTCCTGCCAGCGATTGGTCAAGACTTTGGTTGATCAGCAAACCTCCAGGCACCAGTTTCAAA
Organism: Saprospiraceae bacterium; assembly: GCA_020848995.1. Taxonomy (GTDB): domain Bacteria; phylum Bacteroidota; class Bacteroidia; order Chitinophagales; family Saprospiraceae; genus Vicinibacter. Next base: position 39,622 of record JADLHA010000040.1, on the reverse strand, counting down.
TATTCCAGCGCCCGCATCATAAGCCCGCTGTTCTGGATCGGAGCTAAGCCGTCAGAAAAGGCAATGGCGCCCGCTTCGCGCATCTGAAGGATCTCAGCGAGTTCCTGCCCGTTACAAGCTTTGCTGGCCGCTCCAATGGGAAGGAGGTGAATGGGCAGGTCGGCGGCTTTGCTGCGGATAAAATTGACCTCCGACTTGGAATGAATGGCGGGACGGGTATTGGGAAAAAGGCAAAGTCCTGTGTACCCGCCGGCAGCTCCGCTGCGCGCTATGCTTTCGAGGGTCTCCCGGTGTTCCAATCCCGGTTCTCCACCGACGCAGCCAATGTCGATCCATCCCCCGGAGAGCATGGAATTTGAAACTTGCAAGGTGCGCGTTTTGCCGGAGCGCCGGATCTCGTGACCCATTTCGCGGATCAGACCGTCTTTTAACCAAACGTCGACGACCTTGCCGTGGTGTTTTCCCCCGGGATCAACTATGCGCACTTTCCTGATCAGATAGTCCATGGCATCATTGTGGTTTCAATATCCTTAACAATAAAGACTCCAGCGCGAAGAAGCTTGCAGCGAGCAACACAAACCACCACCAAAGGGATTGTCCCTCATCTTCAGTCTGCATCTGCTGCGCAAGATTTCTATCTCCACCCGAAGTATTTGCTACAACTCCCCGGTCACCGATCAGGCTGCTAAGATCTTCTGGCGCCCAGCAACTCAAATCCGATTCCCTGCGGGAATCGTTGAAGGCGATGAGTCCCCATAATGCATCGAGGTTGTACAATTCGTAAATGCCTGCTTTCCGGATCTGATCGTAAAAACTCAGCACCAGCTTATTTCCCTGAATGCGACTTGCCGGTATCAACTCCTCTGGTCCCCGCAGCGAGAGCACCAGATCTCCTTTTCCGGCATCCTCGACGAGGGACCACGTAACGAGGGGGTCTTTGCTGAGGTCATGTGAGTACGGCTGACGAGCTTCAGGATTAAAGGAAACCTTAAACAATAAGGGAATGAAAAGTTCCGCCTGCCTGCTGAGTTCGTTAATGGCCGGATCAAATGGACTTGCCGAGAAGTAAACCAACGAGCGGTTTAAGCGAAAGCGCAACAGGTGCGCCGAACCGTCGCGGTATTCCATCAGACGTTCTGCGGGCACGCCACCCTGAAAGCGAAACTGTCCGCGGGTGTAAGGCAACTTGATGTTGGTGGGAATTTTTGAAAATACGTCATCGTAAATGCCCGCTTCAAAATTCAGCTTTCCTACCTGCATGGGTGCTTCCGAATAATCCGAGATCACAGGCAGACCCAAGGCATCCGACAGCGGGCGGTAGGATTCTGAACGTGCGTTTGGACCCGGAAAGATCAATAGTTGCACCCCCTCTTCTGTAGCCTTGCGGAGCTCCTGGGCCAAACCCGAGCTGACCTCATCCAGGTCACACAATACGATGAGCTTGTGCTGTGCAAATGTTCCGAACTGAACGCGCTCGACTTGAAGAGCGTTCCATTCAAATTGGGGAATGGAGCTCACAGCAGTGCGAAGCATATCCGGTTCTTCGCCATGATAAAGCGCAAGGATCTTGAAGTTGGCATCGGTTTTACAGGCAAGAAAATACTGATCGTCAAATTGAACGGGGTAGTCCTTGATGCGAATGACGAGGCGTTGCCATCCCGGTTGCGATACCTGTACCGCAATGGTGTCGCTTCTGCGTTCTCCAGCAGCCAGGTTCAACGAAGGCCCCGGATAATCCAGCCCGTTGATGCTCAGCGTGGTTCGAAGGTCGCCCACATCGGATTTACCCCGGTTGCTGACGTAAAATACCACTTTGTTCGGCAGGCCTTGCAGCAAGACCGGCGACAGAAAATGGGCCGAATCAAGGCTGATGTTGTTTTCTTCAATGGCCTGCAAGGGAACCAGCCTCAGGTCAATCCCAGAAGGAATTTCCGATGTGTCCAACTCGCTGCTGCTCTTTTGAAAATCGGAGATCAGGTATAGTTTTCCCCCATCCAGGCGGGCGTTCTCGAAGCACTGCATCTGCTTTGCGATGATGCGGGACAATGGTTGAATCGCCGGACCGGTTTTGATCTCTTCTATGAAACGAAGGGCCTCATCCTTGGAAACGATGCGCTGATGCCTGCTTTCCAGGTCGTTGGTGAGTATCTGAAAACGGTCATTCTCAGAATGCGATTCGACAATGGCGGTAGCTATCGATTGCGCGCGTTGCAGCAATTTGCCTTGCTCCGACAAAGCATCCATCGACCAACTGTTGTCGATGTAAAGGCTGAGGTTGTTCACCGCAGAGGTGGTGGCCTCTTGCCGGGTTTGAGGTTGCGCAAATGCAATAATCAGCGATGCCAACGCAAACAGGCGGGCCAGCAACACGAGGAGGTTGCGGAGTTTGTTGCGCGCAGAAGTTTCCTCTACCAGTTCGCGCAGCAGCCTAACCTGCGTAAAATAGACTTTCTTGTACCTCCGGAAGTAAAACAGGTGAATGACGATGGGTATTGCCAGTAACAACAGTGCCCATAAAAATCCCGGAAAAGCAAAATGCATGCGACGAAAGGGTAATTGGGGCAAAAATAGCCAAATTGCCGGACTTTAGGCCCGCTGAAGGGAGCATCAGCGCTTCGGGGCAACGACCCGGATCCTTTCCAAGTGATGGGACGCGTCATTGCCTGCAATAACAAAATAAATGCCTGAAGGGTATTGACTGAAATCCATTTCAAATGCAGCCGTCGCTCCATCCATGCTAAGGTCTTCATAAAGCAGTCGCCCAATGGGGTCGTACACCCTGACGGAAAATGGGAGCTCTTTCAAATTCCACAAGGTATATCGCTTTTGATCCTGCAGGAAAATACTGGACCAGGAGGCATCCATACTCCGTCCCTGCGGTAGCGCCTTTTCGTATTTGAGCGGTGGCAGCACCCGCGACGACGATTCGAGAGCACCGAGGTCAACGTGCAGATCCATCTTCCTGGGGTTTCCTTCAAAGTCGATGTCCATGATGGCCTCGTCATCTCCCGCATTGACGGCTGGACTCCCTGGCTTCAGTCGGAAATTGAATTCCTTGCGCTCCGGGTCAATGTACTGGAATTGCGGCTGATCAACCAGGTCAGACCATCCCGGTTCACGCGATGAAAAATTGTAATACAGGTTGTGCCGGAATTGCACAGAAACGCTGTTGGTTAGTTTAGTCGCCGGTTTTGCGGTGCTCGTATAAAATAGGTTGTTGCTCGCCGAGCATTCGGTTGCATGGACAAACCACAACTCGGGATGCTCACACCCCTCATTTTGCGCATTCTGGTACAGAGTATTGTTAAGTACGCGCACTCCGGAGGTGCGTTCAAAGCGCATGCCTCCCCCTCCGTTGTCGTAAAAAATGTTGTTGTTCACCAGGGTCTGGTAACCGTTGATCGCGCGTTCGCGCATCGGCTCTTCAAACCAGACCAGCGGATTGCAAATAATATGGTCCGGACCCATCCGTAGGGCATTTTTCTCCATGGTGTTGGCCTGTAGGTAATTGCGGTAGCCCGGTTGGAGATCCGTTGGTGCCTGGTTGCGGAAATGCAGGACCGCCCCAGCATCCAGGTGGGTCGCATTTCTGCTGAACTTATTGTAGCTGAGTGTGATGTAATCGTATCCCTCCGCACGGACGGCGGGTCCACCGAAATTGCGCACAAAACAGTCGTACAACTTGATGTGCGAACAAGGCTTTGATGAGCTGCCTTCGATCAAAATGCCTGCAGAAAATGCATGTTGAGGGTCCGAAAGAAAAGTGAGGCCTTCGAAGCTGACGTACTCAACTTCCTGTAACCAAACAGCCGCCCGACTTCCACCGTGGATCACAGGGTGATGATTGAGGTAATTTCTGATCACGATCCATTGGCCCGGCTGCCCCCCGCGCTTGAGGTGGATGTTGCTTTCCTCCCGGGTGTGGTAGTTCCCGTTCATGATGTGCAGGCTGTCCCCCGGACGAAGCACAGAAAGCGCCTTATCCATGGTGCGGAAAGGCAGAAACCAACGGTTACCCGCATTTTGGTCATGTCCATTCGGCGATAAATAAAAACTCATACACGAAACGGAATAGACCATGGTCATGCCCAACAACGAGAACCAGTATTTCATTCAATTAAAACTTGAGGCAAAGCTATCACGTGGATACTTGAATGCAACCAAACGCTGCTCACGCCGCTTCCGAGCCCAGGAGAAATTTGCAACCCCGCTCAATCGCCCTTTGCAAAAAGCATGCTGGGATCTACGGTTTCGTAACTGGCGATGAGCAAATTGTACTGGTTTGCCTGGCACAAGACCGCCGGATCTCCAACGACAATGACCTGCTCACGGGCACGGGTGATGGCAACGTTGAGCTTGCGATCAACGCCGGCTTCATTTACCGAAGTCATCTGCACCAATTGGGAGGGATCGCTGATGACGGTAGATAAAACGATGATGTCTCTGGCCCCGCCCTGGTAGCGCTCTGCTGTGTCGGTAGTCAGCATGGGCACCTCTCCACCGAATTGCTCGGACAGTGCATGGCGGATCAGGGCGATCTGAGCCCTGAAAGGGGTGATGATGCCAAGGGTCGATTCCTTCCAGCTCATCGAATTCGCCAGGTAAAGTGCATGGATCGATGCAACCAGCTTGGCAATCATCCTGGCTTCGCCGGTATTCGATTTGGCACCGATGGCTGACCGGCGACTTTGGAGGGGAACGAACAAGGTGCGGGAATGGCACAGGACCGGTAAGATGCCCGGGGGTACGTGCGGGAACCGTCCGGATAAGGCCTGGGTCTGGCGATCTCCGGCCAGACCTCCCGGCAAAATGGACAAGCGCCCGCCGTAGGTGCTAACAGCTGGATATTGCATAATTTCGTAATGCATTCTTCCTTGATAATGAAGCATATCATAAGCATGATCCCATGCATTGCGCTTGCATTGTTCGTACAGGCGTTCAAAGAGCGATGTCGACAGTGAAATAAAGCCCAGGGCACCTAACTCGGCAGACGATATACGGGTTTCTGAAGGCGTTTGGGCGCTGACTGCCGGCAGTTGCATGTGGTCTCCAATGAGAATAAACCGCCGAAAAAGGGTGAGCAAACCGACGAGTTGCGGCTCCAGGATCTGGCTGGCCTCGTCGATCACCACGGTGTCGAAGTTCTTCAGGAGAAAAAGTTCTTTCTTTCCCTGTATGCTCGCGACAGTCCCTGCAAAGATCCGGGTCGATTTCAGCAGTTCCATCAACTCCCCATTGTTCTGCATCGGCCGGATCTGTTCGTCCAGCAGCCGGTTCCTGAATTTTTCCTGGACGGCATATCGCGAACCAATGCGCAGGTAGTGGCATCCGGTTTCGTTCCTGATGAGTTCAAGGGCTTCGCAAATCTCGTCCACGGCGCGGTTGGTATAGGCAAGCAGCAGGATGTTCTCCCCCTGCCGGTTGGCAAGGGCATCTGCGAGAAACCGGATGACCATACTGGTCTTTCCCGATCCCGGTGGTCCCCAGACCAAAAAGTAATCATTTGACTGGAGGATGCGCTCCAGAACCGGGCGGATGTGTTGGGGAACGTCGCGGTGCATCTTTGGGAGGGCCTTGCCGGGTTTTGACGGAGGAACCATTCCGAGTATGCGCTCGCGGACGTCAGCTGGGGCCGCGGTCCATGCCGAAAGGCTCTGGAACTGATGAAGGAAGGATCGGTCGAGGGAATCGTGTTCGAGATTCCATCGGTGGTCTGGGCTTGCGAGTTGCTCTGGAAACTGTCGGGTCCTCAGACGAACCAGGAAGCGGCCTTCGCGCAAATCGACCAGCGTGCACTTGAATACCTGGTCCTTGAGGACCGAAGGCTTGCGGTAAAGGATTAGCGTGTCTCCGACGCGGAAATTGGCCATTTGCCCCGTTGGCATCGCATCGCCAAGGGTGAGCAGTGGGTAATCGTTTGGCTCGTTGATGCGCTCGACGATCCGCAATCCCGACAACAGCAAAAATTGCTCCCGCTTCTCGGTTTCAGATAGCAACCACAGACTGGCAAGGCCTTCGGCATATTGATTCTGCGAGCGACCGGTGCGCGTAATGAACTGCTCGCGGGCTACGAAACCGGAAAATTCGCGGAAATAGTCGCGCTCAACCGGGCGCAACCTTTGATAGTTCCATTCCAGGTCGCGCGCATCCCGGCGTGCGAACACTTCCAACGTGCCATAAACCCGTTCGTTCCAGCGATCGAGCAGATGCTCTTTCTCATCCCTGCAATGGGCTAAATGCAGCTGAACGAGGATCAATGCGTTGCGCATGTCGACGAGCTGTTCGATAAATCCTGCATCGGGGGGGGCGGTGCGCAGGGGCGCTGTGGACTGCGATGAATAAAAAACATATGCTTCCACCCGCCTGTCGCTTCCAAAAACAGAACGGATCAGCAAATAGTACAATAGGGTCTGCGCATAATGGTCTGCGTTGAGGCCAAAGCGGTTGGGTCGAAAGGGTTTTCCGCTTTTGAGCTCGACGATTCGGGTGTGCGAAGCCGTGTGAAAACATAGGTCGAGTCGCCCCTGGATCCCATATTCGACAGAGAAAAAGCTCGGTTCCAATAAACAACTTCCTAGCTCGGGAATCGTGCCTTCGAATCGGGACCGCACCATTTCGGCAACATGCTCGTAATGCATGGCACAGGCCTGTTCGAAAATTTCCGCCTCGCTTTCTTTAAGGAGGCTGAACGCCAGCGGATTTTGTTGGAATAATCGGGGCATGAGCAGGTCCAGCGGTTGGTCGGGGTGAATGATCAACTCGTCGAGAAAGTAGTTGACGGCATTTCCGATCAGCGCCGGAAGGCCAATGGGGCGATAGGTGAAAAGCTGGACGAAATGCTTCAGGGGATTTCCTCCCTGTTCGCTGAAACAGGCGGCAACCGCCGTCACGTCGACCAGGCAGTCTGGCAGGAGGACCAGGGCATCCACTCGCCATGCAGTGCCGTACTTCGACATTCCGTGTGCATAAGCTTCCACCGGGTATCCGTGATATCGAATGCATTGCGCAAGATGCTTCACTTGTTTGGGGCGCAGGCAGGAAGCATCGAGCTCGAGCATGGCTTCGCTTCCCGACGCCAGTACAAACCGATAAGTCCCGGTGCCCGGGTCGTGGTCGGTGATGCTGATGCGCACTGGCCCATTCGCGATAGCTTCCGTTTGTGCGGCCGGCGGAGGCAGGATTCCCATTGCTACGGCCAGCTCCAGCCCGGCGGGAATGGCCTGCCCTGTCCTGCAGGCAACCAGCATCGTCCAGGCAGCTACACCGATCCGCGAGAGCATTTCTGCGTCCGGAGGATCGCGGTTGAGTCCACTTTTAAAGGTCAGGACCATGTGGTAAAGCGTCTGGTCAATGCATCCCCGGGTATGGAGAAACTGCAACCTGCTGAGTCCGGCACTGAAAAGGTGTTGCTCGTCGTTGGTCAGGGCGATTAGCTCTTCATCGATCACTTCGGCAAGGCGTGCCAACCCTTCTTCCTGTCCTGCTCTATCCGAATCCAGAAATGAGGCGATCGCCTCGAACGGGCGATGTGCTGTGTGCTCATGATGATCGTTCACCGTGGACCCAAAGGTAGGGCACCCGCCTGCTTTCGCAGGCGCACTTCCGCACAGACCAGGGGAATCTGCCTGCATTTTTATTGAAGGGGGCAGCAAATTGATCGACACGGACGTTTACTCCTAGATCCTTCCGACCCCGTCTCTTCCATTTCCAAAACATAAGTCAACAAATTTTTTATTGTTTGAATATTTTCAATCAGTTTATTATTTTAAATTATTGTTAATATAGTAGATAATTTGGAATAATATTCTGTACTTTGCGTTAGACAACATGATGGACATAGAGGCGAAATACACCGGTTCTTTCAGGCGGCAGCTGATTTTCGGAATGGCTGCCGTTCAGATTGCGGGCATTCTGGCGATGATGCTGCTCCTTTCCCGCTGCAACGCGCCGTCAAAGGAACCCAAGGCCGGGGAGGCAGGAGTCGTTGACTCAACGGTACTGGCAAGCCCAACGGAAGACACGCTTTACGTTCCCATCGCCAAACACCACACCCCGGAAGCTGCTCAGGTGCTCCGCGATCTGGAGCAAAAGCAATTTGAATCGGGCACCCTGGCCCACCAGTTGCTGGATTACCTCAAGCGCGGCGACAACGACTTCGGAGATGAATTCAAGTTCATCGATCTCCATTTTGACTTTCGCTCGCCCAAGCCAATGCCCAATTCGCGGCTACACCACGAAATCGACGACCTCGCCCAACTCATGACGGCCTGGCCGGCCCTGCGCATCAAGCTCATGGTGTACACCGACTCCGATGGCGAAGAAAAGGCCAACGAGAAGCTGGCACAGCAACGCGGAGAATTCATCATCGCCAAACTGGCTGAAAAGGGGATCGATCAAAGCCGCATAGAACTCAAAGCGTTTGGCGAAAAATATCCGGTAGCCGACAATAAGTCGCTCGAAGGGCGACTGATCAATAACCGCATCGAACTGATGGTATTGAGCAAGTAATGGCGGACTAAAAGAACATCTTAAATTTACCTACTACTTAAAAAAGCCGGTGATAAATGTATTCACTGGTTTTTTTTTTTTTTTTTTTGAATGGAGGCGAAGATCCCGGAACAGCTATTTAAGGTTTTATCGCAGACGGGTTGAGTTTGCTGTAACGCCTGCCATAGGAGAAGTAAATCGCCAGTCCGGCAACGAGCCAGCTTGCAAACCATGCCCAGTTAGAAGCAGACATGCCCGTGAGCAGATAGCAGCAACTCGTCACGCCGAGCAGCGGGATGAGCGATAAATTTTTAAGGTATGCAAGGGCGGACAGGATGCTGAGCAACACCCAGAACAGCAGCGTGGAGACCTTGTAGCTCGCGTCGCCCGTACTCCAGTCGAGCAGGTCCCGGAAGTAGCCCGGAAAGAGGAAGGCAACTAAAAAGAAGGCGGTCAAAGCGGACAAAGGAAAGAGAAATTTTGCATTGACGTACCAGAGGCGAAAGCCCGGCTCGCCGTCTGCCTTCCGGGGGATGAAGAGAATGCCACCACAAACGAGCACAAAGGCGAATAGGGTAGCTATGCTCGTAAAATCGAGCACAAAAGTTTTGTCGGTAAACAGAATGGGAAAACCGACCACGGCCCCGGTCATCAGGGTGGAAAAGGAAGGCGTCTTGTAGCGCGGGTGTATGCGTTGAAATATTTCGGGCAGCAAGCCGTCCCGGCTCATGCTCATCCAGATGCGCGGCTGGCCCATTTGGAAGACCAGCAGCACCGAGGTCATCGCCACCACGGCAATGATGGCCACCAGTACCTGCATGGTATAATTTTGGCGGACTTCAAAAATGTAGGCAAGTGGGTCGCCGATGCCGTCAAATTGGCGGTAGTCGAGCACTCCGGTGAGCACAAGGGCGAGCAGGATGTAGATGACCGTGCACAGAATGAGCGAATAGATCATCCCTCTGGGGAGATCCCGTTGCGGGTTTTTGCTCTCCTCGGCAAATACGCTGATGGCATCGAAGCCAATGTATGCGAAGAATACACCGCTCACGGCGCCCATCACCCCGGAAAAACCGTTGGGCATGAAGGCACGCGTGCCATCCTGAGCCTCAGGCAGCCAGTTGGCCGCTTCGATGTAGATCACACCGACGACGATGACGAGAACGATGGCTGCCAGTTTGAGTACGACCATGATGTTGCTCATGTTGCGCGATTCGCGAATGCCGACGTAGATCAGCCAGGTAATGAGCAGGTTGATGACCAGCGCCGGTAAATCGAAGATGATGCGCAAGGATCCCAACTTCGGTGCATGATTCCATGCCTTGAGCAATTCTTCGTTGAGGCTTTCGTTGTCGACCGCTTTTCTGGCCTCGGGGTAGGAGCAGGTCAACCATTCCGGAATGCCCATGCCAAATCGCTCGAGCAGCGAGGTGAAATAGTCGCTCCAGGAAAATGCGACGTAGATGTTGCCAATCGAATATTCCATCAAAAGGGCCCATCCAATGATCCATGCCGCCAGCTCTCCAAAGGACACATAGGCATAGGTGTACGCAGACCCCGCGGCGGGAATGCGGCTTGCAAATTCTGCGTAGCACAGTGCGGTGAATCCGCAGGCGATGCCCGTAATGACAAAGAGGATCACTACCCCCGGCCCGGCTTTGAAGCAGGCCTCGCCGAGGCTGCTAAAACTGCCGGCGCCGATGATGGCGGCAATGCCGAGGGCGGTCAGGTCGCGCGTGGTCAATACCCGGTGCAGGCCTCCCAAGCCAGCCATGTCGGTGCCTGGGCTCATCGGTTTTCTGCGTCTTAGCTCTTCAAACATAGGAGGTGGTTGATTGAATCTTTTTTTTCAGCCCGGTAAACATACTGAATTTTCACATGTACGGATGCGCCGTTCAGGACAGCTGGCCGGCCGTTACCCAATCGGGATTCCCTGCGGGATCCACATAGCCACCAGTTCTGTTTTGGATTTATCTTTGTGCCGCTTCAGGCTACAGCACCTTCAGGCAATGGTAAACAAGTACTTCGACCTCATTGACCAGACTTATTACTTCCCACAGGAAGGATTCGATCTCGAAAAGGACAACCTCATTTTCAACGGCATTCCACTGATGGTTCTCATCGAGAAATATGGGACGCCATTTAAAATGACCTACCTTCCAAAAATCGGCGATCAGATCAAAAAGGCAAAAAACCTTTTCAACAAATCGATCCGGGCCCAGGACTACACCGGCAAATACTATTACTGCTACTGTACCAAATGCTGCCACTTTTCCTACGTTCTCAGGGAAGTCCTTCAGCACGACGTGCAACTGGAGACTTCTTCGGCGTTCGACATCGACCTCATCCTCAACCTGTATAAGAATGGCCTCATCGGCAAAGACCACATCGTCGTCAACAACGGCTTCAAACCTGCTGCCTACTTGCAGAACATTGCCAACATGGTCAATTCGGGATTCAAGAACGTCATTCCGGTTTTCGACAACATCTATGAAGCCGACCGCCTGGAATCCATGCTGCAAAAGAAATGCAAGGTCGGCCTGCGGGTCGCCACAGAAGAGGAACCCAAATTTGAGTTTTACACCAGCCGCCTCGGCATCCGCTCGTCTCAGATCGTGGAATACGCCCGCTCCAAGTTTAAAAAGCACAAGAAATTCGAACTGTACATGTTGCATTTCTTTGTAGACACGGGCGTCAAGGATACCGTGTACTATTGGGGTGAACTGAAGAAAGGCATCAACGCATACATCGAACTCAAAAAACACTTTCCTTCGATAAAGGCCCTCAACATTGGGGGCGGCCTCCCGATCCGCAACAGCCTCGGGTTTGAATTCGATTACAAATACATGATCAACCAGATCATCAAGATGATCCGGGAGGCATGCGACGAAGCCGGGGTGGGGCATCCCGACATCTACACGGAATTTGGAAAATACACAGTGGGAGAAAGCGGAGCTACCATTTTTTCCGTTCTGGAGCAGAAGCAACAAAACGATTCTGAGATCTGGTACATGATCGACAATTCTCTGATGAATACCCTTCCCGATAGTTGGGGAATTTCCGAGCGGTTCATTTTACTGCCCGTCAACAAATGGTACAACGACTATACCCGGGTCAACATCGGCGGACTGAGTTGCGACAATTCTGACTTCTACAACATGGAGGAGCAAAATCAACAGCTCTTTCTGCCCAAATACCATCGCACCGACAAAGAGCCCCTGTTCATTGGCTTTTTCCATACGGGGGCCTACCAGGATGCACTCTCCGGTTATGGAGGCATCAAGCACTGCCTGCTGCCTTCTCCCAAGCATCTGCTCGTTGACCGGGACGAAAATGGGAACATCGTCGACTGGGTTTACAACGACGAGCAAAATTCCCGGGACATGCTCCGCATTCTCGGGTACAACTGATTCTTTGCACGCGGAACGCAAGTCTCCCGAGCATTGTTAAAAGCTAAATGACTACATGAAAAAAGTTTCAAAGACCTATGCCGGCATCCCCGAAAAATTTGCCCAATTCGATGCCGCAGCCGTGTTGCTCACCTCTTTGCCCTACGACGGAACCAGTACCTGGGGCAAGGGTGCCGATCGCGGGTTTGAGGCATTCCTCGATGCCAGTGCCAACATGGAACTGTACGACATTGAAACCAACAGCGAGCCATATCGCCGGGGCATTTTTCTTGAAAAGCCACTGAAGCTGAAAACATGCACGCCCGAAGAAATGGTCAACAAGGTCTATAAAAAGGCCCTGGCACAGCTGGAAAGCGGAAAACTCCTCACCTACTTTGGGGGAGAGCACAGCGTAAGCATCGGCGTGCTGCGCGCATTCTCAGAGCGGTATAAAAAACTGACGGTACTCCAGCTCGACGCACATGCCGACCTGCGTCCATCCTACGGTGGAACGCCTTTCAACCATGCCTGCGCCGTGCACGAAGCGCAAAAGCGGACAAACCTTCTCCAAATTGGCATCCGCAGCATGGATGTCGAGGAAAAGAAATACATGCGGCGAGAAAATGTGTATTTCGCACACCAACTCATGGACAACGATTTCTGGATGGAAGAGGCCATCGGCAAAATGACTCCGGACGTCTACATCACCTTGGACCTCGACGTGTTCGATCCCTCCATTATGCCGAGCACCGGCACCCCTGAACCGGGAGGGCTTCACTGGTATACCATGATGCAATTTCTGCGCATGGTCTTTTTGCGGACAAACGTCGTCGGATTTGACCTGGTGGAGCTTGCTCCCAGCAAAAGCAACCGTGCGCCCGATTTTCTGGTTGCCAAACTCTACTACAAAATGTTGGCGTATTACTTTGAGCGATCGCGGCGCAAAAGCTGAGAGCGCAGCTGACCCTCATTGGGTACACTAAACTTGAATAAAACACTTGCTATGAATAAAGGTCCGGTTTCGCAATTTATACAGCATCACTATCGCCATTTTAATGCAGCCACGCTGGTCGATGCTGCGAAGGCCTACGAAACACACCTGCTCGAAGGCGGAAAAATGATGGTGACCCTGGCAGGTGCCATGAGCACAGCTGAGTTGGGGATCTCTCTTGCAGAAATGATCCGGCAGGGAAAGGTGGACATCATCTCGTGTACCGGTGCCAACCTCGAAGAAGACCTCATGAACCTCGTTGCCCACAAGCACTACAAGCGCATTCCCCATTATCGGGACCTCACCCCCCAACACGAGTGGGAATTGCTGGAGCAGGGACTCAACCGCGTTACCGACACCTGCATTCCGGAAGAGGAAGCGTTCCGCAAACTTCAGCGGCACATGTTCGCTCAATGGAAAGGGGCGCAGGACCGGGGCGAGCGCTGCTTCCCGCACGAATACATGTACCGCGTGCTCAATTCCGGAGTCCTGGAAACCGACTTCGAAGCGGATCCGCAACATTCCTGGATGCTTGCCGCAGCACAAGCCAACATCCCCATCGTGTGTCCTGGCTGGGAAGACTCCACCATGGGCAATATCTTCGCATCCTACGTGGTCAAGGGGGAGCTGTCTGCAAGCATCGTAAAAAGCGGCATCGAATACATGGTTTGGCTCTCCGATTGGTACCGGAAGAATTCACCGGGAAGAGGGGTAGGCTTCTTCCAGATCGGTGGAGGCATCGCGGGAGATTTTCCCATTTGCGTCGTACCCATGATGTATCAGGATCTCGAGTGGACCGACGTGCCGTTCTGGGCCTACTTCTGCCAGATCTCCGATTCGACCACTTCGTACGGCTCCTACAGCGGGGCGGTTCCCAATGAAAAGATTACCTGGGGGAAACTGGGCATCGACACTCCTAAATTCGTAATCGAAAGCGACGCCACCATCGTCGCACCCCTGATCTTTGCCTGGGTACTGGGCTGGTAATGAAAAATGGGACTCCCTGAGAAGATCACTCTCCGATCAATCGATCGGGGGCACTTCCTCATCTGAAGTGTAAAGAGGCGTTTCGGAGCGCATGTCCTGGGGCGGCGGCGCCGGTTGCTCGTTTTCCTTGGCTTTCACGCTCTTTGTGGCGTGGGGCACCAGCAAAAGGCGCTGCTTGTCGATCAACTCCCCGGTTACCGTACAAATTCCGTAAGATTTATTCTTAATGCGCACGAGCGCCATTTCAAGGCTTTGGATGAACTGCCGCTGCCGTTCGGCCATTTTGGTGAGGAATTCGATCTCCGTATGGATCGAACTGTCGTCAAACCAGTCTCCACCCTGCTCATCCGCCATGTTGTCGCGCAACTCCATCATCTGCTGCTCAATACCCGACAATTCACTTTTGGAGAGCTCGAGCTTTTCGTCGATGACTTTTTTGAATTCCATCAATTCCTCGTCAGAATACCTGGTTTTCGACATGTATTTCAAAATTTGGCCAAAATTAGACAACATATTCCGGATGCTTCTAAAATTTTGATCTGCCCGGACTTCCGGGATCATGCCCATTGCCAAACATACAGGCAGCTCCCGGCACACCACCCATCGCATTTCCGGACAAATGTTAAATTGCGGTAAACCTTACATTTTCATTTGGTTTTCAGCACAAAGCGCAATAAATTTGCAACGGCTAATGCACAGAGGATCACCTCGCTTGCCGACCTCTTCTTCAAACAAAAAAACGACCACTTTTTAGGGATTTACTTACAGCGGCCTTTACCGCTGAGGTTTGGTTCTTCTAAACCTTCCTCCGCGGACGCCGGGAAACGGGAATTTGAATTAACTGTTTTATATATATGTAAGTTCTTCGTTAAATTAACCTAATACATTTAACTTTGGACTTATATCATGCGTTATCCTATTGAACATATCATCATATCCTCATGAAGAATCCTTTTAAAAGGCGCGAAAAGAAGAACCCAGCTGGCGAGGCAGCCGCCGAAGGGGGAAAGAAGGCGCTCCCGACAACCGAAGAGCAAACTGAAGTACTTGAACTCCAGCCCCACGGCGAATTCCTCGAAACCGACGAGGACCTCGGCTATTGCTGAGCCGTTACCTGGGTTTGCTTAAAATTCCAGGTGCACTGCCATCCGGTGAGGTGCAGCCGTGGAAGCTCATGTGATTTGTGCGTCTGGGCAATCGATGCGGGGCCGGGTTGGTTTGGGCATCCCCTTGACGGCAGATGGATCAGGAGGATTTCAAGGCGCTTACGACTTCTTCAAATACTCCACGCCATCCACGCCATTCCGCTTCGAAATCCATACTGCTGTTGTGCCACACCAGGTGAAAATGACCTCCGTGGATCCGGCAACACTCCCACAAAGAAAGGATATCGGCCACACTCCGGCCCGGGTCCCATTTGAGGTAATCGAGGTAACTCCGGTCCATGCACGCAAAGGGATGGACCAACAGAGAAGTCGCCCGGTCTCTACCCAGGTCGTACCACGGGAATGGCTTGCAGGTTCCGGCACGGAACCCTGGAGCTTCAGGATAGCCCATGCTGTAATCGTTTTCAATACCCGCCTCAAGCAAACGGCGGTAGCTCTCGGGAAAGGTCAATCTGATAAAATGCTGACGACTGATCGTTGACGGCTGACCCAGATGCCGGTCCAAACGGAGCTTCTCCCGGAAGAGTTGTGGCGGTGCACCGGACGAGCTATACGATGGATGAAGGCCAACTTCAGCCCACCCCTGCAATGTTTTGAGGATGTGCGCTACGGCAGGATGTTCCAAACCGTGATTTTTGTCAAAGGGGGAGTCTCCACCACAGAGTATGAAGAATTTGCATTGACCGGGGGGAATGTCTGCAGACCGGAACGCATCAAAGCGGTCGAAGGGATCCGGGCTGGATCCCGACAGGGTCGCCATGCGTTGCCGGATGGCGCCGCCATTTTGGTGCCAAACGTCGCGCAGCAGTCCTCCTAATGTGCGCAGCGGACTTTTATGCCGGTACTTGAAGAACTGATCCACATCGACGCCAATTGACCATGCAGGTTCGTGGATGGTCCGTTTCAACTCTGCACCGAAGCGAACCCGGATCTCCTGGGACAGGGATTCCATCCACTGATCTACCACCGGGCTTCGAAGCAGGTGGTGACGTCCCAACGCGCTGCTGGCAGCAGCAAACCGGCCGTGTCGATCCCGTTGGCCGGGCAGGTATTCCTCCAGCCTCGAGAGATGCCAAAAGGCAGCGGCCATTGGGTCGAAACCGGCATCTTCACCCCCTGCAAGTCCCATCAGGCGATCGACTTTCTCCAGCGTCAAATCAGCCAGCAGTCGATCCAGTGGCAAGGCGAACTCTGGACTTTGCGGGATCCGCAGCTCGCGCTCTTTTAAGACCAGTGACCCGCGCTGGATCGACGGCCCTTCCCAGCGCTTGTATGCTGCTTCATCCGAGCAGAGCACAAATTCCGTTTCCTCAAAACAACGGTTCAGAAACTCCAGCAGGTATTGAAGTCTTGAACCGGGCTGAGGGGCGTAAACGAAGATGCGCATCAATGCGTTGTTATGTACAGGCCCTGTCAACGAAAAGTTTTACTTTTAGGTGGTGAAATTAGCATTTGTACAGCTTAGCGATTGGTCGTCTTTGGATTTGGCCGCAAAAGTTCATTTCGCGGGTACTTCCGGATCTTTAAGGTGCGCGGCGAGGGCTTCAGCTCTGCTGTTGTTATCGATCATATTCTGCATCCCCATCAGGGCCCGGGCGCAGAGCGACGAAACTGGAATAGCTCCCGAAACGGTTCGCAAGGGCTATTTGTACAAAGAGGAGTGGTCGATAGATGCAGCCCTGCACACCAACGGGTTTTATTTCGGTTTCAACCGTGGCTCCATCCATACCTATCGCAAGACCCGGACTACCCATATTGGAATTGGCATGCTGGGCCACCCATTGGAGACGCGGATATCCCAGCCAACGGGTTTTAGTTACCGCAATTACAGCTCCTATAAGTTTGGAAAGGTCAACCACCTCATCAACCTCCGAGCCGGACGGGGCACCATACTCACGCTGACGGAAAAGGCCCGCAAGAAGGGAATTGCCCTTGGCCTGCGCTATGAAGGTGGCGTCACCCTTGGACTGCTCAAGCCCTATTACCTTCAGGTTCGGGAAGAGCGGGACGGAGTGATCGTCGCCCGTCAGATCCGCTACGTCGATGCCCCTGAAGACTTTCTCAACCCGGATCACATTTTGGGTAGAGGGAGTTTTTTTAAAGGCATGAACAAGGTTAAACTGGCGCCCGGCCTGTTTGGTCGGTTGGCCTTCCGCTTTGACCCCGGAGCCTACGACAATTTTATTCGCACCCTCGAAACCGGTGTCCAGTTAGACCTGTACGCCAGTAAGCCGGAGATTATGGTTTCGGAAAAGAATGCGCAATACTATCTGAACTTTTACCTCAACGTGCAGTTGGGTTCCAGAAAGACCCGGTCGGGCAAAGCAAACTGATCCTCACGTCCACCATGATGACACCATGATAGAACTCAACGTCGTTCAGAGCCCCGAGCCCCGCTCCAAAAAGCCGGAATGGCTGAGAGTAAAGTTGCCCATTGGCGAAAACTATCGCCACGTTCGGCAGCTGGTAGACCAATACAAACTACACACCATTTGCCAGAGCGGCAACTGCCCGAATATGGGGGAGTGCTGGGGAGCCGGCACGGCGACCTTTATGATCCTGGGCAATGTTTGCACGCGGTCCTGCAGCTTTTGTGCGGTGAAAACCGGCAGGCCGGTTGAGTACGACGAAAGCGAACCCGAACGCGTTGCGGAAGCCATTTACCTGATGCAGGTACGCCATGCTGTGATCACGTCCGTCAACCGCGACGAATTGCCAGACCGTGGGGCAGAGATTTGGTACCAGACGGTGGTTGCCATCAAAGAGCGCTGCCCGCAAACGACCATTGAAACCCTCATCCCCGACGTCAAAGGCACCTGGAGCGCCCTGGAACGCATGATCAGTGCAGGCCAGGAAATCGTTTCACACAACATGGAGACCGTCGAACGCCTCTACCGTCAGGTTCGCCCGCAGGCCCGTTACTCGAGAAGCCTCGAACAGTTAAAGCGCATTCGCGATTTTGGAAAGCACACCAAAACGGGCTTGATGCTGGGACTCGGAGAGAACCCCGACGAGGTTCTTCGCTCAATGGATGACCTGGTTGCCCATGGTTGCGAGATCCTCACGCTGGGGCAGTACCTCCAACCGACCAAGATGCACCACCCGGTCGTGGAGTACATTCATCCCGAACGCTTCGAAGAATACCGCCTCCGGGGACTCGAAAGGGGATTCCGCTACGTAGAAAGTGGTCCAATGGTCCGCTCCAGCTATCACGCCGAGCGCCATGTTTTCTAAAAGCACGTGACCGGTGGCCGAGATTCAGTATTTTCCCTGAGGATAATGTTGTAAAATTACGTTCCCTTTGCAGGGCAATCGGATTGATTATGTTGAATAAATTTCTCTGTGCCGCCGCCTGGTTTCTTGGAACCCTTTCCGCATCCGGGCAGGTTTATACCGTCAACACCAGCAATGACCTCGACGACGGAACTTGCGACGGCGTACACTGCAGTTTTCGCGAGGCCATTCGGGCTGCCGAGGCCGATGGCATGGCAAGTACGATTCTCTTTGCCATTCCCGGTGCCGGGCCACACGTCATCTCACCCCTGAGCAGCTTTCCTGCCGTGCTCGAACCAGGCCTTGAAATTGCGGGAAACTCACAACCCGGGGGACCCGGATCCATCGTCATCGACTTCAATTTCCGTGACCTCCTGGGCATTCCCTTCCTGGCCGTGCGCGCCGGCCAGGTCCATATTACCGGACTGAGCTTCACCGATTTTCGATTTGAAAACGCTCCGGATTGCATCTTCGAATTCGACAGCGCCCCCGATTGTTCGGTGAGGGAATCCGCTTTTTTTGCCGACAACAACATCAACCCGGTTGCCGAAAAGGTGTTCATCCGCCTGCGCAATGCAGACCGCTTCCGGCTCGCCACAAGCCATTTTGGAACGGATCTTTCAAAATCCTCCATCGTGCAGACGGAGGGCGCAGTGAAAGTGGAAGCTACCCAGGGCATCCTGAGCGCGTCGATCGACTCCAACATTTTTGCCGCGCGCGTACCTCTGGTGCATTTATACGGAGGGAACGTAGATCTCAACGGAAACATCTTTGGCGCCCTCGACACCAACAAAAGCGTAAACTTTCTCAATCCAACCGTGGGCATTCTGGTGCTGGGAGGCGATCGCGTGGCGATCCGCGACAACTTCTTCTTTGGATTTCTCACCGCCGCCACCGACGTTCAGGCGGTAAACGGTTCGCTGGAGATCAGCCGCAACCGCTTCTACAATGACGCCATAGACGTTCGAATGGATGGATTCACTTCACCCGCCGTTGTCGCCGACAATTATGGTCGCGATGGCGGAGGGTTTGTTCTTGCCGGCAACCTCGGCGAACTTTACGTCGAAGACAACAGCATTTCCAACTATTCTTACCTCGTCAGCGCTGCAACGCCGCAAAATTATCGCACGGCCCGTTACATGGGCAACCGCTTCACCTGCATGACCGGGAAACCCGTCGTCATGCCACCCCGGCCCGTTCCCGTGGTGACCTCCGTCAATCGCGACGCGATTGTGGGTACGGGTTTGCCCAACGATAGCGTCGTCGTGTACGCGCGCAATTCGCTGCAATGCCCCTCGGCGGATTGCCACGGGGGCGCCGAACTGGGCCGCACCCAGGCAGATGCTTCGGGTAACTGGGCGCTTCAGGTGGCCTATCCCAACCGCAGCAGGATTTCTGCATACCAGTTTGACGCAAATACCTCTGCAGTGCCACGCATCCACTCCGAATTTTCCGAATGCTTCGTCTGTTCTGTGCAGGTCGTGTTGGTGTACGAGCCTAACATCTGTTCGGGGCAGACGGTAACCATTCGTGGAAAAGTGTACGACGAAACCAATGCATACGATTCGATCATCGTCCGCGGCGACGGGGTGAGCATTTGCGATTCATCGATCGTCGTCAAACTCCAGGTATCCCAAGCCTACCGAGAACAACTCGACGTACTGATCTGTTACGGCGATACCGTCCGGATGGGCCCTCTGGAAATACACAAAAACAACCCGCTGGATTCCTTTACCGTTCAATCTTCCGCTGGCTGTGACAGCACAGTGGTGGTGCGCGGAAGAGAAGTGGGGGTCAGTTTTTATTCCCGCACAATTTGCGACAACGCATTCGTCGACATCGGAGGCATGCGGTTCGATAAGAACCGGACAAGTGGTACCGCTACCTTGCCTGGTGCTGCCGAAGGCGGTTGCGACAGTGTGGTCTTTGTTCAGCTCTTCATCAACAACTTTTCAGAATCCTTCCTGACCCTGGTGCGTTGTCCTGGCGATTCTTTGGTCATCAACGGACAAGTCTTCAACGAAGCCAGACCCTCGGGAGATGTCCTCCTGGCCAATGGTTCGAGCACCGGATGCGACAGCATCATCCACGTACAACTGAGCTTTCCCAATAACCGGGGAGCATTCAGTACCAGCTTGTGTTCAGGCGACAGTGTCTACATCATCGACCGTTTCTTTTCAGACCGGCTCCTGGCTGCACGCATCACCATCCCCGGGGGATCGTCTTTTGGCTGCGATACCATCACCGACGTGACGATCAACCTGATGCCCGATGGCCAGGGCTTCTTCACAGCCGACCTTTGCCGGAGCGACACCTTATGGTTGTTCGGTGAAGCGTTCTTTTCGGGCAAACCCAACGGGATGTTGCGACTGGCCAACACAGCAGCTAACGGCTGCGACAGCCTCATCGACGTCGCGATCAACATCCTTCCGGATGCCATCGGAACCTTCGACACAAGCCTTTGCGAAAACGCCTCGGTTACGTATTACGGTCAGACTTTTTCCGCGGCGCGGCCGCGTGGCAGCTTTAGAATACCCCAGGGTTCCTATCGCATGTGCGACAGCTTTGTAAACGTGACCCTTCAGCTACTTCCGCTGGCCTCGTCCACTTTTTCGTCGACCATTTGCCGTGGCGACAGCGTGCGCATCGGCAATCAGTATTTTTCTGCACAGAATCCATCCGGCACGATCGTGCTTACCGGTGCTTCTGCACTGGGATGCGACAGCTCCATTCAGGTATCTCTGTCCATAAGCCCTCCCATATTGGCCCAACTGCAACCTAAGGCACTTCATTGCAACGAACCCAACACGGGCGAAGTCTTCCTCGAAACGATCAGCGGGGGGACGGGAATCTACCAGATAGCACTCGACAACGGTCCGCTCCAGGCTGCAGCTCCGGGTTTGCGGCTCACCGGACTGTCGGCAGGAGGGCATACCGCGAGACTCGTCGATCAGGTGGGATGCGATACGGTGGTCAGTTTCAACGTAAACACATCTGCTATTTTGCAACTGCAGCTTCCCGGCGACACGACCATTAAACTCGGGGGCGTCGTGTCCATCAACCCGCAAACCAATTTCAATTACGTTACCCTGCGTTGGGATCCGGCCAACTTTCTTTCCTGCGATACCTGCCTGACAACGCAATCCCGGCCAGATCAAACCATCACCTACACCCTGACCCTTACAGATCCCGAAGGATGCCCCGTCTCTGACCAATTTACCATTACGGTGCTCATCGATGAGGCCGACATTTTTGTACCCAACGTCTTCTCTCCAAACGGCGACAACATCAACGACTTGTTCAGACCGGTCTTCAAATTTCCGGAGAAAACCAGCATTTCAGTATTCCGGATCTACGATCGATGGGGTGAAATGGTCTTCGAACAGGCTAACGCCCCTGTGGGTGAATCCGTGACCTGGGATGGAACGACCAGCGGCAAAAAACTCAACCCCGGCGTTTACACCTACATCATCCAGTTTGCCGGAGAGGACGGCATCCCCCGCTGGAAGGCCGGAGACCTAACACTCGTTCGCTAACTAACGTTTGTAAGTACAGCTACGAAAGGTACAACAGGCGCCGGGTGAGTCCCCTCTTTTTTGCGTCAGCAAGAGAAAGATGTTTTTGTTTATTTACTCTCTTTATTGCGTCGGCAAAAGAGAGGGTGGAGCGCAGCGCCGTGTGAGTCCCATTCACAACGCAAACCACCTCGGGAGACCTGGCGAAACAGGTAAAAATTATCTTTCACTTCTCAATTAAATAACCATTTCTTAATGTCATTCCACCCTGAACAACGGCCGGAATCCTGACGATGGCCTGAGTTTGGAAGAGAGGAAGAACTGGAAATGGATGAAAGTGCGGATCAGTCCAGCATCAGTTTCTTCAGCTTGTGGTAGATCTGCGTGTTGTCGTAGAATCCCGCAAACGCATCGGACCCCGGACCGTACGCATAAACCGGAATGCAGCCTCCCGTATGTTTACCTGTGCTGAATTTACATTCAAGGTCACCTTGTTTCCCTCCGGTGATGGTGAGTCCACCGGCATCGTGGTCTCCTGTGATCACTACGAGGGTATTGCCGTCTCTTTCGGCAAAATCGAGCACGGCACGCACCGCGCGGTCGAAGTCTCGCATCTCGGTGATCACGTATCCCGCATCGTTGGCATGCCCACCCCAGTCGATCTGGGAGCCTTCGATCATGAGGAAAAATCCCTTGCGCTCACGACGCGACAAAAAATTCAAGGCGTCGACGCTGGCCTTTGGTAAATAATCCCGGCCGTTCACTACCGGCAGGGGATCTCCATCGGCTGTAAAGAAGGCGACGCGTGGCACGTCGGGCACGGTCCAGCTGGCATAATCCTGCTCAAAGTAGTCGGTTACCAAGTAGCCCTGTTCGCGCAACTGGGTGATCAGATTCAGGGTGTCATCTTTGCGGCGGTCAAAATACTTCTTCCCGCCGCCCACGATGAAATCGACTTTTGCACCGGGAAGGTCTGCCGCGATGGAATCGTATGCATTGCGGTTGGTGTTGTAGGCAAAGAAAGCGGCAGGCGTCGCGTGCACGATGGTGGAGCTTACGACAAGTCCCGTTTTATATCCCTTGGAAGCAGCCTGGCGTAAAAGGCTGGGATGTTTTTTGCCTTGTGGATCTAGGCCGAGATACGAATTGTTCGTTTTCACTCCGCATGCAAAGGCAGTCGCTCCGGCGGCGGAATCGGTGATCAGGTCGTCGGCAGAATGAGACTTGTGGATTCCAATGGTCTGAAAGCGCTCCAGCGCAAGTGGCTCTGAGGTAGAGTACATGGCAGCGGATACCTGGTTGAGGCCCATTCCGTCACCGATCATCAACACCACGTTGCGGGGTCTTGCTTTTTTTGCATTGCCAGCATCGGCCCTCGTTATATCGACGACCGCACTGGTCGTAGCCAATTGGGTTGTTGTGTAGCAGGAACTGAAAAAGATCAGGAGAAGAAAAATCCGGTACAAGCGCATGTAAATAACATTAATGCGCAAAGGTATACTTTTTTCCCGGGTGGCTTCGCACCAGCCCCCTGAACTCAAGGCTTGTCAGGGTTGCTGCCAACTTCCCTGGACCTATTCCCACAAACTCGTGAAACTGGTCGATGTGCAATTCTCCATGTTTGCGGAGTGCCTCACAGATGAGTTTCTCTTCGGGATTGAGCTCGTCAAATAAAACGGGATTTGCCAAAGGACGGGACCGCACGGGAAGGTCCCAATTCATCGATGCGAGCAGGTCTTCTGCCGATTCGATGAGTTGAGCGCTGTTTTCGCGGATGAGTTTGTTGCAGCCTCGCGCATAGGGATCGCTAACGCGACCTGGAAATGCAAACACGTCGCGGTTATAGGAATTGGCGATTTCAGCTGTGATGATGCTGCCACCCTTCACACCGGTTTCAACGACGACCAGGGCATCGCACATGCCAGCGATGATGCGGTTGCGCATGGGAAAGTTTTCCCGGTCAGGGCGGGTGTCCATTCCAAATTCGGTAACGAGGCCCCCGCAGTTCAGCATGTTGCGCGCCAGCGTCCGGTGTTCTTGCGGATACATCCGGTCGAGACCATGTCCAAGTACGCCAATGGTTTCAATCCCGTGTTGCAGGCACATGCCGTGTGCACAGGCATCGACGCCGTAGGCCAGTCCGCTGACGACTTGAATGTTTTGACCTGCAAGACCGGCGACCAGGATTTCGGTCAACGCGCGTCCATGTTCGGTGATGTTGCGGGTGCCAACAACGGCTATTGCGCGTTCCGGATTCATCTTTGCGTTGCCCTTGCAGTAGATCACCAACGGAGAATCCTCGTGCTGCCGCAAACGCCATGGGTATTCTTCGTGCTCTACCCAGAGCACGCGAATGCCGTTGGCTTCGGCAAAGCGCAACTCCGCTTCGGCGGCACGCAGGGCTTCCGGGTTGGACAAGGCCGTGCGGATGCGTGCGCTGAGCCTGTGCAACCTTCGCAGCCCTCCGGCTGACGAAACGAACAACTGTTTGGGACTCTCAACCTGGCGCAAAAGGGTGCGCGCCGTGACGGGCCCAACGTGAGCTACTTTTGTCAGCGCAACCTGGTACAGGAGTTGTTCATCGGGCATACCTGGGGTCAAGGCTCGCTGCCTGGTTGTAAAAGTCAATGGATTTTTGCTCGTACTCGGCAATCTTTGCCGGCTTGGCTTTCCCAAATTTGGCGAAATCCGAATAAGCCTGTGCGATGTAAAAGCACAGCTCCGCATCCTGGCTGTCAATTTTATAGGCCATTCCCAGAAAGTGAATGGCGAAGGCGTAGTTGTGCTCCTCTTTGTACAGGACTTCGTAGCCCACCCGTTTGAAAAAGGGAATCATGATCGCATTGTTGTCGGCATCGCGCGTCAGGTATTCCATATATTTGGTGACGAAGTCAAGGTCTGGTTTTACCCGGATCACTTCTTCCAGGGATTTTAAAAAGCGGTGGATGTCGTTGTCCTTTTTTAACCATTCTGCCAATACCCCCGATTTCATATTCAGCGCCTGTCCGTATTGCGGAAAAATTTTCAGGGCGCGGTCGATGTACTGTTCAGCGGACTTCAGGGATTCGTATTTGCGATTCGGGTCGGACTCCGCCTGGTATTTCTGAAAATAGGAGACCCCGGTAAACAGGTTGATGCGGGCGCTGTTTTTGGAAACCTTTACCGCGGAGAGGTTGAGCTTAAAACCGTCTTCCCAGTCCGGAACGCGGTCCAGGGTTTTGAGTCCATAGGGAAGCATCAGGGCCAACAGGGCGGTAGTTGCCAGCCAGGGGCCTTTCGGAGGAGACCAGCTGCCGAGCGTCCGGATCCCCAGTGCAGTTACCAGGCTGAAGGCAACCGATGGCATGAACAAGAAACGCTCGTTCATGAAGGTTCCTACCGGGAAAACGAGGTTGGAGACGATGGAAAAGGTAATGAAATAATAAAACAGGCTGTAGCTCATCACCGGATGGCGACGCCGCAACCGGAAGGCGAGGTAGATCAGCCCGGCAGTAAGCAGGAAGGCCGCAATTGGGATGAGATCCGTCCATTCGGACCGGGGCACGTGGTAGGGATAATAGTCGTGGGTCAGGGGGTGTGGAAAGATCAGGAGCTTATAGTACCAGATGAATGTGTAAAACACCGTAGCGGTCTTCTCGGCGGTGTTCATGCCGACGAAGGGATTGTTCATCAAGTCGGTGATGACTGCACCGCTGCTGAGCAGGTAGCCGATGACTTTCCATCGCACGAGCACGAAGAGCAGTGCACACAATTGCAAGGGCCAGCTCGCGACCAGCGCTTTTTTCAAAGGCTGGTTTCGAAAGAAATGGACGCTCAGGGGGATGACGGCAGCAAAGGTGATCGCGTTTTCTTTGGAGAACAGGGCGAGTAAAAACGAAGTACTGGCGAAAAGAGCGTGGAGGGGCTTGCGCCGGTCGACGAATTTCAACCAGCCCCAGGCCGCACAAAGGGAAAACAGCAAACACATGATCTCGTCGCGCCCTTTGATGTTGGCTACAGCCTCGGAGTGCACCGGGTGGGCCAGGAACAGCAGCGAAGCCATAGCCGCCAGTCCAGGCAGCCCCCTGACGCCAGGTGCGGTCGGAACCAGCCTCGACAACCAGAGGTAAAGCATCGTTGCGGTAAGGGCGTATAAGAGGATGTTGACCAGGTGGCTGATCATGGGATTGTGGCCCAGCAGCTCGTACTCGATGGCGAAACTGACGATCGAAAGGGGGCGGTAACGCGCTCCCGCAACGAGGTCTTTTTGCTCGCCAAAATAGCCGGTGAAACTCTCATGCGCGAGGATGTCCCGGATCCCGGCAAAACCTTTTTGCACAAAGCTGTTCTCGGTGTACACGATGACGTCGTCGAGCACGTAGCCAAATTCAAGGGCGCGGTGGTACAGCAGGATGGCAAGGCCTGCATGGGCAAGCAGGAGCCATAGCCAATCGACCCTGGCCAAAGCGGAGAATGCCTTCTTCAAATCCATGATTTCATCTGATTGGGTGGTCGTCTCGATCAGCCGTGCAAGATATTAAACGGAGTCCGGATATCCGAAACCAGGGGGCAAATTCAGGGGGAACGGCGGCCATTTTTCGGGTAGGTTTGGGCCGGATCATGAGCGGCCTGTGCCCTGGAGCAGCAGACCTTCGAAAGCTAAAAAAAAGATTTTGAAAGAATTGGAATTTTATGTAGTACCTTTGCGTTATACGACTATAGACCAATTGCCCGCATAGCATCATCCACCCGCCCCACCATCATCCATTGTAATTTTTTTCATTTTTAAATATTTTCATAATGAACCTGTACGTAGGAAACCTTGACTACTCAGTTAAGGAAGCCCAATTGGAGGCCATGTTTGCCGAATACGGCGAAGTGTCTTCCGTTAAAATCATCACCGACAAAATGACCGGCAGAAGCAAAGGCTTCGGTTTTGTGGAAATGCCAAACGACCACGAAGCCCAGGATGCCATTGCCAACCTGGATCAGAAGCAGATCAAGGAGCGCGCCATTTCGGTGTCCGAAGCCCGCCCGCCTGAGCAGAGGGAGCGCAAGCCCTTCCGTCCTTCGAACCGCGACGGAGGCGGCAATGACCGCTTCAAGAGGAGGTTTTGAATTGAATCGCTCGCGGCCCCTCAGCTCGTGTGAGTTGGGTTTAGGGCCTGAGGTACCAAGACCATACAAACCGAATACCTGCCTGCACAGGCAGGTATTCTTTTTACCATTCAGCACATTGCATGGAGCACTACAATGACTTTGAAGGCCTGGGCATCCGGCCGGACCTCGCCGAGGGCTTGAGGGGGATGGGAATTTCCGTACCCACGGAAATCCAGCAAAAGGCCATCCCGGTATTACTCAATCCGGATTTGGACTGCATCGGACTTGCCCGCACGGGTACCGGCAAAACGGCAGCCTTTGGCATGCCCGTCCTTCAGCTCGCCGAACTCGACAACCGCAATCCCCAGGCATTGATTCTGGCGCCTACCCGCGAATTGTGCATGCAAATTGCCGGTGACCTGGCCCGTTATGGTGCGCCGCTCCGGGCGCTGCGCATCGTCGCGGTGTACGGCGGGTCGAGCATCAGCCAGCAAATCCGGGCCTTGCGCGAAGGCGCTCAGGTGGTGGTGGCAACTCCGGGACGCCTGGTTGACCTCATCGACCGCAAAGCCATTCGCATGGATCAGCTTCGCAGGGTGGTCCTCGACGAGGCCGACGAAATGCTCAACATGGGATTCCGCGATGACCTGGAGCGCATCCTGTCCCAGACGCCCGCCTCAAAATCCACCGCATTGTTTTCCGCAACCATGTCGTCCGAAGTGCGCGAAATTGCAGCCCGCTACCTGCGCGAGCCGGTGGAGGTTCGCGCCGGAAAAAAGGACGACAGCCATCCCGACATCAGCCACCAATACGCGGTGGTGCATGCCAAGGATAAATTGGTGGCACTGAAACGCATCGTCGACTACCATCCCGGATTTTACGGCATCGTTTTTTGCAATACGCGTTTGGAGACACAGGAGCTCAGCGATGCCCTGCTCAAAGACGGCTATCGCGTCGATTGCATCCACGGTGACCTCGACCAGCCGCAGCGCGACAAAGTCATGAACCGGTTTCGCAACCGCTACGTGCCCATACTTTTTGCCACAGATGTCGCTGCCCGGGGCATCGACGTAAAAAATCTGACCCACATCATCCACTACCACCTCCCCGACGACATCGAAAACTATACCCACCGGAGCGGCCGGACCGCCCGTGCCGGACAAAAAGGGATATCCATTGCGCTGTTGCACGTCAAAGAGGCTTATAAGCTGCACCGGATCGAGAAGTCGGCGCGCCTGCGGTTTGAACGCTTTCGCATACCCACCGCCGATGAAGTGGCCGAAATGCGCGTGAGGCGATTCGTGGAGTCGGTGATGGAAAGCAAAAAACAAGCCGGAGACGGCGTCGCACTGCCAAACGAATGGGTCTGGCCACTGATGCAACTCAGCAAAGATGAGCTGGTCCGGATCGTGCTGGCACCCGAACTCGAGCGACTGGCCCAGGCCCGCCGCAACCAGGAAGACCTCAACGTGGATGAACGGTTCCGCGACGCACCCACACCGCCTGCAAGTGGAAAACCTTCCAAAAAGGGTGGGGGCGGATCCAAACATGCTGCCTCCGGAGACATACGAATGTTTGTTAGCCTCGGAAAACTCGACCAGATGCGCTATGACGAATTGCGCGAACTCATCTTTAAGTTAACGAGCGTAAGCGGAAGGGCAATCCGCGACATCGATATGTTCAACAGCTATTCCTTTTTTGTGACCGACGCCGACAGCGCCAGAAGGCTGGAAGGACAGAAGGGCCTCAAATGGAAAAAGCGCGAAGTGACTTTCAGGCGCGCCGACGCAAAAAAGCCGGGGAAGAGATGAAGCCCGCGGCATACTCTTGCGGTTTACGGCGCTGCCTGACGGAACCCCGCCAACAAAACGCCGCATTCCTTGTTTCAAACATCAAATCGAACGGATGGAGATCCTCATCAAAGTAAGCCAGTTGCTGTTAAGTCTGACGATCCTGGTGGTCCTCCACGAGTTGGGGCACTTCACCCCGGCGCGCTGGTTTAAAACACGGGTCGAAAAATTTTATCTGTTTTTCAATCCCTGGTTTTCGCTGTTTAAAAAGAAGATCGGCGATACCGAGTGGGGTCTGGGCTGGCTGCCGCTGGGCGGATATGTAAAAATCTCCGGCATGGTCGACGAGAGTTTCGACATGGCGCAGCTGAGTTCGGAGCCACAACCGTGGGAGTTTCGATCAAAACCGGCCTGGCAACGGCTCATCATCATGATCGGGGGCGTAACGGTTAACTTCATTTTTGGATTTTTGTTGTTCGCACTGTTGCTTTGGAAAAATGGCCAGGAGTACCTTCCGACCCAATCGCTGACCTATGGCATTGCCGTCGACAGCTTTGCACGCGAGGTGGGCTTGCGCGACGGCGACCGCATTACCGGAGTAGGCGCTGTTCCGCTCGAGCGATTCGATAAAGCGGCAATCCTCAAAAACCTGATCCTCGAAAAAGACAAACGCCTTCAACTGGTTCGAGACGGACAGCCAATGACCCTGGAGCTTGCCCCTGAATACATTTCCAGACTGACCAAGCCGGATTTTAAGAAAATGGACTTCATCTCGCCGCGCGTACCCACCGAGGTGATGCGCGTCATGTCCGGAACTCCAGCCGAAGGCGCGGGCATACAGCCCGGAGACCGGTTTTTTGAGATTGACGGACAACCGGCGGTGTATCTCCATGAAGTGGCCCGCATCATCCGCAGACAACCCGACCGGCAATTTGACCTGGGACTGCTCAGGCATGGAGACAGCATCCGCATGCAAGTGAAGACCAATGCCCAGGGCATGATCGGTATCGAATGGCAACCAGCCAACCATTTTCTCGCCATTGAAAAGGAACACTTCAGTTTGCTGGCGGCACTGCCGCGCGGTGTCACGGTGGGCATTGAACTGCTGACCACCCAGCTCAAAGCTTTTTCGAAGATGTTCAGTGGCGAGATCAAGGCGCGCGACTCCCTGGGCGGGTTCGGATCGATCACCAATATGTTTCCTGCGAGCTGGGATTGGGATGCCTTTTGGAGAATGACGGCCATCCTGAGCATTGTACTCGGCTTTATGAACCTGCTGCCCATTCCGGCGCTCGACGGAGGCTACGTAGTTTTCCTGTTGATCGAGGTGGTCACAGGACGCAAAGTCCCCGATAAAGTCGTAGAAAAGGCCACCCTGATCGGTTTCATCCTGCTCATGGCGCTGATGCTGTATGCCAACGGCCTCGACGTGCTGCGCGGTATGGGCAAATGATGCAATAATCCCTGTATTCAAATCGCTGAGAATTGCGCGAAGGTTAAAATGGAAAATGCCAATTACTTCGACCTCTTCGGATTGCAGCCTGCATACGGCCTGGATGCGGCACTTCTGCGGCGCAGATACTACGAAAAGTCACGCGCCCTGCATCCGGATCTGAAGGAGGCAGGCGACAGCGATTCTGATTTGCAGGCGGCGGTGCTCAACCGCGCTTACCAGACCCTTTCGCAACCCCTGCTGCGACTGCGATACCTGATCGATACCGAATTTCCGGGCATTGCAAACGATGTTGCGGAGGAGGACCCTGCCTTTTTACTGGAGTTGATGGAGCTCCACGAAGGCATACAGGAGGGAAACATCGAAAACGAAGAGGCGCAAAAACGCCTGGAGACCATGGAGCGCGAAGCACTGGCGGCCGTCGAAGGTGCTCTGCTTGCCTTCGACGAAGGACGGCGCCTACCCGAGCTTGCCGATGCCCTGCGCAACTTCTACCACCGCAGTAAATACTTTCTTCGCGTCCGGCAACTCCTCGAAGGAAAACACCCGGAATGGTGACCTGCAGAAACCGCAATGGATTTCCCTATTTTAATTTTGAACCATGCCTTAAATCTTCTCTAGCTTGGGATTAATTTTGTAAAAGCCAAATAAGCAGCGCGTTGCATAAATAATTGGCAATTTGCCTTTTCTGTGAGCCTCAATTTTAAACAAATTAAACTGGATCTATCCCTAACATTGTTGCTTTATATGCTAACTTTGTTAGCATATAATTTACAAAAATATGATTAATCATTTTTATGTGTTAATTCTTTGCATCTCCTTTATTGTGGCAATGATAGGAAGCTATATTGGAGTGGGTCTGGTTAAAAAAATTTCTGGCCAGGCATTTAGTATAGATCCACAGATTAGAATGACAATTATTGCGACGATTCTACTTTTTTGTTTTTTCTTAATTTTTAAATATTTGTACCTGGATGCCGAGGCCTTATCGCGAATTATTCATATTAAACATATAAATATTATGTTGATCTCTGGTGTAATTATGGGATTCTTGTACGATAAAATTAGTTTCGTAAAATACATTCTTAGTTTGCCTTTCGGGCTAATAATTGCAGCTTTGGCTTATTACGTCTCTAAGCTTTAAATGGATTTCAATTGACTTGGAATGTCCTGTGTAAAAGAAATTCCTGCAAATTTTCAGAAGTGCCTTTAATCAGGTTTAATGAACTTTTTATCAACCCAACCATAATATTTTTTATCCTTTGTTTTATATAAAACGTAAAGCCATTCTTCATTTATTCTGTAATCTTGCTCAATACAGTCGCATACAATCTGGACTTTCGCTCCTTTTGGTATTTTGTAAATGCTATTCGCTCTTTTAATTGGAAATTCCCGGAGCTCTAGCGGAGATTGTTTTGTAGCAATAAATCCTTTTTTATTTGAATAAATGTGTTCACATACTGCACTAAATTTTGCCTCTTGAATATATTCTCTAATACAAATATCCCTGTCTTCTGACCATGGGTGAGATTTGAAAAAGGCCATTAGAGCAGCCCGCCAGTCTTCCTCGGGTTTTGGTTCACTGTACATTTTTAATAATTCCACTCCTCCCATGGCGATTTCCGGATCATAGCCAGCTTTGTGTAATAGGTACATTGATGCAAGGTCGCATTCCAGTTCGTCAGGCTTTCCGCATATTTTTGACCCCAATTGAGTAATGGAAGTCGTTGCGTAATTCAATATCCCACCTTCGTTTGATTTATTTTCTACATATTTATACAATCTGGCCAATTCAGTTGTATGATTATTTTCATTATGTCCAAGTTCATGGCCAATGATATATGCCAGTTCGTCAATTTCATTGATTTGATCCAATAATCCAGTTGTTATGAAAATATTTCCACCTGGAACTGTAAAGGCAGAAAATGAGTGATCTTCCAAAGTGAATAAGGTGTGGGAATACCCTGATTCAATAAGGAAAGGCTTCATTCTCTCAATGATTTCTTTTGCCCAAGGAGACCTTGTATGCTCGGTGATTGGTGAAACAACATAATTATTTTTGAAATAATTTCCCAGTTCAATTAATTCCTTTTTTGAGAGATTCGGAACGGAATTTCTGAGATGTTTTTTGATTCTATCACCAGCCTCTTCATAATAAGTATATCCGCAATTTACTGCTTGTGCATCAACCTTTGAAGTGTATAAAAAGATATAGGATTCAAGAGGTTCTGGGATTTCTATCTCTTCTTTACATCCTGAAAGTATGAGTATGCAACACCCCAAGATCCAGACCCTTTTTAATAATCGATGATATTCGATGAGAATTATTTTAGACATGTATATGCAAAACTGATACACAATCAAGTAATTTATATATTATAAATTAATTCAATATGTTAGACAGGTAGCGGATACAGTTCAAAAGTATGAATTAATCCTCAGAGCAATAAAAGGGTTTTATGATTAAAGGCACCTCGAATAACCCACTATTGCACCAGCCAGCCCGCACAGGCTCACCCACTCAATGAATTTAGCTTCACAATCCTTCGTTGCAGCTCAGTAAGTTATCGTTCCACATAGCTTTCTTCGCTGTGCCTCGTCTTGTTTTGCTAAATTTACTCTAGTAGCAACATGGAGTTTTTAAATATGCCCTTAAATAAATAATGAAACCAGATGGCAAAATCCATACGATTCTGCATTAGGACAGGCAGTCCGCTGGCTTCGACTCCGCTCAGCCAGCGGACAAGAGGCAACACGTTCACGGTGCAAAGCAGATGCCAGAAGGGAACTTTTCATTCCTGCATTGGGACAGTCAGTCCGCTGGCTTCGACTCCGCTCAGCCAGCGGACTAGAGGCAACACGTTCACGCCGTTGTATGAAAACCAGGCAGTGAGTTGTCTTATTACCAAGAGGGATAGCTAAAAGCGATGAATGAGACACCCTTAAAACTTACACCTGATGTGCTCCTTGCTGAATCAGTTTTCTGATCAACGCGACCTGGCCTAAGTGATAATAGCTGTGCTCTATGACTCCCTCAATGTTTCTGAGGTAAGTGCCATATTTTTCGTCCACAAAGGTTTGGGAAAATATTTGATCATCCATTTGCTCTACATGGCGAGCAAACGATTCTGCATTGCTGAGAAATTCCTTTGCCAAATGCTCCCAATCTTTTTTATTGCGGATTTCAGGAAGGTCAAAGCTGAATTGGTCGTGGATCGTGAGGGTTCCTCCGCGAAGAACTTCGAGCAATCCCTGGATGTAGTAATTGATATGGTAGGTCAACATGGCAATAGAGTTTAACTGTTCTACTCTATAAATGGCTTCTTTCCAGCTTACGCCTGTTATTTGTTCTTTAAAGTTGGTGTTGGCAATCCATGTTCCATTCAGTAAAACCTCTCTGAGCCTGTGTGCAAGGGCAATTTTATTTGTTTCCATTTTTGGTTGGTGCCTTTAAATGGTACTGTGCAGATAACATGACCTTTGTGATTCTCATTGCTGCTTCATCTGCTGATATTGCCGCTACATGACGCTAAAGCATAGTATTTATCTTATGAACGATTGATCACCTTCTGACCCCAACACAGCACCTTGAGTCCAGAGTATCACATCTCATCGTCTGACAAGCTTACCCGTTTTTTTAAACCCCTTTATGGTTGTCAATTCGTAAAAATAAATTCCATCATGAAACGCGTTTGTAGCGATCGTTATGGAGCTTGTAAACCGGCTATTGAATACTCTGTTTCCGGTGAAGTCGTAGAGAAACAGGGTCGCAACATCGTTATCTGATACTTCAAAGGTCAGTTGATTGGTAAAAGGATTCGGGTATGCGTTGGAGGTCATGACGTCCTCCTCGTTGTGCACGTTTGTTATGATTTCATCGCAGGTAGTCGCAATGCCTGAACTATAAAAGCCCAGGGAATCATCCGAATAGCAGCGCAAGCCGATCCGGATACCGGCATCCAGCCAGCCGTAATTGAAAGGAAACATGTACCATGATCCGCCAAGCCGTTCGATGATCCTGGCTCTTCCCAGAGGCCCCCAGTAATCGCCAAAACTGAGGCAGGAGTGATCGCTCGAAACGTATAAGGTCTTTAAATTTTGGCCATTTATGGTCACCATGGAGGTGCTGTCAACGGTAATGGTCATTTCCTCTTCAGGTGGTCCGTCTCCGAACAGGGAAGACCTGGCGAGCCATGAGTCTCCAGGTTTCGCCGCAAAATTGTACAGAACATAAAAGCTATCATTCGTCGCAAGCCGGTAAACGGTATCGCCATTGCTGTAAACAAACTCATCCCGTTCATTACGGCCGCGATACGTTTTTTGTAAATGGCGGCAGTTTTTTCCCTGTATGACGGTATCTCCGATGCATTTGATCTCAACGTAGTCCATATCCTGCGAAAAGAAACTGATTATGTTGGTATAATACCAGTGACTACCGACCGGCGCGAAATCCTGGGTAAGAGGTCGTGGTTGGGCATTCAGAGAACATGCTGCAAAAAAAAGTGAGAAAAGCGCGAATGGACCAAAGCAGGCACAACACATTCTGATCCACCTTGCCGCCGGTCCGATGAACAATTGGTTTTTCATAGGGCTAAGTTTGGGTTCGCGATATAAATATAAGAGGCATTTCGAATAACTTCGCTTTGATGTCTGAATAAATTTGGCAGGAAGAGCCGCGGTGAAAAGGCAACGTGGAATGATAATGGACAGAGCGGCAACCAAGCATTGTGAAGCAGGTTCAAGGAGCGCGTCAGCCCGTGTGGACAGGCTGGTGCAACAGGGGCCTATTCGAGATGCCCTTATGCGTGCTTCCGGATGCGACGCGCTCTTCGTCAACTGGCCGCAAGGGGTGGCTCCTGTTTTTCTCCCGCTCTCTCACCTTTCCAGGCCAATATCAGCCCAACCAGCGCCCAGTAGTGCCGGAAATTCATGACGTCCATGGAAATCGCTTCAGCTGCGATGATGGACAGCAATGCGATGAACAGGTAGCGAAACGGATTGTCTGCCGGCATGATGGTAACGATCCGGAAAAGGGAAATTCCGCAGGCGATCAGGGCCAGCAAGCCAAAAAGCCCCAGTGTTGCCAGGGCACCGGTATAGCTGCTGTGGGGATCGAAGTCCGGAAGGTGAGCGGGGTATGCCCCAGTGGTTTTGAGTGTGGCCAGGGTACGGTTGAAATTGCCGGGGCCCGTTCCGGTCCACGGATTCTCAGCAAACAATTGCCAGGAAGCGCGCTTGAGGGCGTAATACCCCGTTTTGACTAAAGCAACGTCTCCGAATACGAACAAACGTTCGTTCGTAGTGTAAGGACCGGAAGGATCCACGCTGCGCTGCGTCTGCTCCCCAGCTTGGATGAGGAGGTGGGTCGCAAAGCAGTGCACGATGGTTAGAACGATTCCCACAAATACCACCCGGAGCGACGAACGGCTTGAGCGTCGGGCCAACAGCGCGACCCACAAAAAAATGATGTAAAGGAAGGACTTGGCAAAGGTCAGCACCGCCACCAGCGTGAACAAGCCTGCTGCAATTGCAGCTTGCCGGCACCTGTTTCGTGAGAGGGTGTCGCCAAGCACAAAACCAATGGACAGGGTGATCGCCGAAAGGTAGAGTGCGGGCGTTGTGGTGAAGCCCTGCAGCCGGTAAACGTCGCCGAAGTAGGGAAAGCGCACGTAACATTGAGCCGCCTCGTTGGCCACACCGCCGAGCGCAAGCAAATAGGCCGCCAGGGCCGTGAGCGTCATGGCCCAACCCAGCCACCCAAACGCGCGCACGCTGAATGCCGGTAGCTCAGCGGTAGGAATGTGGATCGCCAAACGTTGGATCCAAAGGCACAGGACAGCAAGGTAGATCACCCCAATGCTTTCGAAAAATCCGTCGAGCGAAGGGTGGCAAGCGAAGGAAAAGCAGTGGACGAGGCACCAGCAAAGGACTGAGAAGAGGAATAGCCGATGCCTTGGACTGTTGTTGCCTCTTAGGGGATTGCTTGCCCACCATCTCATGGTCAGAGGCAGACCCAACAGAAAAATGCATTCCGGTAGTTGAAATTTTTCGCCGAAAAAAGGCAGTACGAGCAGGTGCTGGAACCCGCAACTGAGTAGGTAGGCACCTATCCAACTTTCCGGCAGGTGGATGTGCGCAAGTGGTATTCTGCCCTGTAGCACAGACCAAAACTACGTTGCATCCTTCAGATTTGAATTGCGCTGGTGCCTTGCACGCAGGGGGTCCTGGGTTCGAATCCCTGATCCTCCACATTGAAAATCAAGGAGTTAAGAAATACAAATCTTAACTCCTTTTTTATTTGCAAGCCATTTGCAAGCGGATTTCGGTGGATCTCACTTCAAAACAGTCAAATAATTATTTACAAATCATAGTTCTTAGTTAAAATCCAGAATATTTATCTTTGGAATATGGAAGTCATTTGCCTGCAGGATGAAGCATTTTATAAACTCATTGAAACGGTTGTAAAAAGAATTAAGCAGACTGAAGGTATTAAGGAGGATAAATGGGTTTCAGGCGAACGGGTAATGGAAATGCTCAACATCAAAGCTAAGAGTACATTACAAAAACTCCGTGATGAAGGAAAAATCCGGTTCTCTCAACCTGAACGAAAAATAATTCTATACGATATTAACTCAATCAATGAGTATTTAGAAAAACATTCAAAAGAAACTTTCTGATGGAATCTAACGAAAAACAATTTATTACTGGATTTAATAGTGGGTATCTTCTGGCAGAATATGAGCCCCAATTATTATCCTCTTTGCTGAAGGATATACAATCAGGTAATTCTTATTTCTCTGGTTTGTCTCTGGGTCAAAATGAATATGAATTTGAACAATCAAATACTAATTTGAATGAATTAGCTCAACTACGGCAAAAGTATAGAGAAGATAAGGAAATAGAATAAATAAGATTGTTTTAACAAATTATATCAATCAAGGTGAATTATTTAAAACCAATTATTTCCCTAATCATAACAATTTTATTTCTTTCACAGAAGGTATTTTCACAAATAAGAGATTCGTCAATTGAACACCAATTAATCCAGTGTACGGTTTTCATATCTGGAAAAGAAAAGGAAAGCGATACTTTATTTACAAGAGGAACAGGATTCTTTTATTCCAAAAAAAGTAATGGTAGGAATAAGCAGTTCATTGTAACTAATAAACATGTAATTAAAGATTTAATAAAGGGTACGCTATATTTCAACAAAATTGATGTTAAAGGAAATGTTTATGGAAATATAACCAAGATTACTATCGCCGATTTTAATAAAAAATGGATATTTCATCCTGACACTTCCATTGATATTGCAGTATTGTCAATTGATTCTCTTGTTGCCTCAAATAATAAACTAGGAATTAACCTTGCAATAAGATCAATTACAGAAGCAAACATTCCTTCCGATAGTATTTGGAATACATTTTCTATTCTTGAAGATATAATAATGATTGGTTATCCAATTGGGTTAAGAGACTATATTAATAACACGCCAATAGCCAGAACGGGGGTTACAGCAACGATACCAAAACTGGATTACCAAGGATTAAATGAATTTTTAATTGATATTGCTGCTTACAATGGTTCTAGTGGTTCCCCAGTCTTTTTAAAGCGGGTTAAATATGGACTAAAAAAGGCAAATCAAAATGTAATGAGTCTTGGAAATACTTTAGATTATTATTTCGTGGGAGTTCTTTATGCAGGGCCAGTTTATTCACCACAAAGTGGATCTTTATCCTATCAAATAATTGAAGAAGAACCAACTTCAAAAAATGATTCAATAAAAATTTTTGTTAATTTAGGTAAGGTAATAAAGAGCAAAGTAATTAAAGATTTTATTGATAGTCTCTAATTATAAAGCAATTTTCATAAGAATTAAAAGCAAACCAACTACAGCACCAGAAAATGTAAAATAAGCAGCCCAAGTAAAAAGTTTAAATTTACTGAGAGCGATTTCAGCATTATTTATTATTTGGTCTGCGATATCAGTATCTATGTTATTAAAAGTATGATCAAGTAAGCCGGATTTAAATTTTAGCAAAGATAAGAGTTGCTTGCAATTGATTTTAGAATGGTGATTAAAGAAGTAGCAATTTAGCTTCAGCTTCTCCACTTCGAATTTAACATCGTCCAACTTCCGGTAATTAAAAGTTTTATTTAGTACAGGTAAAAATGTGTAAATTGAAATGCAAACAGATATTGCAAATAAAAACACCATAAACCATTTATAAATTGTTAAGTTATCATCTTCAGGAAACCCGCGCATTATACCTGCAATTGCCGCACAATTAAAAGCTAGAAGTCCAGCGTTTTTAGCTTCTGCAAATTTAAGCCAATCAATTACATTACTCAAGATTTTGTTTAGTTCATCTCTCATATTATATTAATTACACTATTTCTCTATCAATCTTCCAAACCATATCACAACCATATATTTTCTTTGTATATTCTTTTATCGCGGTATCTTGAATTTTCCACCAGCCATTAGTAAATTCTTCTTTTTTTGGATCTATTTTTTTATATTCTTGATAGACTTGATCTGAGACTAATATAGCTGAGGTTATAATTTTTTTATCAAATTTTTCAAATTTAATAAGGTTTCCATCCGTATAGTATAAGCTACCTCCGGTTAGCATATCAAATTTTTCAATAAATTCCTCACTTGTTACTTCCTTGATTTCTTCATTCGGTAGATATCTTGGTTCATTTTCACTTAGGTAATTTAACCCTGCGTTTCTATTTAATAATCTGCGGAGAGGTGATAAAAATAAAAAATTTCTTGGATTATAAGTTACCCTAAACATATTTTGAATCATCACTTTATTTGCAATATCGGTTAATTTAGAAGCGATATTAGCAGAGTTACTTATCCAAATAAGATTTTTATAATTAGCTCTCTCTTTATCTTGTTTTGGTATTCCTGCTTTAACAACAAATTTTTCT
This sequence comes from Saprospiraceae bacterium, assembly GCA_020848995.1. Lineage (GTDB taxonomy): Bacteria > Bacteroidota > Bacteroidia > Chitinophagales > Saprospiraceae > Vicinibacter. Next base: position 549 of record JADLHA010000040.1, on the reverse strand, counting down.
CCGTAATCAATTCCTATACCACATTTGAATTCAATATCAGTAAAAAGTCTATTAATTATTTTAGAAGAAACTGTGTTAATGGATACTGCTGTATCAATAGCATTTTGAAAACAATTAGATTCAGGGAATACAATCATAACACGATCACCAATAATATTTCTTATCACACCACCATGATATTCAGCAATGTTCATCATGCTCTTTGTAAATGCAGTGTATAAACGAGCCATTTGTTCTGAAGAATGCGTTTTACTTAACAAGGTTGAATTTCTAATATCCGCATATAAGACACAAGTTTTAATTATTTTCCCCTTTTTGATCTGACCTGATTCAAAAGTTAATCCAGGATCTTCGTGGTTTGGAACATTATTGCTTTGGGTTTTTGTAAGTTCAAATCCCATTTTAATAATGTCTTTAACAGACATTGTAAATTCCTCTCATGTTGACCCGGGGTTCCTGGATGTTGACCCACCCCTGATTCGGCAATAAGAGAAAGAACGTTAATTTGAGTTTAAAGATACAATTGGTTATTGAGCAGATTTATTATTT
>JADLHA010000039.1 GCA_020848995.1 Saprospiraceae bacterium | reverse complement strand
CATTCCTTCAAAATAGATAGCCGGTCTTCCGGGCTGAATTTTCTTCTGGTTTTGCTCATAATACCCTAATTTAGTGTAACAAAATTGATTTTCAAATTTTGTCCAGTTAATTAGGGGGTTAAGACAAATGAAAATATACAACTTGAATTACAGGTGTTTACGCATTTGAAAAGGCATAAAAATTCAATTTCACAACGCCTTGCACGCAGGGGGTCCTAAAGCAGCGCAAAGCATCCTTCCATGGCCGCAAAGATCAGGCAATTAAAGTGGAAAACAGTGCTAGGAATACCCGCTGGCCGGGTTCAGACGGAGAAACTCTCGCCGCAACCGCAGGTGCGCGAAGCGTTGGGGTTGTCGAAGTAAAAGCCTTTGCCTTGGAGACCACCCGAGAACTCCAGGGTCGAATTGAAGAGGTATAGAAATGATTTTAGGTCGGTCACGATCTTTTCGCCGTTGTCTTCAAACACCTGGTCGTTGGGTTGCACTTCGTTGTCGAAATCCATTTTGTAGCTCAGTCCGCTGCAGCCACCGCTGGTAATCGACACGCGAATGAAATAGCTGGAATCCAGTCCGGAGTCCCTGCGTATCTCAGCAATGCGCTGTTTGGCCGTGTCTCCTACGAAAAGCATCGAACGTCAGGACGATTGTTTTTGTTGATAGTCGCGGATGGCGCTTTTGATGGCGTCTTCTGCGAGCACGCTGCAATGGATTTTGACGGGGGGAAGGGCAAGTTCTTCGACGATGTCCATGTTGTCGATAGCCATGGCCTCGTCGAGGTTCTTTCCCTTGAGCCATTCGGTAGCCAGGGAGGAGGAGGCAATGGCTGAACCGCAGCCGAAAGTTTTAAAACGGGCCTCTTCAATGACCCCGTTCTCCGGGTTGACCTTGATCTGGAGGCGCATCACGTCGCCGCATTCCGGCGCTCCAACCAGTCCGGTGCCGACGGTGGGATCGTTTTTGTCGAGCGTCCCCACGTTTTTGGGGTGTTTGAAGTGGTCGAGTACTTTTTCAGAGTAGGCCATAAATCGAGTTTAATTGTATTCAACTTAAAAAACGAGCAATTGTTGCGCAGTGTTCCCTCAATGCTCAGACCATTGGATCTTACTGAGGTCCACACCGTCTTTGTACATTTCCCAAATGGGCGAAAGCTCCCGCATGTGGTTGACCCCTTTGGTGATGGCGTCAATCGCGAAGTCAATGTCTTCTTCTTTGGTGAAACGGCCCAGCGACAGGCGCAGCGATGAGTGGGCGAGGTCGTCGCCGAGGCCCAGGGCCACCAGCACGTAGCTGGGTTCCAGCGACGCAGACGTGCAGGCAGATCCGGAGGACACGGCGATTTGCTGGTTGAAGGTCATCATCAGGCCCTCGCCTTCGACGTGTTTAAAAGACAGGTTGGTGACGTGCGGCATGCGGTGTTCGATGCTGCCATTTACGTAAACTTCCTCCATCTTCCGGAGTCCGGTCTCGAGGCGGTCGCGCATGCGGCGAAGGCGTTCGGCATCGGCTTGCATCTCGCTTTGTGCAATTTCGGCAGCTTTGCCCATGCCCACGATGCCGGGAACGTTGAGGGTTCCGGAACGCATGCCCCGCTCGTGTCCTCCACCGTGCATTTGTGCTGAAACCTTAACGCGCGGATTTTTCCGGCTCACATACAAGGCGCCAACGCCCTTTGGCCCATACATTTTGTGTGCCGTGAACGCCATGAGGTGCACTCCACATTCGCGCGGGTTGACAGGAATTTTGCCCACAGCCTGGGTGGCATCGCTCATGAAGAGGATGCCGTGGCGCGCACAGATGTCGCCAATCTCGCGGATGGGCTGCAGCACCCCGGTCTCGTTGTTGGCCCACATGACCGACACCAACACGGTGTCCGGACGAATGGCCGCTTCAAGCAGGGCGGGGTCGACGCGGCCGTCCGCCTGAACGTCGAGGTAGGTCACCGAGGCCCCCTGTTTTTGCAGGTAGTCGCAGGTGTCGAGTACCGCTTTGTGTTCGGTTTTGACGGTGATGATGTGGCGCCCTTTGCGGCCGTACATTTCGAGCGCCCCTTTGATGGCCAGGTTATCGGATTCAGTGGCGCCGCTGGTAAAAATGATCTCTTTTTCGTCGGCACCAATGAGGGCAGCGACGCGCTGCCGGGCCAGGCCAACTGCCGCCTCGGCTTCCCAACCAAAAGGATGGCTGCGGCTGGCAGCATTGCCGGGGTGTTCGTAAAAATAGGGCAGCATCGCTTCTACTACGCGTGGGTCGCAGGGGGTGGTGGCGTTGTTGTCGAGGTATACTTTGTGAATGGACATCTCTTGAATTTTGTAGCGTTGGCGTTTTGGCCATGCTCAAAAGAAAACAGCTTGAGAAAGTCATTGTTTAAGCGCGCAGCAAAGTTATTTAAACAAAGACCAACGAGGCATGAAAGAACGACATCCGGGCTCGCCAACTCACCGGGAAGAGCGCATGCATCTTATCGTGGGATGCAAGCGAGAAAGATTTATCTTATCGGTTTTGTAGGTCTTAATAGACTCAATGCATCAGGCCCCCTGTCGGGTCTTATGAAAAGTCTAAATGCTTTTTTTCTAGTGGTTGCTAACCACTTTGTGTAAGGGGATTGACTTCGCAATATACACGTGTTTTCCTCCCGGCAGATGCGGTTGGTTTGTATGGAGTCGAAGATATTTAAAAAACATGTATTCGCGGATACTGTGGTCGTGAAACCGGGCACAATATGGTAAACCGGAATGAATCAATTGGGCCTAATTCGATACACTCTTATAGCACCTGCGTATTGCCGACGACCTATTTATGGACTGGAGGCCGGATTGGTTTAGTGTGGTTTCGCTTTAATGAGAATGTGGAGAACCGGATTGACCCAGCGCTGAGTTTTGCCCATCCCCAGTAACCTTGAAAAGTTGAAAACGATTTGAAGTGTCCGCCAAAGCCCATCCATTGATCCATATCAGGCAGCCTGTCACTTCTTCATAACCATTCTGTTTCAGTCATTTCCCCTGTATCAGGACAGTAGCGTCCACCCATTTTTGACCTCACCCAAAAGATTGAATCCGGTTCTCACTGCATACCCTTATAATGCCTTGCGGCAGATCCAACAATCCAGGGTGGCCAAAGGGCAGATGGGGTGGGGTGTTGGTTTTGGCATGCTACAACATTCTTTTGAACAGCAAGGTTTTGTTTTTTTTCGACGAGGGGAAACATTCAGTATGGCAGCTCAATAAAAACATTCTTATGTATTACAGAAAAATATATTTATATTTGCACTGTAAGTAAATGTTTTACGTATTATAAATATTTATAATTATGAACGCGCAGGACCTGGACGAATGGATTGGGAATATTGCATCGGGTGATCGGCAGGCGCTGTCGAAGGCCATCACGCTTATGGAAAGCAGCCGGGTGTCGGATCGCGATCTGGCAGCGCAGATGATCCGGAGGCTGCCGCCAAGGAGCCACCCTGCCTTGCGCATCGGCTTGACCGGTCCGCCTGGAGTTGGCAAAAGCACTTTGGTGGAGGCGTTGGGCGTCTATTTGACCGACCGGGGTGAGCGATTGGCGGTACTCACCGTTGACCCGAGCTCTGCCTTATCCGGAGGCAGCATCCTGGGTGACAAAACGCGCATGCCTGAGCTGGCGCGACGGGAAAATGCCTTTATCCGGCCGAGTCCTACGGGCGCCTACCTCGGTGGCACAGGTCGTCAAACCAGGGAGGCCATCCTGTTGTGCGAAGCAGCCGGCTACGACATCGTACTGGTCGAAACCGCCGGTACGGGACAGAATGAATACCTCGTCTCGACTATGACCGATATTACGGTTTTGCTCGGTCTCCCCGGAGCGGGCGACGACCTCCAGGGCATCAAGCGCGGGATCATGGAGTGGGCCGACGTCATCGTCGTACACAAAGCAGACGAACCCAATGATCCTCGGGTGCGGGAAGCCTTGCGCGATCTTGGCGCAGCGGCACATTTCCTCGAAGCCAGGCCGCATGGACAGCCCAGGCGCGTCGTGGCAGTCAGCGCGCTCCGAGGCACCGGATTGGAAGAATTGTGGAAGGCCATCTGCGCAATCAGGGAGGTGCTGGTAGAGAAGAACCTGCTGGGGGCCCTGCGCGCAGAGCAACTCGTAAGGGCCTATCGGGAGCGTCTCAAAGCAGACCTGCTCGAGCGCTTATTGGGTCGGAGGGAGGTGGCCTCCTACCTGGCCGACCGCGAAAAGGAATTGCGCGAAGGCAAAATTTCTCCTGAAGAGTCTGTAGAAAACACCCTGGCTTTTATTTTTGCGGCCAACAGTAAGTAGTGGGTATGAAGAAATGGTGCTGGGTCTGTTTGTGGACCGGCTTTGCCTTTACCTATGGCGAAGCCCCGATGCCCGATCCTCCGGGCGTGTTGCAGCTGGCATCGCCGGTGCGGCACACCATCTCCGTAAGCGGAAGTTTCGGGGAGTTGCGGCACAACCATTTCCACGGTGGCATTGACATCCGTGCCGGCCGTGGGGCTGGTGGCGACGACATCCTCGCAGCCGCACCCGGCTACATTTCCAAAATTGACATCGACGCCGAGAATCTTGGCAAATCCCTGTACATCACCCACCCTAACGGATTCGTCACCGTTTATGCCCACCTCGACGGTTTTCGTGCCGACCTGGCCGATTGCATCCGGCAGGAGCAATTTGCCCAAAGGCAATTCCAGCTCAGCATGGAATTTGACCCGGAGCACTTTCCCGTGCGCGAAGGGGATCTGGTGGCTTACATGGGGAATACCGGATCCAGCCGGGGCAAGCACCTGCACTTTGAATTGCGCGATCCGGAGGGGGAGGAAGTTTGGGATCCGCTGCTTTTCGGACTTCCCCTTGCCGATGGCCGCGCGCCGGTCATCCGCAACGTCAAATTTACCGGCTACGACCGCGAAGGGCTTGTCGTGTCCCAGAAAGTCCTTTCGGCCAGTGCCGTGCGCAAGCAACCCCGGATCCGTGTGCCGGGTGCCTGGTTCACCATCAGCGTCGACGCCGCTGACCGCACCGATCACTCCGGCTTCGTCACCGGCATCAAAACCCTGCGCATGGAGGTTGATGGCACAGAGCGCTATGCTTTTTCTGCGGAGCGCTGGCGTCGCGACGAAACCCGCTACATCAATGCGCACGTAGAGACCGGCCGGGGAGGCAGGTCCTGGGCGCGTTTCCACCGATGTTACCTTTTGTGCGGCAACCGCCTGGGCCTTTACAATACGTGTGGCAATGCAGGCTTTGTCGCCATGGAAGATACCGTGGAGCACCGCGTCGAATTGTCTGCCGGCGATGCCTGCGGCAACCAGGCCAGGCTTTCCTTCTTCGTTGAAAAGGCGCCGTTCACCCCTGGGAAAGTGCAGAGTTGCAAGGGGCAATGCCTCTATCCTGACCAGGAGCTGATTCTGGAGGGGATGTATTCCCAGTTTGCCTTCCGGGAGGGCAGCGTGTACGATGCAGTGACCTGCAAGCTCGAAGAAGCAAGCGTTTGTGCTCCGGGATCCTACAGCCCGCTGGCGGGAGTCAGCCCGCATGGAATGTCGCTGCACCATCCCGTCACCATCCGGCTCAAGCCCGGCCGCGAAATTCCCGAAGCCCTGAGATCGAAATGTTATATAGCCCAAAAATCGGGCAAGGTTTTTATCAATTCAGGTGGGCGATGGGAGGGTGACTGGCTGGTGGCGGAATCGCGGTCTGCGGGCCCTTTTTGCATTCGCGTAGATACGGTCGCTCCCAATCTGCAACTGCTGCGCCCTCGCCGAAAAAGCCAGCGCCTCGATGCCCTGCGCTTCCGGCTGACAGACAACGTGGGAGCCATACGCGAAGTGCAAGACCTCAGTTACCAGGCCTACATCGACGACCAGTGGATACTCATGGAGTACGACAAGAAGAACCGGCTGATCCACCATGCTTTTGAAGAGTGGCTTACACCCGGCCAACATAGCTATCGCGTCGTCGTCTGCGACCCGCTGGGCAACGAAAAGACCTATCGCGGTAACTTTGTACGATGACGGCAAAAAATAAATCAACCCGGGAGGACTTCCTTCCCAAGGTCAGCCTCTCCATCGGGAATCCCTTCCCGGCAAACGAACTTAGGATCAGCGATGGCACGACCGTCGACTTGCGAAAGACCGGAGCCCGGTGGACCGCTCTGTATTTCTATCCCAAGGACGACACGCCCACCTGCACCCGCCAGGCATGCAACCTGCGCGACGCCTGGCCCATGCTGGAAGGCCATGGCATTTTAGTATTGGGCATCAGTCCCGACAACGCTTCGCGCCACCAGCGGTTTGCTGCAAAACACGCACTGCCTTTTCCCCTCGTCGTCGACGAAGAAAGTGCCCTGGCCCGGTCGCTGGGCATTTTCCGGATGAAAAAATTTATGGGGCGTGCGTACGAAGGCATGCACCGCGTCACGCTGTTGCTGGATGCCCAGTTGAAGCTGGCTGCCGTGATCTATCCGGTAGAGGCGAGCCACCACCACGAGCAAATCCTGGAAGCGGCAGGACTGGCAGCGGAAAAATAAAAGGGTACCGCGATTTGTTGTGCATTAACCGACAAAGCGGTGTTGAGGGAGGCAGCCCTTTTCGTTCTGTCACCAACAGGGAGTGGAGGGAGGCAGCCCTTTTATTCTGTCGTCAACAGGGAGTTTTTAGAAGTAGCCTTTATCTTTGTCTGTACAAAAGCAAAAAAATGAGATCTTCATTCCTCCCAAAGCGTTCACTCCTGTTCGCATTGGCCACAACTGCCCTCCTGTCTGTTTATTCCTGCAAATCCCAGCCGGAGCCTGCCGCCGAAGCCGAGGCACCTGCGCCGGCAATGGAAGCGGTTGACACTACGGGCCCCGAGTACACCAGCCGTTACATTTGTCCGATGTACTGCAAGGGGAGTGGCTCCGACCAGCCCGGCACCTGTCCGGTATGCGGGATGGACTACGTGTTAAACGAGGACTTCCACGAAAACCACACCGACACCACCAGCGTGCACTAAGTCCTCTTCCAGGCTGTTAATCAGCTACATATATATATTATATATAAATATATTAAAATAATATATATATAATTTGCCCATTTCCATAATCTCTACATATATTTGCATCATATATAAGTAATTCTTATATATGTAAACCACCTACCTGAGTAGTTCCGACCGGAACTTGGCGTTGTTTTTCTCTGCCTGCTAGTAGTCCTCCAAAGAAGCACCCGGTGTGCGGATTTCTGAAGCTTCCGCAGACCGGCCAGCAAAAACTGTAATGAATTCTGCCGCCGCGGTCGTACACATCGCGGAAGGGCTACACACTTAAACCTTAAAAGCAATGCAACCGAAAACTGCGTCTGGTTTCGGAGTGAGAAAACTACGCCCTTCGGGGTCCTGCCGCCATCTGCAGCAGAAGCTCCTCCTCATTACCATGCTGCTGTGGGCCGGTATGGCCATGTCGCCACCATCAATCCTGGCCCAGTGCCAGCTTTCCTGTCGCGGCAAGATCAACATTTCCCTGGGCGACTCGTGTCGCGCTGAACTGCTGCCCGCCATGCTGCTCACGGGAGGCCAATCCAATTGTCCGGGAGCGCGCTTCCGCGTGGATGTGCTCGACCATTACATGCAGCGACTTCCCTCCAGTCCATACGTCACGGGAGACCTGCTCTACAAAGAGGTCCTGGCCATGGTGTACGATTCGACCAGCCGCAATTCCTGCTGGAGCAAGGTACTGGTGGAGGATAAATTCGGTCCGGTGATCGACTGCCGCATGGACACCATCTATTGCAACGACACGATGGCCATGAGCACTCCTGCATTTTACGACAACTGCGATCCCAACCCGACCATCGAATTTCTGGGTGAAGAGATTGATCCCTACCCCTGCGATTCGCAGTTCATCAAGAAGATCACCCGCTACTGGAGGGGACGCGACAACCTCGGAAACCTCAGTCCGATCTGCAGTTCGATGTTCTGGCTTCGGCGGATACCCATCGATTCCGTCGAATATCCGAAGAACTTTGTTTCAGCTAACAACTGTTCGCTGGAGTGTAACTCAGGTTACGCCACGGATGCCGATGGCCATCCGCACCCCAGCGTAACGGGCGCACCTAACATCGACGGACTGTCGCTGTGGCCATCCTACCTCTTTTACTGCAACCTTTCGACCTCTTACGAAGATGCCGTTATCCTCGACCTGCCCTGCAAGAAGAAATTATTGCGTTTGTGGCGCGTCGTAGAATGGTGGTGCAACTCCGCAGTGGTGCGCACCCATCCACAAACCATCGAGATCATCGACTCCGAGCCTCCCACGGTGCACTGCCCGTACGACTTCACCGTGACCACTGCCGGCGGTTACCTGTGCCAGGCGCGCGTATTTATGCCGCCGATCCCCGTAAACGACAATTGTCAGGATACCATTGTCGTCGACATGCATTATCCGGGAGGCATCCGCTACGATGCCAACGGCGGATACATCGACCTGGTGCCCGGGGAAAACGACGTTGTGTACCATGCCAACGACCGGTGTTACAACGAGAGCACCTGCACGGTGCGCGTAACGGTAGTTGACAAGACCCCTCCAGTTGCCGTTTGCCAGCAAAACACGGTCGTCACGCTTACCGCTGATGATTTTGTACAGATCCCCGCCACCGTCTTCGACGACGGCTCCTACGACGACTGCCACATCGATTCCTTCCTCGTGCGCCGCATGGACGACGGCGAACCCTGTAATTTCAGGGATACCTTCTTCCGTCCCTTTGTCGAATTCTGTTGTGCCGACGCCGGTGAGGAGCGCATGGTCATCCTGCGCGTGGTCGACAAGCACGGCAACTTCAACGACTGCATGGTCAACGTCGAAGTGCAGGACAAAACACCACCCGTCATCAACTGTCCGCACGACCACCGCATCGTATGCACCGATCACAACGATACCATTGATCTCAGCCATTTTGGACAGGCGGATTATTACGACAACTGTGTGGTTCACATGCATCAATACGTAGATTCCTTCCTCAACCAATGCGGTCTGGGCCATATCGAACGGGTGTTCGTGGTGCGTGACAACATGGATCGCACCGACACCTGCCGCCAGCGCATTGAGATCTACGATGCCGATCCCTTTGATGAGGGCGACATCATCTGGCCACTCGATTACCACACAGAAGGCTGCGGGGTAGAGACGGACCCCCGGACCCTGCCCGAAGAGAACGGTTACCCGCGCTTTTACGAAAACGACTGTTCGCTCATTGCCGTGGCGTACGAAGATGAAAAGTTCAACTACATCCAGGATACCGCAGTTTGTTTTAAGATACTCCGTACCTGGAAGGTCATCGACTGGTGCCAGTGTTATTACGACCATTATTCCGGACAGACCGTTTGTCCGGAATGGATTCACCAGCAGGTCATCAAGGTAAGCAACCGGGTGGCCCCCAAAGTGCAGGACAACTGCGACCGGGTGCGACTTTGCATCAGCGACCAGGAATGTCTGCGGGAGCGGGTGCGGCTGAGTCATACGGCCAAAGACGATTGTACTCCCGACGAGCTGTTGCGCCATTCTTTCAAGATCGATTTATACGATGACGGCTATTTCGACAGCATTTATGCCGGCCTTGGCGCGAGCATACAATTTGACGGAGAGTTGCCTTTGGGTAACCACCGCATCCTGTGGATCTGGGAAGACCAATGCGGCAACCTGGGAGTGTGCACGCAGTTTGTCGACATCCTCAACTGCAAGGCCCCCACGGCTTATTGTCTGAGCGGCATCAACGTCAACATCATGGAGGTGGACACCAACCAGGATGGCCGACTCGAAAAATTCATTGACATCTGGTCAAATGATGTCGACAAGGGCAGTTACCAGTTTTGCGGCAACCCCGTCGTGACCTCCTTCAGCAGCGATACCTTCCACCGGTTTTTGCGCTACACCTGCGACAGCCTTGGCATGCATCGCGTGGCCATGTGGGTGACTGACCGGCTCACCGGTTTGCAGGATCTGTGTTATACAACCATCACCATCCAGGACAACAACAACGTGTGCAACACGGGCAACTTTACCGCCGACGTGGGTGGATTGCTGATTACGCCGTACGACCAGCCGGTTCCGGGGGTGAGCATCGTGCTTGAAGGTTCCGGGGGAACCCTGGTAAGGGAGTTCAGCGGGAAGTTCCAGTTTGACCAGTTGCGCATCGGAGATTCCTATCGCGTGAAGGCTCAGGTCGATAAGAACTACGTCGACGGGGTGAGCACGCTCGACATCGTAAAACTACAGCGTCACATCCTCGGTGTCGAAAGTTTTCCGACGCCGTGGCATTATCTGGCTGGCGACGTCAACGGAGATAAGCGCGTAAGTGCGGCCGACGTATCGGCCATACGCAAGCTCGTGCTTGGCATCGATGCGCGCTATAAGAACGCCCTAAGCTGGAAATTCGTAGAGGCCAATTACCGCTTTCCCGTTGCCGATGACCCATGGTACGAGCCCTTTGCCGAAGAGTACATCGTCTCCGGTTTGGCGGGCGATATGATGTATCTGGATTTCCGTGGCGTCAAGGTGGGCGACGTGAGTCAAAGCACCTGGAGTGGCTTGAAGGGTTGGACGGAGCGCGCGACACAGCAAATCGCCTTGCGCAGGGAGTGGCTCAAAGACGAGAGCCGCGTGGCCGTGCTGGCTGACCGGTCAATGGACCTTAGGGGACTTCAGATGACGCTGTGTTTTGATCCCGGATCGCTTCCTCTACAGGGGATCAGTCCGGGAGTCTTGCCGCTGGGTCCTGAAAATGCCGGGTGGGCGCAGGCTGAGCGCGGATACCTGCTGCTCTCCTGGAGCGACCCCGGGGAAGTGCACATCCCTGCAGGTGCCGTCCTGTTCTACCTCGATGTGGACCGCACCAGCGAACTAACGGATGTTAGGAGTTTGACTGCCTGCAGCGACGTGCTGTCTGCTGAGGCCTACACGGCAGCGGGGGATATCGCCTCCATCGATTTGCGGGATGCGGCTGGAGAAGAATCGCAGGGTTTTTATTGTTCGGATCCCGTACCGAACCCATTCTCCCGTGAGAGCCTGGTGCGTTATTACGCGCCGCGTTCCGGGGAATTGAAATACAGCATAGCCGATCCCAACGGAAATATATGGGTCTCGAAATCGGAAAACTGCACCGAAGGGAAGAACACCCTCGCCATCCGGCGGGAGTGGCTGCCCGGACCTGGAGTTTATTTCCTGAAAGTGGAGGCTGGGAGCTATTCAAAAAGCATGAAACTCGTTGTAATCGGAAATTAGGCTTCAGGTTTAAGTATCATATTTATTACAGTTGCCCTCCGGAGCGATCCGGAGGGTTTTTGTATAGTGTAGAAGTCTGGTATGCATAGGAAGGGAGACATGAACCCGGCGATTACCGGAGGAGTTTATAAGCCGGAAGGCAGAAATGCTCTGCTGCCATTGCACTTAACTTTGTGGCTGCAAATTGTGATCCGATGGTACTGCTCAAATTCTGTTTTATGGAAACGCTGAAAATATTGGTAAGTAACTTCTGTTTGGATGCAGGATGCAGACCTGTGATTTTTATCCTGTTATTTGTTTTTCTACGAACAAACGTTCATTCGCAGGATCTTCCTGGCGCGGGAGTGGTGTCCATTCAATTCGACGATAAGACCGAGTTGAAATTATACCGGGACACGCTGGACAGCGACCCGGTGCGCGTCCTAAAGTTTTTTTACGATTCGGCAGTTTACGGGTACAACATCCGCTCGCTGGACAAGCACCGCGCGTGGCTCGACCCCGAGCTCCTGTGGCTGGAGTACGGGCGCTTTCTGTTGCGCTGCGAATCGGCAATTGGCGGCTGGTACAAAGTGGTGGTCAACAAAAGCTCCGGCACGACGCTGTGGTTGCGTTCTGGCGAGTCAAATGCTTTGGTCGATTGGCCTTCGTTTTTGCGCAGCGCCACCGGAGTCGTGCGACTCCGGGAGCATCCCCAGAAAATCAGGGCTACCCCTTCGGATTCCGGAAAGCCCGTCGCCTATACCGGTCCGGATTGTTTTCAGGTCCGCCAGGTTCAGGGAGACTGGATCGAGATCTTCACCCACGAACTTTGCGCCGACGTGCACCCGGAAATCCGCAAGCCCCTCCAATCCGGTTGGATCCGCTGGCGCCGGGGCGCCATCTTGCTGATCGAGTATTTTTTGGCAGGGTAGGGGCATCTTCAGTTTGGATGTTCAGGAAAAGCGGGCTCCTTAACCATCCGGGCCATCGGCGCCGTAGGGATAGGCATTTTGTAACGGCATCTTAATATCAATACCTGACCTCGTAGGGTTGGAAGCTTAGTAACAATACGGTAAACCGTATGACCGCCCCCCCAAATGCTGCATTAAAACATGGTTTTCTCAAAAGGCCACTAAACTCCCCGGGCACATGCTTAGTATAGAAGTCGACCAACCACACCTCGGGCAAGGAGCTTTGCGCCATGCCAGGACCCACTAAAAAGCATAACTGGAGTACCTATCTGTAAGGCAACGGAGGATAGGGAATCATCGACTCCAGCGCCATCACGAAAGCTTCGCGGGAAATGACCACCGTCGCCAGAATGATGACCGAGACAATGAGCGCCAGAGGAACATTGTTTTCCCGGATCTCCTTAGCTTCGTTGATTTCCGGAGAAAAGCGATCGACGATTTTAAAGCACAGAAAAGTCACCAAAAACGAAAGTCCAAAGCAAATCAACACCAGCAGCAACAAATAACCGCTGAATTTGATCATTTCCATGACCTCTGCCGTTTTGGTCAACGCCATAAAATTGCGCAAGGGGCCCATGCAATAATTTGCATAAAGACCCATTGAAAACAACAAGGCCCCCATCAGGATGGCTGACGCCAGGTTGATTTCCTCCCCAATGCCCAGGATGTTGAGGAAGGCCTTTTTACAAAACCGGTATGCCACTGAAAGCAGCGACGTCGATAAGATGATCAGGATAAACAAAATTGCGAAGGACAAAAATATCGTCTGCATAAAAATCTCTTTAGCGAACAACAATTTTCCAGTTTTCAGGGTAAAAACCCTCATAAATGCCTGGGGGGATTGCTGAAGTTGTTTCCCAGACAACATAATTTTTTTGAGTAACCGGATCGGTAACGACCGCATCGCCACGCCAGGGATTGTTTGGCAAATAAACCCCTAACAATGCATGGGCCTCGATCTCCGAGATGAGGATTACGGAGGGGATGCCAATTAACCCCAGCAAACAGTGCAGGAAGAGAACGCGTGAATCGCAATCAGCGAGTTGGTGGTAGGCAACCTCCACCGGAGAAAAGATGCCTAAAGGATCGACCTTTTCGCAGCAGCCTCCCAATTGGCAGGCATTTCCCGAAGGGAATCGACTCAGGCTTTTAGCATGATCCGAATCAAGAGAATATAGTTGAAAATCCGCATGGGAGCCTTGGTGAACAAACGTGTACTCGATTCGCTGAATTGAGTAAACGAGGGAGACTAGGATATCCTGATAACTTAAGCCTCGGTTTAAGGCGAATTTAGATACGGTCGACGCCAGCCTGCTGAGCTCTGGTGCATCGTGTATTTCGAGCAGGCGGTAGTAATCTCCTAGCGTCTGAAATGAATAAAAGAAATTGGAAGACTGGCGATTTGCCTTTCCCGCTTGGTAACTTTCTTCCGGAATGCAATAGCGCACCCGGGTGCGATCCGACACCTGCAGATAGCTCACTACCCCCGGGCAGGGCTCAATTTGTGGGGGAAATAACTCTGGCGCATCCTCAGGGACCGGTGGCAGGAAGCTCGATCCCGCCGGTCCGTGAAATTCTGCTTTCTGGTGTAACCCAAAATAGGCGCAGAACAGAGCTGCGAGCAGCAACAGGTAGGCCATAAACCAGTATCTCCAGGGTCTTGCCATATCAACGATGTAGAATGAGGGTGTAGGGTTTTCCTTTTTGAGTAGAGGCGTTGAACACTTGTTCGCTGCCGTCGGGAAAGACTACGCGAATTTGGGGAGTGGCCTCTGATGCACTTTTTCCCATGTCGAAGGTGGATATTTCGAGGACGTTTTTTCCGGTATGCAGGAGAAGGTCCCAGGGGCCGGAAAAGGAACCGCTCAACAAAAGTTCTCCGGAAATTTTTCTTCCGTTCAAAGATAGTGAAACTTGGTCGCCGTCAACCCATTCTCCGTCGCGAACAAATAATTGTGCCGATTCCGCTTGGGTGAACACGGTGTCGGAGCGCGGACTATTTTCTTGCTCGGTTTGCGGAGATCTTGCCGTGTCCTGAGGCAGGGTCGCATCCGGTCCGTTGCCGGAGGAATCCGGTCCATGCCGGCAGCTGCGGTTGGCGAGCAACCACAACAGCCATAATAGCAAGGCCATCAAGAGGAAGGCCCTGATCGGAAGACCACATCCACAACCCCCGGGTACGGTTTGGTCCGAAACCGGGTTTCCGGCAGAATGCGGAGATTTCAGCTCGAACAAACGTTCGTTAGGGATCAGTTCGGCAAGTTCCGGAGGGATGTTTTTTGGTTCCACAGGGGTCATATCCCGCCGCAGGGTGGCAAACAAGGTGCCCTCGAAGCGGCCTTCGGTTCCTGCGTTATGGCGGTTTCGCACGTCGATGCGAACATCGGTGATCAGCGCGTTGTAAAGGTCTGCGTTGAAAGCACAGGCTTTCTGGAGGATCAGCGCCGAATGGATTGATTCTGGAAGCAGCTTCTGGCCTGGGCCATCCTCGAGTTCTGCTTTATTGTACCATGTAATGGTTTCGGGGTCGAAGATCACCATACCGGTGATCCTTCCGCTGTAGAGCAATTCCCCCAAACTGAACTGTGGGTTGTGCGATACAAACCATCCTGCGCATCGGCCTCTGATGGAATGATCTCGGTTCATGAAACAGATGGGCTATCTGGAGGATGTAAGGAAATGTCCAAAGGGGGGAATCGCCTTCGCTTGTTGAAGGGCGGGTCGTAGTGTGATTCGTAAATGTGCCAGGGAAGTCCGTGCATCGATCGGTGCAGCCTATGGATGGCGTGGTTTGTGTACAGGTAATGGGAGACCACGTGGCGCGCTTCAATATCCGTTTCAACCAGCTCGTAGTCGCACAGGGAAACTTCCGGGAGGTAGAACTTCATCAATACCGGAAAGCACAACAGCAGCGCAACGACCAGGTAGTGCATCCCAATTAAGGGTTTCCACGGCATCAACAGCTCCGTAGTCACGAGCAGGCGGTCGCAAAACGTCCGCAGCGTTTCCGGATCGGAGCAGGCTCTTCCTGTGAGTTGTTCTACGGCTGCGGGGTCGCAGCGGCCGTCGCAAAGCGCCAGCAGGTAATCCTCAAAGAGGTTGTTGGTGATCCAAAACAGCAGTCCCGTTGCCGCAAAGGCAGAGAAGAGCGCCAGAATAAACAGTCGCAGCATGGCCGAAAATCCGGGGGGCGCAAAGCTTAGCCGGCGCGTCTGGTCGTATGCGGCTAGGTCATAGTCGTGTGTAGCCAGGAGCATGCGGTTGTATCCCAGGAAGATCAGCGTGAGCAGTGTTACCACGGATGAAAGGAAAAGTCCACCCTGGACCGAGAGGCTGAAAAAATGATAGCAACCTGCAGCAAACAACAGGCAGTTGACCGCAATGCACAGACCAAGCGCTGCGTGCATCCTGCGCGTTTCCGGTTCGCAATACCGGAGGATGAGCGAGTCAAAGCCAGCGAGGGTCCAAAGCGTTTGCATGGCGTTCAGCTGGGTTTGATGTAGTCCTCTGGATGTTCGTCGATCGATTTTCCCTCGCGGTCTTCATAGGCCTTCATCAGCTTTTCGTAGAGGGCTGCGTCGGCTGCTCGCCGGAGTTGTTCGTCCTGCACCAGCTGTCTGGCTTCGTGGAAAATGATCTTGTCGTGGAAGCTGCCGTCTTCGACTTTTGAGAAACCCTCTTTGAACTCGATGCCCTGTTTGGCAAGTTGAATTTGTATGAGGTTTTCGCTGAGGTAATCGTAGGGACTGTAGGCGATCATCAGTTTGAAGATGACGGGCGCCACTTCGATGAAGATAAACAACAATCTCAGCAGCCAAACCGGCCAGAAGGATCCCGGGTATTGGTGCAGAGCGGTGAGTGAATCGAGCATGCCGAGTTTTCCGCTGAAAGCGGCTGCGCGGAGTTCTACGAGCTGTTCTCTTTCCTGGTCGATGTGGTGAATGGAATCTGCCAAGGTGGCAATTTCCTTTTCGCGCATCTTTTGTCTCCTTTCAAGCTCGGCGCGTTGCTGCATATGCCCCCGGCAAATGGGGCCACAACCCCGTCGCGTGGTTTCGTCGGAGATCATTTCAGTAAGCCTTGAGATCTGATCTTTGTAGATCTGCACGTCGGCTTTGAGAATGTTCTCCTGTTCCTTAAACGCAATGTATTCGTCTTTGCGGTGGTCGATGAGTTTTTGGCGGATGCTGGCGCGTTCTTCGTCTTTGCGGATCTCCCATTGTTTGTCGATTTCTTTTTGGAAGATGTACACTTCGAGGGGTGCGGAAATCGTGAAGCCGATCATGGTTGCCATGAACAGGCGCGGGAGCGCATGCCAGAACTCACCCCAGGAGATGGTATGTTTTCCATCGCCCTTTCCGGTACTCGACACGACGAAGCGGTCGAGGTTGAAGATGATGCATCCCCAGAGCAGGCCGATGGGAATGGCCACCGCCAGGCTTTCGAAAACCCGCGAAAGGGCAAAGCCCATCGAGAGCATGGCGAGCAGTCCGGTGGCGAGGACGATACCACCCAGTCCGGAATATTTGACGTAATCTGCGTAGGTGCATTCGGTCAGGACCCGGCGGTCTGCGCCGGCGCACCACCACAAAAACCGTTCGTAGGATTCGGGCTCTGGAGGGCGGTAGTCTTTAAGTTTTGCCATTGTCTAAGAAATTGAAATGTGCGTAGGTTGGTTTCGGTCTGGCGGCGGGTCGGGGGAGGGCCGCAGAAGTGGGGTCCGGGGGCTAGTCGTTCTTTCAGCGCGGGGCGACGAGCCGGTCGTTGAAGTCGTATGTTGCCTTGTGCGGGTTGCCGCAGCTGGTGGATGGCATGACGTCTTTCCGGAACGCGTACACAGTGCTGTTCGCGAAGCGATCCACTAAGAAGCGTCAGCCGGAGCATGCCGTCGGCAGGTCTTGGGCAGCGGAAGATGCCCATACGCGGAACGCGTTTTCCGTTGAGGTACACGCGACGGGCACCCGTGGTGTACCACAGCACGGTGCACATTTCACGGCCGCTGAGCAGCCGGGGCAACATCAGGAAATACCGCATGGTCATTGCTGCAACCTTCGTTGTCCAAATATAGGCATTTTCATCCAGCGGGATGCCAGAAGAGCATAGGCCTCACCATTTTCTAATGGTTTTTTTATCACTTACTTAATACATTAAATAAATTTATAATATGTTAGTTAAACACCCATTTTTGCCTCCCCGGCACCACCGGGTAAATATTGCTCCTCCGGCTGCTATCTTTGCGCTCCCACGGAGAGATGCCAGAGTGGTTGAATGGGACGGTCTCGAAAACCGTTGTACGGGTAACTGTACCGAGGGTTCGAATCCCTCTCTCTCCGCGAATTCAGCATGAGTGTGGGTGTGAGTGTGGGTGTGAGTGTGGGTGTGAGTGTGGGTGTGAGTGTGGGTGTGAGTGTGGGTGTGAGTGTGGGTGTGAGTGTGGGTGTGAGTGTGGGTGTGAGTGTGAGTGTGGGTGTGGGTGAGGGTGTGAGTGTGTGTGCGAAGGATCAAGGTTGGTTTTTTAAATATCCGCCGGATGCTTTTCCCGGTGGCTTCGACTTTGGTGACAATTACCTTATGGCTGAAGCTCCGGTGGCTGAGCGGAGCCGAAGCCACCGGTTCACTAGGATACTCAACACCATCAGTCCTTGAACGCAATTACCATTTTTTGTTTTTGTGGCTCGTATTGTTGATGCACGCGGCTAGTGTGTATAAATCATGATGGTGGCCGTAGATCAGTGCCTGCTTTTTCTTTTGCCCCCAGCCCTGCACCTGTTTCTCCCGACGGAACGCATAATCAATTCTCTTGAACTCTTCAAAGTAGACGAGCTTTACCGGCAATCGTTTCCTTGTATAGTTTGCGCCGAGTCCTTCCTGATGTTGAGCAATGCGCAATTTTAAATACTTGGTACTCCCGGTGTAGAAACTTCCATCAACACATTCCAGGATGTACATATATCCTTTCATAGAATCTGTAAATAAAGGCATCAACTTAAAGAGTATTGGAAAAAATGATTGAATATCGCGATGGCTTTATCGGCTGCTGTAATTATATGATTAATACTCACATTTGTTTTCGTTTTCTTGACCTTGGAATAGGGATGTCTGGAAAGAACTTAATATCCGAGTGCGCCGACCCGAAACCGGTGGCTGAGCGGAGCCGAAGCCACCGGTTCGTAATTCTTTAAATTTCTTATTGCAGTGACGGAATTCGGCATGCCTGCCCCGCTGAAAGCGGGGGGTGAGGGTGTGAGTGTGTGTGTGCGAAGGATCAAGGTTGGTTTTTTAAATATCTGCCGGATGCTTTTCCCGGTGGCTTCGACTTTGGTGACAATTACCTTATGGCTGAAGCTCCGGTGGCTGAGCGGAGCCGAAGCCACCGGTTCGTAATTCTTTGAATTTCTTATTGCAGTGACAATTTGCCGGAATAGGTTAGTGGCAGACCGCCGGGTCTCAGTAATCCTTTGAATTTCTTATTGCAGTGACCCTTGGCCAACAATGGACTCGGCGCTTATTTAGTCTCAGTAATCCTTTGAATTTCTTATTGCAGTGACCGACATGATGGGGGTGCTGCCGTACCCTCCCTTTGTCTCAGTAATCCTTTGAATTTCTTATTGCAGTGACCCGCAGATCGGCCAGGCCGAGCTATGGGTGGTGTCTCAGTAATCCTTTGAATTTCTTATTGCAGTGACACTAACCATAACGTGAACATCAAGAGTGAATGGTCTCAGTAATCCTTTGAATTTCTTATTGCAGTGACAATATTTTAAATGGGCATATGATTCCATTAGAGTCTCAGTAATCCTTTGAATTTCTTATTGCAGTGACACAATCGCTATCCTTCAAATACTCGGAGATATTGTCTCAGTAATCCTTTGAATTTCTTATTGCAGTGACAAGAAAAGAGTTTGTAAAAGCTTTGCAAGAAGGTCTCAGTAATCCTTTGATTTTCTTATTGCAGTGACTAATATGGCAGTAATTCGCACGGAGGTGTTAGACGTCTCAGTAATCCTTTGATTTTCTTATTGCAGTGACCATTCCGTTTGCATCAGGGAGGTCCCTGATTCGTCTCAGTAATCCTTTGATTTTCTTATTGCAGTGACATAAAACGGAAACCAAATGCTAACGAAATCGCAGTCTCAGTAATCCTTTGATTTTCTTATTGCAGTGACTCAATGGCAGCTTTTGCCAAACCGCTGTTATGTCTCAGTAATCCTTTGATTTTCTTATTGCAGTGACGAAAAATGAGCCCACGGGAATTT
>JADLHA010000038.1 GCA_020848995.1 Saprospiraceae bacterium | reverse complement strand
GCCCTGTCCCAGGGCTTCTTTGAGGATTTTAAGCTTCTCCTCACGGCTGAATTTTCGCTTTTCCATAGACAAAGATTACATTTTTTTATGTGTAACTTCGTCTGATTGTTTAGGGGGCCGAAACACTGACCACTGCAGAGGGCCTGAAGGCTTCCATGCACCTGTTTCAGCCGCAACACTTCATCATGCCTTTTGCCGCCCATGCGCTCGGAACGTTTTCAGGAGCTTTCATCGCCGTTTCACTTTCCGGAACTCGACCCATCGCCGCCGCAATGGCCGTTGGACTGGTCTTTCTTGTTGGTGGGATCATCAACGTCGTCATGTTGCCGTCGCCGCTGTGGTTTACCCTGACAGACATCCTGCTTGCCTACCTCCCCATGGCCTGGTTTGGAACACAGCTCGCCAGAAGAATTTTCCGGACCGGCACTCCTTTGACCTGAGTTCTCTTAGAACAGATTTCATTGCTGCCTATCTAAATTCCAGACATGGCGGAATTGCCACGAAAGCGCAGCGTGTGGCCTCTCCTTGTTTGTCTTAGACTGAGATCTGACTTCTTGTTTGCGTTCAGGGCGCCAGATACTTTGCCAGCCAGGCATGCAACTCCCTATAGAAAAATCTGCTGTTTTCTGCTTTGAGGATCCAGTGGTTCTCTTCCGGAAAGACGATGAGCCTGGATGGCACTTTCCGGCGCTGCAACACGTTCCAGGTTTCAATGCTGTTGTTGAGCGGAACCCGGAAGTCCTGCTCTCCTACTGTGACGAGCATGGGCGTTTGAAACTGTTCAGCATAAAAGACAGGATTCTGATCCTTCCACAGCGCCGCTCCGGACCAGGGGGTGCCGCCGTTGATGACCTCCCGGTGGAAAATGGCATCGCTGGTTCCCCATTGGGAAATGCTGTTGACCAGACCCGCGTGGCTGATCAGACAACGGTAATGCCGGGTCGTGGCCTGCATCCAGTTGGCTAAATGCCCGCCATAGCTGGCTCCCCCTGCAGCCTGCCGGCCACCGTCAATCCATGTATATTTGTTAATGACATATGCCGCCGCCTCGTTGATCTCCTCTGCTGGACCCCGGAAGGGGTCGCCCAGAATGTCCTGGGAAAATTTCTCACCATATCCTGTTGAGCCCGTATAATCCGTCAGCAACACCACATAACCGGGACTGGCTAACAAGTGATAGTTCCATCGGTACGACCAGGACTCTTTCCATGACCCCGCAGGCCCGCCATGCATCACGACAAAAAGCGGGTATTTCCTTTTGGGGTCAAAATGCGGAGGTTTGATCAGCAGGTTGCGGATCTGTTTGCCGCGACGGCTCTGGAACCAAAAGGTTTCGCTTCCCGATAACTCCACGCTATCCAATGCCTGGAGATTCCACCTGGTCAATGGTATGATCTCTCCCCGTTCGTCAATGCGTACGATTTCCGAAGGTGCATCCACGCTCTCCCAATTCACCAGACAAACCGTTGGTACATTGTCCGACAACGAAAGTCCGGAAAGAGAACCCTTGTTCGCCCGATCAATGCGGTGCATCTCACTGCCGTCTGTTTTGCAATGGTATGCGCGGTTGCGGCCCTTGTCTTCGGCAATAAAATATATGCCTTCTCCGATCAAAGAATATTCCAGTATTTCGCGATCCAGCGAATCTCCAACGACCAGCGCCGAATCCATTTTGGGCCAGCGGTAACGAACGAGGCGCGTCAGGTTGTACACCTGTCCGTTGTTGGCGGCGGTTCGCATGCAATAGAGGTAATCTCCCTTCTTCGAAAACTGCGGTGACGCAAATTGCATGGCTTTTTCCGAGTATCGGCTCACCATTCCATTGGAAACATCCATCTGGTAGATCTGTCCTTCCGCTTCGCGGTATGCCTGGGTTTCCCACTCGTCGGTTCCGGTAAATACGATACTTTTTCCATCCGGACTCCAGCAGGCCCTGTCCAGATAAAACCCCGAACTGTCGGCCAATGCAAAACCGGCAAACAGGTTGCGCGCCTCACTGCTGTCGATGTGCTGCACATAAAGGTGTGCTCGCTTGTCGTCGCGCCAGGTATCCCAGTTGCGTATTGGAAAATGGGTGAAAACGCGTGCCTGATAAGGCAAGGCTTTCTTTTCGGCAGATTTCTTCGCGTTGCAGCTGTCGTGGAAACACGTTGGAAAATGCAAACTGGTAAAGAGCAGCATCTTGCCGTCTGGTCGCCAGACCGGCGAACGCACACCTGTGCTGATCCTGGTCAACCGCTGGGCCTCTCCTCCTTCCAACATGTTCAACAGGTAGATCTGAGTCGCTTCGTCTCCCTCTCTCTTTGCAGTAAAGGCGATGTAACTGCCGTCGGGACTCCAGGCATAGGATCCCTCTCCCGCCTTGCCCGTCGTTATGCGCCGGGGTTTAGAAGTAGCATCTACCGGTGCAATCCACAAGTCGCTTACCTGTCCCTCCTGCTTATAGGAAGGCTCGGTCACCGAATGGACAAACCATTTTCCATCCGGGCTGACGGCAGGGGTCCCAACGCGGTACAACATCCACATGGCTTCGTGGGTTAGAGCTGCTTTTTTCTGGCAATATGGAGTCGTGGGCAACATAACCCATACTGCCAAAAGAATATAGAAGGCACTTCCTTTTAGAAGAGTCGTTCTTTTTCGATTAAATTTTGGTCTTTCTCCTGACCTCATTTTCCCCAAACGGCTACTCGGGCTCTGCCCTTTGCCCTTCCCTTGGTTTCATACCAGAATTCAATTTTTTTCAGGTTGCGCCGTCCTCCCTGAAGGTCAATGATCCGGGACTGTCCTCCCTGCGGGATCTTGCTGCGGAGGGCGACGTCTTGAACCCCTCCATTGTCAAAATGTACCTTCATGTCGTACATGCGAATCGGAGCGTCTGTTACGCGAACTACGATCTGCGAGTAGGAATCTCTTAGGTCACCAAGGTGGATGGCGTCGTGGTCGACTCCAAAGGTTACCCATTTGTCGCCAATGAATTTCCATCCATCCGACTCGACGGGCTTCGTTTGGGCACATGAACTCAGCGTGGCGGCACAGAGTGAAAGGCAATAGAACAATCGCTTCATGGTTGCTGTTTTTTACAAAGATAAGGATTGTGTTTGTTCGATGCGGAAGGGACTTTCATTGCATCGCTAAGTATAACCCGTCATTCTGGCTAATTTCGCACGCAATTTATGTTTTCGGATTACGACGTCATCGTTGTCGGAGCAGGTCACGCGGGCTGTGAAGCCGCTCTGGCCGCAGCAAACCGGTCCTGCCGCGTTATGCTGGTCACGATGAACATGCAGACCATTGCCCAGATGTCGTGCAATCCTGCAATGGGGGGCGTCGCAAAAGGGCAGATCGTCCGGGAGATCGATGCCCTTGGGGGGGCTTCCGGTATCGTTACCGATGAAACGCGGGTGCAGTTCCGGATGCTCAACCGGTCTAAAGGCCCGGCCATGTGGAGTCCGCGGGCCCAAAGCGACCGCAACCTTTTCGCCCGGAAGTGGCGAATCCTGCTGGAGGCACATCCGGGCATCGATTTCTGGCAGGATACCGTTCGCGAGCTCATCGTGGAAGCGGGAGCTGCAAAAGGGGTCATCACCACCATGGGCCACCGGATCACAGGTGGCTCAGTCATCCTGACGAACGGGACCTTCCTCAACGGCGTCATCCACATTGGAGAAAAACAATACGGCGGTGGCCGTGCTGGAGAACGCGCCGTTACGGGCCTCACGGAACAACTGCAGTCACTCGGCTTCGAAAGCGGCAGAATGAAAACCGGCACTCCCCCCCGACTAGACGGCCGCAGCATTGATTATTCACGTCTTGAAATTCAGCCAGGCGACCAAAATCCATCGCGATTCTCCTTTCTCCCCACGCGTGTTCCCGAAAAACAACTGTGTTGTCACATCGCCTATACGCGTCCCGAGGTTCACGAAGTTTTGCGCACCGGATTTGCCCGCAGCCCCATGTTCTCCGGACGGATTACCGGTGTGGGGCCTCGCTACTGTCCATCCATTGAAGACAAAATCGACCGCTTCGCAGACCGCGACCGTCATCAACTCTTTGTAGAACCCGAAGGCTGGGACACTTGCGAAGTGTACCTAAACGGATTTTCTTCGTCCCTGCCGGAAGAGGTACAATTCAGTGCACTGCGCAGGATTGAAGGCTTCGAAAATGTGCGCATGTTCCGCCCCGGATATGCCATTGAATACGATTATTTCCCTCCGACTCAGCTGATGCTGAGCCTGGAAACGCGCTTGGTAGCAAACCTCTTTTTCGCAGGCCAGATCAACGGCACCACCGGTTACGAGGAAGCTGCCTGCCAGGGCCTGGTCGCCGGAATCAATGCAGCGCTTAAACTCCGGGACGAACAACCGTTCGTATTGTCTCGTTCCGAGGCTTACATCGGGGTATTGATCGACGACCTGGTTAACAAGGGGACGGAAGAGCCGTACCGCATGTTCACCTCGAGGGCTGAATTCCGCATCATGCTGCGACAGGACAACGCTGACCTGCGGCTTACTCCAAGGGCCGCAGCTACCAGCATGCAATCACTCGGTCCCCGCCTCGAAAGGGTGCAGCAAAAACTCGAAGCCCATCAAACGGTGTTGCGCGTTCTCCAATCCTCCTCGGTGACTCCCGACCAGATCAACCCGTATCTGTCGTCCATTGGCTCGGCACCGCTTGAATCCCGGACGCGGCTGCTTCATATCCTGACAAGGCCTAATGTGCAGCTCTCCGCCCTTCGCCTTGTCTTTCCCGAAATCGACGCGTCCCTCTCATCGATCGATCCCGAATTCGCCGAGAGCGCTGAAATACAGATCAAGTACGAAGGCTACGTCCGGAAAGAACAGGAAATGGCGGAAAAGCTTCTACGCCTGGAACACATAAAACTTCACCCCGATTTCGACTACCACGCCCTCAACGCACTGAGCATGGAGGCCCGGACCAAGTTAAGTCGCGTTAAACCCGCTTCCATAGGTCAAGCCAGTCGCATCAGCGGCGTGAGCCCCTCCGATATTTCAATCCTGCTCGTTTTCCTCGGGCGCTGATCCCAACGATGCGGACAAGGCATCATTCTCAACTCGTTTCATAATAATCCAGGTCGCGGGCAAACGTCTCCGATAGCGACCAGGTTGAAAGACCACTCAGCAAAATACATCCTCCCCCGACGATCCACGTGGCGCCTTCTATGCCAAGGTATCCGAGCAGGTAGTTGAACGACAGGGTAATTGGAATGACCGCGCCCCGCACAAAATTGGGTACCGTCGTCGTAACCGTTGCCCGGATGTTGGTGCCAAATTGCTCTGCGGCCATGCTGACAAACAATGCCCAGAATCCCGCTACGAGCCCCAACAAAAATGTCAATGAGTAGAAAGCGGTCAACCCAATGCCCTTGGCATAGAGGTAAACGAACGTTAGTAAGCCGGTAAAAATGAGGTAAGAAAAGATCACTTTCCTGCGACTTCTCCAGACCTGACTCAACCATCCGCTGAGCAGGTCGCCAACGGACAAGCCTATATACGCATACATGATCGAATCGGCAACGGAAACACGTTCCTGAATGCCGAGCAGCACACCATATTTGTCGGAAAATTTGATGAGAATGCCGATGACAAACCATACGGGCAGACCTACCAATATGCTGGCGAGGTATTTTTTAAATATGGTCTTCCCTTTAAAGAGCATAAAGAAATTTCCCTTTTGCACCGAGGTCTTTTGCAAACTGGTGAACATGCCACTTTCGAACGTCCCGACGCGGAAGCCGAGCAAAACAAGCCCCAGTACCCCACCAATGATGTAAGAGATCTGCCACTCGGTAAGGCGGGCAATGAGGTTCGCGGCCACGGCTCCAAGAACACCCGCAGATACGATGATCATGGTGCCCCAGCCCCTGCGCTCTCGTTCAATCACCTCCGACACGAGGGTGATCGCTGCACCCAACTCTCCGCTAAGTCCAAATCCCGCAATCAGACGGACGACCTTGTATGTGGAAATGTCGGTAACGAATGCATTGGCAATGTTGGCAAGGGAGTAAATGAGTATCGAGGAAAACAATACAGATTTTCTGCCCAGCTTGTCGCCGAGAACGCCAAAAACGACGCCGCCGAGCAACATTCCCCCCATTTGCCAGAGAAAGAGCAGGTAATCGTATCGCGCCGTCTGATCAGGTGAAAGCCTCAGCCCTTTTTCAAGGGATTCCCTTCCGACAATGTTGAACAACTGCAGGTCGTAAATGTCGACAAAGTATCCCAGTGCGGCAACCAGCACGGGAATGGTAAGTATTTTGCTGGTTGGTGTACGGTGTTGCAAATTCATGTTCAAATATAAAGAGCACCTCGAAAAACTCAGTTTTGATGCCAGAATGAATAGGGCTGCCCTCGCCCATTTGTTATCACAGATTTTGCAACCATCCCTGCGCTGCCGGGATTCGGGGTCCTTTCAGGCCTTTAACGTCGCTTCGTAGTGCCGGATCCATTCGTTTGGGCTGATCTTTCTGCAAAGTGCACCGATCAGTTCAAATGGAATATCCTGTGTATTGCGAAAGCGAACACAACTTTTTCCCATATCCGGCTTCCGGCTGGAATACTGCGGCCAGCTCTGAAGAAACCAATCGAGCAGGAGTCCCTGGTACAGACCCATGTGGTAAAGGGAAATGTAGTGCTTCTGAGCAGCGATGCTCAAAAAGGGAAGCGCCTGACGGGGATCGCAATGGTATCCTCCGGGGTATAGGCTGTGGGGCACCACGTAAGAGATCATACCATACTGAATGCATTCCTCAAAACCCTCCGGGAGGTTGGAGAGAATGGTCTCCCGCAAAGACCGCATGGGGCCTCTGCGGTCTTCCGGTAGTGCTTCCAAATAGGCGGCGACCGTTGTAGCTTTGGAAATCATGGTCCGTCTGCTATGATGCAATTTGGTGATGCAAGATATTGCTTCTTCTCTTTTGTGGAGGAATTTGGATTTCCCTTCGCGCGGGAAGTCTTACCTTTAGCCAAAATTTTATGCAATGAAAAAAGTTTTTTTCTTTATGACCCTATTGATTTGCCTGGCAGCCCTGAGTTCATGCAAAGAACAAAGCAAAACGGAGGATGCTCCCCAGGTAGAAACAACAGCTCCTGCCACCGCTCCCGCTCCGGCAGCTGATCCAAATGCCGCGACAAACCCCACAGCTGACCCGAATGCAGCCGCCCAGGCTCCTCCTCCGGCACCCGCACAAAATGCCAAAGGAGTATGGCACTACACCTGCGCCAAAGGTTGCGAAGGCGGAGCAGGAACTCAAACGGCCTGTGCCAAGTGCGGTGCACAACTGGTTCACAACCAGGCATACCACGAACAGTAAAGCTTTTCCGGCAACACCCTTCTGAAAAGAAGCGCCAACACACACTCCCGCTCAGACGGGGCCATCCCCCCAACCGGCTTTCGTTTTTTTTTCGGTTCAGCCGCCACTCCTGAAGCAAGCTTGAGGCTAAACTAGAACGGCGTTGCTGCAAAGACACAATCTACCAACATGGCCAGGACCAGCATTTACTTGAACTTTCCGCATCACACCGAAGAGGCTTTTGCCTTTTATAAAGAAGTTTTTGGCACAGAATACTCCGATGAAATCGCACGGTTCAGGGATATACCCCCTCAGGAGGGCGTGCCTCCTGTAGAAGAAGCAGACCTAAACCTTGTAATGCACGTTTCCCTCCCCATCCTCGGCGGCTTTCACCTTATGGGGTCAGATGCTCCCGAATCTCTGGGGGTTCCTCTCTTTCCCGGCAACAACCTACACATCAACCTTGAACCCGATACTCGCAGCGAAACGGACCGGCTTTTCAACGCCCTTTCCGAAGGAGGTATCGTTGATTTGCCGTTGCAGGATATGTTCTGGGGCGCTTATTACGGAAGTTGCCGCGACCGCTTTGGCATCCAATGGATGTTCAACTGTGCGGAACCCCTGCCGGGCTGAGACACCAGGTTTTTACAAACAGATACTAGCGTTCGTTAGTTTTTGGGGTCAATCCTGAGGTGGAGCTCACCAAGTTGTCTAGGGTCAATCGCCGCAGGCGCATCGATCATGACGTCGCGGCCCATGTTGTTTTTCGGAAAAGGAATGTAATCGCGGATCGAAGTCTGGCCTCCCATGACGGAGCACAACCGGTCCAACCCGAATGCAATGCCTCCGTGAGGCGGAGCGCCGTATTCAAATGCGCCCAACAGAAATCCAAACTGGCGCTCGGCTTCGTCCTTTTCAAATCCGAGGATCTCAAAATTGCGCGACTGCAGGGTGCGGTCGTGTATCCGGATCGAGCCTCCTCCAATTTCAACCCCGTTGATCACCATGTCGTAAGCGGCTGCATGGATCGAGGCCAGCACCGCCCGGTCGCCACTGTACATCTTCTCTGCTTCGCCGGGAAGTGGGCTGGTAAAGGGGTGGTGCATTGCAAAAAAACGGTTTTCTGCTTCATCCCACTCCAGTAGGGGAAAATCGACCACCCATAACGGAGCGAAAATTCCCGGGCTTATCCGATTGAGTCTTCTCGCCAACTCAAGGCGCAGTTCTCCCAACTGGCGTAAAACCTGCTGCCGTTCTCCGGCTAAAACAAACAAAACGTCTCCCGCTTTTGCCCCCAATGCCTTGCCAATTGTCGCGAGCTGCTCGGCTGTATAATACTTTCCCACCGTCGATTTAATGCCGTCGTTGCTGAATCGCAGGTAAATAAGTCCACTTGCACCGATTTGCGGACGCCTTACCCAATCCGTAAGCAACCCCAGCTCCTTATTGGTAAAAAACTGACCGGGATCGTCAACGAGAATTCCTTTAACACAGGGGGAATCGTCGATCAGAGAAAAGCCTGCGCCTTTCATCGGGGATAAATCGCGAAGCTCAAAGCCAAAGCGGAGGTCCGGCTTGTCGGAACCATAGCGGTCCATGGCCTCTTCGTACTTCATCCGTGGAAACGTCCCGAGCTCATGCCCAAGCAGGGTCTTGAAAAGATGCCGCGCAAGCTGCTCGAATGTTTCCAACACGTCGTCCTGTTCAACAAACGCCATTTCACAGTCGATCTGGGTAAATTCCGGTTGCCGGTCAGCGCGAAGGTCCTCGTCCCGAAAACACCGCACGATCTGAAAGTATTTGTCCATTCCAGCCACCATCAGGATCTGCTTAAACGTTTGGGGCGACTGCGGGAGGGCGTAAAACTGACCCGGGTTCATCCGGCTCGGAACAATGAAATCTCTTGCCCCCTCCGGGGTGGACTTAATGAGGTAGGGCGTTTCGATTTCCAGAAATTGTCGCCCACTGAGAAAGTTGCGAACTTCAAGAGCCAATCGGTGGCGGAATTCGATCTTCTGCCGCACGGGGTTGCGCCGAATGTCTAGGTAGCGGTATCGCATGCGCAATTCGTCGCCGCCATCGCTTTCATCTTCAATCGTAAACGGGGGAATAGCCGCCTGGTTGAGAATTTTTAGTTCCTCCACCTCGATCTCTACGTCGCCCGTCGGGCGGTTGGGGTTCTTGCTGCTGCGCTCTCGCACCGCCCCTGTTGCCTGGACCACAAATTCTCTACCGCACTTGCGCGCCAATTCACACAACTCCGGCTTACTTTCCATGTTGAAGGCGAGCTGGGTAATGCCATAACGGTCGCGCAGATCAATAAAGGTCATGCCTCCGAGGTTGCGGACGATCTGAACCCACCCGGAAAGGGTGACCTGATTTCCACAGTGTTCCATTCTCAACTCACCACAGGTGTGCGACCGGTACATAGTCTTGTATTTTGAGCCGCAAAGATAGTGAATGAACCCCCATTGACCGGACCCTCTGTTTTCTCACACAGAGCTTAGGTGAACAGCCCTTTCCCCGAGAGTCTCAATAAAAAACCGGGCTTAAGCAATAAAGGGCCTCCGTCTTCCAATCATCTGTAAACACCAGTATGGCAGGAATTGCTTTCCTTTGATCCGGTGGCGCCATTCGCCCCAACTTGAACACCCTGATACTAACGAATGTTAGTTAAGTCTTATTCAGCCGCCGTCCATGGCGTCGATGCGTTGCCCATCACGATCGAGATCAACCCGGGCGGTCCCGTTCTTCCGGGAAAGAACAACTTCTTTACCGTGGGACTTCCGGACAATGCGATTCGCGAGGGCGTGCAGCGAATTGAGTCGGCCATCCGCAGCAGCGGGCTAAACTTTCCCAGGGTACGACTGGTGGTCAACCTCGCACCGGCCGATATCCGCAAAGAAGGCTCTGCCTACGACCTGCCCATCGCTCTGGGGATTGCTGCGGCCACCCGGCAAATGAACGATGCCCTGGTAGGGCAGTACCTCATCATGGGAGAGCTGAGCCTGGACGGCGGCGTAAGACCGGTAAAGGGGGTGTTGCCCATGGCTATACTGGCTCAGAAAAAAAACTACCGCGGCGTACTCATCCCCGGCGACAATGCGCGAGAAGCCGCCATCGTCGGTTCGCTGGAGGTCATCCCCGTCAACAACCTGCGCGAAGCTATAGGCTTTCTGGATGGGAGCCTCTCGCTCTCCCCCTATCGCGTTGACCCTTCTGACACACCCTTGACCTCCGATGCCCTGTCGCCGGATGATTTCGGAGACGTCTGCGGCCAGGAAAACATCAAGCGAGCCATGGAAATTGCTGCTGCTGGGGGCCACAACCTCATCCTTGTTGGGCCCCCGGGTGCAGGGAAAACCATGCTCGCCCGGCGCCTGCCAGGCATTCTGCCGCCCATCAGCATTGAGGAAGCCCTCGAAACGACCAAGATCCATTCCGTTGCAGGCATTCTGCCCCGAAACAGTGGACTGTTGCAACAGCGTCCCTTCCGGGCACCTCACCACACCATCAGCGACGTAGCCCTCGTCGGCGGTGGCTCAAACCCCATGCCGGGCGAGATCTCCCTCGCTCACAACGGGGTACTCTTCCTCGACGAATTGCCGGAATTTAAACGGGCCGTGCTCGAAGTGCTGCGACAGCCCATGGAGGAGCGCAAAGTCACCATATCGCGCGCCAAGCACTCTCTGGATTACCCGGCCAGCTTTATGCTCGTGGCCAGCATGAATCCCTGTCCTTGCGGCTACTACAACCACCCGGAAAAACCCTGTGTCTGCGGCGCTGGCGTGGTAAAGAAATACCTAAGCCGCATCAGCGGCCCCCTGCTGGATCGCATCGACCTGCACGTCGAGGTGACCCCGGTGAGCTCAGACCGGCTCCTCGATCGCAACCCCGAAGGCGAGGGATCCCAGACAATCAGAGCCAGGGTCCTCTCGGCACGCCGACGCCAACAGGGGCGATTCCGGGATTTTTCGCACATTCACTTCAATGCCCAGATTCCCCCAGGTGCCCTCCACGAAATCTGTTCGCTGACACCGGATGGCATCGCCCTGCTGAAAACCGCCATGAACCGCATGCAGCTCAGCGCTCGCGCTTACGACCGCATCCTCAAAGTGTCAAGGACCATCGCCGATCTCGACGAAAGCGATTCCATTCTAACCGAACACCTGTCAGAAGCCATTCATTTTCGCAACCTCGACCGGGAGGGTTGGGCGGGGTGAACGTTGCCCATTAGGTGCTCCGAGCCACTAAACTCCGTTTGTAAATCGTTCACAGTTGATAATTTTCTCCGAATTTATCTTTGTACGATGGATATTCCCCAACTCTCTATCTACAACAGCCTGCGCGGTGAAAAGGAGTTGTTCACACCACTGGTCCCCGGAAGGGTAGGCCTTTACGTCTGCGGCCCTACCGTTTATTACGAAGTACACCTCGGCAACTGCAGAACATTCGTTTCCTTCGACATCATCTACCGCTACCTGTTGCATCTGGGGTATAAAGTGCGCTACGTACGCAACATCACCGACGTAGGCCATCTCCTCGACGATGGCGAAGACCGCATGCTCAAAGGCGCCCGCCTCGAGCAGCTGCAACCCATGGAAGTTGCCCAGAAGTACACCAACGGCTTCCACGACAAGATGCGCATTTTCAATGTCCTGCCCCCAAGCATCGAGCCGCGGGCAACGGGACACATCATCGAACAGATCGAAATGGTCCAGGCCATCCTCGACCGGTCGTACGCCTACTTCCGCAACGGATCGGTCTATTTTGATACTGTCAAATACCTGCAGGACCAACATCCATATGGTCAGCTATCGGGTCGCGTGGTTGAAGATCTGCTGGCTGAGTCGCGCGACGACTTGAAAAACCAGGATGAAAAAAAGCATCCTTCCGACTTTGCTCTGTGGATCAAAGCGAGTGACGAGCACATCATGCGATGGAACTCCCCATGGTCCGTGGGCTTCCCCGGCTGGCACCTCGAATGTTCGGCAATGAGCACCAAGTACCTCGGAGAGCAGTTCGACCTTCACGGAGGTGGCAACGACCTTAAATTTCCGCATCACGAAAATGAAATCGCCCAAAACGTGGGTGCCTGCGGATGCACTCCTGCCCGTTACTGGCTTCACACCAACATGCTGCTGCTCAACGGCCGCAAAATGTCGAAGAGCGAAGGCAACACCATCTCACCAGACGAATTGTTCTCCGGCAACAGCGAACACATCTCCCGCGCATACGACCCCATGGTCGTGCGCTTCTTCTTTCTGCAGGCCCAATATCGAAGTACGCTCGACATCACCGACGAAGCGCTTCAGGCTGCCGACAGGGGTTACCGCAGATTGATGGATGCGATGCGCATTCTTCGAAGCACCCCGCCGGAGCTTTCCTCCGATGAAGGTGAACGCGATGCCCAGCTGCGGGGCATCCTCCAACAATCCGTCAACGACATGAACGACGATTTCAACGTTCCGAAGGCCCTCGCCGGAATGTTCGAACTTGTGGGATCCATCAACGCCCTAAAAGACGGGCACCTCCCTAAAAACAGCATTTCCACTACCTGCTGGAACGAGCTCTCCAGACATATGGAACAGTTCGTTTATGGCGTTTTTGGTCTTGCCGACGAAAGTGGAAACACCAATACAGAAGTGGTCGACCGCCTGATGCAACTCATCATCGAAATGCGCAGGGACGCACGCGAGCGAAAAGATTTCGCGATCTCCGACAAGATCCGCGATGCTTTAAAAGATACCGGGATTCAACTCAAAGATGGAAAAGATGGTACGGAATGGATGTATCTTTAAGCGGGTCCGCGCACTTTGCGGGCTCCTGTATGCGCTCCTGTTGTTCAATGGATGCAAATCAGATGCACCCGTTAACAAGGAAGCCCCCGCTCCAAAACCAGTCCTGACTTACCCTTCCTTCAACAAAGACAGCGCTTACGCCTACGTACGGCAGCAGGTGCTGTTTGGTCCCCGGGTCCCGAATACGCCCGCACATGAAAAGTGTGCAAACTGGCTCGCCGAAACCTTGCGCCGAATGGGTGCCGAAGTGCAGGAACAACGCTTCCGCTCCACGGCTTTCGACGGCATGGCACTCAAGGGGGTCAACATCATTGCGCGCGTACACCCACAAGCAAAGCAACGGCTGCTCTTTGCCGCCCACTGGGACAGCCGCCCCTGGGCAGACTCCGATCCCGATCCGGCAAATCGCAAAAAACCCTTCGACAGCGCCGACGATGGTCCCAGCGGCGTCGGCATCCTGCTTGAACTCGTCCGCACCGCAAGCACTCAACCTACAAAAAACATTGGCTTCGACATCGTCCTGTTCGACCTCGAAGATTATGGAACCGAGGGCAATGAAAAATCCTGGGCCCTGGGATCGCAATACTGGTCGGCCAATACCCATTTCGCTCAAACTAAACCGCGCTATGGCGTATTGCTCGACATCGTCGGCGGCACCAACCCGGCATTCTACAAAGAAGATTACTCCGTTTACTTTGCGGCCGACATTGTCGATAAAGTTTGGACTCTGGCAGACGACATGGGCTATGGTGCTTATTTTCCCCGGCAATCCGGCGGGGGCGTTCTCGACGACCACTACTTCGTCAATACCGTGGCCCGGGTTAAAATGATCAACATCATCAACCGCCCAGACGGCAAACGTTTCCCGCATTACCATCACACGGCTAAAGACAACATGGATGTAATCGACCCCAACACCCTGAATATGGTGGGTCGCCTCCTGATTAAGCTGATTTACCAGGAGGACGCGGGCTTGCTTTAACCAGCTTCGATTGATCCGTATACCCGATCATTTAGCAGCATGCAAATCGTGTTTGGCCAAACCCCTTTTCCTGTAATACCTGTTTCTTCTTCTTTGGACGATGCTCCTCTCGGATGAATGCGTCATTCCGGATAAAGCACTTTGAGGAACTTTCGGAATATGTGTTTTTTTTTTGCTCTTTTCTCCCTTTCTGCTAATTTCGTTTTATACTGCGATAACTTGCCCTGGAGAACGTTCCCTTTTCATAAATACCCCTCCGTCTTATATGTCACCTCTAGAATAATGACCCGTAGAAAAATGATCTTCTTTCTCCCGAATGAATCGAATTGAAATGCAATTGAGCAAACTCATTTTTTCTGTATGCATCTGGTGTTCAACCATGCTCTCTGCACAGTCAGGTCGCCCGGTCGGCATTAACCTGAGCGGAGTAAGCGATTATTCCACAGAATTGGTTTTTGCAGATGCCATGAAGCAGTGCCGCGAATGGATCGCTTTCAACGCCGATGGCTCCGGTCCCTGGGACACCGGATTCGAAGTTCCCCTTTCCACTGGCGGTTATCCCCTGCAGATTCCTTATTCCGACGGCATACACCCTCCTCAAAAGCTGCGCACCCTTGTGCTCTGGGACCTGCCTCCCGAGAGTTTTCCGCATGGTCTGTACCGCCTTGTGGTTACTGGAAAAGGGCAAATTCGGCTGCGATTTGGCGCCACCGGCATCTATGATGCACCCGTCGACACCCTGGTTTCTGCAACGGGTGGCGTCGCCATCGAAGTTGAACGTTCAGACAGCAGCGACCCGATCACCCAAATCCAGTTTATTCTTCCCGCTTACGTACTCTCCAAGCCCACACCCACCTTCACAACCGAATTTCTCCGTTTCCTGGATGACTTCGAATGCCTGCGATTTATGGACTGGCTCCGCACCAATTTTTCTCCCGTCTCTCAGTGGGGCGAACGCAGTGCTGCAACGCATTACACCCAGGCCAGCTCAAAAGGCGTAGCCTGGGAATACGTCGTCGAATTGTGCAACGAAACCCAAAAAGACCTTTGGATCAACATCCCCCATAAAGCCGGCGACGAATACATACTCCAGCTGGCAAAGCTGCTCCAAAACCTGTTAAACCCTGCTCTAAAAATTTACCTCGAATACAGCAACGAAGTCTGGAATTCCGCTTTCTCGCAACACCGCGAAGCAGCGTCACTTGCCGCCTCGTTGGGCTTTTCCGGGACGGAGTGGGAGCGGGCCTGGAAATACACAGCAAAACGATCAGCCGATATTTTTCATCTTTTCAACGCGGTTTTTACAGACGACTCCCGTCTTGTCCATCTCATCCCCACACAGGCCGGCAACGCCTGGGTTTCCAACCAGTTGTTGAGCTTCTTCGCTGATTCCCTATACAACCCGCACGGTTCAGTGGCACATGCGCTCACCATCGCTCCCTATTTTGGCGGTGGCGTCGCCGACGAAATCGTTTCCCGGGGACTGGTTGCCTCCATTACACCTCAGGAAATTGTTGACAGGATGAAGCAGTCTTTGGCGAATTCCTATATGTCTATGCTTGAAAATAAAGCCGTAGCCCTCAAATTCGGACTTGACCTGAATGTATATGAAGGAGGCCAGCACCTCGTTGCCACCGGTGCCAACGTCAACATCGACGCCTTGACCGAAAAGCTGAATGCTGCAAACCATCATCCCGACCTGCAGGAAGCTTATTGCCAGTATTTCGACCATTGGTATGAAAACCACGGGGGCTTATTCATGCACTTTTCTTCGCACGGTCGCTATTCAAAATGGGGAAGTTGGGGAATAAAAGAAACCATGGTCGACAGCCTCAACCCAAAATACCTGGCCCTGAAGAAATGCGTGTCGGGAAAGGCGACCCATACTTCCGCAAACCCCTTCCGGGAAGGTGCTGTTTTAATCTACCCAAACCCCTCTTCCCATGGTAGTTTTTATGCTAACGCTCGTGTCCCTATCGTTTCTCTGGATGTGTTCGGCATGACCGGAAGGCCCGTTGAATGCCAACGAGAAAAGCTAGCGGATCATATATGGCAAATCAGCATAGCATCACCCGGTTTGTACATCGTCAAGATCAACGGCATCGCCAGGAAAGTATATGTCTTCTAACCACAGAAGCTGAACGCTTTTAAAGCTGGCGTTGAAAGAATGGCCTTAAGCCATACCTCTCCCGTAGCCCCCGTACACATCATGGGGTATTTTTCCCCGTGCTGATAAGGGAGTCACTATCATGGACGTTGTGTTTCCAGACCTGATGAGTGCTGCCGTTTGGCGCCCGCCTTTTGAGAAACCATATCCCCCGCTTCGTCAACGTAAAAGTGGGTACCCCTCCAGGAATTCAGGGCCAACATGACAAGATTTTGCACCATTACACAAACCCATGTGAATGGCTAAAGACCACACTGGAGCAGATTCCGGATACCAAATTATCTGAGTCGGATAAGCTATTGCCTGGATATGAGGTGTAGTTAAACGAAGGGATACTTCCCTCTTAAAAAAAGAATTACCTTAGCACTACAAAACTAACCACTAAACCATGAAAAAATCTTTGCTTCTTTCTCTCCTGATTGCCATGTGCACAGCCGCCTTTGGCCAAAACTTGTTTACCGAAGATTTTGAATTTGGCCCTTTGGACAGCCTTGAAAAAACCCATGGATGGATACGGTATAGTTCTAATCTTCCCAACAACATTTCCGTGGTTTCCCCTGGCCTTGTTTACCCAGGATATGTGGGCTCAGGTAGAGGAAATACTTCCTTAATAACGAATCCAGGCGGGAATGGAGATGTGCTCTATCAACAGATTAAAGTTGTGGACTCCGGCTCACTGTACATGTCTTTTATGTACAGCATCGACTCCCTGCCATCAACTTCCCCTGTGGGGTATGGCATTTGCTTCAATCCCGGTGATGGAAGTACGAATTTCAATACACAACTCTACATAAAGAGATTGTCAGATAGCAGATATCTTGTTGGAACCCGAAAACAGGGGGCTTTCGCCCTCCGTTATGGCAAAGACACCCTCTCAACAGGACAAACCTATCTAGCCGTTCTCAAGTATCAGTTTGTGGAAGGCGACGCCAACGATACCAGCAGTTTGCATCACTTTTCTTACGGGGTCCCGGCCATTGAACCCCCAATGCCCTTGGTTAGCTCTTACGACGGTCCGGATTTTACCAACCTGGCCTTTGTCATTTTGACCAACAACTACGCTCAAACCCCCTTATTTGACGGAGTTAAATTGCGCATAGACGGCATTCGCGTTGGCACTTCCTGGCAGTCGAGCGTTTGGGCTATGCCCACTTCTGTTTCTTCGGGGAACCAAGATTCCCGCATTCCGCTCTCCAATGCCCCCAACCCGTTTCACAACCAGACGACCATCCAATACGAACTTCCGGCCGGTGGCTGGGTTCTGGTTGAATTGTTGAACGCAGCAGGACAACCATGCGGTGAACTGCACCGAGGCTTCCAGGAGGCTGGCGTCCACCACCTTTTATGGGAAAGAACTGGCCTTCCTTCCGGCCAATACACCTGCAGACTCCGGTTTAACAACGAAGAAACCAGCCATCGTGTGCTGCTCCTCGATTAAAAACCGCACGACTCTTCCTTTCGCTTTTGCAGACACCTCGATTTCGAACTCCCTTGTAGCAAGCGGACTAACCTAATGGTTCGATCGGGAATGCTCCGTTAATGAAATTCCTTTCAAAATGCATCTTTTCCTTCTGCCGCTTATTGCACTTCGCAGCAGCCTCTATTACATCGCATCACCTCATACCGGGATAATGCTTAGCTTTTGTCGACCAAATGGTCCTTTAAACAAGCCTTCTTTAAGAATGAAAAAACACTTGTTAATTCCTGTCAAACTGAAGCGAACATGTCCCACTTGATGTGGCTTTCAAAAGATTCGATTGATTCCTGAATGTCCTACCACACGGTCCGCTATAAGATAGCTTACCCCTTGAACTTTCTTTAGAAACCATGGCAAAACGCAATCCCTTTCTAAATTTTGTTATCTTAGCCAGACAAACTGACGACTAAACCATGAAAAAATCTTTGCTTCTTTCTCTCCAGATTGCCATGGGCACAGCGGCCCTCGGCCAAAATTTGTTTACCGAAGATTTTGACTTCAGCCCTTTAGACAGTCTCGAAAAAACCCATGGGTGGGAGCGATCAGGCAAAAATAGCCCATACAACATTGCCGTTACCGGTCCCGGTCTCGTTTACCCGGGATATGTTGGTTCCGGCAGAGGCAATACCTGCCTCATTACAAATTCAGGCGAAGGGGATGTACTACTTCATTCTTTTGCCTCTGTAGCCTCGGGCTCCCTCTACCTTTCCTTTATGTTCATCGTCGACTCCCTGCCATTAACTTCCTCCGTGGGGTATGGCATTTGCTTCAATCCCGGCGATGGAAGGACAAATCACAACACACAACTCTTTATTAAGAGATTATCGCATAGCTCTTTTTATATTGGAACCCGCAAATATGGCTCTTTCGCCATCCCTTATGCAAGTGATACTTTCTCAACAGGGCAAACCTATCTGGCCGTTCTTAAATATCAATTTGTGGATGGAGCCGACAACGATATCAGCAGCCTGCACATCTTCCAATATGGGGTCCCGGCCACTGAACCCCCAATGCCCCTGGTAAGCTCTCACGACGGTCCGGATTTTATCAACATGGCCTTTGTCGTGTTGTCCAACAACTATGCGCAAAGCCCCTCATTTGACGGCGTTAAACTGCGCATTGACGGCATTCGCGTTGGCACTTCCTGGCAGTCGAGCGTTTGGGCCATGCCCACCTCCGTTTCTTCGGGGAACCAAGATTCCCGCATTCCGCTTTCAAATGCCCCCAACCCGTTTCACAACCAGACTACCATCCAATACGAACTTCCATCCGGTGGCTGGGTCCTGGTTGAATTATTGAACGCTTCAGGGCACCTGTGCGGGGAACTGCACCGCGGCTTCCAGGAGGCTGGCGTCCACCACCTTTTATGGGAAAGAAATGGCCTTCCTGCCGGACATTACACCTGCAGACTCCGGTTTAACAACGAAGAAACCAGCCATCTCCTGCTGCTCCTCGATTAAAATCCGCACGACACAACGACCGTGCACCTCAGCCATGGGCTCAGTTCTCCCCGCAGCCTGGCTTTGGCTTGACTTCCCTCTGACCACGGGGAGTGAATTCATAAAATTTTTGTACA
The DNA here is from genome assembly GCA_020848995.1 of Saprospiraceae bacterium. Lineage (GTDB taxonomy): Bacteria > Bacteroidota > Bacteroidia > Chitinophagales > Saprospiraceae > Vicinibacter. The sequence continues at coordinate 75,707 of JADLHA010000038.1, read as the reverse complement.
TTTGAAGGAATATGCACGGTGCCCGACACCTTGTACTTAGTCTTACAACCCCTGCTGATCGCATGGTATCCTCAGTGAATACCTCCTGTAAGCCTTCCCAAAATATTTCCCATGCGCATGTTCTGAATCCATTGTTCAATGTCTCTGACTTGTCCTCTTTACCGTCGCATTAAATTGTACCCTCTATGAAAAAGCAATTGTGTTTTCTTCTGCTCGTCGTAAATTCCTGTTGGCTGGGAGCACAGGCACCACAGGGTTTTAACTATCAGGGTGTGGCCCGCAATGCCACCGGAGACCCCATCCGGAACCAGCTCATTTCGCTCCGCCTGAGCATGCATTCCGACGGCCCTGCAGGAGCGGTAGCCTATTCTGAGACGCACCAGACCACAACCGGCGACCTTGGCATCTTCAGCCTGCAGGTCGGTGCAGGAACGCCTGTCTCCGGCACTTTCTCTTCTATCGTCTGGGGCGCTCACGCATTCTGGCTCGAAGTCGAACTGGATGCCACCGGAGGAACGAACTACCAGTCGTTAGGCACCAGCCAGATCCTCTCGGTGCCATACGCGTTGCATGCCGCAACCGTATCTGATAATGACGACGCCGATGCAGATCCCGCCAATGAGCTACAAACACTTTCAAAAACCGGCAATACGATCACCCTGTCCAATAACGGCGGTGCCGTTATCGACTCCGTAAACGATGCGGACGCAGATCCCGCCAACGAATTGCAAACGCTTTTTAAAACCGGGAACACCATCACCCTATCCAACAACGGCGGCTCCGTAAACGACGCCGTAAACGACGCCGATGCAGACCCGGCCAACGAATTGCAAACGCTCTTCAAAACCGGGAACACCATCACCCTGTCCAACAATGGCGGCTCCGTAACCGACTCCGTAAATGACGCCGATGCTGATCCCGGCAACGAGTTACAGCAACTCGCCCTCAACGGCAGCATGCTCCAGCTCACACAGGCCAACGCGGTAGACCTGAGCCCATTGGCCTCTCCCTGGGTCGCAGCGCCGGGAGGCATTGAATACAACAATGGGATTGCCTTCACCGATAGCCTGATGTCGAGAAAGCTCGTTTGGACGGGTTCGCCCCAGCCTCCCTACCTCAGCATCGAACCGGGGACCGCCTTCATCGCACAATCACCAAGCAATACATCGTTCTGGCAAGGAAACCTGCTGCGCTTCGATGGCACCGATCCCGTCAGTCATAACGCGGTACTCTCGATCGATTCGCTCGAATATTTCCGCACCGGCACGGGCTTGCTGTTTTCCTCCCGCTCCGTGTTAGACCCGGCCAAGCTTCGGTTTGAACTTGGGTCAGCTCATACCGAACTAACAACTGGTAGCCTCTACCACGATATTGGGTCCTACAACGCGCTGTTCACAGGGCTTGGTATGATCGCCCGCCAGGCGCTCACCCCGGACGATGTTTACGAGCGCATCGAACTGCTTCCCGACAGCCTGGCCATGTATAACGACGTCAAATGGAAAAATGTCTGGCTGGGAACGGAAGCCAGGCATAAAAACGGCGGCCTCCGGCTGTTCTCCGGCGCCAACGACCGCCTGATCGCTCACCTGGGCGCCTCGACGGGGACCAACGATCCTTTGCCCTTTCCACGACTGTCTCTGTATGGACTTTCAGATGTTTCTTCCGCCACTCTGGGAGTATCCAACGTCGACGGCTACCTAACCCTGTTCGGAAACGGCGGATTCAACAGCGCCCAAAATGGCCTATTCGCAGCTGGTACGCTCGACACCCTCACTGGGCCGGGAGGTACTTCCATTTATCTTTATAACGACCGGCTCGTTGCGGGAAATCAACCCGGCCGCAACAGCGGATACCTCCAAATCAATACCATTTTTCAAAACGCCGTCGCGGGAATTGAATCGAGCGACAATTCCCTGGGAAGGGTTTACGCCAATGGGGAATTCCGGATAAAGGATCCCGTGAACGATGCGTTCACCCACGCCTTTACCCCGGACGGACTGATGTTGCAGGACTCCCTGAAACAGCTCGCCGGAGGACTCTTCCTCGATCCCGCTGTTCCGAATGCCTCTCTGCTTGCCATCAATGGATCATCCGGAGCCCCAAACTTTTATGCCGGAGCAAATCTTGCTTCGGGAAGTGGTGATCACGGTTTCGCCGAAGTTTATGATAGCAACGGCATTGGCAGGGCAGGTATGCTGGTGACCCTTTCAAACAACGGCATCGTCTATGCCAACAACGGCACCATCGATGTTCAGGAAGATTCAAAACTCGCTGCTCAACTGGGTCGCTGGGCGCTACTCCACATCAACCCCGACAATCAACTTCAGTTTTCATCGGCCATTGGCCCGCTGGGACTCACCCCAAATACGGGAGCCGTGATCCTCAATGGTGACAACGCTTACGTTAATGTCTATGCGGGCAATAACTTTCTTTCCAACGACAACGATGCAGCAAACCGGGGCTTTGTTTCAGTAAACGATCCACTCGGACAACGCAAGGCTGGTATGTTCGTCGACGACAACAACCAGGGCGTACTCTACGCCGACATTAAAAATTTCTGCGTTGATCATCCGTCGGATCCTGCAAAGCAGATCTGGTATGCCAGCCTCGAGGGTCCTGAAGCGGCTGCTTATGTTCGCGGGACTTCCCAGCTCCACTCCGGTGAAGTCTTTATTCCCTACCCGGATCATTTCCGCGAAATTGCCCTCTCATCTGAATCGACCATCCAACTCACGCCGCGCTCCGCCGAAACCTACGGCCTGGCTGTAGTGGATCAGAACGAACAGGGCTTTCGCGTCCGCGAACTCAAAGGGGGTCTTGGCAACTTTGCATTTTATTGGGAGGTGAAAGCCGTCCGCAAAGGCTATGAATCCTACGAAGTCATCCGGAATAAACCCACCCAGACAGGTGTTCCTCCTTTGAGCCTGGACAAGTTCAACACGTCAAAAAATCACACGGGCAAACACCGTGCCGGGTCAGTAGGAAACAAAAAGAACTGAAAGGCCTTCGGCCTTTTAATAGCACATAAATGGACTTGGCCTGGACCAACCCGATGCCTGGCTGAATAAACTCATCCAGTAAATTCCCGGTCGCAAATCTCCGGTTTGAACTGCATTACCGGTATCCGTGTCGTATTCGCCGATCAAAATGCCCTGAGCACTCAGGATCATGGCCTTTGAATAGCGATCCGAAGTGAAATAGTTTACCATTCCCTGCGTTGAAGGAACGGAAGCCACCCGCACTTCCTTGAGCTGCTTTCCAACATCTGCGTTCCGGGTTATGGATTCGAAAAACCACGGCGTAGCCGTCTCTTCCCTGGAAAAGAAATCAAACATCAATTGCCCGACTTTTTGTTCCCCAAGCGAACTCAGATGCAATCCATCAGCGCCAACGTCTGTCTGGCAATCCAAAAAGAATCCATCCTTTCTCGCAACCTGTCCATCAGACCAGGAATAATTACCCCAGGTGGTGAATGGAATTTCCTCGCTATCGCCCGAATACCGGTACCCGGTTTCACCGGCAATCACCTTGTCCATTAGAAATCGTACCGCCCAGCCATTGTAATAATCGCGTGGATGCAGCAGGCCCTTGCCAACCCCGCCGGCAACTGGAATGGCATACCCCGAATATGCACGCGCGGCGAGATAACAGATCTTTACATTTGGAAACACCTCGTGAACCGTCTTTAACAAAACCTGGTATTCGGCGGTCAGCTCCATGGCACATGCTGGAAATTGGACGTTTCCATTGGCTGTATTTTCGGTCTCGATCCAAACGACCTGAACCTGCTGAACGTCCATTCCAAGGCTGTCCAATAATTTTTGTGCCTGAACCCAATAAGGGTCGGCCTTCTGATTCATTTTCTGAATGCCCTGACCACCAATACAGGTGTTGACGAATTTGAGTTTTGGGTTTATGGAGGCATGAGCTTCAGCGACCCGGGTAAATGCATCGAATTCCGTTCTGGGGTTGCTTGCACCTATCGCAATAAAACCAATGACCCCATCCGGATCCACTTCGCCTTTAGCGTTCAAGGGCTTTACCTGCCAGGATATGCGAATCGCATCCTCGCGATACCGATCCGGCTTCTGGTTGGATTGGTTTCCGTAGAGTCCTCCCGTGAACCCCATAAACTCTTCACCGGATTCAAAATCCGTCAGCGGGGTCAGGCCGGATGCAGGCCGGGAACAATCCTTCTGACCATATAAAAGATGGAACATGGACAAGGCCAAAGCAATTGAATAAAATGTTTTCCTCTTGTTGATCATGCTTTAATAGACCGTAGTTTTTCATGATTGTTTAACCTGCCTGTGCCAAACGTTAAAAAACCATTTGCTCCAGAGTTGCTAACTCCCGGCCATCCTTAGCGGGCAAGCCTGCACCCTCATTTATTTGTGTTTCCCACTTGGGCAACCTTCATGCGTTCTATGCTTATATTGCGCAAAAAACCATGGGCCTTGTCGCGATCCAACGAAATCTGCCTACCTGTTTGAAATGGACTGCATGTATGGTATGGCTGCTGCCATCCCTGTGCTCAACTACCCTTGCACAGGGTTGCAGCGATGCGGGAGTATGCACCAGCAGCATGCTGCGAAGCGATGCCCTTTCTACAGACGAAGGTTTGCGGAATGTCTTTTCTGTAGGCCTGTCTTACGGCAAAGCGGATTTTGACATCGGCGCAACCGGCACTTCTTTGGAATACACTCGTCTCCTGGGAAATCGTTGGCAGATCAACCTGAGGTTGACGGCAGCCCGCCTGGCCAACGAAAAATATGCGGTCTCGGGTCCCGGAGACCTGTTTACCTCTATCCGGTATTCAATTCTTGAGCAGCTGTCTGTCAACGCAGGCGTCAAATGGCCCCTTTCCAGCGGCAACCTCAAGGATGGGGATGTTGCCTTGCCCTTTGACTATCAGCCCAGCCTTGGGACCATTGATGTTTTGATCGGAGCCCAATTCCAATTCAATCGCATCCTGATTGCGCTGGCCTGGCAGCAATCGCTTGGGGAAACCGACAACGACGCGCCACCCCCAATCGCACTCCCCAATCCGGGAAGCAGCCTGTTCTCCTATCGCCGCAAAGGAGACCTTGCCCTTCGGGCCCTGTATCTTCTTCCCCTGGAACCACATTGGAAACTGGGCGGCGGTGTATTGCCCATTCTGCATCTTGGCAACGACACTTATCGCGACCGCACCACTGACCAGTTGCGCGTTGTGCCGGGATCGGGAAGCTGGACCCTCAATGCAAACGCCGTCGTTGAATTCCTTCCGGCCAGTAGGCATCTTCTCCGTCTACAGGCAGGATTCCCCCTGCGGGTCCGTCCGGTTCGCCCCGATGGACTTACGCGCAGCTTTGCTGCAGAATGCTCTTACCAATTCCGCTTCTGAATCGCATCGGTGAACTAACGAACGTTTGTTCATATAGAAAAATCGCTTCCTCTTCTCAGCGCAGCACCTTCTTCTTAACAACGCCTCCCGACACCTCTTTGACTCCGGTGATGTAAAGAAATGCCGCAGGGTCTATTTCCAAAATCGCCTTGCGCATGCGGTGGATCTCCAGGCGCGTTACAATGGTCACGATGATCTGGCAGTCGTGGCTGACCTCGTAGGTCCCCGGCAAAAACCCGCGCTCACCGCGATATACCGAGATGGCCTTGTTGAAATCCTTGACGATCATTTCCTTGATGGCTTCCTCCCTAGAAGAAATGATGGTCAGCGCCGTGTATTCTTCAAATCCGTCTACCACGTAGTCTGCCGTTCGAATGGCCGTGAAGTAGGTGAGCAGTGAATACATTCCCGTTTCCAGCCCAAAATTCAGCGCTGCCGTCAGTATGATGGCGCTGTTGAACAACATTACCCACTCACTCGTCGAGAAACCGTACTTCTGGTTGGTATAGTCCGCCAGCACCTCCATTCCGTCGATGACCCCACCTGCCTTGATGACCAACCCAATGCCCAGTCCTATGAAAAATCCTCCAAATACAGCAATCAGCACCTTATCGTTGGTCACCGGCTCTATCTCGAAAAAGTGCAGGGCCATCACCAGCAGCAGGACCGCCACCAGGGTCTGAATGGCAAAGGTCTTTCCGATTTTCCGGTAACCTATATAGACGAAGGGTAGGTTGAGCATGAATAAAAATGCCGCAATGTCTACGTGCGTCAATTCATGGAGGAGTATGGACAAGCCGGTGATGCCTCCATCCAGAAAGCGGTTTGGGATCATAAACCCCTTCAGGGCCAGGCTGGCAAAAACAACTCCGGCACCAGTGAGCAACAGGGCTTTCGGCGAAGCGATTTTTTTCCAGTCGACGTGCTTTTCGGCAATGTGTCCGTACATGGTAGAGCAATGATAAGCAATTGCTCCTTGAGATGGCACCCCAGGATCTGCACAAAATTTTCAATACTCCATCCCAAGTTCGTATCTTGACCTGCAAATGCCCCCTGCGACTCCATCCGGAATCTTTGGCTCCGACGCTTTCTCGCCGGCAGAAATCGCCGATCGCGTTGAACAGCTCGGTGTTGCAAAGGCGCGGCTTCCCCTTTTCTCGCTCTTCCTGCTGGGTCTGCTCGCTGGTGGTTTCATTGCCCTGGGGGCGATGTATTATACCCTGGTCGCCTCAGATTCATCGATGGGTTTTGCAGCCAAACGCGTATTGGGCGGAGGGGTCTTCAGTCTGGGTCTGTTGCTCGTCGTCGTTGCCGGCGCCGAACTGTTTACCGGAAACAACCTGCTGGTCATGGCCTGGGCAGACCGCAGGCTCACGACCGCCGAACTGCTCCGCAACTGGGGCCTCGCCCTGTTTGCCAATTTTCTGGGTGCTTTTGGCGTCGCTCTGCTGGTCTTGTATTCGGGACATCCGGGTATGAATTCTGAGCTCGTTAGGGAACAATACGTCTCCATCGCCCAGACCAAGCTTTCCCTTCCCTTTGCCAATGCCTTTTTCAGTGGAGTGCTCTGCAACGCGCTCGTGTGCCTGGCCGTATGGATGGCACAGGCCGGCAGGTCCGTAATCGACAAAGCGGTTGCCATCTTGTTTCCCGTATCGGCTTTTGTCGCCGCCGGATTCGAACACTGCGTCGCCAATATGTACCTGGTTCCTATGGGCATACTGCTCTCGGAAGCAAACACCGCGGATACAAGCGGCCAATTGCTGAACTGGTCTGGTTTTTTCGCCAGCCTGCTTCCCGTCGTTCTCGGAAACATTGCAGGAGGCAGCATCCTCGTCGCTACCATTTATTACCTCATCTACAAAAGAAATTTTCTCAATGCCTGACTTACCTTGCACCCTTGCTCCCAATCGCGTGTTCTTTCTTTCACCCACCTTCCTCCGAATGCCATGGGACTGCTGAAAGACCTCGGAGACCTCGTGCAGGCCGGCGTGATTCCTGCAGAAACGGCAGATGCCATCCGGGCCTATTATGACGACCGCCGTCGCCAAAGTCCCAACCGCGTCATCCTGCTCTTCAGCATCATTGGTTCGCTGCTCATGGGCCTGGGCGTGCTGTTCATCCTCGCCCACAATTGGGATCAGTTTTCCCGTCCGACTAAATCGATACTGGCTTTTGTTCCTCTCCTCCTCTGTCAGGTACTTTGTGCTTACACCCTGCTGCGAAAATCCGGCCATTCCGCCTGGAGAGAAAGCGCTTCTTCTCTGTTGGTGTTTGCCGTTGGGGGATGCATGAGCCTTATCGCACAGATCTTTCATCTCTCGGGAAGCTTCAGCGATTTTTTGCTGACCTGGTGCCTGCTTTCCCTTCCCCTTGTGTACATCATGCGGTCTTCAGTCACTTCCCTGCTGGTCTTGGCCGGGGCAAGCCTCTATGCGCTTCAGAGTCTTGAGGCCCCCGAAAACCGGGGTAACTGGATGGGATACTTGCTGCTCCTGGCCGGTTTGGCTCCCCATTACTGGGGCCTGCTGCGTTCCAATACCGATCAGCCCCTTGTATCCCAACATCATTGGGGTGTTGCGATTTCCCTCATTCTGTTTCTCGTCTCGCTGGGTCACCACCACGATGCCTTTCTCAGCCCGGCATTCTTTTCTCTCTTTGCCTGCTATTCCCTGCTCGGCGACCTGCAGCCTTTTAAAAAACACAGCTACTTTGCACGCGCATACCCCGTTCTTGGATATGCCGGTACCGCATTCCTGCTGTTCGAACTCAGTTTTGAAGGGTTCTGGGATAAACTACCTGAAAAAAATCTGTGGCAATCCGACGCTTTGCTCTCTCCCGAAAGCATTGCCGCATTCGTTGCGTTAGCCCTTGCCGGCTGGCTTTTATACAAACGTTTGTTAGTTGACCCCCCCCGTAAGCTGCACCCGCTAAAATACCTGTTTGTTCCATTTATATGGTGCTTTTTTCTTGGAACGTTTTTTAATATTTCTTCAACTGCAGTATCCATTCTCATGATCGGACTGGGAATTTATGAGATTGCATCTGGCCTTCGAAACAACAAGCTGGCAGGGGTCAACGGCGGGTTAGTCTTACTCGCTTTCGCCATAGGCGCACGCCTGTTGGATTACGACCTCAGCTTTATTGCAAAAGGTGTATTATTCGTATTGCTGGGAATAGGCTTTTTTATCGTCAATTACAGGATCCTCAAAAACAGCCAGCGCCATGAATTCTGATGCTCTTAGAAGATACGCTCTGCTTTCCCTGGCAGTCTGCCAGCTCGCGCTCCCTCTTTGGATGATCCGCGATCACCTCCATTTGCTCAATACCGGTGCTGAATTCCGGTTCCGTGCGCAGGCCGTCTCATCCGGGGTGTCCATCAGCGGAAAATACATACAGTTGTCGTTTTCCACCGATTCCTTCCGGATGGATGCAGACAGCAGCTGGAGCGAAGGGGAAACGGCCTATCTGGTCCTCCGAAATGATAAAACGGGATTTGGCGAAATCGCCTCTGTGCTGAGATCCCCCTCCGACAGCATTCCTTCTTACTTAAAGACGAACGTTCGTTTGATCCTCAAACCCGGTAATCTGATCTACTTTAATTTTCCGTTTGACAAATATTTTCTTGAGGAAAGCAAAGTCCTGGAAGAAAAACTTCAATCCTTGTGGAACTGGACCGACGCTCCGCCGGAACTGACGGCCATCGTCCGCATCCATAAGGGCAAAGCCTTGCTCAGCGGTCTATTGGTCGAGGGGAAATCCATTGAAGAGCGATTTTCGCAGGAATAGCCTCTTGCCCTATTTGGGCTTATCGCCATCCTCCTGCCCGGCAGCTTTACTTGCAGCATCTTCCACATCCCGGGTCGCCTTGGTCAACTCGTCAATGCGTCGCTGCCGCTCAGTGACCGCCATGTCGGAACCTTCTGCTGCACTGCGCGAATTGCCGTTAAAACTAAAGCCTTTCGCATCGGCATCCACGACGATTTTGTTTTCCTGGGCCAACGCCCCCGACAACATCCACCGGGCAAGTTCGTTCACCAATTCTTTCTGGATGACGCGCTTCAGCGGACGAGCGCCAAACTGAGGCTCGTAGCCAAGGTCGGCAAGCAACCTCATGGCCTTATCGCTGACTTCAAGGACGATGCCTTGTTCCTGAAGGTGCTTCTTCAATCCCCTGAGTTGCAGCTCGGCAATCTTCAAAATCTCATCGCGCGTCAGCGGCAGAAACATGATCTTGTCGTCAATGCGATTGAGAAATTCCGGCCGCACACTTTGCTTCAGCCGGTCAAAAACTTCCAGCCTGGTGGTCTCGATGATTTCGGTCCGGTGCTTGTCTCCTACTGCTTCGAGGTCTTCAAAGTTTTCCAGGATCAGGTCGGACCCCGTGTTGCTCGTCATGATGATGATGGTGTTTTTAAAATTCGCCACGCGCCCTTTGTTGTCGGTTAAGCGGCCGTCGTCCAGCACTTGCAGTAAGATATTGAACGTGTCGGGATGGGCCTTTTCGATCTCATCGAGCAAAATGATCGAATAGGGTTTACGCCGCACGGCTTCGGTGAGCTGGCCTCCTTCATCGTAACCAACATATCCTGGAGGCGCCCCAATGAGCCGGGATACTGCATGCGCTTCCATGTATTCGCTCATGTCGATCCGTGTCAGTGCTTTTTCATCGTCAAACAACACTTCGGCGAGGGCTTTTGCGAGTTCGGTTTTGCCCACACCCGTTGGCCCAAGAAAAATAAACGACCCAATGGGCTTGTTGGGATCCTGAAGACCGGAACGAGATCGCCTTACAGCATCTGCAACAGCTACAACCGCCTCCTTCTGACCTATTACGCGCTGCGCCAGCTCCTCTTCCAGGTGAAGCAGCTTCTGTCTTTCACTTTGCATCATTTTCTGCAGGGGAATTCCAGTCCACTTGCTGACGACGGCTGCAACGTCGTTTTCTGTGACGGTGTCGGAGGTGAATCTCGACGCTTCCGGTAAAGCCTTCAACCGCTCTTCGGCTTCGCGAAGTTGTTTTTCCTGTTCTTTGAGGTCTCCGTACTTGAGGCGGGCAACCTTTTCAAAATCGCTTTCCCGCTCGGCGCGTTCAGCTTCAACGTTGATCTCGTCAATGCGCTTTTTAATGACTTGGATTGCATCGACAATCTCTTTTTCAGCCTTCCACTGCGCACGCAACGACTCGAGTTTCTCGCGGGCATTGGCCAGTTGTCCCTCGATCACACCAACCTTCTTGTCGTCCTTCTCGCGCTTGAGGGCCTCGCGCTCAATTTCGAGCTGGCGCAATTTGCGCTCCATTTCATCGATGTCTTCCGGAACGCTGTCGAGCTCAAGCCTCAGTTTTGCAGCCGCCTCGTCGATCAGGTCAATGGCCTTGTCGGGCAATTGCCGCTCGGTAATGTAGCGATGCGACAATTCCGCAGCAGCTATAAGGGCCGCATCGTTGATCGCAACTTTGTGATACACTTCGTATTTGTCCTGTATGCCCCTCAAAATGGAAATCGTATCTTCCACCGACGGCTCTTCGATCATCACCGTTTGAAAACGGCGAACCAGCGCTTTGTCGTTCTCAAAATACTTCTGGTATTCATCGAGCGTGGTCGCACCAATGGTGTGCAACTCGCCGCGGGCAAGGGCGGGTTTGAGAATGTTCGCGGCATCCATAGCGCCTTGACCTCCACCTGCTCCAATCAGCGTGTGGATCTCATCAATGAAAAGGATGATCTTGCCGTTGGATTCAACGACTTCCTTGATCACCGCCTTGAGCCGCTCTTCGAATTCACCCTTGTACTTGGCCCCCGCGATCAGCGCCGACAGGTCAAGGGAATAAATGCGCTTGTCACGCAGATTCTCGGGAACATCGCTCTTCACGATTCGCCATGCAATTCCCTCGACAATGGCCGTTTTTCCAACGCCCGCCTCCCCGATGAGTATCGGGTTGTTCTTTTTCCGGCGACTGAGTATGTGCAGGATCCGGCGGATCTCCTCGTCCCGTCCGACAATCGGATCCAACTTTCCGCTCTCGGCAGCCTCCGTGAAATTGATGGCGTATTTGTTGAGCGCGTTAAACGCTTCGTCGCCACTGGACTCGCTCACCTTCTTTCCCTTGCGCAACTCGAGTATGGCCTGGTGCAATCCCTCGCGCGTGATCTTGTTTGCTTTGAGGATCCTGGCCGTGGCGTCGGTTCCCTTCACTAAGGCAACGAGCATCGCATCCAGCGAAATGTAATCGTCGCCAAATTCCTTGCTGACCGACTTCGCCCGAACCAGCGCAGCATTGGCCTCGTTTGAAAGGTACTGCTTCTCTGCCTCCAAAACCCGAGGAAGCTTGCGCATCTCCGTGTCGAGCTCAAATCCGAGCTTTCGAACATCGGCGCCCATCTTGTCCAACAGAAATTCCACCAACTTGGGGTCAGTCTCCAATATGGCCTTGGCCAAATGGCTGGTGTCCACTACTTGCTGTTCCAGCCCTGCTGCCATCTGCTGTGCTTTCAGAATGGCATCCTGCGCTTTGATGGTAAAATTCTCGTAGGTCATACTCCTTATTTAATTCACCTTTTTCCCTCAAATCTCCTTCCAAATGGAAAGTCCTGTCATTCTGTCCTCTTTTTCTTTGAAATTCAGGCAATTATCTGCCAATTTGGCCTGGTGCTTTATCGATCTCTGCCAGGAACCACAGGAGAGGGGACGGCAGACCGGCGCACAGCATATGCCGGGGCTTGCTTTTTGCAAATGCTGTTCCGCTCTGGTGTGATGAACTTGGATAGAGATGGGGTGACGTCACATGGTGTTGTCCTCCCGCCGCCATTCTGCAAAGGAGTTGGGCGTTTCGTCGAGCCTGAGGGAAACGAGTTCCAGGTGCTCCGGGAGTACGGCAAGCAGGCGACGGCGGAACGCGAGCAGCAGGTTTTCGCAGGTGGGCTGCACGTCAAGACAGACAACGCGCTCATACCGGCTGGAGAGGGCCTGAACGAATTCGGGGTCTTCCCGGTTTGACAACACCAGGGCATGATCAAAGCTGCTGAGAATGGACTGCTCCACCATTTTTTTCAATACGGCAAAATCGAAGACCATGCCATCCTTGGGATGACCGGGATCCTGGAGCGGGGTCCCCATGAGGCTTACCGAAAGCCGGTAAGTATGCCCATGGATATTTCTGCACGGACCGTCGTAACCGGGCAGTGCGTGGGCCATGTCAAATGTGAACCTGCGGGTGAGCCTTACTTTCTCCATAGTTGTCGATTGCCCAGCGCAAATTGAGCGTGGTTTCTCTCTGCAAAATTAGGCAATTTCAAATCGGTACTTCTTCGCAAGAAGATCTGTGACATGGCCCTTCCTCATCGAATTCGCCTGCCTTCATTTTAAAGCCATTATAAGCGTTCATGGCTTATTAGCCCATTAACAATTCATAATGTGCTTTCAAAGAATGGTCTATAAATTTTACAAACATATATACAAATTGCATGTACACTATAAGCCGCTGATGCTCTGTACGGACCTGTTCCCCTTTGTTGATCATTTGGCAGCCAGCCTCAGGGAAAATACGGGAAAAATTCCTCAAAAAATGGGTGTTTTCCCTGAGGTTCAGTCCGGATTATGAACATACCTTTGTCCCGTTCTTCCCTTCATATCCGTTTGCGGTTCTTCCTCCCGAACTTTATCAACTCATAAAATTTGTGCAATGTCATTTATTTTAAAGAACCGATTATTGGCCGCAGCGTTCTCATGGATCAGCTTCGGCATTTTTGCCCAGGACCTTCCGGTCATCCGGGTTGACCAGCAAAATCTTTCTCCGGTCGCGTTGCAGGTGGCCGCAGCAAAGGAGCAGCATCAACCATTTGCATTCAGCAACCCGCTCGCATTTTCCAGTGAACCCGTTTACGCCTTGCGCGGCGCAGATGAAAATGCGTTTAAGTCTGTTGTTGCAGATACCCGGCTGCTCGGTAAACTGTTGAGCGAACGGCCTCAGTGGCTAAGCCTTGAACTCCCTGTGAACGAACGTTCGTTTGCAACCTTAGACCTCGTCCGCGTTGACCTCCTTTCCGAAGGGTTTCAATTGATGACTACTGACAACAATGGGCCTGTCTCTTTTGAAGACCAGGCAGTTTATTACCGCGGGGTGGTGCGCGGAAGCGAAAGCGCTTCGCTTGCTTCGATCAGCATTTTCCCCGACCAGTTGATCGGCAGTTTTTCATCGGGTGCGGGCAACATCGTCATCCAGCCAAACTATGAGGCTCCCGGACAACTGATCCTTTACAATGACCTTGATATCACCGAAGACGTTCCCTTTGAATGCTACAGCGATCAGCTCGAGCAATTCCATTCTAAAACGAGTCCCCGCGGACCCCAAAGTGCCGGTGGCTGTGTTAAAGTGTACATCGAATGCGACTATGCCCTCTACGTGAATAAAGGTGGCATTTCCGCAACGGCGAGCTGGATCACCGCCGTATTCAATAACGTAGCCACGCTTTATGCAAACGAAAGCATTCCTACAGCCATCTCAGAAATTTTCATCTGGACTACAGAAGATGGTTACTCCAAGACGAGCAGCATCACGGCTTTAAACCAATTCAAAACCAAACGGCCGACCTTTAACGGCGACATTGCTCACCTGGCGGCACTTGGCGGCAACAACATCGGCGGCGTAGCCTGGCTCGACGTACTTTGCACCTCCTACCGCTATGCCTACAGCAACATTTCATCCACCTACAAAAGCGTGCCAACCTACAGTTGGACCGTAGAAGTGATGACTCACGAGATGGGCCACAACCTGGGCTCCAACCACACTCACTGGTGTGGATGGCCCGGAGGCCCCATCGACAATTGTTATACCCCTGAAGGGGGTTGTTCCGCCGGTCCTCCTCCGCAAAACGGGGGCACCATCATGTCCTATTGCCATCTCACGACCTACGGAATCAACTTCAGCAACGGTTTTGGGCCGCTTCCCGGCGACAAGATCCGCTCTGAAGTCAGCGGGGCCACCTGTCTGGGCAGCTGTGGCGGAGGCGGTGGTTGTACGGCCCCCAGCGGGCTCAACATCACCAACATCGGGCAAACCACCGCAACGGGCAACTGGAACGCCGTGAGTGGGGCCCTTTCCTATAAATTCGAATACAAAGCTTCCAGCTCGGGCACCTGGATCGTGGCCAGCACGACCAGTACGAGCTACAACATGACAGGGCTCAGTCCAGCCACGACCTACAATACCCGGGTTAAAACGGTATGCTCTTCCGGAGAGAGCTCCTATTCCGGCACCGTAGATTTCACCACTGCAGGTGGCACGTGTCCTACTCCGACAAACCTCGCGGCATCCAACATCACGGAGACCTCCGCTACCGTGACCTGGTCAGCCGCCAGCGGTGCGCTTTCGTACAATTTCCAGTACAAGTTGAGTTCTTCCAATAGCTGGTATCAGGTCAACGTACCCGGAACCGGTGTAAACATGACCGGGATGACCCCGGGTACGAATTACGACGTCCGCGTTCAATCCGTTTGCAGCGGTGGGACCAGTGCGTTTACGGCCGTGCTGACTTTCAAAACGCTGAGCGGTTCCGGTTACTGTGTTTCCAAAGGCAATAATGCAAAATATGAATGGGTCAAAAGAGTTAAACTTGGAACCATCGACCGCAGCTCTGCCAGCGACAATGGTTATTATGACGGAACAGCCCTGGTGACGGATGTCAATAAGGGAAGTTCGTACACCTTGAATTATCAGGCTGGAACTACTGGCAGTTCCGGAAACCTTTACTGGCGCGTCTGGATCGACTTCAACAACAATAAGTCGTTTAACGATGCAGGCGAATTGCTCTTTTCGAAAAAAACCAGTAGCACCAGTCTGCTCAGCGCAAACATCACCATCCCGGCTGGTGCGGCGACCGCCAAGGTGCGCATGAGGGTTGCTGTGAAATACGGTGGCTACTCGAGTTCCTGCCAGACCTTCCCCTACGGCGAAGTGGAAGACTACAGCATCAACATCAAAGCTGCCGGCAGCCTCGAAGGCCCTGTTGAAGAATTCTCTTCGGTATTGGAAGACCTCCAGGTCTCTCCAAATCCCTTTGAACAGACGTTGAGGCTATCGTTCTTTTCTCCCATTGAACAGAACGTCGCCCTGGACATCGTAGATGCTTATGGCCGCAAGGCGCTTGAGCAGAAACTGCAGGTCACTGCCGGTTCCAACGCACTTTCCCTTCAGACTTCCGGGCTCATGCCTGCAAACTATTTCCTGCGCTTGCGCTGCAACGACGGCCAGTATCTGTTCAAACTCATCAAAATGGAATAATGGGTTCGACAATAACACCCTAAATCATCCCTTGCCGGGTTCATTCCCGGCAAATCGAAAAGGTCCGACATAACCCCCGGACCTTTTTTAATGCTCCCCATTCAGCAACAACGGCCATGCATGTTCCTGCTGGTTGAAACGTCGCCAAGAACTAACGTGCGTTAGTTCTTGGTTGCATCCTCCGTCCCTTCCGGCCAAACGTATTGCTTTTTATTGAGCAACAGGGCTTCTCCGGAAATGGTTTTGTCGCCGGTAGCCGGATCGTATACGGCGCAATCGTAGCGGACGCGGTTTTTTCCAGGGAAGATCTCGACAACCGTTATTACGGCTTCGTATTCCACATCGGCAAACATCGGACGATGCCACTTGAGGGTCTGTTCCAGATAGACGTGTCCGTCAGCCATCCAGAGTGCTCCGAAAATTTTGGTGAATACGGAAGCTCCGAGGAACCCGTGCATGATGTTGCGTCCGAACATGCTGGCGCGACCTGCCTCCGGGTCGATGTGCAGCGGATTTACGTCTCCTGAAACGCGTGCATATTGCTCAACGTCTTCCTGTGAGTAGCGGAAACGATGGCGGAACTGATCTCCTGTTTTTAGCATATTAACGATTATTAATAATTCCTTAGCAGTTTTGCGATGGTTATTGTAATATGTTTGCGGCACAAAGAAAAGCAATCCATTCATTAAAATTTCCCACATGTCAACGAACAAAAGCAACAAATCCAAAAACCTCGTAGATTTAGTAGTCGAAACGCAGGCCAAAGTGGTCGATCAATTTGTCGATGCCACGCGCCAGCTGACCAAAGACGTTCCTGCGGTACAGGAGACCCTCGACAAAGGCAACAAAATTTACAAAGAGGCCCTGCATGCTCAGGCCGGTGTTTTGGAAATGGCCAACCAACAAATGAACCAGACTGCCGAAAAAATGCAAGAAACCACCGATTCCGTAAAAAACTTTTTCCAGCATTGGTTTGAAAACCAGATGAACTGGGCCAAGACGACTTTCCAGCAGAGCCAGCAGGACAATGCGAAAGCATTTTCCGGACAGCCGGCGGACTGGATGAACTTTTGGCAAAACTGGAATAACCAGATGAACGGCTTCATGAGCAACAACATGAATGCTGAACCCTTTTTCCAGTTGATGAAATCCAATCCTTTTATGCAGGGCAACGGATTTCAGAAGCAGTGGACCGAACAGGCTTCGCAGTGGTCGCCCTTTGTAAAATCCTATATGGAGCTGATGCAGTCTGCCTACGGCGATTGGTGGAAGCAAATGCCAAACACTACGGCAGCCGAGTCATTCCAGGGCATGCAGAAGATGGCTTCGGGGATGCGTCAGTTCTACGACCTTTGGGCTCCTCTGTTTACTGCCATGCATCAAAATGCCTTTAGCTTCGAGCGATACAAAGAGCAGTTCAACGCCGACAAATACAAGGCTTTTCTGGATAGTTTCTTCAGCTTCCTTCCCGACGAGAGCCGGAAGCAGATGGACGTCATGAACCGCCAGTTTGTCGAGCAAATGAAGCAGTTTTCAGAAATGGGCCTCAACAACCTGCACCAATTCCGCTCGCAAGCATTCCAGCAGCCCTGGATGTCCGTCAGCCCCTTCCAGCAAATGGTTGAGTTTTACACCAACTGGAAACAGGCCATGGTGGAGGCCAGCTCCCCGGTGTCCCGCTTGTTTGAGGAGAACAGCAACGTGAAGAACGCCAAAGTGTGGAACGAGTTGTACGATAAGATGGCCTTGCTCAGCCTGAAAAACAACGAACTTCAGTACATGATCTACCAGGAGGGGATCCGCGTCATGGATGCGCTTGCCAACCGCGTAACGGACCGCTTGAAAAAGGGTGAGTCTGTTGACAGCATGGTCAAGTTGTTCCAGGAGTGGATGGTCCTCGGCGACGAGCACTTCACCAAAATGTTCCAGGGCGATTCCTACAGCAAACTCATGACGGAAGTCAGCAGCCTTCAGCTTTCAATTAAGAAGGAACTCGACATCCAGATGGAGAAAATGTTTTTCGCCAACCTTCCCGTTGCCACCCGCACCGAGATGGACGAGGTCTACAAAAACCTCTATGAGCTCAAGAAAATGGTCCGTAACCTCGAGCGCAGCCTGGGAAACCAGGACCCTGCAGAAACGGGTGAAGCCAAACCTTCCCGCAAGAAGTAAGAATTGCATCGTTTTATCGAATAAAGCCTGAATCTCCATTCGGGCTTTTTTATTTTTGGGCCTCAATTTTAAAAACACATGGTTAACACGGGTTCTATTTTTCAGGAATTTCTCACCATTCAGGAAAAAATGCAGAAGGGTTACACAACCCTCCGCCAAATTGAAGAGGTCGAAGTCGCCACCACTCCGAAAGAACTGGTTTGGGAATGCGATAAGGTCAAGATGTTCAGATACATACGCACGACTCCGGCCAAATGCGACATTCCGGTTTTGGTGTCTTTTGCCATCATGAATCGCCAGGATGTTCTGGACCTGCAGCCGGATCGCAGCCTCATGGCCAAGCTTCTGGAGGAAGGCCTCGACATTTACATTATGGATTGGGGCTATCCGACCAAAGCCGATAAGTACCTGACGATGGAAGACTACATCCTGGGCTATCTTGGGGATGCCATCGATTTCATTCGCAGGCGGCACAAGGTCGACAAGATCCACATGATGGGAATCTGTCAGGGTGGCTTATTCAGCATGATCTATGCTGCATTGCACCCGGAAAAATTCAAAACCCTTACCACCTTCGTAGCTCCTTACGATTTTGAGGATGCCAATTGCAACATGCTTTACAACTGGGCAAAACACCTCGACGTCGACACCATGGTAGACACGGTTGGGGTAGTGGGTGCAGAAATGCTCAACAGCGCATTTAGCATGCTCAAGCCAAGTATGGACGTCGCCAAATACTTTGGGGTGCTCGAAATGGTTGAAGACCAGGACAAACTTGCCAATTTTCTGAGAATGGAAAAATGGAAAAACGACTGCCCGGATCTCTCGGGCGAGATGTACCGGAAGTACATCAAAGACCTTTTTCAGGGCAATAAGCTGGTCAAGGGAACCTTTGAACTGGGTGGACGCCGGGTCGACCTAAAGAACATGACCGTACCCTTCCTGAACGTCTATGCAACCGAAGACAACATCATCCCGAATCAATCGACCACAGCAGTCATGGATTTTGTCGGAACCGACGACAAACAACACTATGCTTTTCCAGGTGGACATATCGGGGTTTTCGTCGGGGCCAAATCCCAAAAGGAACTCGCTCCCAGCATAGCCAAATGGGTAATGGCCCGATCCTGATTGCCCTTTTATCCCAATTCCTAACTTCTTCTTTCCAAGGTTCCACGTGGAACCTTTTTTTATGCCCTTCCCGAACAATAATGCCTTTTCTTAATTCTGTTCCACGTGGAACAATCCCCTATACCTCTTGGAGAAAAGGGTTCGTCATTTTTTCCCTTCCTATGGTCGTTGACCCACCATGCCCGGGCAGCACCTTTGTCGAGTTATCGAGGACAAACAACTTCTCCCGGATGCTCCTGATGAGCGCTTCATGATCCCCCCCAGGCAAATCCGTCCTTCCAATGCTCCCCTCAAAGAGGACGTCACCTGCAATCAGGATCGATTCCTCCTTCTGGTAAAAGCAAAGGCTCCCCGGACTGTGTCCCGGGCACCATAGGGCTGTCCAGCGCTGTTGTCCCAGGAAGAGCTCCTGTCCTTCGTATAAATAGTCCTTTGACCACGGTGCCGCCCTGTAAGGAATGCCGTACATCCCCGCAATGCCCACAGCCGCTTGCATCAGGGCCTCTTCCCGCACATGCATCTCTGCCAGCATTCCATATTGCTCGCCAAAAAACGCACAGCCCAATATGTGGTCGATGTGGGCATGAGTCAACAACATCCTGACCGGTCGAAGTCCCTTTGATTCCAGAAAATCTACGATAGTAGCCTCTTCGGTGTGGGTCATACACCCGGGATCAATAATCCAGGCCTCGCCTCCTTCGTTATACACGATGTAAGTGTTCTCACAAAAGGGATTGAAGCAGAAGGTCGCTATTTGCATGGGAATCTCTATTTTGCAATACGTATGACGGTGTTACGCCTTGGAATTCGGTGGACGTGCTTGTGCCTGTGGTTCACGGCTGTATCCGGCATTGCACAAAATTCCCGGGAACTCTTTGGCAAAAATAAGATCCAGTACACGGACGACCAATTTAACTGGTGGCAGTACGAAACCCCCCATTTTGTGGTCTACTACTACGGCAAATCCAGGGAATCTGCCAAATTCATTACAGAGATTGCCGAATCGGAAAACAAAGCCATACAGAAGCTCTTTGAATTCCACCTTCGGGATAAAATTGAGCTTGTCCTGTATGCCGATCCATCAGATCATGCTCAAACAAACATCAACCTCGACGGAATCTGGCCTGAAAAAAAATGGAAAACCCAGCCGAGGCTCAAAGGCCAAAAAATTCTGCTGTTCTTCGATGGCAACCACAGCGATTTGAGGAATTCCCTGCGAAGCGGCCTCATCCAACTGTATTTTGCTTCCTTTTTTGATGGAACAGCCCTGCAGGATGCCGTCCAACAAGTGGTCGACTTTAAACTCGATGCCTGGTTTGAAGAAGGCTTGCTTCGCTACCTCACTTACGGTTGGGATCAGCAAACTGAAAGAGACTTTCTCCAACACTGGAAAGGCCAACGTTTCAGGAAATTTTCTGCCCGATACCCATCTCTTGCAGGAGTCTCCTTCTGGAATTTCATCGTACACCATTATGGCGAACAATCCATTTCCAATTGGCTCTACATCACGCGCATCCATAAAGACGCCAAAGACGCAGCCCAAGTCGTCTTCTCCCAGACTCTCGAAATGCTGGAAGCTGAATGGCAAACCTGGTATTCCAATCTTACCGGATCCAACTCATGGGTTTCCGGTGGCAAAAAGATCCGATTCAAACCGGAGGAAACCGTCTGCGATGTATCTCCTTCCTTGTACAATGGCCATCTCATCCTCCTCGGCACCAACCAATTCGGTCGCAAACGCCTTCGAACACTGGACCCGGAAACCGGCAAATTGCACACGCTCTTTGCAACGGGAAGCAAGTCTAAATTGTACCCACCCGACAATAATTATCCCCTTGTGCTCCAACATCAGGACCGAAAAGCCATCAGCATCCTCTACGAGAAAAGGAACCGCGTTTACCTCCGAACCCTGGATCCCAATGCAAAATCCCACCTACACCTTCTACCTGAAGACATCCAAAGGGTCTATTCCGCTACACACCTGGAAAAAGACCTTTTCGCTTTGTCTGCCAACACCAACGGCTTTTCAGATATTCTCCTTTATTCTGTAAAAACGCGGCAATACAACAAACTGACAGACGACCGCTGGGATGATCTAGACGTTCGCCTGTTCCGTACAGACTCCGGCTCTTCCTTGGTCTTCCGCTCCAACCGCTCGCCCGACAATTCAATTTCCAGCCCAGGCTCTCAGAATGCCCTTGCACCTTTTGCCCTTTACAGACTTCCAGCCTTACCTTCCAGCCAGGATAAACCCACCCCAACGCTGCTCGTCAGCACCGACGGCAACTCCGTAATCCAATGGCAGGCGATTGACCGCGATATCCTGTTGGAAATGGAACGTGCAAACACTAAACAATGGTTGCTCTTACGCGAAGGCCAACTGCACGAATTAGCGCTGGATGACAATCCCGAAATGATTCTCTCCACCCGCGACGGGGTTCAACTCTATCCCGTCTTCCACCATTTGAACAAGATTTTTCTCCATTCAGAAAAACTAACGGATGTTAGTTTTTTGCAGCCCATACGCTCCCCCGCCCATTTTCCCGTTCCTGTTGATTCTCTTGCAAAACCATCTCCTGATCCTGGTTTTCATGAGCCCGACACGGCTTATTTTCAATCTCCCTTTGGCAATCCCCCTAATCTGGCTGCGCTCTATACAGAATTTCAACAAAAAAAGAAACGCAACATCCGTCCCCCCTCTTCAATCAACCCAGCACTTCTTCAATCATCCCTCCCGTCCATACAAACCTTCAACAGCAACCTCGCAATTGCCTACCGGGACCGATTTCTGGTCGAAGATTTTTCAACTTCCCTCAACAATGAGCTATTGGTCTCTCAACTTCAAGCCTACTCGGTAAGCTCTGCAGAATTCAATACCCCTGAGTTGGGAGTTCTCTTTAAAGCCCGCATTGCCGAAGTACTCGAAAACTATCTCCTTGAAAGTGGCCTGAGGATTCCTACTACGTTCAATGGAATCGAAGCCTATCTGAGCTTCGAACAGCGCCGTCGACGCGTTGACCAACGCCTCACCTTACATTATGGCAGACAAAAGGATCCAGTCGCCGATTTTCAACGTGAAGATCTTCAGCAGGAACGAGCTACCTGGTTGCTTTCACACAGCGCCAGTTATCCTTTTTCCCATTACACCGCTTTGAAGGCCATCACCACCGTTCGCAACGATCGCATACGCTACCTGTCTACAAGTCCGGGAACACTATTCGATTCCACCGATATATCTCAACAACGCATTGGGACCAGGATCGAACTGGTATTCGACAATGCACTTGATCTTTCGCTCAACATTCGCACAGGATGGCAATTGAAACTGTTTTTTGAAATGTCTAAGCGATTTGAACTTGCCACCGGCCGCACATCCCGCTTCTTTCCCGGTGCCTTGTTGGTAGCCGGAGTTGACGCCCGATACCATCATACGCTATTCGAAAAATCCAGCTTGTCGCAGCGTGCCTTCGCGTATGCAAGCTTTGGTCGGGAACGAATCCTGTACCACACCGGTGGCACGGATAACTGGCTGCTCCCGCGCTATGCGTCGACCATGCCCCTCCGCACAACAGGAGAATACGTATACTCAGCACTGGCCACTGAAGTCAGGGGTCACGATTACGGTGCACGACGAGGCTCTTCCGCTTTCGGATACACTGCAGAATTCAGGATGCCCGTATTTCAATATTTTCACCCATGGAAAAACAATCTGCTTCGCAATTTCCAGTTCATCGCCTTTTGTGACGCAGCCGTCGTGTGGGACGGATTCCTCCCCAAAATTGAAGCTTCAGGAACTACTGACTTCTTTGCTCAGAACCCTGTCGTCGAAGTGAGCCTGAGTTACAGAAGGGATCCCTGGATTGCGGGTACCGGTTTTGGCTTCAGGACCTCTCTCTTTGGCTACTTTCTTCGCGTTGACCATGCCTGGAAAATTGAAGACGCTGGCTTGCGTCAACCCAGGTGGCTGTTTTCCCTGGGGCTTGACTTCTAACGCTGTTATAGACTTTAAAGCGAAATACTGCACACCACTCCGCCAATCCGGGACAACTTCCCTGCCTTTCCCAATAGATGTCCGATAGAATCCCAATGCCCATGCAGCCCAATCCTCCCTCCCAACAGAATACCAGCATGCAAACCAAGGTCTGCGAGTGAATAGGCTCCTCTTCCATAAGATGCTCCTGCATACAGTCCTGGAAGTATGTATAAGGTGCTCCTGATTGAATAGAAAGGACGTGCGTTATCTGCAAAGTAGGACCCATAAGCCCCTGTCCATAACCATCTGTTATCTAAAAATCCCTGCCTGATCCAAACGCACCACTCTCCAGGAATGTTGGTACGAACGTTCGTAAGCACATCGGTCTTGGCAAAATCCGAAGCGATAACATCTTGCCCCTTCAGGTCAAACGCAAAAGAATCCAACACCTCCGAAATTTCAATGCCCGTATAGCTGTAAACCGTATCGTACACCCGGTTACGCACCTTATTTTGCCAATCAATAAATCCCACATTTCTAATTCCAGCCCCAATCAGCCCCGAAGACCATTTCCATCCTGCTTCCGCATCTACCAAAAACCCCAGAGCTTCGCCATTCCAAACGATCGAGTGATTTCCGTCCCATGAATGATCCTCTAAGGCAAGTTCCAACTCAACTTCTCTTCCATAGACTGCTGTAAAAAGACTACCCCGATCAGTAACGAGATTTCTGTATTGAGAGCCTGTAGCAAGACCCAAATTCCCAGACAAGAAGTAGCTGGTACTTTGTCGCTCGAAGCCCACTTTCGCAAAACTGTAATCAGTCCGGTTAAACTCCAAAGGATGCAGCAGCGCTGTCTTCCCCTCAAAGGCCTGATTGCCCTGAAAGTAAACCTGGAAGAGGTCTTTAGAAAATACCGCTTCCACGTGTCTTTCATGCCCAACCCCAAACAACAGGTAATTTCCTTCTCCTCTCCAGGCCAGTCGCAACAGTGCGCTTCCTCCATAACGCAAACCCAGCAGATTTTCGGTTTTCAGGCCCTGCACTGCTTCCCCGATCAGTTCTCCGCTCAGTTTTCCCCCTCCGATGTACCCGTCAAAAAAACCATCAGCAACATGCTCCGCTCCCAATTCTTCCCGGGCTTCCACAAGTACCATCGACTGATGCGCAGTCTGATCAAACGTCACCCTCCTGTATGGTTGCGCCATACCTTGTATTCCAAAGTAAAGTACAGCCAGTAAAATCGCGAACGCAGTTCGCTTCTCCAGGTTTAAACCCTCAACATGCTTACTCATTCCTCGCCAAGTGTATAAACAAAATCAGCAGTCAACTGCATTTCCAGAAAATAGTCGTCGTAAATGCGCACTTCCGTTCCTTCCGGCTTCGTATTTAAAATTGCCTTGAGAATCAATTTGTCTGCAGAGAACATTCGGTCAATGCGACTGCGATCTGCAGAAATATCCACCTTGGATTCCACCGGTCCGGTTGACAGCCCGTCGTTGCCTATCCCCGCCGCTTTTACGATAAAAGACGCTGGCAACAGCGAATCGGTAACCTCTCCGACTGCAGACACCAGGTACAACTGAACCGCAGCGTCAAGCGGAAAGTCATTGGAAAAGAAAGCATGCAGGATGGCTCCGGATACGCGCTCGTAATGATCGCCTCCCACGGCCATTTGCGCCGTATCTGCCATGGTCAGTCCACGCAAAGACACTTCCATGGGCAAGTCGAGCAATAAGCTCATATTCAGCAGATCTCCTCCATAGGCAAAGTCTTCCCATTGGGAACTGTTTCCGCCAGGATTCACCTGCAAAGAGACATCGTACCCGATCTCTCCGGGCATATTGCTCAAAAAGCTTGCGATGTTGGCATTCTGCTCGTTGAGTTCAAGTTTAAGCCTTCCAGGCTGAACACCCTCAGCACCTGTACCTGAGTCAATCGCCCTGGGAATGGCAATTTCTGATTGGATTAAAGGCGATTCAAGTGAAATGGCGGTGTTCGAAAGGGCCCCTATTCCCTCCAGCCGGTGCACTCGCAAACCAAGGTCGACTCCAACCCTGTTTTCTACTTCCAAAATAAGAGAAGCTTTCTTGACGTCGATGTTACCGGCAGAAACCGACTTGAACAGATCCAGACTCTGAACAGAAGTGCCTGTCCCCAGTACATCACTGCCTAAAAATCCTCTGACGTAATTGGGCTGAAGTTTCTCAAAAGCAACTTCAACGTACATGCTGTCGTTTTTGCCGAGCGTCTTAATTACTCCCGTGCTGTCGATGGAAGCAATGACCGCATTGTATTGCAGATTAAAGGTATCCCCTTGCTCCCCGGCAAGCATAAACCGGTAGCCGTTAAGTGGCTCTTCAATGTTTCGCTGGGAAACGCCCCCGGGGGGTGCCGGCGGGAGAATGATGCTCTTGCCGAACGCTTCACCGTTCTTAACAGCCGTTAGCAACTGGTAGGTGAAGCGCACCGAATCCTGCAAGGTGCTGGACAAGCGGAAACGCGCCGTGCCACGCTCGATGAACACGTCTTTTAACTCAACGTCCAATCCCTCAAGCATAAAATAGTACTTGTCGTTGATGAGGTTTTGGGCCGGCCAAACGGCAGTTGCCGTAGAAGGATGGAGATCGTATACCCGCACTTCAGCAATGACCTGGTCTGTCGTATCAATCTCCACAGCGGAGCCCCGGCTGCCGGGAGATGAAAGTTTAACCAGTTGTGCGGTAAGTCTTCCTTCTACCGTTTTTCCAGCCAGGTCAGTCGTTGCCAGAACGGTACCTCCTGCAGGTACCAGCGGAATGATCCCACTGGCTACGATGTCTCCGCTTCCGCTGTTTTTGAGCAGATACTCGACGTTCTCTATGTCAATGGGGAGGCCATTGACCAGCTTGAGATCTAAGATGCCTTGCTCGAGCGTCATGGATTGAAATATAGTGTCCGCACTGATCTCAACCGGCGGACCCGAAATGCTGGCGATTGCGGGGATCGGTTGTCGCGAGCCGTGGAAAAGGATGATGAGCTGTCCAACGGTGCCCGCATTCCTGGCGAGAAATCCCAGACTGATGGGGTAGGAGGCTGATGCATTGTAAAGGTAGAGAGAATCGATCCTGAAGGCCTTTTTCAGCGTAGTATCGCTAAACGTGAAAAAGGAGTCGATGGTAAGCCCGTATAGATCCGTCCGGTAAACGAGGTGCAACAAACCGGTGCTGTCTGCCTGAACGTCCTCTTCCGGGGCCAATTGCCGGATGTTGACCTTTGTCTTCACCAGAGGGGCCAGCAGCCGCGCATCCCAGGAGGGCTCACCCAGGCTACATCCCCATACGATCATTGAAATACCAACAGCCGCTGTCCAAATCGTTTGCCTTTTGATCATCCTTTCGCTTTGTGTAAAAGTACGCACAAGATTTCCTTTCAGCTTGCTCAACCGCGATGCCGCCGGCACTTTCACACACTTCCGTTCCCAAAGGCCGGCTGGGTATACGCCGTCCGGAGTCAGCCCTTTCCATTCCAAAGATAATTCCGGTCCTTACCCTGCTTCTCCTTTCATGCGCTCTGCGTTCTCTGCGACCTGAAGTGCCTCGATGATCTCCTCCAGGTTTCCGTTGATAACACTGTCGAGGTTGTAAAGCGTGAGGTTAATGCGGTGATCTGTCACCCGGTTCTGGGGAAAGTTGTAGGTGCGTATCTTATCTGACCGGTCTCCGGTTCCCACCAGCGATCTGCGCTGCCCGGAAATTTCGGATTCGTACCGGGCTATGTGGGCATCTCTCAATTTTTGAAGTAAGCGATTAAACGCAATTTCCCGGTTTTTATGCTGGCTGCGACTATCCATCGACTCGGCAGCGATTCCCGATGGTATGTGGGTGAACCGTACACCCGATTCGGTCTTATTCACATGTTGACCTCCTGCACCACTCGACCGGAACGTATCGACGCGCAAATCGGCTTTGTTGATGCTGACTTCTTCCATTTCCATTTTCGGCAACACGACTACCGTTGCCGCCGAAGTGTGCACCCTTCCCTGAGATTCCGTTTTAGGGACTCGTTGGACGCGATGCGCTCCGGATTCAAATTTCAGCCTGCCATAGACCTGGTCACCGCGCACCTCCATTACGATGCGGTTGTATCCGCCTACGTTGCCCTCACTTTGCTCAAGTATCTCGTATTGCATGCCGTTAGCATCGAAATAGCGGGTGTACATGCGAAATAAATCCCCTGCAAAAATGCTGGCCTCGTCTCCCCCTGTCCCGGAGCGTATTTCAAATATGACATCTTTGCTGTCTTCCGGATCGCGAGGAACCAGCTTCTGCCTCAACTCAAGATCCAGTTCCTCCAATTCTTCGTCAAGTCTTGCCAATTCGCCTTCTGCCATCTCGCGCAATTCCGGATCCTTAACCAATTCCAGTGCCTGGGCCCTCTCTGCAGATTTGCGCTGGTAGAGTTTAAACGAGTCGACCAGGCCGCTTAGGTCCTTATATTCCTTGGAGAATTTTCCATACTGTTCAGGGTCGCCGACGACCGCAGGATCCGATATCCGCTCCTCCAGGTAGTGGTGCCGATCTAAAATGGCTTCTAATTTTTCGTGAAACATACAGGGCTAAGCCCGCAAAACTAAGGCAATTCCCCTTAAAGACCTCAGGGAGTATGTACTTGCAATTTAGGCTAAGGACATCATGCAGAGTCCTTTTTGATCTTACAGATGATCATATTTGCGAGGTCGGTAGATTGGGCAGGACGATATACTTTGGCCTTGAGCTTTTCCCGAATGGCCTTTTCTTTGATGAATGCCGAATGCCCTGCGGGGTGTCTTTCGATCTCTTTAAGAAACTCCTGTTCGTCCTGGGCATCCATCTGCCGGTCGAAATACCGGGAAATTTTCTTTAGCAGTTCCGGAAATACGCCGTTTTCCATATCATTTTACTTAATGTTGCTCTCCCTGATCCTTTATATTTCGGCTAACCCTCTTTCCCCTATGATCCTTAAAGCCCATGGAAGCAGCATAGTCCTTCAGTTTTTCCTTGAGCATGTTCCGTGCCCGGAAAAGGCGTGAGCGCACCGTACCAATGGGGATGTTGACAATTTTGCCGATTTCTTCATAGCTGAAATTCTCGATATCGCACAGCCAGATGACCGTGCGAAACTCCTCAGGCAGCGCGTTGAGCGCCGTCGAGACTTCGTCGCCGAGCATCTGGTCGAAGATCTCCTCCCTCAGATCGAAATAAGTCGTTGCAGGACCTTCTTCATCTTCCTGGTAAACGACTACCTCATCGTAATCAACAAAAGCGGGCAAGCGCGACTCCTGCCTGTACTTATTGATGTACGCATTCTTCAAAATTTTAAACAACCAGGCCTTGGCATTAGTTCCCTCTTCGTACTTATCGAGGAAGCGGAAAGCCTTCAGGAAGGTTTCCTGAACCAGATCTGCCGCATCGTCCTCGTTGTAACACAGATGGAAGGCGAATACGTGGAGGGCATCCAGGTGTGGAAGAAACTCCCTTTCGAACCGCTCGTGTGCTGGATCTAATGTTCGCGGCAAATGTTGCAATTTGAGACAAAGAAACAATGATCGGCGGCATTCTCCAAATCTGGGGTTCACCCCTTATATTGAGCGTCCTTATGCCAGACCGTCTGATCATCACCCTGGCCCTGGTCTTTACCTGGCTGACCACCCTAGCAGGCAACCCGCCCGAATTGGGCGACGTTCACTGGCAGCGCGACCTGGGGCTTGCCCGCCAACTTTCGCGTCAGGGGGGTAAGCCGATTTTTCTTCTGTTCCAGGAAGTTCCCGGCTGCAGTACCTGTCGCAATTTTGGTCGCGAGGTATTTCAGCATCCCCTCGTAGTCGAGGCCATAGAAACCCTCTTTGTGCCTCTTTGCATTTACAACAACGCAAAAGGTCAGGACCGTCAAGTGCTTGAGCAATTCGGCGAACCCGCTTGGAACAATCCCGTCGTCAGAATCGTCAACGCCGATTTATCAGCGCTTTGCGGGCGCCTTTCCGGAGACTATAGTCTGTATGGAGTCGTATCCAAAATGGCTGCAGCCCTTCTACGGGCAGGTCAACCCCTGCCCCTTTACCTGAATTTGCTGGAGGATGAACTGAAAGCACATAGAACCGGGTTGGAAGTCACCAGTTTTTCAACGCCCTGTTTCTGGTCCGGCGAACGGTTTTTTGGCTGCCTTCCGGGGGTAATCCAAACCGAATCTGGTTTTATGTACGGCCGGGAAGTCGTCCAGGTCCATTATGACCCTTTGCGCACCCGTTTAGTGACGTTGGTCGAAGCAGGCGGGAGCGCTGGTGTTGCCCAGGAGGTCTATTCGGATGCAGCTTCAGGCCCCGTAGCCGGAATGCCTCACCGAAAGTCAGGACCTTATCGAAAAGCACGCGATAGCAAATACTACCTCATCAACTCAACCTACCGGTTTATTCCCATGACGCCCCTCCAGGCCAGCAGGGTAAACAGCGCCCTCGGCAACGGACAAGATCCTCAGGTCTTTCTTTCCCCCCGTCAGCTAAAGGCATACCAGCTATCCTTATCCGCGAGTTCCCCGCCTTCCAGAAGTCCATCGATTCCGGACCCTTTGCCTTCAGGCGACTGAATTCCTCAGGGGTTCACCTGCCAGGTCATTCTGGATTCGTTCCTACCTTTGCAACTTCCAATATGGCAACCCAGCGCACCGTTGCATTTCACACCCTTGGCTGCAAACTCAACTATGCAGAGAGTTCCTCCATTGGCAAGTTGTTTTTGCGCGCCGGTTACGCCGAAGTCCCTTTTCACGAATCCAGCGATCTTTACGTAATCAATACGTGCAGCGTAACGGACCAGGCCGATCGCAAATGCCGCAAAGCCGTTCGCATGGCCCTCCGGCTCAACCCTGGCGCACGCATCATTGTCGTAGGCTGCTATGCCCAGTTAAAGCCCGCAGAAATTGCCTCCATTCCGGGTGTGAGCGCAGTACTCGGGGCTGCTGAAAAATTTGATATTCTCCGGTACATCGATCCTCCGGGAATTGACCCGCTTCACGTACGCACACACAGCTTGCCCATCGGCCAACTTACCGAGTTCGTTCCCGGTCATTCCATCGAGGGGCGCACCCGAAGTTTTTTGAAGATACAAGACGGCTGTAATTACAAATGCACTTATTGTACCATTCCGCTTGCACGCGGTCGTTCCCGAAGCGGATCACTGGAAATGCTGGTAGAAACGGTGCGCTCTCTTGCACGCAGTGGGGTTCGCGAAATAGTACTAACGGGTGTTAACATTGGTGATTACCGGGATCCGGAAAGCCCTGCGCGGTTTTTACAACTGGTTCGCGCATTTGACAAAACGGAAGAACCATGCCGCTTCCGCATTTCTTCCATAGAACCCAACCTGTGTTCTGATGCATTAATCGATTTTGTCTTTTCTTCTCAAAAGTTCATGCCCCACTTCCACATGCCGCTGCAATCGGGTGACGATACCGTTCTTGCCCGCATGCAGCGCCGGTACCCGAGCGCGCTGTACGCTGACCGCGTTGCCCGCATCCGAAGCGAAGATCCATACGCCTGTATTGGCGCGGACGTGATTGTTGGTTTTCCGGGAGAGGAAGATGCCCATTTTCAGAACAGCTATGAGTTCATTCGCGACCTGGAGTTGAGTTACCTGCACGTTTTTAGTTACTCGGAACGCACGAACACCCCCGCGGCAGACATGGCGTGTTCCATTCCTCCTTCAGTTCGCAGGGAACGCAGTCAAATGCTCCGCATCCTTTCTGGTAAAATGAAAAGGTCCTTTTACGAAAAGCAGGCCGGGTCCCTTCATGAAGTTCTGTTCGAATCCGCAGGAGCAGACGGCTTATTGGAAGGATGGACCCGAAACTATCTCCGTGTAGCGGCGCCTCTTAACCCGGAAGCTACCAATTGTTTGGTCCGGGTTAAACTCGATGTGCTCAGACCCGATTGCGTATATGCGTCCTTGCCAGCTCCAGAGCGCAACGATGGCCTGTTCGAGTCAAGTTGTACGCGTGTTTTGGTATAAACAGGAGAAAGCTCCAGCGCTATGAGTGCTGATCAGAAGCGCAGTCCTGCGGAGAAAATCACAAAATCGGCTTTGTACCCCTTTTGTTCGTAAAAATCCATAAGCCCCTTTTCAAAACGGACATCGAAATTCAGAATTCCAAAATCCGCTCCACCACCAAACAGTAAGCCGAATTGGGCATCTTTAACATCGTCGCGGGCAATGCCCTGCTTCGTTTTGTCAATTCCTGCGGTGAAGCTCAATTGCCCGCCAGTAAACACACGCAGGGCAAATACTTCGGATCTAAGCAGGTCAAAACCCAATATCATCGGGATCTTTACCAGGTAAGCAGAAGGGAGGTTTGAGAAAGGGTCGAGACTGTTTTGGGCAAACAGCTTGACAACATGCAGCTCGGCGCCAGGTTGCAGATAGAACCTGTTTTGGTACATTCTTCCTGACAAACCGACGAGATAGCCACTCATGGCATCGTTTGATGGATTTGTTTTGGGATTGTTCGTGTACATTAGGCTCATGCCTGCTGATGCAGTGAGAAAGCCTTGCGATGAAACCGCAAAACTTGCCAATGTACACCACAGCAAGCAAACCATCCTGGCGAAAGCATGCATAAATAGCTTACTTTTACGCTTGCAAATATAGCCTTTTTCACAAAATATTCTTTTGCCCTCGCCATGTGGCCCGACCTGTCTTACATCATACATAGCCTGACGGGCGTTGGACCGGACAATGCCTTCTCTGTCGTTAAAACCTTTGGCCTGTTTCTTGGCTTGTCGTTTGTAGTAAGCGCCTACCTCACTTACCTTGAGCTGGGCAGGAAGGAAGCTGATGGCATCCTGGCTGCCAGGGAAGAACGCATAGCCAGTTTCCGGCCCCTGACGGTTCAGGATTTGGTACTGCAAGCCTTGTTTTACTTCATCGTCGCATTTAAACTGGGGTACGCATTGACGCATGGTGCTGAATTTACCCGGGATCCCGCATCCGTGGTGTTCTCTCTGAAGGGAAACCTGCTCGCGGGTCTGATCGCTGCTGCCATAGCTGCATTGTATTACTATCCACGCTTTGCCAAAGACCGGGGAAAGGCTGCCGTTTACACTACGGTACTCGTCCGTCCAAAAGACCGCATCTTTGATATTACGGCCCTGGCCGCCCTCTACGGGATCATCGGAGCCAAACTCTTTTCCGTTCTTGAAAACATGAACGCTTTTGTCCGGGATCCCATCGGAGAATTCTTTTCGGGAAGTGGATTGACCATTTACGGAGGCCTCCTGCTCGCCTTCATCATGGTTACCCGCTATGCGCGCAGTAAGGGCATTCCCGCCATACACATGATGGATGCGGCGGCACCGGCCCTTATGGCAGGATATTGCGTTGGCCGGATGGGTTGTCATTTTTCTGGTGACGGGGACTGGGGAATCGTCAATGAACTTGCAAAACCCTCCTGGTTTTTTCTCCCAGACAGCTGGTGGTCCTATCATTATCCGCACAATGTCCTCAACGAAGGCGTTCCCCTTGAAAACTGCACCTGGAACTACTGCCACCAACTCATACCTCCCGTTTTTCCTACCCCCCTGTACGAAATTACCCTTGCAGCTCTGATTACAGGACTGCTCTGGTTCTTACGAACAATCGTTAGTCGAGCTGGCGTTTTATTCTTTTTATACTGTTTGTTAAACGGTATTGAACGCTTTTTCATCGAGTTCCTGCGCGTGAATCCCCGCTATCATCTTATGGGAACCGAGCTATCGCAGGCACAGATCATTGCCTTGCTGCTCATTGCCACCGGCATTGCTGGCATGTACATTTACTACCGCAAAAACATCCCGGTCCGGCAGGTACGCAACTGACCCGTTGGTGAACATGGTTTCTCCCTCTGCGTTTCGCAAAAAGCTCTACCGCTGGTCTTCGCTCCATCCGAGAAACGATCCTTGGATCGAGGAACGCGATCCCTATCGAATCTGGATCTCAGAAATCTTACTTCAACAAACGCGCTCTGATCAGGCGCGGGGGCGCTACCTTTCTTTTTTAGAGCACTTTCCAAATCTGAAAGCGCTGGCGAACGCCAAAGAGGAAGCGGTTTTATTGCAATGGCAGGGATTGGGATATTATGCACGAGCCAAAAACCTTTTGCGCACAGCACGCATCCTGGAATTCAACCTGGGAGGGATCTACCCGCACACTCCGGAAGCGCTTTCCAACTTGCCCGGAATAGGCCCCTATACCGCTGCGGCAATCGCCTCCTTTGCGTTTGATCATCCAACGGCTGTGATCGACGGAAATGTGATACGCGTCCTTTCGCGCATCCTGGGCATTCCCTTCCTTCCCGACACGTCAGCAAATAAGACAGCCTGGCTTCAAATCGCACAGCGCTACCTCGACAAAAGAGCTCCGGCTCGCTACAACCAGGCCATTATGAATTTTGGTGCCCTGCACTGCAAGCCAGCGACGCCCAGATGTTCAGGTTGCCCTTTTGGAAATCAATGCGAGGCTCACCGCTCCGGCAGGATCCGGAACTTCCCCGCCAGGAAGAAGAAACTTGTAAAACAGGAAAGGTACTTTAGCTACTTCCTGATGATAGACCTAGACGGCCATTGCGCCATCAACCGACGCGATCCGCAAGATATCTGGGGCGGCTTGTACCAATTGCCCCTGATTGAAACCCAGGCCCCGTCAACGGCAGCTGACTTTGATGGTCCTCGTCTCAGGACCTCCTTTCCATGGCTCCTCCGGCCGTCCCCTGTGGAATACATTGGATCGCAAACGGCCGTTCTGTCACACCAGCGGGTACATTGTCGCTTTTACCGCTTGCTCTGCTCTTCAAAGTCCGGTAAAATAAAGCCTCCCCTTTCCTTTGAAAACCCCGAAAATCTAGTGAATTTTGCTTTCCCAAGTGTCCTGCACCGCTTCATTACAGACTCATTAAAGAAAGGGCTATGCTAAACAAAGTTATTCTCATCGGCAATCTGGGAAAAGACCCGGAAATCAGAACACTCGAAAACAACGTCATGCGGGCAACCGTATCCATCGCAACCAACGAATCCTATAAAGACCGTAACGGCAACTGGCAGAAGGCCACTGAATGGCACGACATCGTCCTTTGGCGCGCGATGGCAGAACGCTCCAAATCGCTAAGAAAGGGCATGCTCGTGTACGTCGAAGGGAAGCTCACCCACCGCAAATGGACAGATAAGGAAGGCCGCGACCGTTATGCTTCTGAAATCGTCGCCGACGTCCTGCGAATTCTCGAAAAACGCGATGCTCCACACACCCCTCCTTCCGGATACCAACAGGAAGAAAAAAATCAGGATGACCTCCATACCAATACCAGCCAGGAAGATCTGCCCTTCTGAACACCGTGCCAGCACCTTCACGTTAAATCCCATTCTTGGACCCAGACCCTGACATATTTTTTTTGAGTGATTGTTTGTTTACATGCCTTCTATTTATACCCATTGAGGCAGTCGGATATTCAGTTTCTATCCTGTTATTGCTCCTGTGTTCAGGTGCGTTCTCGGGTTCCGAGACCGCCATCTTTTCTCTGACCAAAGCAGAGTTAGACGTTCTCAGTGTCAGCAAGGTACCAGGAGCAAGCGCACTGTCATTCCTTAAAAACCGGCACCGGCATCTGCTTGCGCTCATCCTCGTATGCAATACGGTTGTCAACATCGGAATTGCACTTTCCGCGGAACAACTGCTTTCGCTGCTCATTTCCTCCGAAGGATATGAACGCTGGGGCGCATCCGTTCTATTCGCCTTTCCGTCTCTGCCCTTCAGCGCCTCACAAATTGGCTATACCTTCTACTTCATGATCGCCGTGATCGGTGCAACTACCCTGATCCTGCTCTTTGGAGAATTAATGCCCAAAATTTACAGCCTGATCAACGCAAAAAAGTTTGCCATTGCCATTTCCACTCCTCTCCGCATTCTCTATTATCTCCTTTATCCGATTACACACGTCATGGTGCTCATGACCAGAAGGGTAGAAAATAAACTGAGCTCCAAACGCATCGGCTTACAGGCTACAACCAAAGAAGACCTCGACACGGCAATTGATCTTGCACTCACAACGGGCAGCCGGGAAGATAAACAAGTCAACATACTCAAAGGCATCATCAAATTTAATGATGTTACCGTCAAAAGAGTGATGACTCCACGAACCGATATCTACGGCATCGAATTTTCAACCGGGTTTGCTGAAGCATTGGAAACCGTCAGAGAATGTGGTTTTTCCCGTCTCCCCGTATATACCGATGATTATGATCAGATCACGGGCATTCTTTATTCAAAAGACCTCATTGCGCATCTGGAAGAAGGCCCCTCTTTCGAATGGCAAAGGCTTATCCGTACCGATGTACTCTACGTTCCTGAATCCAAAAAGCTGAAGGAGTTGCTCAATGAATTCCGCGATCAGCATAAACACATGGCCATCGTAGTCGATGAATATGGTGGCACTCATGGGCTTGTTACCATGGAAGACATTATGGAAGAAATCGTCGGAGAGATCAAAGACGAATTTGACGAACAGCATGAGCTCAATTTTGTTCGACTTGACCCTCATAATTACCTATTCGACGGAAAGACCCTAATCAACGACATGTGTCGAGTACTTGGCCTCGAAATAACCCTCTTTGAAGAAGCAAGAGGCAATGCCGATTCGATCGCAGGACTTATTCTGGAACACTGCGGCGATATGCCACATAAAGATCAGGTGATCGAAATAATGGGAAACAAATTTACGATCGCTTCCGTTTCCAAAAAGCGAATTGAACAAGTCAAAGTCACCATCTGATCGATGCATGCAAGAATCCCATCGGGTTGCCAATTTATGGTCGCATTCTCTTTGATATTGCTTTTCCATGCATGTTCCGAACCTAATCTCGCTCCCAAACCCAGGATGTATCCTTCCATCACCTATCCTGAATACGACTTCAAGCCATATACACCCGACTTTTGTCCCTTTACCTTCTTACTTCCCTCCTATGCGGTCCCGGGCAAAGACAGTACCTTTTTTGAAGAAAGGCCCGAAAATGATTGCTGGCTGAACATCGAATTGCCCGATTTTAACGGCACTGTATATTGCTCCTATTACCCCTTGCGCAAACCATCTGACCTCGAAAAATACATACGCGATGCGCACAAACTCGCCAGAGAGCACCAGAAAAAGGCAAATTACATCGATGAATTGCCCCTGGTTAAACCGAATGGTGTATATGGTCTGATTTTTAACATCGAAGGCCCAGCTGCTTCCCCGTTTCAATTTTACCTCACCGACAGCTCAGAACATTTCTTTAGAGCCTCCCTATATTTTAGGGCACAGGCCAAACCGGATTCTCTGCAGCCGGTAACCGAATTTGTCAAAAAAGATTTGATGGAAATGATCAATACGTTTAGCTGGACACACAAATGACAACACATTCCCACATGGCTATTCTCTAGCGAAAACAAATCCTCCATTCAGACATACCGCAAGGACGTCGCTCAGCACTTAAGTCCAAGCCCAACTCTTTATAAGGCTTGTCTAAACGAACCCCCCATTACCTGCAGAATCAACCGTGTCAGCCACACCGGTCACCCAGCATCCCATTTATAACAGCACCCTTTTCAAGCAGAAACGCACATCAAGCTAGGCGCAAACAACCCTCTTGTGCCAGCAAGCACCCTTCACCCTGTCATCACCAGGGAGCTGTTTGAAGTGTTCCCTATTTGATCCTGTAACGGATCCCAGCGTTCAGACCAAAATAAGCGTAGCGCTGTTCAAGGCCGTAGCTTTCGGATGTGATCGGCTTTAAATAATATCGCATGGAAGGTTCGAGCATCAACAATATACGATCGTTGTATTTGTAGTTGAGCCCTATACTTGCCAAAAGGCTAATGCCTGCACGGTTTCTGTATACATTGTTTTCACCTTCCCCGTCGGCAGCATTTAAAACAAAGAGGGAAGCCTGGTCGGGCTTGTAAATTTTTCCAGACTGTTTGGCCATGACATTGATTCCAAATCCACCATTGACACTCAAAATGAAATCCTTCAGATCTCTTTCATAAGCAGCAATAAAGGGAATGTCTATGTAAGTAAACTTGTTTTTGTCGCTCTCCATAATATCAATATGGATGGTTTCCGTACCAATGACGTTGCCCTCTTTGTCCTTTCGTTCAATGGTAATGGTTTGTGTTTCTTTCACATAGTCTATCCTCTCCGTGTGATGTGCCACACTCACTCCCGAACGGAAAGCGATGCCCGAACCCAGAACAAATGATGCCCGCACTCCTGCAGCGTATGAAAGCAGAGGTTTTTCTGTGCGCTCCCGTTTCTCCGCATAAGCCACCAGGCCTTCCTCCTTTGCAATAAATCGCCGGTAAGCAATCTCAGGTGCAATGTAGGCATCAACATAAGTTTTTGCTCCGCTCCCCTTGTAAACTTCACATCCTTCGGTAAGCGCACTGACTTCATGTTTAGTTTCAGATGCAGTTGATTCCAATATTGGCAACGGACCGTGGCTTAACTTGGCTTCTGGTGCCAAAAACATGGGATCAGAAGAAGCAATCAACTCGTTGCCGGGAGGAACATCCAAAGATTGGGTGATGTTAACCAACTCATTTGTCTGAACCGCAGCCTCATTTGAGGAAATCTTTTCTCGCCTTGCTATTTTTTCCGAAAGAACCAATGCATCATCCGGTTGCCCATTTTGGCCTGTAGCTTGAAGTCCTTCGCGCTCTCCAGACGTTACAGGAACATCCGTTTCATATCGTGATTTCGAACGATTATTCCTTTCCTGTAGGCCATATTCCTTCAGTACTTCTGGCTGATTGAATGCCAGTCCTTCCTCAGGACTGATATCAAAATGCATGGGCATATCAACCGGATCCCTTTTACCCGGTTCAGAATTGTTGCGATTGAGGTACCAAAACAGTGCCACAAGACCCAACAGTAAACCGGTAAGCAACAATGCCCACACCCAGTTATTCCAATTCCCGAAGGCAAAAGGCCTTCTCTTCTCATTGTCGAGCTGTCTGGCAATTTTTTCCCAGACGTGATCTCCAGCCTTTAGCTCGAAATGCTCCAGTTTCTTTTTGAACAAGCTGTCCAGCAATTTTCCGTTCCCCGGTTTGTTCATAGGATAGTCTTTTGTTGCCCGATTACTTTTTCCTGTAACACCTTCCTGGCCTTCACCAGTTGTGACCTTGAAGTACTTTCTTCAATGTTCAGCACTTCGGAGATCTCGCGATGTGAAAAACCCTCAATAGCATATAAATTAAACACCATGCGATAGCCTTCAGGTAGTTCATTGATGAGCTGCAGCAGCTCGGTTTCCGACATCCTGTCTATGATTTCAGGAAGCTCCTGGGATTCCGGAAGTTCTTCTCCTGCGGCGAATTCATTCTGAAAACTTTTCCTTTGGCTGTTCTTGATGGCCGTATTGATCATGATCCTTCTCACCCACTGCTCAAACGGTCCATCTGATTTATACTGATCCAGGTGATTGAATACTTTTATAAAACCATCCTGAAGCAGATCTTCTGCCTCCATGCGGTGTCTTGAATACCTCATACAGACCGCTAACATCTTGCCTGAAAAGCGATCAAACAGTTGCTTCTGGCTGAGTCGATCTCCCCGAAGACATCCTTGTATGATCTTATCTATTTCCACGAGACCACTAGCTCATACTTTGATTCCCTTAGCATTCAAAACGCTGCCTCAACCGGCAGGAATCCCATAAGGGACAATGTTAGCTTAAATTATTGACTTTCAACAGGAAATCTGCCAATATGGCATTGAATTCCCCTGGTTTCTCCATCATAGGGGCATGGCCGCACGCTTCCAGAAAGTGAAGACTGGCCTCCGGAAGCAACTCCTGAAATTTCTCTGCGACAAATGGAGGGGTGATCCCGTCATTTTTTCCCCATATCAGCAGGGTTGGTATCCGGATCAGGTGCAACTTATCCCCCATATTGTGCCGGATAGCCGATTTCGCAGTGGCAACTACGCGGATGGCTTTCGCACGGTCATTTACGATGTCATAAACTTCGTCAACCAGTTCCCGGGTAGCCACTTCTGGCCTGTAGAAGGTTTCCTCGGTTTTTTTCCGGATAAAATCGTAATCACCCCGCTTCGGGAACGTACTCCCCATGCCACTTTCAAACAAACCAGAACTTCCCGTCAGGGTCAGGCTCCTGATCCGATGCAGGTCGTCAATGGCATACATCAGCGCGATGTGTCCACCCAGGCTGTTTCCCAGTAGGTTTATCCCTTCGTAACCCATTTTGTGCACAAATTCATGCACATGCTCCACCAGTCCGGATACGGATGCTTTTAGTAAAGACAATTCGTAAATGGGCAAAATGGGCACCACTACCCGGTACCGTTTGCCAAAATCAGTGAGAATCCCTTCAAAATTGCTCAATGCACCAAACAGTCCATGCAGCAACAACAAGGTAGGCCCCTGCCCCTCCGTTTCTATAAATTTGAATCGGTCCGATACCTTAATTTCAAAATCCATGCTTTTGCCTTTCACGACAAAAATAGTTCTTTCGACCACATATCTTGCACTGAATCAATCAGCTTAGCCTGGCCCATCTCAGGTAAAGCACGTAAAGTAGACAAAGGATACCAGTCAGTTGGTGAATTACGGCCCACCAAAGCGGAATGTTCCCAACACTGTTGATCAGTGTTCCCACTCCCAGCAAAATCTGCCCTAAAATCAGCAATGCGAGCACCTTTGCCGCCCTTTTCAAAACCAGTTCCCCCGTTTTAAACATCGCAATGGACATCCACAACGCCATCAGTCCAATGGCATATCCAGTCGTGCGATGCCAGAACTGGACGATGAGGGGTCCTGCAGACGAACGCTCGTAATGATTGAACACATAGTCCGCGTAAGCCCTCAGCGAAAAAGTACCTTCGGGTACCCAGGAACCCTGAATCGACGGCCAGTCCGGCGCAACTATGGCGGCACGCATACCAGCCATCATACCACCAATGAAAAGTTGAACGAAAATCATGGCCGCCAGTACCGTCATGCCCTTTTTAAGATCTACACCAGGATAAACTTCCAGAGGCCTTCTCCTTTCAACGAGGATCCATAGCAGAAAGGAAACCGTAGCGATTGCAAAAATGAGGTGGAGCGATAGTTTTACCGCATGTACCCAGGGGCGCTGAACCAACCCGCTTGCAACCATGATCCATCCAAGCGCAGCCACCCATGCGGCCAACAGGACGAGAACAGATAATTGATAGATTTCCCTCTTATGCAATCGATTGCTGAAAAGGAACCAACCAAAGGGAACGGCAAATATCAACCCCATCATCCTGGCCCAAAGCCTGTGGACATACTCCCAGAAGAAAATAAACTTGAAATCTTCCAGCTGAAAATCGCTATTCAACTGCCGGAATTGCGGAGTTCTCTTATACAAATCGAATTGCTCAGACCAGTCTTGTTCATTCAAAGGGTATGCGATTCCCGTTACGATGTCCCACCGGGTAATGCTCAGACCACTTCCCGTCAGTCTGGTCACGCCGCCAAGAAAGATTTGAACCAGCAATAGGCCCATCCCGATCCAAAGCCAAAGGTGTACCCAATCTGTTTTTACCTTCCTTTCCACGGTTCAAAGATCTCACAAGCCGTTCACTTTCCATTCATCCAAGGTTCTCCTTTCATATACATCTTTTTGTAATTTAATAAATAAATACTCTATGAAGAAGACATTGTCAGTAAGAGGAAAAACCAAAAATGTAAGTTATTCACATTCTTTTAACTCGTTTTTATACATTGTATTGATTTTATTGTCAATTTGTTATTTACTTTTTTAATTCATGTTTAAAATCGGTTAAGTTAAAAATTGTTCAAAACCGGCGTTAATAATGATGTGAATAACGAAGCTCTTTTTAGGAGCAAAGTCGCATTCCAAATCAAATTAGCGGG
This sequence comes from Saprospiraceae bacterium, assembly GCA_020848995.1. Lineage (GTDB taxonomy): Bacteria > Bacteroidota > Bacteroidia > Chitinophagales > Saprospiraceae > Vicinibacter. The sequence continues at coordinate 34,834 of JADLHA010000038.1, read as the reverse complement.
CAAGAGCAGCTTAAAAACCAGGAAATTTGTGAATTGAGGTTCAGAACCTGCAGGATTGAAAGGAAAAAGATTTTTTATATAAATTGCCAACCATGCAATTAAATATTTATGATTGTTGTAATGTTTAATATTTGGTCATGCGTGCATTGATCCAGCGCGTTTCCAGGGCATCGTTAACCATAACTGGGCGGCATGCAGGTGACATGGGCTGGGGACTGGTGGTGCTATTGGGCGTTGGGCGCGGAGACGAAAGAACGGATGCGGAATGGCTGGCTGCCAAAATTGCCGAGTTGCGGTTATTTCCGGATAAAAACGGGTTGATGAATCATTCCGTGCTCGAGACCGGAGGCGATTTGATGCTCGTGAGTCAGTTTACTCTTTTTGCTGAGACCCGTAAGGGGAGAAGGCCTGGATTTACCGGAGCGGCAAGGCCTGAGGAAGCCAAACCCATGTGCGATTATTTTTCGAACATCATGGAGCGATTGTTGGGGAAGTCCATCATTTTAGGTGAATTTGGCGCGGACATGAAAATCGATTTGGTAAATGATGGTCCTGTTACCATTTGGATTGACACCAAAAACAAAGAGTAGATGAAGGAATATCAAAAACAGGTTGACGATTGGATACAGAAGTTTGGTGTACGCTATTTCGATGTTAAAACAAACGGCTTGTTGCTGGCGGAAGAAGTGGGCGAGTTAGCGAGAATACTGGCGCGGACACACGGAGAGCAATCGTTCAAATCAGCTGAAGAAGCTTCCACAGCACTTTCCGACCTGGAGGAAGAAATGGCCGACGTCTTATTTGTACTTTGTTGCCTGGCCAATCAGTTGGGAGTGGATCTCGAAAATGCTTTTAACGCCAAGATGCTGAAAAAAACGACCCGAGACAGAAAGAGGCATAGTGAAAACGAAAAACTCAACGACACGCAGTAATGCTACGCAAAGTCTTTTTGTACTTTAGTGTGGGATATCTTGCAATATGCCTGTTTGCTGGTGCATTTGCCTATATCTTCATTCCGGACAAAACCGTTAATGCGAACAATCAGGTTTCGGAGCTGGCCCTGGAGGATGCCGGATCGCGACATTGCCTGCACTGCACCTTAGCGGCATCCCACCCTGAAAATTTTGTAACGCGATACCTGACAGGTCAGCGCAGCATTTACCGGTGTGTGCTTGATGAAACCCACACATCGAATCTCTGCATGGTTTACCTATTTGGTACCGATAAGTTCGGAAGGGATGTCTTCAGCAGGGTAGTCCTCGGCGTCAGGTACACCCTGATTATAGCGATGGGTGCCGTCTTACTTTCCATTGCAATTGGAGGTTTGCTTGGGGGACTTGCTGGTTTTTATGGAGGAAGGACAGATCAACTCATCAGTGTACTGATCAACGTATTTTGGTCATTGCCTACCATACTGCTCGCTTTTGCGGTGATCATGGGTTTTGGCCGATCGATGGGGTCCATTTTTGTGGCCATCAGCCTGACCATGTGGGGTGATGTAGCCAGACTTGTCAGGGGCCTGGTCCTGAGATGGAGGGAAATGCTTTTCGTTCAGGCGGCGCGAACCATGGGACTTGCAGAGTACAAGATCCTGTTTCGCCATGTCTTGCCCAATGTGACCGGATCCGTATTGGTTCAGTCATCGGGAAATTTTGCATTGGCTGTACTGCTTGAATCCGGATTGTCTTTTTTAGGTTTTGGTTTGCAACCACCCATACCCACCCTGGGAAACATCCTGCAGGAGCAGTACGTCTATGCCATATCCGGAAAGCCAATGTTAGCCTGGATTCCCTCTATTATTGTAGTTTTGCTCATCCTGTCGTTCCAGATTATTGCAACGCGCTTGAGAGACCGGTGGGAAGTAAACAAGGCCGTCTAGCCCAATGAACCGCGACGAGGTCATATTACAAAAAATGCAAAATGAGCTCAGCCTGAAACAGCTGCAGCTCACTTCCCTGTTAAACTTAACCCAGGCAATCAATGACAACCTGCCCCAGGACGTTTTATTCAATATGTACAAGAGTTTCCTTACCTGGGAACTGAGCATCGAAAAATTGGTTTTATTCATAAAAGATGACAAAAACTGGATGCCGGCAGTCAGCCACAACCTCGACGAAAAACTGGCTCTGGAGCAATTGCCCCCGCTTTTTCTGAAGTACAACCGGCTTCACACCACCAAAAAGAGCGATCCCACAATATTGCAGGAGTTTGAATTCATCATTCCCGTTTATCACAAATCCATACCCATTGCTTATTCTTTGGTTAGTGGGATCAACAAAGGCAACGACGTTTACAACAACATACAGCTCATTACGTCCATTACCAACATCGTTGCGGTGGCCATTGAGAACAAACGCCTGGTAAGGCAGCAAATCATTCAGGAGAAAGAATGGGAACTTGCGCGCGAAGTGACGAGCATGCTGATCCCCGATAAAATGCCTCAGGGAAAGAAATTTGGCCTTGCAAACGTGTACAGACCGCATTACAAAGTAGGAGGAGACTACATTGACTATTTGTGGTTTTCCGAGACCCAGTTGTGTTTTTGCATTGCCGATGTTTCTGGCAAAGGCATAGCGGCAGCTATGATCATGGCCAATTTTCAGGCGCTTGTGCAGAATCTGGCTCAGCAATACAAAGACCTTGAGACGTTGGTCATGGTGCTCAACCGGGCCGTATTGCGCATCACCAAGGGAGAGAAATACCTCACCTTTTTTATTGCGGTGGCAGATCTCGAAAAAGCAAAATTGTATTACGTCAATGCTGGCCACATCCCCCCGGTACTTTACCGAAAGGGAACCATTACCGATCTCAAAGCAACAACGACCATCATTGGCCATTTTGAGGACCTGCCAGACAACCATGAAGGTGAGATGGATCTGACTCCCGGGTCTCTGTTGTTAGCTTTTACCGACGGGCTAACGGATGTCAAAAACATTGGAGGACATCAATTTTCTTCCGAAATGGTCAGGAATTTCGTCGCTGCGCACCACTCGGATCCGCCCCAGGCCATCTGTCATGAAATCATGGACGAGGTGCTCAATTTTGGCAAGAAAACGGAGTTGCCAGACGACATTGCCATTATGAGTTTTAAATTTATGGGAGAATGAAGAAAAAAGCGATCGCCATCTTTCTAGCCTTGTTCCTGGGTGCCTTTGGAGTCCATCGCTTTTACCTGCGCCAGCCGGAACTTGGCATCGCTTATGTGGCGATAACCATTTGGCTGGGTCGCTTTTTTGGCTTTCCGCTATCCGCCCTGCTGGGATGGTACGATGCATACAAATTTATGATCATGGACGGTCAGGAATTTGACCGCCGGTACAACAACCATTATTTCCGAGACCGGTACGGCCGTCGCCGCGAAACCCCTTCGGGAAGGGCATTTGAAAAGAGAGGGCGTTACATCCTCATAGAAGAGGAAGAAGGCAAAGCAAAAAGTAAAAAGCAACCTTCGGGCTATTTTCAGAACTTGAAAAAAGTCAAAGATGCGGAAAATTACAAGCAGGAGGGGATCCGGAAATTCAAGCAATACGATGCCAAAGGGGCCATTGAGGCTTTTCGAAAGGCCCTGGAGAACGATCCTTCGAATCCCACGGTTCATTTCAATATTGCCTGCGCATACTCCGTTGAAGAAATGGCCATGGAAGCATTTGAGCACCTCGATCATGCGATTTCGCTGGGATTTCGCGAAACCGCCTGGATCATGACCACCGAAGCGCTGGCTTACATCAGGGTTCTTCCTGCATTCGACGCCTTCCGGCAGAATGGATTCCGTCTGAGCAGCGCCATCGCAGCATCGCTTAAGGAAGACCTGCAAAAGGTCCGAATGGAGCAATTTGATTTGCAGCAAAAAGTTCCCGTGAAATTAAAGTCTGACGCATCATGAATACCGTGAAGATCTGGGAAAGGCATAAACCCATTTTACATACCGGGGATCGCGTCGAAAGTGCACGTGCACTATTCAAACAGCTCAAGGCTACAGAAATTCCGGTCGTTGAGGAAGGTTTGTGCCTCGGAACGGTCACAGAGGCGGGATTGGCTGAAAGGGAAGATAACGAAATCCTCCAGGCATCAGATTGCAGGGAACGAGTCGCCGTTGAAAGCACGGCGTCCGTTGCCAATATTTGGACAACGTTGCTGGACGCGCAGTCATCCTGCGCCGTCATCACAGGAGATTCCGGCAAATCGCATGAATACGTCACCTTCCAGGAGCTGGCGCGATTCTACCGGCACATGCTGGGAAGCGCGGAAGCCAATTGTCTGGTCGTCCTGAAAATGCGACGACTCGACGGTTCTATGGCCCGCATGTGCAGCCTTGCCGAAGATGCGGATTGCAAGGTCCTGAACGGTTTTATGGTCGATTCGGTCGATCAGGAGAACGTTTACATTAGTCTTGATTTATTGTGCGAACAACCAGAGCAATTGGTCAAATCCCTGGAGCGCCATGAAATTGAAATAGCCCGGATCCTGTGTGATGCGGCTGCAGATGATTCCCTCCAGGAGAGACTCAACCTCCTTATGAGTTACCTAAACGTTTGATGGTTTGTGGCAAAAATTTTTTGCCGTTTGTCTGTCGTGGCTTGCCGTTTTGGAGACAAGTGCACAGGATTACAGCCACCTGATCGTCGCAGGATTCCATTTTACCGGGATGGAAAAAACGCGAGCATGGTATGTGGAGCGCGAATTGCGGTATGAACCCGGGGATACTCTGCTGTTGGACGGTTTGGGCGATGCCGTGAGCAATTTGGAAACAGACCTTCGCCGCACGCATCTTTTTACCCGGATGGAAGTCAGACCCCTCATCGACTATGACACTACGGCGACGGTCAGATTCTTTATTGATGTGGATGAAAACTGGTATTTCTATCCTGGCCTGATCGCTGAACTTGCTGATCGCAATTTCAACGTTTGGTGGAAAGAGCAAAGACGTTCACTGGACCGGATCAACCTCGGGTTTTCCCTTAACCACATCAACCTGACCGGAATTCAGGACGAAATGAAGCTCAATTATCACTTTGGATATACCAACCGGTTTGCAATGCGCTACCAGCGTCCCGCATTTTCAAAAAATGCCGATTTTGGCCTTGGTGGGGCATATTATTTTACCGAGTACAAGGAAACGGCGGTTACAACGAGTGGCAACAAACTGGTATTTGTAAAAGACCAATCCAAGGTACTCTATACCAAACGGGAATTTTCTGCACTGGCGTATTACAAATACAACAAATTCTGGAACTTCCAGCTGAGCCTGCATCATTTCAACAACACCTTTTCTTCCGAAATGGCGGCCACGTACCCCGATTTCTTTCTCAACGGCGAAACCAGACAAAAATATGTACAGTGGCTGATCACCGCCAACTACGCCAGCATCGACCACTCAATCAGGCCGAGCCGAGGGTGGATTTTTACCACCCAATTGCGCCAAACGGGCATACCCGGTTTTGATCACTTTTCCAATCTTTCGGTTCTGCAGACAGCCAAAACCGCATTCATGCTGACCAGATCATTGCGGATTGAAAGCGCTGCAGGCTTGCGAAAAGCATTGTCGCAAGGTAAAGTTCCCTATAACCTTTACAAGGGGTTGGGATATACAGATACCAATATATCCGGCTACGAGTACTATGTAATCGACGGATTGGATTATGGATACCTGAACAATCAGTTTCGGCTTCAAATTGGTTCCGGGCGGTGGACTTTATTCCGGATCATTAAAGGGGAGCCCGTGTTGCGCATAAAATTGGATATTGACCTGAGTGCGCAGTTTAATGTAGCCTATGTGAATGATCCATACTACCAAGAAAACAACCCCCTGGTAAATACTGTGTTGTACAGCACGGGATTTGGCATTAATTTTACTGTGAACGACCTGGCGGAATTCAATGCAATGTATAGCATTAACCACCTGGCTGAAAAAGGAATTTATTTTCACACGAGAAGGGCTTTTTAATGAAAGTATTCATATTTTGCCAGAAGATCAAGAAGGAGGACGAGGCCCATCTGCTTGCCCTGGTATCGAGTCTCAAAAACCATCGGGCCGGATTTGCCTTTAACCGGAGTTTTTTGGAAAGCCATGACCTGCCTGAGGGGGTGGATGGCCCGGTCTGGGAAACATACGAAGACATCCTCCATCAGCGCCCGGATTATTTCATCACCCTCGGAGGTGACGGGACCATTTTGAAAGCACTAACGTACGTTCGTAATTCTGGAATTCCCCTGTTGGGAATCAACCTGGGCAGATTGGGTTTTCTGGCAAGTACAGAAAAAAAGCTCATCGTCGATGCGGTGCATTATCTTGCAAACGGAATGTACGAAATTGAAAAGCGGAGTGTTCTCCGGCTTGACTCGTCACACAACCTATTTGGCGAAACCCCTTTTGCACTCAACGATTTTACACTGCTCAAGCGCGACAATTCGTCGATGATCACGATCCATACGTACATCAATGGCGACTACCTCAACTCCTACTACGCAGATGGACTCATTGTCGCAACACCTACCGGCTCAACGGGATATTCACTTTCCTGTGGAGGCCCGATTCTGTTTCCCCAGGCGAGAAACCTCATCATCACACCGGTTGCACCACATAACCTCAACGTCCGCCCTGTGGTCATTCCTGACGACGTGGTTCTCAGTTTTGAGGTGGAGGGAAGAGCGGATAATTTTTTGTGCACCCTGGATTCCCGCTACGAAGTCATTACGGCCGAACATCAGCTGGCCATCAGAAGAGAGGAATTCGACATCGGATTGCTCAGGCTACAGCCGACGGGTTTTCTGAAAACACTGAGAGACAAGCTGAATTGGGGTGTCGACAAGAGGAATTGATCAATGGAAATTAGGGTTGAATGGCAAGGGAAGCTAAGCAGGATCCGTCTGGACAATGGCGTTGATCTTTCGATTCCGTATGTGGTGGATTTTCAGCAAGTCAATTGTTTTTATGCTCCCTTCACGACCGACCAGCCCGTAAAAACGGAAACATTTACGGGCAGCGTGGCAAGTGGTGCTTCGGTGAATTTCTACAACCACTTGTTGAATTTTCATGGTGGAGGAACGCACACCGAATGCTACGGACATCTCTCAAAGGCCAGGGAAAGCGTCAACCAGGTCTTGAGGGAATACTTGGGAATGGCGGTACTGATCTCGGTCTATCCCACGCTACGACCTGATGGGGACCGCGTGATCGAAGAGACGACCCTTCGGATGCTGCTGCAGGGACAACACGCAGCACCTTTCCTCGTGTTGCGAACGCTTCCCAATGAAACCACCAAGCGCCAGCGCCATTATTCCGGGACCAACCCACCCTATCTTTCCGCCGAGGCTGCAGAATGGATTGCCTCGATGGGATTTCGGCATTTGTTGATCGATCTCCCCTCGGTGGATCGCGAATCGGATGGTGGCAAACTCGCAGCGCACCGGGCGTTTTGGAGCGACCGCCGTCAGACGGACTGCACCATTACTGAATTGATCTTTGTACCTGATGCGGTGCGGGATGGCTACTATTTGATCAATCTGCAGCTCGCACCCATTCATTCTGATGCCGCTCCGTCCCGGCCGGTCCTCTATGAATTGGAAGACTAATTTCTACCCCAGGCATAGACCGTTAAGGGCAATCCATCCTATCTGTGCAATGGATAGACCTTCTAAGCGATGCCTCGAATGCATGCAAGACTGCGGAGAAATTCCGGCAAAGCCCAAAGCTTGCAACATCCATTGCTTAGCCAAAGGTCTGCCCCTTTTCACGCCTTCTTGCGTCAGCTTGCCCTCCCGGCCTCGCGCGTTCAATGAAATTACTTTTACAATTCTTCGTTACAGCACAGTCAGTGAGGGCTCCATACAGCATCCTTCGCTGCGACGCGTCGGGTTTTCCTGAATGCACTGTGGCAAGGTCGTGACGTGAGGGAACACTTAACCTTCTGGAATCAACACGGAATTTTTCAAAGTGCCCTAAAAATGGGGAGTTCAGGGAGCGGGCCATTGTCATCCCGATTCGAAATAACATATAGTGTTGATATTCAGCACATTGTGATGAAGAGAGGGCTCCTAAAAAGCAAAAAACGGGAAGCTTGTTGCAGGCGATCCCGGCGTCGAGCATGCCTGCAAAAGTTGATGTACGGTCATGGAGAGGGAAAACCTGACAAAATGACACGCGCAGGCTGGCTGGAATGATTTGTGCGGTATAGCGTAATTTTGCAAACCCATACGATGTTAGGATTTCTCAAAAAAATATTCGGTACCAAACAGGAAAAGGACGTACAGGCCTATGGTCCCGTTGTAGACCAGGTCAACGAGGCAGGAGCGGCCATCTCTGAACTTGACAACGATGCTTTGCGCAACAAAACCAATGAGTTCAGGGCACGCATTCGGGAACACCTCACCGCCATCGATGAAGAGCTGTCTGAATTGCGCGAGGCTGCTGAACGGGAAGACGACGTATTTTCCAAGGAAGATATATACAATGTCATTGACCGTAAGATCAAGGAGAGGGATCAACACACAGAGGAAGTCCTTCGCACCCTCTTGCCGGAAGCTTTTGCAGTGGTGCGGGAAACCGCCCGGCGTTTTACGGAAAACGAGCGAATCACGGTACGCGCCACCGACCACGACCGGAACCTGGCCGTGACAAAACCCTATATCCAGCTTGACGGAGACGTTGCGCACTATGCCAACAACTGGATGGCCGCCGGTGGCCAGATTGTGTGGAACATGGTCCACTACGATGTTCAGCTGATTGGTGGGATGGTCCTGCACGATGGAAAAATCGCAGAGATGGCCACTGGCGAAGGAAAGACCCTCGTGGCAACGCTTCCTGCCTACCTCAACGGTTTGACCGGTGAAGGCGTGCACATCGTCACCGTCAACGATTACCTCGCACGCAGAGACAGCGAATGGGTAGGTCCGATTTTCGAATTTCTTTTGTTGACGGTTGATTGCATCGATAAGTACAAACCAAATTCGGCACAGCGCAAGCAGGCGTACCGCTGTGACATTACCTATGGTACCAACAATGAATTTGGTTTTGACTATCTCCGTGACAACATGGTGCGTTCAGTTGACGAAAGGGTGCAGAGCAAGCACCACTACGCCATGGTCGACGAGGTGGACAGCGTTTTGATCGACGATGCCCGCACGCCGCTCATCATTTCCGGTCCTGTTGATGTCGACGAGGAAAGTGAAGAATACAACGTACTTAAGCCAAAAGTGGAGAAGCTCATCAATGAGCAAAAGCGGCTGGCAACACAATTTCTTTCGGATGCCCGTAAAAAGATAACCGAACAGGCTTCGGTCGGATACCAGGAGGGAGAAGGAGGGCTTGATCTGTTCCGTTCATACCGGGCCATGCCCAAAGCGCGTCCGCTGATCAAGTACCTCAGTGAAGACGGCATTCGCAACATCCTGCACAAGACGGAGAATTATTATATGCAGGAGCAGTCAAAAAATATGCGTGTGGCTGACGAACCTCTCTTGTTTACAATAGACGAAAAAAACCGCCAGGTTGAGTTGACTGCGTTGGGCATCGATTATTTGTCAAAGGGGGAATCCGATAACAACTTTTTTGTGATTCCCGACCTTTCGGCGGAGATCCATTCGCTTGAGAACGATGATGCCTTGCCTAAGGATGAAAAACTGAAGGCCAAGGAAAAGATCCTCGATGACTTTTCGGTTAAATCAAAGCGCCTTCATTGTGTAAGCCAGTTGCTCAAAGCGTATACCTTATTTGAGATAGACGAAGAATACGTCGTCATCGATGGTCACGTGAAGATCGTTGACGAAGGCACGGGACGGTTGCTTGAGGGCAGGCGGTATTCGGATGGATTGCACCAGGCCATTGAAGCAAAGGAAAGTGTTAAGGTGGGAGAGTTGACGCAAACCTATGCCACCATTACGCTACAGAATTATTTCAGGATGTATCACAAGCTTGCCGGAATGACCGGCACGGCAGAAACGGAGGCAGGAGAATTCTGGCAAATTTATAAACTCGACGTCGTTGTCATTCCTACCAATAAAAAGATCGTTCGCGATGACCGCGAAGATCTGGTCTACAAAACTGCGAGGGAGAAGTTTAATGCTGTCATTGAAGAAATTTCTAAATGCACTTCTGAGGGACGTCCGGTGCTGGTTGGAACCACTTCGGTTGATATATCCGAAAAACTCAGCCGCATGCTCCAATTGCGCGGGATTGCGCACAACGTACTCAATGCAAAGCAACACCAGCGGGAAGCAGAGATCGTCGCCGAAGCCGGAAAGCCTGGAAAGGTGACCATTGCAACCAACATGGCCGGTCGAGGAACTGACATCAAGATTACGGATGAAGTGAAGCGGGCAGGTGGATTGGCAATCATCGGAACGGAGCGACACGAGTCAAGGCGGGTTGACAGGCAGCTGAGGGGACGAGCAGGACGCCAGGGGGATCCCGGTTCCAGCCAGTTTTATGTTTCTTTTGAAGACAACCTGATGCGCCTTTTCAATTCTGACCGGATCACGGGCATCATGGACAAGCTTGGACACAAGGAGGGGGAGGTGCTGCAGCATCCCATGGTGACCAAATCGATCGAGCGGGCCCAGAAGAAAGTGGAGGAAAACAACTTCGGCATTCGAAAGCGCCTGCTCGAATACGATGACGTAATGAACATTCAGCGGGATGCCATCTATAAAAAGAGAAACCACGCTTTATACGGCGACCGATTGGCGGTTGACCTAAGCTATACCTTTCATTCTGCCGTCGAGCAACTGGTATCCAGGCACAAACAGCGCGGAGAATATGAGGCCTTGATGTTCGAAGTGCTCTCGACCCTTGGTTTTGAACCCAACCTGGAAGAAGCGCGGTTCAGGGAGGCTCCGGATGCGGAGATTGCCCAGGAGATCGGCAACCAGTTCTTCGACTGGTACCACCGCAAGGCAGATCAGATCCGCGAAGTCCTGCTGCCCCTGATCCGCAATGTCAAACAGCAGGAAGGAAACAAATATGCGCGGGTGGCCATTCCCGTTTCGGATGGTACGACAGAACCCATGCCGATCGGCGTGGAAATGGATGAAGCCATTTCTTCAGGGGGGAAGAGCATCATGCGAGATATCGAAAAGACCATTGCCCTGATCAAACTCGATCAGAACTGGAAGGAACATCTGCGCGACATGGACGAACTCAAAGAGTCGGTGCAGGCGGCCAGTTTTGAACAGAAGGACCCATTGGTCATTTACAAACTCGAGGCGTATAAATTATTCGAGCAGCTCGTATACAAGATGAACCAGGAAATTACGAGCTACCTGGCAAAGTGCAGGCTCATGTTTTCGGTAGATCAGCAAGTTTCTGAAGCCAGGACACAGCGAACCGATTACAGCAAAACAACGACGAGTCGCAGTGAAGAAAATATGCGGCGTGCTGCGGAGGAGGCCGGAGGACCACCCCGGCAATCCATTCAAACGGTTCGCAACGCAGCACCCAAAGTGGGAAGGAACGACCTCTGCCCCTGTGGTAGCGGCAAGAAATTTAAAAACTGTCACGGAAACTAATAGTCAATGCGGAAGACAGGCCTCGCGGTATTGTACATGCTTGCATGGATGTGTCCGAAGTTATCCGCACAAACGCAGGTAACCATCACAGAGGACGAAGCAGTAGCCAGGGTTGTCGAAGCCTTTAAGCGCAGGAACGAGGCACTGACGCAAATTATGGGCTGGAGGATCGTGATCATAGCAACGACCGACCGAAGGCTGATGGAGCAAACGAAAACCAAATTTCAAAGTCTTTTTCCCTTCAAGACGAAGTGGGAATACAAAGAACCCTATTACTATCTGCGGGCTGGTTCGTTCGTTTCGCGCTACGAAGCAAGCCATGACCTCGAGCAGGTCAAGAAAAAATTTCCAGCAGCCTTTCTGTCCATGGACAAAATCCCCTACGATGAATTGTAACCATGGCTTCATCGCGCAAAGCTGAACATTACGACTGGATCACCATCGGGCTTTACCTGAGCCTGCTTGCTGTAGGCTGGCTCGTTTTGTATTCGATACATCATGGCCAGGCGGTTACGACAGACTACCTAAGCCTCGATAACCCCATGACCAAGCACAGCGTGTATTTGCTGGCAGCGTTGACTACTTTTGGGATCGCCCAGCTCATCGGCGAAAAATTCTGGCACACATTTGCGTATCTGGTATACGGTGTGTCACTGCTTTTGCTTGCGCTCGTATTGATTTTTGGTTCTGAAGTTAAGGGCGCCCGGGCATGGTTTAACATGGGTGGCTTCTCATTTCAGCCTACCGAGCTGGCAAAATTTGGTACGGCCCTGGCACTGTCTTCCTTCATGACGTACTACCGGACGAACCTGCGACAGGGCTACTTTCAGCTCATTGCATTTGGTTTGATCCTTGCTCCGATGCTGCTCGTACTGTTGCAGCCCGATGCTGGCTCCGCACTTGTTTTTTTGTCGTTTCTGATTATGTTGTTCATCGAAGGATTGAACGCATGGTATTTCCTGGCCATCGCATTGTTGTTTTGCACATTTATCGCCTCTTTTATATTTCCGCTGGTTTGGGTTAATTACGGACTGGTCCTTGCGGCTTTGATCACCGCTGCCGCCTTTATGAGACCCGTTCGCATTCAATGGCTGTTGGTTGCAGCTGGAGCGGCAGGGATGGTCCTTGCGGGAAACGCGCTGGCAGAAGAACACCGGATGTTGTTGGGAATCAGCCTTCTTGCTTTTGCAATGGTCATTTTGTGGAAATTAAAAGAAGAATCGCTGGCGCTGATCCTGCCAGCCGGAGTCTCCGTTCTGGCCCTGGTGGCGTACACGTCGGTCACGGTGGTATCCAAACTGGAACCGCACCAGCAAGAGCGCATTAAGGTGTGGCTGAAGCCTTCCGAATGCGATCCAAGAGGAGCACTTTACAACGTCTTGCAATCCAAAGTGGCCATTGGGGCAGGAGGATTTTCGGGACGCGGTTACCTGAATGGCAACATGACGCGCCTGAAATTTGTGCCGGAACAATCAACGGACTTCGTTTTCAGTTCGATCGGAGAAGAACAGGGCTTTATCGGTGCTGCAACCGTGATAGTTCTTTTCTGTGCATTGATCTATAGAATTTTTTTGATGAGCGAGCGGGCCGAGCATAAATTTTTCAGAACTTATGCAGCTTGTGTAGGAGGCCTGCTCCTGGTGCACGTCGTGATCAACATCGGAATGACCCTTGGCTTGTTTCCCATCATAGGCATTCCGCTGCCCTTCATCAGCAAAGGAGGATCTGCACTGATCGGGTTTTCGCTGATGCTGGGTGTCTTGTTCAGGATGCAAAGTCGCAAATGATGGGGATTCGCTTCTTATGCACCCACCGCGATCCCGGAAGCAGCGCAAGATGCGGGGCGCTTTATACCGATCATGGAGAGATCAGTACGCCGGTTTTTATGCCGGTGGGGACACAGGCCACCGTAAAGGCCGTTCATCAGCGTGAATTGCAGGAGCAAATTGAAGCAAAGATCATTCTGGGAAACACCTATCACCTCTACCTCAGACCCGGAACCAGCGTGATCGCCGAAGCCGGCGGCTTGCACCAGTTTATGGGTTGGAAAAGGGCGCTGCTTACCGACAGCGGCGGCTATCAGGTTTTTTCCCTCAGCGAACGCAGAAAGCTCCGGGAAGAAGGAGTATCGTTCGCTTCGCACATCGACGGAAGCAAACACCTGTTCACTCCCGAACGCGTGGTCGACATTCAGCGCATGCTCGGATCGGACATTATGATGGCATTAGACGAATGCACCCCCTGGCCCTGCGAACGAAGCTATGCAGAAAAATCCATGGGCATCACACACCGTTGGCTCGAACGCGGAATGGAACAATATCAGCGGACACGACCCCACTATGGCCACGCCCAGAGTTTTATCCCGATTGCACAGGGATCTGTGTTCGACGATCTCCGCGAACAGTCTTTTGCGTTTATCAGCCAGCTGGACGCGCCGGTTTACGCCATTGGAGGCCTCTCTGTCGGGGAACCTGAAGAAGACCTCATCCGGCTGGTACATCTTGCCGGGAAGACGCTTCCGCAAGACCGGGCCCGTTACCTCATGGGAGTCGGAACGCCCAAAAACCTGCTCGATGCCATCGACGCCGGGATCGATATGTTCGATTGTGTTTTGCCCACCCGCAATGCACGGCACGGGATTCTATACACGACCAGGGGAATTTTACACATCCGAAACGCCAAATGGAAAACCGATTTCACGCCTGTCGATGAAGGACTGACACTTCCAACCAGCAGGGACCATACGCGGGCTTACCTGAGGCACCTTTTTCATGCCGGAGAATTGCTCGCACTGCAGATCGCCAGCCTCCAAAACCTGGCCTTTTACGCATGGCTTCTCGCCGAAGCTCGACAGCAAATCCAAAAGGGACGCTTTGCAGAATGGAAGCGGGAAATACTACCGGTAATTAACCGAACTTTGTAAAAAGGACGCCTTGAAAGCCTTTCGCATAATCGATCGCTACATCATCCGGAAATACGTCCTGACTTTTCTCTTTATCGTATTGCTCTTTTCTCTAATTACGGTGGTTTTCGACATCAGCGAGAAAATCGAAAAATTTTTATCGAAAGACATCAGCACGTGGTATGTCATACGCGAATACTATTTCAATTTCATTCCGTGGATCCATTCCCTGTTGTTTCCATTATACGCGCTGATCACGGTCACTTTTTTCACATCGCGCATGGCCGGCCAGACCGAGATCATTCCCATGCTGACCTCGGGAATGTCATTTAACCGGCTTTTGTGGCCATTCCTGTTTGCCGGTGGCCTCTTTACCGGAGCACACCTGCTTGCAAACCATTACCTCATTCCCAGATCGAACAAAGCCCTTCGCACATTTGACAATACATACATTAAACCGGGTAACATCAAAACGCGGGACCGCAACGTACACTTGTTTGTAGCTCCGGACGTGACGGCCTTTCTAAGGATCTATCAGCCCGTTGACACCAGTGGTCTGGATTTTCGCATGGAAAAATTTGAAGGGGAACGCATGGTCATGCTCTTTAAAGCCAAGTCCATTCAATGGAAGGAAGCCCCTAATATCTGGACGCTTCGCGACTACGAGATCCGCAGCATCGGCGACAGCTCAGAGACCCTCGAAATACATGAAGGCGAGTCCATCGACAGTGCCATTCACCTATCTCCGTCGGATTTTGTCTTTATTTCAAATGAAAAGGACATGCTGACGACGAAGGAGTTGAAAAAATTCATCGAAAGGGAGCGGCAGAAGGGCTCCGGAATTACCAAAGTGTACGAAGTCGAGCTGCACCGCAGAACGGCCGATCCGTTCACGACCCTGATCCTGACGTTTATAGGGGCCTGCATTGCCAGCCGCAAAGTCCGGGGCGGCCTTGGGCTCCACCTGGCTGCTGGGGTGGTGCTGGGGGTGGGATACATCTTTTTATCCAAAATGTCGCTGACCTTTGCCAATAACGAGGTACTGCCCGTTCTGATGGCGGTCTGGATCCCTAACCTCATCTTTCTGGGGGTAGGCTTTTACCTGCTCCAGAAAGCCCAGAAGTGAAAACCTGCCAGCTTTCAAAAAATTTTGAACGTGGATAAATACCACCCAATTCACAAGGAATTAATAATCAGCGAATTATGAAAACTACATCGAATTTAGTATTTTTTTAACAAGTTTTGTCTAAGAATTACTTGGAATAACTTAAACAAGGTAGTATATTTGAACTAAAATTATTGAATATGTCAACCCTTGAATTCTATACCCTTCTCGACAAGCAGACGCAGACCTTGCAGAATTTTGCCTTCAGCCTGACCCGCGACGAAGAAGATGCAAAGGACCTTTGCCAGGAAACGGCTTATCGGGCTTTGTCCAATCGTGATAAGTTTCAGGCGGGGACCAACTTCAAGGCCTGGCTCATCACGATCATGAAAAACATTTTCATCAACAACTACCGTCGTAAAGTCAAAGGCGGAATTGTTAGTGACAACAGCGAAAATCAGTACTACATCAATTCCATGAGCAATGCCGTTCAAAACCGTGCAGATTCCGATATCATGATGAAGGAATTGAACAGTATGGTCGACGGACTTGACGACAGTTTGCGGATTCCGTTTGTACGGTATTACCACGGTTTTAAATACCAGGAAATAGCCGACGAGCTGAAGCTGCCCCTCGGCACGGTAAAAAGCCGCATCTTCTTTGCACGCAAGGCCCTCAAAAGCATGATCGGCAACCAGTACGGTCTGCATGGGGAAATTGCCATGAGCGACAACTGATCAGCGACCTAAGGTCGGAAGTTAAAAGACAACGCTTGCAGACCTGCAGGCGTTTTTTTTTTTGCAGCAGTAAATCCACTTGAGCAGTCAGATGCCGGACGGATGTAGGTGAACAGGAGTCCGATCATCTTAAAACCGAATCTTCTTTAGAGAGGCCTTATGCTTCGTTTGGAAGGGCATTGCAATGTTGACTCATCGGGGCGTGATCATAATTGCCATTCCTCATCAGCAGTCAAATAAAAAAGGCTTTGCCATTGCGGCAAAGCCTTTAGATTATTGAGAACAGTTAATGAGATCAGCGAATGACTACCACTTTCTGCAGTCCTTCCTCATTTTGTCCGATGACCTTTGCGTAATACACTCCGGAAGCCCACTGACTCGTATTTACGAACAGGGAACGGAGCGAAGTTTTCTCAGCGTGGCGGATCTGCCCGGTTTCGTCGGCGATCAGCACGCGAAGCGGTTCCGTTGAGGAGAAAGCGCTCATGTCGAGGAAAAAGTAATCGCTGGTTTGCGTCGGATAGGCAACGAGTTGTTTGCTGACGACCGGATCGCTGTTGGAAACGACAAATTCGAGGTCGGCCGAATTGCTCTGCAACACCGATTTATCGCTTTCCTGAAGCCACGCTATCACTTCGAGGTCATCAAATTCCTCGATGCTGTGTTCAGTTGCCAGGTTGATGATGTTGGCAGCCTGGGCGTCGAGCGGCAATCGGTAAGAACCGGGAACCGTCCAATTTAAGTTGAAGGTCTTGGTGGCGCCCGCCTGGATGATTCCGGTCAGCGTTCCGCTGGCGTTGGGGATCATTTTCTTCATCACGTGGGGAAATTCCGTCTCGCCGTTGTTTTTCACGTTTTTGACCGTCACTTTTTCCGCAACGGCAACAAACAAACGGGTTGTTGCCTTGGTTGGCAGTAGGGCGCTGACGTCGACGGTGATAGAGATCTTGTTTCCATCTACCTTTCCCGAGGGGTTAACGGTATAGAAAGATGGGATTCGCTGCCACTCCTCAAAGGTGCTTTCCAGGTAGCCGTTCGGGTTGATGTTGATCTGTCCGTCGAGAAGGGTGGCCGGAATGCTGTTGATCCCGTTGTAATAGCTGCTGCGGTCAGCGCATTCGCGCGTGTAGTATGGATCTCCGGGCGTGGGGAAATAGAAGTGATAGGTGAGTTCAGAAAAGAGCCCCGGATATTGCGCAACGACCGCATGCAGACGCTCGTTACCGGGTTTGCACGGAGGGCAGGTAGACGAAGAGAAATTTTCGTGCAGCAATTTTCGTGTGACGGCTGAGTCGTTTACGATGATGACGGAACGAACGGTATCATCCACGGCAGATGGCGGATCGTTTCCGTTGATCTTGTTCATCCAGCTTTTGATGAGGTACGTACCTGCACCGGGCACGACGATGGGATCGGGGTGGAGGACGTCAAAATTCGCAAGCGGAGCAGCGTTGAGGTTGGACACGGTTCCGGAAAAAGAGCCCAGGGCGCCGTCGTCGATGTTGAAACCGTACTCAACATCTGTGATTGCGCCGGAACCACTGTTCATAAAGGTTCCCGTGAGCTGAATGGGAAAATCGCGCGTGAGGTAATACCGTGCCAGGTTGTGTTTGCGGCCGAGCACGTCAGCAGCAGGCTGAACGCCGGGAATGAACTGGAAATAGGAGTTGTCGTCCGGAACGAACATGTTTGTGTTGGTACTCTGGTAATTGGGCGATCCGGGAATTTCGACGGCGGTGGTTTTGTCGATCTGTAGGCCAAGGGTCATTGCCGTTTTATCCTGGCAAACCTGACCATTGAAAACGCATTGTGTGCGCTGGTCTACGATGTAGATGCGGTTGGTGGTTTCTTCCAGGACTACGGAGATGTAAATCCAGCCAGACTTGAGGTTTGGCTCGCTGTAAGAATTGTAGGTGATCCAGTGTTGGCGGTTCGGCGCCGTGCCAAAGGTCTTGCTCACGATAAAATCGTTTGCGTTGCACACCAGACCCCAAACG
Source organism: Saprospiraceae bacterium (assembly GCA_020848995.1). GTDB lineage: Bacteria > Bacteroidota > Bacteroidia > Chitinophagales > Saprospiraceae > Vicinibacter. The sequence continues at coordinate 16,591 of JADLHA010000038.1, read as the reverse complement.
AGAATCGATTGGTCGGGGATCTTCGCAGAGGGGAGCGATTCGTTTTCGTAATCCACCGTGGTGGTGTCGCCAACGGAAAACGTCACAACGCCACTGGAGGCAGCCTTGTACTGCGTTACGTCCGTTCCGTTAAACTGGAAGGGGAAAGGGATGTTTTGAACGGCTGACCAGGTTCTGGTCGGCTTCGCTCCAGACATCACCGTGGCCCATCCCGTAGGCAAACCGCCACCGGGGGGATATTCGTTGTCTTTGTTAATCCCACCGGGGTTACTTCCGGCCCCTACGAAGGGCAGAAAGTAATATTGGGCATCGGCGGTCAACAATCCGAATAATAAAAGAGGAATTAGGTAGAAATGCTTCATGATGGTAAGATTTGATGGCAAACTTAGTGAAATCGTCGAATTGCCTATGGCAAAATGCTCAAATTAACACATAACCCAAATCGCAATATGACTTATGCGTGGGGATCATTGGATGCGAAATGGGCGTGCCACGGCCACGAGCCGCTGGTAAATGTGGTCAGCCGACCGGTTCCAGTCGAATTGTTCCCGGTGTAATTTGCCCAGGGTAATTCTCGATTCCCGGTCGACGCCCAGCATTGCACCCTCCAGGCACGATGCCAGGGCATGGGCGTCCTCAGCGGGAAAAGTATACGCTCCGGGTCCGCCCACTTCGGGCAGGGAAAACCGGTCTGAAACAATGACCGGTACGTTGCAGGAAAGGGCTTCGAGCACGGGCACGCCGAAGCCTTCGAGAAAGGAGGGTTGAACTACTGCGACTGCGGAGGCCGTCACCCTTGCCAGTACTTCGCCATCGAGGTAGTTGAGCAACAGGATATCGCTCCTTGAAGAGGAGGCATTCAGTTCGGCGAGAAAGGCATCTGTACGCCAGGCCAGCCGCCCTGCAATCAGCAGTTTTGCCTTTGAGGCAGTTTTCGATTTGAACAGACCAAAGGCACGTACAAGGGTCTCGACATTTTTTCGGGGATGAATGGCACCGACAAATAAAAAGTATTCTGCACCTCCGGAGTAGGTACGTTTAACTTCCGTCCGTTCAGCCTCGCCGAGCGGGTTAAAGCAATCCCGGATGCCGTTGTATGCAACGCTGATTTTCTCCCTACAACCGGGAAACCAATGTACGATGTCATCTTGCGTGGCACCGGAAACGGCGAACAGGTGTTCGGCTTTTTGAATTTGGCGAGGGACGAAAAATCGATAATAGGCACGGACCATAGCGGGAACGTGTGAAGGAAAATGGAGATAGGCCAGATCGTGAACGACCATGCATTGGGGGACAGGTGTGCGAAGAGAACAATACCCATCCGGACTGAACAACACATCGGCTTGAGCACGGCGGAGGGCCAGCGGCACAGAGCATTCAAACCAGGCCATCCAAAGCAAGGGATGTCGTGCGGGAGGGTGGCAGACGACAGGCTTGGCGGAAGGATGCACAATGAAGGGATGGGGCACCGTCCGGTCGTAGAGCAGCAAATATTCGTGTTCGGGATGCTGCTCGATCATGCGTCGCACAATTTCATAGGTGTACCAGCCAATTCCTTCCAGGTGCGGCGTTGTTAAAAAACGGGCGTTGATGGCTATGCGCATTTTTCTCGGTTCACCGGGGACAAAGTTAATTGAATATAAAGGGCGCATTTGGGTTCTGCGTCGACGATTTTCCATGGATCGTCGCAAAACGGATCAGGCCGGAACCCTTTGGGTTACTCAGGTGTTGTTCTATCACAAATCCCCGTATATGGCACTCATTACCATTGGTATCCTACTGTTATTTGTTGGGTTTCTCTTCAGAAACCCCGACCAGCGCATCGCAACCCTGGTGCGGACTGTACGATTTCTGGGCATCGGACTCGTTGTGACCGGTTTCCTCCTGTCGAGCATTGTCGAGATCGACGCTGGTCGAATTGGCGTACAAAAACTCTTTGGAAAGGTAAAGCCCCAGATCCTCGAAAGCGGCTTGCACGTTGTCAATCCGCTCGTCGAAATCGTCCGCATGGACGTCAAAACACAGAACTACACCATGAGCGGACTTCACGACGAGAGCCGCCAGGTGGGAGATGATGCCATCCGCGTGCTGACCAACGATGGGCTCGAGGTCATCATCGACCTGACGGTACTCTTCCGCATGAAGCTCACAGAGGCACCGCGCATTGTTCAGGAGATTGGCGTCGACTACGTCGATAAAATCGTCAGGCCCATTGCCCGGACCAAGATCCGCGACAACGCCGTGTACTACCAGGCCATCGAACTCTTCTCAACCAAGCGCGACGAATTCCAGCAAAAGATCTTTGAAAGCATTGAGGAAAATTTTGAGCAGCGGGGGCTTGTACTCGAACAACTGTTAGTACGCAACATCGTGTTGCCACAATCCGTAAGCGCATCCATAGAAGAAAAAATCCGCGCGGAGCAGGATGCGCAAAAGATGACCTACGTTCTTCAAAAGGAAAAGCAGGAGGCCGAGCGCAAACGCGTTGAAGCACAGGGCATTTCCGATTACCAGAAGATCATCAATGCCACCCTCACCGAGCGCCAGCTTCAATACGAGTGGATCAAAGCTTACCAGAACCTCGTGAACTCAAACAATGCAAAAGTTGTCCTGATGGACCGCAACACGCCGGTTATCATCGACGGGAAATAGCATCGCGAAAAGGGGAAGATCCTTCTGGCAACACCGGTTGAGAAGGAGCATGGTTTATTTGCCTCCTCCAGGTTTTTCGAGTTTTTTGTGACGTGAGTCACCATCTTTGGAAGGGGCGGGATTCGAAGTTTTTGCAGGGGTTGTTCCGCTACCTCCTTTTTGAGGATCCTGATTCTGGACTTTGGGTGGTGCAGGAATCTTAGCCACAAGTTCTTTGATGCGGGCATATGCCGCCTCGTTGCGCGACGTCCCGGTACATCCCATGCGCCGGTATTTATCCTCGATCTGTTGAATGCGGTTTTTGGGGTTGGGATGCGTACTGAGCCAGGAAGGCGGTGTAGCTTGCCCATCCATCTTTTTGAAAAAGCCGCTTGCACCGGCGGCGTAGTATTCGGTGGGACACAGGTAAATCACCGACATGGAATCTGCTTCCGTTTCGTGAGACCTGCTAAAGCTCAATGCCAACAAAGTCGTTGCGACTTGTTTAATTACCTCTTGCTTTCCCAGAGCCGCATCTGCCAGCACTTGAACTCCAAGAATTTTGCTGAGTTGTTTAGTACTGTGCCGTTTTGCGGCGTGTGCGATTTCGTGCCCGATCACACCGGCAAGCTGATCTTCTGAATCGAGAAAACCAATGAGGCCCGTGTATATATAAATGTAACCGCCTGGCGTCGCAAAAGCATTCAGCGTATTCGGATCGTTGAGCAGCGTGATCTTCCATTCGAAGTCATTGGCGTATTCAACATTGCCGCTTTTCAACACCTTGCTCACGATACTCCTCACATAACGATACATTTCTTCGTTCCCCTGTTCAGGAAGTTCCGGATATTCCCCGGGGTTATTGGCAATTTCAAAATAGACCTGTTTTCCAAGTTCGATGTCCTGACTCACCGGAAAAAGGTTGAGGTTGTCCCATCCTTTTTTAAGCGCATTGCAGGAAGACAACAGCATTAGTGAGGAGAAGGTCAGAGCGAGCGCGTATTTCATAATTACAAAATTAAAAAGAAAGCAGGAGAGTCCGCGAACGCAATGGCGGTATGGCGCTGTTGGCAGAGAATAAGTTTAGCGTGAAGAATTCGCGAAAAGCTGATTTTCCAGAAAACGCAAGGTGGGCAAATAACGGTCTGCGGGGCTGTGGTCCTCACTGACCAGTGGAAACTTCTCCTGATAGATGGCGTGGAGTTTTGCGAGTGCAGGTCCGAGCGAACGGGGCTTGGTCAGTAGGAGGGCCCTGGAAGCCGTCATCCATTCCATGGCCAGGACAATGCCTGTATTCTCTGCCACCTGGCGGCCACGCAAGCCTGCGTTGGCTGCCATGCTCACGTGGTCTTCCTGACCTTTGGAGGATACGATGGAATCAATGGAGGAGGGGCTCGAGAGCTGCTTGTTCATGCTGACGGCAGCGGCGGCGGCATACTGGACGATCATGTATCCCGAACTGAGCCCGGGATCGCTGGTCAGAAAATCCGGGAGGCCCCGGTACCCGCAGATCAATTGGTAAAGGCGCCGCTCCGAAATATTGGCCAGTTCGCTCAAGGCCATAGCCAGGGTATCTGAGGCAAAAGCCAGGGGCTCTGCGTGGAAGTTTCCACCTGAGATCATGTCGCCATTGTCCAGTTGTATGGGGTTGTCTGTAATTGCGTTGATCTCCCGCGATGCCATGTTCCTCGCCCAGGTGATCATGTCGAGGCACGCTCCGTGCACCTGAGGGGCACAGCGAAAGCTGTACGGATCCTGTATTGATTTTCCGGGCCTCGAGGCCAGGTCGCTTCCCTCGAGCCATGATCGGATCTGCGCTGCAGCAGTACATTGCCCCTCCTGCCGCCGGAGCAGGTGGATTTCTGCCTCAAGAAATGCAGGAGAGCAGTTGAAGGCCTCCATTGACAGGGCGGCATTGAGGTTTGAGATATCGAAATACCCTTGTGCGGCAAACAGGTTTTCCAGGAGCAGGGCAAGCGAAAATTGGGTGCCGTTGAGTAGGGCTAGGCCTTCTTTGGCCTCCAGCATCGGAGGGTGCAGACCTTCCCGGGCCAAGAGGACAGAAGCCGCCACCCGACTTCCGTTTTGTTCGAAATGGCCTTCGCCTATGCAAGGCAGGAATAGATGAGCCAGCGGGGCAAGGTCACCGGAGGCTCCCAAGGAGCCCATAGAGGGGACAAGGGGGGTGAGTCTGCGGTTGTACAGCTCCATTAGAAACGCTACCAAGGACGGCCGCACACCCGAATGGCCACGGGTCAGGGTAAAGATCTTTAGCAAAAGAGCAAGGCGGACAACTTTGGGGTCTGCCGCTGGCCCAAAACCGCAGGCGTGGGATCGAAGCAGGTTAGATTGCAGGTTGTTGAGTTGGTCTTTTGGGATGGCAACGTTGCAAAGAGCGCCAAAACCCGTATTGACCCCGTAGTATGCATGCTTCCCGTCGTTGGCAAAGGATTCCAGTTGCCGGCGCCTGTGTTGAAGCAGATTCAGGCGCTCTGAAGACAGGCTAAGGACACGATCCCCATGGACCAAATTGCGGCAACCCTCGACATCGAGGTCCCGGTCGTCTATTTCCCATACTTGCATCTGCAAAGATAAAAAGCCCAGCTACTGTAGCCGGGGGAGTGGCGGGCTTTGTCATATGGTTAAGTTTGGGTTAAAGTAGGCTGGCGGCAAACGATGCCGGGCGCAGGAGAGTTAACAGAGAGAAAGGCCGCAGAAAGGGTAAAATGCACTAATTTTGTGCACTTTTCCAGCGCGGTGTACGTTAAAACCACGCACAAAACAAAAAAATGAACGCAAAACCCTTTTGGATCCTGTTTTTGATGATTGTCGCGTCATTCAGCGCCGGGGCGCAGCGATTTGCATTGGTAGATGTCAACAAAATCCTCGACAACCTTGAGGAATACCGGTCGGCTCAGGCTGAACTGGACCGCATTGCCGCCGGATGGAAGCAGGAGATCGCCATTGAATACGATAAGATCAAGGCCCTTTACAATAAGTATCAGGCAGAACAGGTGTTGATGACCGAAGAGCAGCGGCGGGTCAAAGAAGAAGAGATTGCTTCCAGGGAAAAAGAAGCCCGGCGCATTCAAAAGGAGAAATTCGGAGAAGATGGAGAGCTGTTCAAGCGCCGGCAAGACCTGGTCCGTCCCATTCAGGACAAAGTATTTACGGCCATTCAGGAATATGCGGCTGCCAACGGGCTCGATGCCATTTTTGATACGAGCGGAACGGCGGGCATTCTCTATTTCAACAAAGAACTGGACCGCACGGAAGTGCTGCTCAAGAAACTCAAAACCAATTGAGAACACAGACCAGAACAATTCCCACTTTTCAATTTAAAGACAGAATGAATCAGCTAAACATTTTATGGATCGCGGTGGCCATGTTTGCATGTGCGTTTCCGGCAGAATCCCAGACACAGAAATTTGGTTATGTAAATTCGCAGGCGCTGCTTGCCGAACTTCCTGAAGTCAAACAGGCAGACGCAACCCTGCAGGCTTTGCAGACACAGCTCGAGAAAAAAGGCCAGATGATGGTACAGGAACTCGAAACGAAGTACAAAGAATTGCAGCGCAAGGAGCAGTCCGGGGAGATCAGTCCCAAGGCGCTGGAAGAAGAAGCGCGCAAACTCAAAGAACAGGAAGCCGAGTTGGGCAAATACGAGCAGGACGTACAGCGACAACTGGCCACCCGGCGGCAGGAGCTGCTGCAACCGGTAATTGACAAGATCAACAACGCCATCAAGCAGGTAGCCACAGAAGGATCCTTTACGTACATTTTTGATTCGAGTGCCGGCATGCTGCTCTATGCGGAAGAAAGTCTGGACATCCTCACGCAGGTAAAGGGCAAACTCGGAATTTAATTTGTGGAAGCCTCCAGACCCATCGGCGTTTTCGATTCGGGCATAGGAGGCCTAACGGTCGCATCCGCTATACACCGCCAGCTTCCGGAAGAACGCATCATTTATTTCGGGGATACTGCCCACCTTCCATATGGGGAGAAATCCCACGACGCCATCCGCTATTTTTCTTTGCGCATCAGCCGATTTCTGCTGGAAAGGGACTGCAAAGCCATCGTCGTGGCATGCAATTCAGCTTCAACGGCAGCTTACGACGTGCTCCTCGAATTTTTTCAGGACAAGGCCATTTTTGTCAACGTGGTGGATCCCCTGGTACAGGCGGCGCTAGAAGTTCCCCACCAACAGATCGGGCTGATTGCTACCCATGCCACCGTGCAATCGGGTGTTTACGAAAAACTTTTTTCCCGGGCCGACCCCAGCGCAAGCCTGAAAAGTCTTGCGACCCCACTCCTGGTGCCGATGATCGAGGAAGGTTTTGTTCACAACGACATCAGCCGTTCCGTGCTCGAGACCTATCTGTCCGACCCAAGGCTAAAAGACATCGACGTGCTGCTCCTTGCCTGTACACACTACCCACTCATCCGCCCAGAAATAGAAGGCCATTATGGGGGAACCGTTCGCGTACTCGATGCTACCGAATATACAGCCAGGGCTCTTCGCGATGCGCTGGCAACACGCAATCAGCTCAGCCCGAAGAAGACGGATGCCGACCACTTTTTTGTTTCCGACTATTCTGAGAATTTCGCCCGCACGACCCGCCTGTTTTACACCGAAAGCATCTTCCTCGAACGCTGTAACATCTGGAGCGATCATTAAGAGCTAACAAACGTTAGTAAGGGGAATCTTCATCGGGCATGCGAAAAGGACAATCCGCCCGACGAAAACATGTCTTGTGGTAATGAGTGCAGAATTCCCTGAGATACGAAGGCCATCAGACCCTTCAGTTGGGAGATCAGTAGATCACGCGCATCGTGGGATGCAGGACCCAACGACTCCATTTTTTGTTGTAGCCGTGGATGCGACGGGTGGCCTGCCCTCCTGAATTTACAACGGGAAAGCCCCGGTTAACCCATTCAAAGATCCCGCCATAGAGGTTGTAGACCCGTTTGTGTCCCAGTTCCAGCAATTTGGCTGCGATGCGTTCACTGCGGTAACCTACGGAGCAGTAGCAGACGATGTTCGCATTTGCCGGAAGCGTTTCCAATGTGGAAGGATCGAATTCCGTATAACCAACCCAACGGGTATTTTCCAGATGGGAAACATCGTATTCTTCGCGGGAGCGCGTATCGAGCAGGATAAAATCTTCGCGACACCCGGCCAGGTCGGGAACGCTGATTGCAGGGACCTCGTTTTGGAGCAGGGACTTTAGTTTGCGGGCGTAGTCCCGATCTGCAATGACAGGGGCCTCCTGCGCTGAAATCCAGGCGTAGGATATCAGAAAGCTAACAAATGTTAGTATCATTTTCATACGCGGGCAACGGGGCCTTTTCCCGCGCGGTCGCGGATCAATTGGTCCGGCCCGCGGTAGTCTGGCGCTTCGGCGGCAATCCAGTCTTCAACTGCCTGCTCGCAGGAGGCTGGAAACAGCATGTGAATGTTGGGACCGGCGTCAATGGTGAAACATACGGGCAGATCATGCGATTCCCGCAAGCGCCGGATGGCCTGGAGCAGTTTCAGCGATGCTCCTTCCAGCAGGAGGTACCAGGGTTGTGAACTCATCATCAGCGCGTGCAGGCTCAGCGCTTCCTCTTCTGAAATGCGGGAGAAACCGGTCCAGTCGCCGGAGGCAAGACAGCCAACGACTGCTTCCAGGTTCTTGTGTGCCTGGGCGATCCGGGCTTCGCGATAAGGATGCCCGGCCATCAATGCGTGCCCGGCTGAGGACGAGACGGATTTTCCGGAAGCGTTTACGACAAATATGTAGTCCCTCAGTTCGTGGAACAAGGGGTGTAGGTTTTTAGCGAATGGAATGCCGTAATGGTCGTTGCTTTCCGGGACCGCGGGCGTTTTTCCCCAAAGGCTGGCGATGGGATAAAGAGACCTGCAGGCCGAGCCAGAACCAACGCGCGCAATGGATGAACAACGTTGCCAAAAAGAAGTGTCGTCGGGAAAGCGATCGGGAAACAGCTCGCGTTCCCTGGTAACCAGGCAGAGGGCCAGAGCGCTCATGGCCGATGCCGATGAAGCGATGCCTGAAGAGTGGGGAAAGGTGTTGGAAGAACGGATGACGGGAAAGCACTCTTTCAACCAGGGCATTTCTCCGTCGAGAAAACCAAAGAACTGTTCGAGTTTGGGCGCAAAATCAGGACGCTCGTGGCCATCAAAATAAAAGACAAACCGCCGATCGTCGTTGAGGGGATGCCCATTCCATTCCACTTCGGTATCTGTATGGCAGGACGAGAGCGTAAAACTCAGGGAAGGGTTCATTGGGAACTGACCCGGGAGTTTTCCCCAGTATTTGACAATGGCAATGTTGGAGGGGCTTGTCCAGCGGTGTTTGTTATTCATCTTCCGGGAGGTCTTTTTTCATGTCGAATTCGTCGAGTACGGCATCGAGTACCGGATCGTCACCTTTAGAATATTTCTCTTTGAGGCGGTAGCCGTTGATTTTGCCGAACTGGTTCCAGTAGAAGGCAGCAAAGCCACCGCGAAGTTCTTTAACGATTTGCAAAAAGGGCAAGTCGAGTTCGCGTTCTATCATCTTGGTGAGCAGGAGGCCCTGGGTGCGAGAGAAATTTTTCAGGGTATGGCCAAACTGTTGTTCGAGAGTTTCGTCGATCAGGTCGACGAAGGCCCGACGCTCTTTGGGGGTCATGTTTTGGGTGGCCACCATGACCTGTTTGTACAGCCTCACCGCGTGCGTAGCGTAAGGATACACTTTAAAGGCATACCTCCGGTATTTGAGGTATCGCTGCTGCTCTTCTTCGGGTTCGAACAGCGCGAGGGGCAAGATGCCGCTGGGGTCCAGGTCCGCTATCAGGGTGGTGTCGTTTCCCTGGATTTGGACGAGCACTTCCCGGCCTGCAATGACGGTATGGTATTCTCGCGTCGTGTCGGTCTGGCCAGAGACCGACAGAGGCAGGAAAAACAGAAAATGACCGATAAGCAGGTGCATATGCAATCAACGAAATAAGCAGGGCGTCTGGTTCGCAGGGAGCGCTAAAAAGAACAGTTTGAAAATTACCCAGAGTTGCCCGGCATTGGCAAACGAAACCAGTCTCCCTGAATGCGCTCTCATCAAAGTCTCTAAGATTGAAAGTGTTTCGGATTCTCTTTGACCCCGGGAAAAATATGTTTTTGAATTTTCATGCCTTAGATCGGTACATCTTTAAGAATCCTTGAGAATAAACGACCGTTAGTATTTGGATCGGAACCGGCGAAACAGTTCCTTATGTTTATTGTCGAGATCAAGGGAGCGGCCCTGAATGAAAGCGTTGGTGACTTCATGGCTTTTCATATCGAGGGCATCGCCTTTGCTCAGAAAGAAGGTAGCATCTTTGCCGGCTTCGATGCTTCCGCAGAAGGCATCAATGCCGAGAATGCGGGCGGCCTGGAGGCTGATGGACGAGACCGCAGATTCGTAATCGAGGCCAAAGGCCGTGCAGTGCCCTGCCTGAAAGGGCAGGTTGCGCTGTTCCCAGAATCCGTTCATGGAAAGGCAGAAGGGAATGCCGGCCTGCTGCAATAGGGCGGGCGTAGTGAAGGGCAGGTCAACGGCTTCGTCTGTACGCGAGGGAAGCCGGTGGGGTTGTGCGAGCACGATGGGGGTTTTGCTTTCCTGTAGCAGTGCCAGGATGTGGTGAGCATCCGAAGCGCCGACGAGGACGAGGCGGAGTGCGTAGTGCTGTGCAAATTGTATGGCATGTACGAGCGCTTTTGCCTGATTTGCCTGGATGTAGAGGGTCCTTTTACCAGACCAAAGGGGCCTCAGGGCTTCAAAACCCAGGTGAACTTCGGCCGGTCTGCCGGGAAGAAGTGCGTAGGCTTTGGCCTGGTCGAAGTAATCGAACAGGGTGCGGACAGCCTTCAGGTATTGATTTTCCGGATCGCCTTCCTGGTCATTTCTTCTCCGGGACACAGACGGATCCGGCCAGTTGACGAAAAGACCCTCGTCTGCAGCGAGAACGGCGTCTTCCCAATTCCAGGCATCGAGCTGAAAAACGGAAGACTGTCCCGGCACCACTCCACCCTGTGGGGCAACCTGGGCAAGTAACACGCCGTTGCTGCGCACGGTCGGCAGCACCTTGCTGTCGGTATTAAATGATGTGAACGAACGTATGTTCGGATTGTAATTTCCCAGTTCCCGGTAGTCGAGCGTGGCACGTACCTGTTCGATCTCTGCCAAGCCGAGATTACTGGCCATGGCGATAAATCCCGGATAAGCATGCAAGCCCGTAGCGTCGAACACGCTATCGGCTTCCTGTGCTCGTTTCCGGTCTTCTCCAACATAGCTGATTTTTCCGTTTTCAAAGGCAATGACCCCTGAAGGAATGAAGCTACCATTTCCGGTATGGATGGCAGCACCAACGATGGCGATGGATCCCTTTTGTGGTTTGGCAGGTGCCGGCTGGGCAGAGAGTACATGGGAAAAGCCGGAACAGAGCATGCACAGGGCGATGTATTTTGATAAAGTCATGATCAAATGAATGGGCTTGTATAAAATCAGTCAATGATCCGTTTCCTCTTCCTCTTTGGCATCGTCGCCACCGATGGAATCGCAGTGGTAGAGGCGCTTGCGCCGGGGTTTGAATTTCTGGGCCTTTTCGCCGGAAGCCTTTGCACGAAGCATGTTCTGAAGAATGCGGCTGCGTTCGCGTTCAACGTTTTCGCGAAGGCTCAGATCAGTTTTCCGGTCAAAATAGAGTACGCCATCGACGAACGTCAGTTCAGCTTTGGCGCGTACCGATAACGGATGGTCGCTCCATAAAACGACGTCTGCATCTTTTCCGGTACGAATGCTCCCCACGCGGTGGTCAATGTGCAGAAGGCGCGCCGGATTGAGGGTGACGAATTTAAGGGCTTCTTCTTCGGAAACGCCGCCGTAAAGAACGGCTTTGGCAGCTTCCTGGTTGAGGCGTCTTGCCATTTCGGCATCGTCAGAGTTGTAAGCGGTGACGATCCCCTGGTCGTGCAGCAGCGCACCATTATAGGGAGTCGCTTCGTACACTTCGTACTTGTATGCCCACCAGTCGGCAAATGCCGATGCGCCGGCTCCATGTTCGCGCATGCGGTCGGCGAGTTTGTACCCTTCGAGTATGTGCGTAAAGGTGTTGATGCGGAAACCGAAGCGCTGTGCAAGGTGCATCAGCATGTTGATTTCGGACTGCACATAGGAGTGACAGGTAACAAACCGCCTTTTCCGCAAGATTTCAGCCAGTGCCTCGAGTTGCAGATCGCGTCGTGTGGATTGTGGATTTTCCCTTCTGGCTACATCGTATTGGCGCGCTCGGGTAAATGCGTCTTCGTATACCTGCTCTACGCCCATCCGGGTATCGGGAAAACGGTTTGACTGGTTGCCACCGCTGCGCTTGACGTTTTCGCCCAGTGCAAATTTGATAAAAGGATCGGCGCCCTCAAATTTCATGGAATCTGCAGAAAGCCCCCACCTCAATTTGATCAGAGCGCTTTGGCCTCCGATGGGGTTGCACGATCCGTGAAGCAGTTGGGCGGTGGTGACCCCCCCAGACAGTTGGCGGTAAATGTTGATGTCTTCCGGATTGATCACATCCCCAATCCTCACTTCGGCGGTATTCGCATGAGAGCACTCGTTCACCCCGCCGTTCACGGCAATGTGTGAATGTTCGTCAATGATTCCTGCTGTCAAATGCTTTCCGGTTCCGTCAATTTCGCGGGCACCCGGAGCAGAGAGTTTTTTACCAACCGCACGGATCTTTCCCTGGGAAATGATGACGTCGGTCTGGGGGAGAATTCCTTCCTTTTCGTTGGTCCACACCGTCGCGTTGCGGATGACGCAATGCTCCGGAACTGGGGTCTGCGACCATCCGTACGCGGAGAAGGGACGCGTCACAGGGCCCAGGAACCCGGTATCTGCTGGGGCGCTGGTGCTCTTTGCGCGTGTGGAGTCAGGAGGATCCTGTCCTTCGGGCCTGAGAACTAAATTTGTCCAGCTTCCGTCTTCTCTCTGGGCTCGACCGGTCCATAGACTGCCTGTGCCTTTCCATGCAGAGAACAGGATAAAATTTCCTGTGGGGCCTGTCCTTCCAAGCTGTCCGGATACCCAGTGTCCTGTTCCTTTGGCGTGCAAAAAGTACCGGCTGCTGTCGGCGTCGGGCAGGCGCAGCTCCGTTTTGTTCGCATCGCCATCGAAGGCGACGTGTACGCGGAGAGTGTCCATTTCGAAGGCAAATCGTCCGGTAGCGACCGGAAGAAGGGAGCGTTGCTGCACAGGAAATCTCCGGCCGCGGACCCAGGTCTCCAGAATGCGGGATTTGTCGGAGAACAGGGGACCGTCGGCTACGATGAGCGATGCCGTCTTTCCGGGATGAAGGGTTCCCGTATGCCGGTCGACGTTTAACCACGTTGCAGGACCCGCAGTCAGGGCGTAGAGGGCAAGTCCAGGGCTCAGTCCCCGGCGAATTGCCTTACGAACGTTAGTTAGTATTTGTGAAGGATCCGGCAATCCCAGTGAGGTGAAGACAAAAGGGATGCCGTGGTTTGCCAGGATGGCGGGATTGGAGGGGGCGAGTTCCCAGTGCTTGAGATCCGACAGGTCGATGTTCAGGGCGTCGAGTGGATCTTCGACGTCGTAGGGCTCAGGAAAATCGAGGGGAACGATGATGCGTTGTCCGGTGCGGCGTATGGCATCGGCGCGCTGGTATTCGCGTCCGTCGCCTACGAGCATCCCCCGAATTCCGAACTCTTTGAATAGGGAAGATGCACGGAGCAGGTTGAACGGCGACCCGGCGATAAACAACTGGGGAAGCGACTGCAAATTCCGCCAGTGTTCGAGGGAAAGGTTGTGTTCGTGGGGGCGGATGGCCTGATCGTATTGGATGCCGTCGAGAAAGGTCTGCCGGAGCAGGGCAATGCTGCCCATCAGCGAACTGGGATAAAACTGGGAAGAACTCCCTTTATCGAAATGAAGTACGTGGGAGGACGCTGCGTTGAGTACGAGTTCGTTTTCGTTGGCTGGGTAGAGCATGACCACACATGCTGAGCCCCGGGAGATGCCATCGGGAACATGGGTTTGCACATAGGCGTAACCGGCCTTTCGATACCGGGCCGCGCTTTCGTCGGAATAGCGCAATACCGATGTGGCAGACTGCTCGCAGCGAAGCGCGTCGTTCCATCCATAGCTTCCCGGGCGCATGCTTTCGTATTCTGGTTTGCCCGGTGAAGGCGTTTTTTCGGGCATTCCAAAGTGGCTGACGGGGTCAACGAAAGCCGGGTAAATAAACCGGCCCTCCATGTCGATGCGGATTGCGGTGTCGCCTACCGATACGGACGGCCCTACCGCAACGATGATGCCATTGTGGATGAGCAACTGTCCCCGGGGCAGGACCGTTGCAGAGTCCAGATGGATTTCCGCATTCATCAGCAGGAAGCTGCCGGTTTCAGGATGCCGAATTCCGTTTACCGGAAAAGTCGGCTGGGCCTGCGGAGAAAACATCGGAACCAGCAAGGCCAGCGCAAGGCACAGCGGCAATTTTAAAAAAAATGATGAAACTAACAAACGTTCGTTCATATTACATGCTACTGTATTCGCCATATTCTTTGATGTAAACGTCGCTGAGCAGAAGCAGCAGTGAAATGAGAATGGGACCAAAGATCAGACCAATAAAACCAAACAACTTAAGACCTGCAAGCACACCAAATATGGTGATCAGTGGATGAGTATCCCCAATTCTCTTTTGCAAGAACATTCGAAACAGATTATCCACGGATCCGACAACCGTCAAACCATAGACCAGCAGGAAGATTGCGTAGGCCTGTTCTCCGTTGTAAAAGAGCATAAGAGACAAGGGCACATAGACCACCATGGCGCCGAGCACCGGAATAAAGGACGCAAAAAAAGTAACGATAAACCACATGAAAGGATCGTCCACACCGGCAATCCAATAGCCAATGGATGCAACGACGGATTGAAACAGAGACACGAGAGGAATGCCAATCGCATTGGCATATACGAGTTTGTTGAGGTGGTCGCGGAAGTAATTGAGGTTTTTCAATTTGAGCGGCAACCAGGAAGTAAAAACATTTTCTATGCGGGAACCGCCGGTGAGGAGAAAGTAGAGCAGAAAATACGTGATGGCCAAAAGCCCCACGCTGTTAAACGTTACGCCAAGCAGGTGGCTCGATTCGCGCAGGATGAAATCGCCGAGATTGCCGATGTGCTCCTGCGTGAGAATTTCGACCTGATAGCGCGCCTCGAGTTCGTGAACAAACTGCTCAACAGCGCTCCAGATGGCGTTGGTATCGTTGATTTGAGGAATGATGCGCGCAGTGAGCATGCGAACCACGGAGTTCAGGGGCAGGACGATCACCACAATGCTCAGCAGCATCAAAGCAACGGCAGACAGAGGTCTGGGCCAGTTCTTGCGGGCATGCAGCCAAATAAAGGGTTTCCGCATCAGGATGTACAGCGTATAGGCACCGAGAAAGGAGGGTAAAAAACCTCGGAGTTCCCAAAATAAAAGGCCCCCGATCATTACGATCAGCGCGAGGTGAAAGACCTGCCGGATGATGCTGTTGGGTATCTTTTCCATAAATCCCGGTTTGCAGGAACGCCCTGCGGAGCCATAAAAATAATTCGCACGGGGCAATGGTGGAGCACATTCTACGAGAGCCTCCATCCAGGCAGGCAACGAAATCGACGTACTTTTACCCCGGCAAACCGCCATCATGTCAGCCAAATTGCGATACTGGCCTCTGCTCCTGCTGTCCCGTCTTCCCTGGCCCGTTCTGGAGGGGATTTCGGGGATTTGCTCTGCGTTGCTTTCGCAGTTTCCTGGATACCGGCTCGGCCTTGTGGAGGAAAATCTCCGAAAAGCCTTTCCAGAACTCGCCGCGGCGCAACGCCGGAAAATGGCACGTGACTTTTACGCACATTTTAGCGACCAGTTGCTCAGCATCCTGAAATCTCTTAGCGCTTCGATGCAGGATCTGAGGCAGCGCTTTGTTTTTGACAACCCGGAAATCTTCTTACCCGTCATTGAAAGCGGAAAGAGCGCGGTGATCTACGTCGCCCACCTCGGCAACTGGGAATGGTTTTCGGTCCTGCCCAGAGCGGTTTCTGCGCCGGTATATTCTCTGTACCTGCCCCTGTCCAACGGCTATTTCGACGGGCTGATGCGCCTGGTAAGGGAGCGTTTTGGCATACGCACACTCCCTTCGAGCAAGGCCTATCGCACATTGCTCGAACTCCGGAGGAAGGGAGAATGCAACATAACCATATTTGGTGCCGACCAAAGTCCGCCCGGTCCTGAAAACGTTCACTGGGTTGATTTTCTGGGTCAACGCACCGCCTTTATTCAGGGGCCGGAGGTCATTGCCCGCAAACTCGAATGCGCCGTATTTTTTGCCAGGGTGACCCTGGCCAGGCGAAATCATTACCACGTTGAATTTTTGCAACTCTGGGACGGGGAGGAAGCGACAAAGGAAGGGGTGATCACCGCAAAGTATGCGGCTGCCCTTGAAGAAAACATCCGACTTGCTCCTCAGCTCTGGCTGTGGACACATCGCCGGTGGAAACACCAGCCGCCAAATCCAGCAGCCTAACTTTGGGATCGCGTGGACAGGACTGGGCCCTGGGCCGGCATCCCATGAAAGCGAATCGCAAAACTTTAGGGCACTTCTAAAAACCCCCTGCTGCGCCAGCCAGCCCGCACAGGCTCATGCGCTCAATGAATTTAGCTTCACAATCCTTCGTTGCAGCTCAGTCAGTTATCGTTCCACATAGCTTCCTTCGCTGCGCCTCGTCTTGTCTTGCTTGGGGGCTACCTCCCTCCCCTACCTGCTGCGCCAGCCAGCCCGCACAGGCTCACGCGCTCAATGAATTTAGCTTCACAATCCTTCGTTGCAGCTCAGTCAGTTATCGTTCCACATAGCTTCCTTCGCTGCGCCTCGGCTTGTTTTGCT
>JADLHA010000037.1 GCA_020848995.1 Saprospiraceae bacterium | reverse complement strand
TGATTTTCCACTCACTTCCAATTCCATTTGCAATTGATCAAATTCTTGCTTGGTCATATAAACTAATTTCAGGCAAAGCTACAGGGTGTTGTGTTCTATGGCAAGATGCACTTCCTAGGACGGATACTTTTCAATGGTGAAGGCGTGATTCAAAAGAAACTTTTTGTAAAATAATTTCTTAGAATATTCTGTCATTTGAACGGGAAGCAATTCAGAAGCAGTATGTTTGGATTGTTGGTCTTCCATAATTTTGCCTCTACTGCACAATAAAACCCTACTTCCTGGCGACCTT
Organism: Saprospiraceae bacterium; assembly: GCA_020848995.1. Classification (GTDB taxonomy): domain Bacteria; phylum Bacteroidota; class Bacteroidia; order Chitinophagales; family Saprospiraceae; genus Vicinibacter. The sequence goes on along the minus strand of JADLHA010000037.1, from coordinate 53,515 downwards.
TTATTTTGAAGACGCTCTAGGAAATAAAGATAGCATTGAAGTCGGTTATGATTTAAGGGCACTTCTAAAAACTCCCTGTTGATGCCAGAATGAATAGGGCTGCCTTTCTTCACTTCTAGTCGATTCAAAAATGAATTTAGGAAAAAGTCGTCGTGCGATGAAGACATCTAAGGAACGATAACTGACTGAGCTGCAACGAAGGATTGTGATGCTGAATTTATTGAGCGCGTCAGCCTGTGCGGGCTGGCTGGCGCAATAGGGGGGGGGGTAGAAGTGCCCCTAATTGCAAATCAAGGCAACGATCCTGATTTTGGAGAGGTAACCGATCTATTGTCAATGGTCGTCCCGTTGCTCAGAAGCTGTCTCGATCAAACGAATTCATTTTGAGATTGTACAACTCTTGCAAGTTGAACAATCTGTACAGTAAATTTCAAACTTCTCCCCTTAAGAATATCTGTTTAACCATTCTCCATTATTTCATCTCCAGTATCAATTCTATTTTGATCGCATTTCCGGAACGAAGGATCAGCCAGCAGGGAGCGGAGGTGGCCGGCGGAATGCAGTCGTCTCCTGGTTTCAGGCTGCCGCTGTTGAGGATGGAACCCCGCGCATGGACCAGCAGGTAATGGCAGTCAGGGGGAATGCCCGCAATGCAGATCTTGTCGCGATAAGGGTTGGGATAGATGGTGCATTGCAATTCGGTCGACAGACCAGTTGACACCGTCGTGCCTGCTTCGAATGCACCGATGGAAGGAATGGGCAGGTAGGAAGTACCGAGAAAATCCCTTAGCCCAGGAAAAACAGGCGAGCCTTTGCCTATAGCGGGTGATCCGTGTTTCAGACGGTAGTTGCCTGCTGCGAATTCAACAAAGAGCGGGTCTTTCTGGACAATCCCATTGGATTCAGGAACCGGGAGTTGCGGACCACCCCATCCAGCCAGGTCGAGGTGGTACCAGAGGTTGTTGGAGAAGTGAAATGTGGAAGGGCTGGTGTAAGGGCCAATATTAACATCTGTAGAGAGGGCACGGTCGACCACGACGACATTATTGAAAAACAGGTTGTTTGCGCAGCTTAAGTAATATGAAGTATCGGTGCTCTCCTGAAGTATGCGCATGATCCAGCGGCCGGGCAGGATGAGGGTGTTGTTGACCACGGCAACGTTGCGGCAGCCGACATAGGCGATCGGAGCCAGCGATCCCTCAATCACGTTGGCAAAAACCAGGATATCCCGCGCTTCGTAGTTTGCTCCCGCGGGGCGGAAAAAGGCAGCACCCGTGCTGCCGCCGAGGTTTAGGGTTCTTTGTCCACCGTTTGTGAAATGGTTAGCAAAGATCTTCAGGTCGCTCGTGCCCCCCTTGGCCTGTATGCTGTTGCTTCCCAGTTTTACAAAGCGGTTGTGTGCAATTTCTCCAAAATGGCAACCTACCATATCTATGCCGCTGCCGCCGGTAGATCCATTTTCAAAATGACAATTTCGAATGACGAAGGAGTCGAGTCCGGACAGTTTGAGCAGGTCGTTGTTTCCCGAGGCTGCCATATCGCGGAACGTGCATGCTTCGATGATCACGTGGTGCGTGGGGCTGTCGAAACTGCCCCCGTCGTCGATGTTCATTCCGTTTCCCTTTTGTCCGCGCAGCGTAAGCCTGCGAATGTGCACGTAGGTGGCATCGGTCAAATGTAGTCCTTCGGAGCTGCCCTCCAGGATGACCTGGGCGGGGTCGGTGCCTTCCAAGGTAATCCAGGCATCGGGGCGGCCTTTCAAATTGGAGATGTAGTAATTCCCCGGATAGAGGTCAGGATGCATCCGGATGGTGTCACCTGGATGGGCTGCAGCAGCGGCTGCCTGAGGGTTGGAATAGGGTTTGCCGGGACCTACGTCGAGCACGCGCTGTGCAGCAGCAGCCCCGGTCAGGAAAACCAGAATTGCCAGAATGATCGCATTTTTCATAGGCAATAAAGATAGGCGAAATTGATCAGTCTCGGTCCACTGGAAGAGGGGCTTCAGATTAACTTTGTCGAAACGCAACAACGATGAAGACCCACAATTACTGCATTGCTATACACGGTGGTGCCGGCACGCTTCTCCAGGAAAAGATGGATGCGCGTCTGCGCAAAAAATACGAAAATGCGCTCAGCGCGGCATTGGAAAAGGGTTACGCCGTACTCGAAAGCGGTGGGAGCGCGCTCGACGCGGTTGCTACCAGCGTTTCTGCACTGGAAGATTGTCCTTTGTTCAATGCTGGCAAAGGCTCTGTGTTCAATGCACGCGGGGAGCATGAGATGGACGCCGCCATTATGGAGGGGCGCAGTCAACGGGTAGGGGCGGTTGCCCTGGTGAGACGCATTCGCAACCCTATACACCTTGCACGCGCCGTCATGGAACACACCGACCACGTATTGCTTGCGGGAAGGGGAGCTGAGCGTTTTGCGCGCAAAATGGACATCGGGCGCAAGCCGAAAGCTTATTTTTTTAAGGCACTCCGCTACAAACAATACCTGGAGGCCAAACGGGAGAAAAAAGTTCGCCTAGACCACGACGGCGGCACGTTTGGTACCGTTGGTGCGGTTGCCCTCGATGCGTCGGGCAACCTCGCTGCAGCGACCTCAACCGGTGGCATGACCAATAAGCGCTGGGGCCGCATCGGCGACTCACCCATTGCCGGTGCGGGCACCTGGGCCGACGACCGCTGCGCTGTTTCGTGCACGGGAACGGGAGAGCACTTCATCCGCATCCATGCGGCAGCCCACCTTTCCTGCCTGATGCGCTACGGACGACAGTCGCTCGATGTCGCAGCGCGAAAAGTCATCTTCGAACATCTGCAGAACATCGGTGGTGAAGGGGGGCTCATCGCCGTTGATCATCGGGGCCACATCAGCATGCCATTTAACACGGCGGGAATGTACAGGGCTTCCCGCCGCCGGGGAGAGGCGGCCTGGATCGGCATCTTTGGCGGCGAAAACGGGGATGCGCTCCCCCATGACCAGCGGGTTTAACGAGACTCCCCGCCAGTGAATCGAAACCGCAGGTAGTGGATCTTTTTACCAGCGGCGAGGTGCAGGTTTTCGTAGTAGGTGCGGATGTTTTTTTCAGGGAATTCAAAGCTACTTTCGTAAATGGATTCGTTTGCGAACAAACGTTCGTAAGCTTCATGCGTATCGACACTTTCAATGCTGAATGCATACAGGTCGGGGTCGTCGGTTTTCAAATGCAGTAAGGCCCCATGCTTCAGCACCAGCGCATACCGGTCGAGAAATTCCGGAGATGTGAGTCGCCGGGAGGCCTTGCCCGAACGGGGAAACGGGTCGGGAAAGGTGATCCATATTTCGTCGACTTCCCCACCGGCAAAAAACCGGGAAAGCCCTTCGATGCGCGTACGCACAAAGGCTACGTTGGTCAATCCCAGCCGGAGGGCTCGTTTTGCACCATTCCAGATGCGCGCTCCCTTGATGTCGACGCCAATGAAGTTGCGGCCGGGATGCAAAGCGGCCATGCCCAGGCTGTATTCGCCACGCCCACAGGCCAGCTCGAGCGTCAACGGGTGATTGTTGCAGAAATGTCCGGAACACCAGGATCCACGGAAATTGATCTTTTTGTTTGCGTTGGCATAGAGTGCATCGTCTTCGTAGCCGAAGTGCTCGAATACGTTGGGAAAGTCCAGGTTCTGGGCAAATTTCTCGAGTTTGCTGCGCTTGCTCATCGCGAATCGGTCATCAGGAGTTGGTCGAGCATCCGCCGATAGGGCTCCTGTTCGTAGGGCGATTCTCCCGGAGCTTCCTCAAGCTGAAGAAACGCACCGGGATCCGGCAGCATCTGTTGCAGCCGCGTCGCTTCTTCGGGGGTGCACGCTGCGCGGTGCTGCGGACGCAGGATGAACACCGGACTCAGACAATTCGGCAGGTACTCGTAGGTGTTGAAATCGTATTTGAGTTCGTAAGGCAAAACAAAGGCCGGATACCGGCAGCGAATCCAGCTCCTCAGGGAATACACGGGATTGTCGAGCACCAGCAGGCGGCAGGGCCATATGGAATTAGCATAACAGGCTGCCGGAACCATAAAGTCCATGGCGTAGACCACGAGGCTGTCTTCGCGAAAGCGCTTGCTCAGCCAGTCGCTGCACGCCAGGACGTCCTCCATCAGGCTGCTTTCTCCGATGCGGCCTTCCGACCGGCCAAAACCGCGCCCGTCGGGCATGAGGACGGAGTACCCGCGCTGTGTAAATTGCAGACACTGGGCTGCGTACCGGTCGAGATTGCCCCGCACCCCATGTAAAAACAGGACAACCCCTTTATGCGGTGCCCTGGCTGCAAAAAAATAGGCGTAGAGCTGCTGGTCTCCGGGAAGCGGGATGCGCTCTTCGCGAATGCGCTGGCTGACAGGGGTCTTGTAATGTCCCGTCCTCTCTGCGCGGAATACAATGGGGTTGATGAAGATGTACAGGGACATCATGCCGACGAGGTACAACAACAAAAGACCCCCGGCCGCAAGGACGATATTGCGAAATGTCCAGCGCATGGCGACAAGTTATAAAATGCCGCGCATTTAGAGTCCCGTCCAGCCGGATTCTTCACCGGAGAACCGGCGGGAACGGATGATCGAAAAAGGATAATGGGCAATTCAGGGCATTGTCAACGGTCCTATTGTCCATTTCGCATTTCAATTCCCTCGCTTACGAACTGCGCGGGTCTGTGATGAAGGGCAGTTTGTGCATTTGTGCGACTTCCAGGCTTGGGAAACCGAAATCCTCCACAATGCGGCCCTCGAGCAGGTAGCAGCCGCGACCCTGGAAGGGAAAGCGGGCCATTTCGTCCGGGAAGTGGACGCTGTCGAAAAAGCGGCCTTCGGGGTCCAGCCAGGTGCCGAAGGCCATGTACTGGCCCTGCCTGGTGCGCACCGGCTTTTGGGTGACGTAGTATCCCAGCATGCGCACCCGCCGGTGGAGATGTGCCGGCATTTGCGCAGCCGGAAGGTGGGGGCCGGCGTTTTGGGCAAGCAACTCAAAGGGACTGCACAGTGGAAATCCCAGCAGTTCGATCTCGTCGAAGGCCTGGTCGTAGGGGCCGTCGTCGAGTTGCGGGTAGGCAAAGTCCCCGCCGTCGTCTGCAAAGAGGCTGGCCGGAGCTACCTGGGTGCTGCCCATCTCCGGCACGGCGTTTTTCTCCCACATCAGACGGGTCTTGCTCAAGCCGGTAAAGCCAAAGGCTCCGATGCGTATCAGGAGCTGCAACGATTCGCGCCCCATGGGCACCCTTCGGATGAAATCCTCCATGCTGGCATAAGGGCCGTTCCGATCGCGCTCTTCGGTGATGCGCAGGGCTGCGGATTGTTCCAGCGATTGCACATGCACAAAGCCGAGGTAGATCACCTCTCCTTCGATGTGGGTCAGGTAACGGCTATGGTTGACGCAGGGTGGGCGAACGGCAGCTCCGGCCATGCGCGCCTCATGTACGTACACCTCTGTGCGATAAAATCCCCCGAAGTTGTTGATCACGGCAACCATGAACTCGAGAGGAAAATGAGCTTTGAGGTAGAGGCTCTGGAACGATTCCACGGCAAAGGAGGCCGAGTGGGCTTTGCAAAACGAATAGCCGCTGAAACTTTCGATCTGCCGCCACACCTCGTGCGTCAGCTCTTCAGGATAGCCCCTCTCCCGGCAGTTGGCAAAATACTTTTCCATCAGGCCGCGAAAGGTGTCCGAGTCCTTGCGTTTGCCCGTCATGATCCTCCGCAGCACGTCCGATTCGTCGAGCGCGAGTCCGGCAAAGTGGTGCACGATCTTCATGACATCTTCCTGGTAAACCATGACGCCGAAGGTCTCTCCGAGGTGTTCGGCAAAGACGGGATGCAGGTACTGCACCCGCTCGGGGTGGTGAAAGCGCTCGATGTAGGCGCGCATCATACCCGATTGGGCCACGCCGGGGCGGATGATGCTGCTGGCCGCGACCAGGTGCACGTAGTTGTCGCAGCGCAACTTGTGCAGCAGACCCCGCATGGCGGGCGACTCGATGTAAAAGCAACCGGTGCAGTGTCCTGAGCGCAGTTGCTGTCGCACCCGCTCGTCGCGTTTGATCGCCGCAATGTCGTGAATTTCCACGCTGCGCCCCTGGTTCCGGCGCACGAGCTCCACGGCATCGCGAATATGCCCCAGCCCGCGCTGGCTCAGAATGTCGTATTTGTGAAATTGAAGGTCCTCGGCGCCGTACATGTCGAAATGGGTGACGGGAAAGCCCTTGGGCATCTGTTGCAGCGCCGTGTGGTAGTGGAGCGGGCGCTCGGAAATGAGCACGCCCCCGGCATGGATCGACAGGTAGTTGGGAAATTTTTCGATCCGCTTGCCGTATGCGAAAATGTGTCGCGAATAGGGATGGTGCAGGCGGGAATCGTTGGGGTGGTCGACAATGGTGTCGATGTCGGCTTTGGGCAATCCAAAGACCTTGCCCAACTCGCGAACGATCGACTTGCCTTTAAAGGTGTTGTAGGTGGCCAGCAGTGCGGTGTAGTCGCGACCGTAGCGCTCGAAAATGTATTCGGTCACGTCGTCGCGCTCGCTCCAGGAAAAGTCGATGTCAAAATCGGGGGGACTGCTGCGGTGCGGGTTGATGAAACGCTCGAAATAGAGGTCCAGTTCGAGGGGGTCGACGTCGGTGATGTAAAGACAGAATGCAACGATGGAGTTGGCGCCGCTGCCGCGCCCGACGTGGTAGTAGCCGGCGCTTTGCGCGTAGCGCACGATGTCCCAGGTGATCAGAAAATAGGCGCAGAAGCCGAGCCGGTAGATCACCTGGAGTTCGCGGCGCATGCGCTCTTCGGCACGGGCGTTTTTGATGCCGTAACGGCGGCGGCAACCCTGAAAAGCGAGTTTGGTCAGCAAAGTGTAGTCGCCTTCCGGATTTCCCGTAAAGCTGCGCCGGTTGTTGGCCGGCGACGACGGCATGTCGAATTGGCATTGGTCGAGCACGGCCTCTGCGTTGCGCAACAATTGCGGGAACAGCGCGTACCGCTCTCGCAGCGCTGCCGGCGCCAGCAGCCGTTCGTCTGGCGAAGCACACTGGCCCGGGGTCAGGCGGCCCAGGGCGATGTTGAGGTCGATACAGCGAAGCAACTTGTGGGTGCGGTGGTCGGCGTCGACGGCAAACGTCGCCGGATTGCAAGCTACGAGCCGTTCGGGGTGGTGGCGCAGCGGCGACGAAAATAAAGACCCCACTTTTGAGGGCCGGATGCCGACGTATTCGAATGGACGCAACTCCCCGGGTGGACAGGGGGCGGCATCGCGGTAAATGACAAAACAGTGCTCCCAGTGAGGTGCCCGGCGAGACGGATCCTCCGCAGGCAGCGTGCTCAGGTGCCGGTTGATCTCGGCAATGCCCTCGGCATCGCGCGCCAGCGCGGTGAACAAGTGCTCTCCACAGCGGCGGAAATCCACACCGTACACCGGCCGAATACCCTCCTGCACACAGGCCTGGGCAAACGCATACGCCGCCGAACAGTTGTTGATGTCGACCATGGGCAGGACACCAATTTCCAGCCGGGCCGCCTCCCGGGCAAGCTGCTCCGGCGACAGGGTGCCGTAACGCAGGGAAAAGTAGGAGTGGCAAAGCTGCAGCATAATGGCAAAGAGATGACGGAAATTAAGGCAATGTTAGACGAATATTCCGTCATTTCCAAATATAGGATTGCGGTGCATCGTCAATTGGACCGAATGGCACAGAAAAGAGGGGGAGAAAAAAGGGGGATCAGGCTCCTTCACGCTTTACGAGAAGTGGCGCGACCATGACCCAAACGGCCTTGGCAACCTCCTCTGGGGTGTCCTCGCCGCTGAGCAGACACCAGTTTTCACCCGAGCGAAAGCGGTTAAAGCAGTCGAGGTACTGCTGGCGAACGGCCCTGAGGTTTTCGGTCGTCTCGTAGAGCTCGGTGGAACTTCTCCCATTCTGGACGCGGCGCATGCTCTCCGCGGGTTCGAGGTCGATGTAGATGTGGAGGTCGGGCCGCAGCATGTTCACTGCCGGAGCATTGATTTCAATCACCCAGTCAACCGGCATGTGGATCCCCTGGTAGGCGTAGGAGGAAAAGTAATACCGGTCGCACAGCACGGTGTAGCCCTCTTCGAGCTTGCGCAGGATGCCGTCGCTGCGATTCACCAGGTGGTCTATCCGGTCAGCGGCAAAGAGCGCAGCAATGGTGCGGTGATCTGCCTCGATGCGGTGCTTGAAGACGTTGCGGATCAACGACCCGATGGGGCTGTCGGTCGGCTCGCTGGTGCAGTAAACCCGGTGCCCTTCCCGCCGCAACCGGTCGGCCAGCAGCCGGAGCTGAGTGCTCTTGCCGCTGCCGTCGATGCCCTCAAAGGCGATGAATAAGTTCCTGCGCTTCATAAGGAGCCGACAATATTAGGCATTGGGCGCCGAAGATGGAGCGCTGTAGCCCACTTTTGCAAAAAACTGAGGTGTCGAGCCGGTGAAGTGGCACCTCCGGCAAGCACCCGCATTGCAAAGTTAGGGCATAAAAAATTCACAGCCCGCCGCCTACTTCCGCAGCATTGCTGCGTATACATGAAAGGAACATCGTCCTTTCCTTGTGGCAATCATTGGATTTGCTGTCTGAACTCTTCTGGATCGTATCCTAAAATACAAGGAGCCAAACCCGTTCCGTTCGTTTGCTACTAACCCCTGAGCAACCAAAGGTGTGATTCTCATGTTGATAATTAAACTTACGAACGTTTGTTCACTCACGGGTGAATGTACCGGATACATCAAATTATTAACGGCCTGGCGTCGCAGCCATGCTGCTCATCAACCTCATTTTTTAAAATACAACTTGTCTTGCAGTTCATTAATTTTCCGAACGAGGTAAACGGGCGGACAGGATGGTTGAACGGGGTCCTTTTCGACGGCCTCCAGCGCGCGCCTGTAGAGGGTTAGAGAGGATTTCAGATCGCCAGTACATTCGTCGATTTCCGCCATCAGCACGATGTTCGAAGTGTTCTGCGGTTCCGCGTCCAGCAATGCACGGCCATAAACGGCTGCGCTATCGCACTGCCCGCGACGCATCAGGTAGTGCGCCATGGCCTGCAGTCGCCTTTTGTCGTCTGAACTGGTTTCAGGACGGACGACCTCGATGTGCAGATTTTTCGACCATAGGGTATCTTCCCGAAACAGGACTCCGGCTTTTAAGGTGTGCCGCCCTGGCACCCAGCCAACAGTGTTTTGTGGGTCGGCGCCGAAATCTGCAAAGGCCGGCTTATTCAAGCCAACGAGCAACTCGCCCGGAGGCAGAGGATTGAGCGGAAAAAGCCGGATGGCCTTTCCAGGAGCCCTCTCCTGGATCAGCTGCACAAACAGGACTTGTTCGTACCAGGGCCCGGGGTAGCTTTGAGAAAATCCGCGACCGTAAAGGGAATCGATCGCGCGGAGAGCCGACGGGTCGTTGCGCAGGCTGTCTGGTAACCCTTCGACATAGCGCTCTGGCCCGAATTCCTGGGTAGAGTAAAGCGTTAGGTTGACGATCAGTGGAAAACCCTGCTCCAGCCGGATATCGGCAGATGAAAAACTTTTAAGATCGAGCTTCAGCTCGGGTGCCTGTGCAAACAGGTTCATTGAAATGAACAGGTACACAAAATGTATGCAAACGTTTGCGCGGTTCATATTTTTTATTTTAACGGCAAGGGCCAAGGGGCATATTATGCTATTCAACATGAGATCATCAATCCAAATTCACGGTCTTTGGCACGAAATCCGGATCTGACTAAAACAGTTTCCGACAGATGCATCCCGTCCGCAGCGATTGCCCGCATTGATCCCGGTACCGGTGGCGTTGATGCACAGGGTTCTGCCCACGACGTTGTCGTTTGCGGTATTTATGCTATACGTCCTTAGATCGGCATCCCATCCACCGGCAGCGCAATTTAAATTGACGAGTACCGCCGACACCGGGCAATTTCGAATGTAGTTGTCATAACGCATCCAGCAATTCTCCATCCCACTGGTGAGCCCACCCGTACAGGCAATCGAGTAGGTCAACGTGTCCCCAGTGGTGTTGCTGAACGCTGCACCATTGCGCGTCATGCCATCTCCAGACATCAGCCTGCCGTTGATGATGCCCTCGCCGTGGTGCCTGACGCTGACGGCATGCGATAATTCATGGGCAATGATGTTGGCAAGCACCGCGGAAGCTGAGCGATTCACCAGCGCAACGTTGATCGATACGCTGTCACAGGTGACGAGACCATCATCGCCGGCACCACCTACCGAATTTCTTGCAACTCCCAATAAATTGGCACCAATCCCATCCGACCGGTACAGTCGCGCACCTTTCTGATCAAAGCCCAGCTCGTGGGTATGGCGGTTCCGGTTGATGACCCTGAGGCTTGCATGCACGGTATCCATTTCTGCCTGATCGATCCTTCTGACTTCAACACCGGTATGGCCGCGGTCAAAATACCCGGTACCGCGGTTGTCTCGATCCCATACCAGCAGGTCTTTGATGTTCATGGCAAACCGCCGGTGAGTGCCACGCACAAAGAATCCCCGGTATTCTTCATAAGCCGGGATTCCATCGCCGTTGTGGTTGTTGTTTCGGCTGGTATCGGCGTCCACCTTTGGATCTTCGGGGTCTGCCTGTTGGCCATTCGGATCGGCCTCCCAGCCGCGATCAGCAATCCGGTTTTCGTCGATGTCCTTGGGAATGGTCACGCGGTTATCGGCGTACACTGTTTTTTTAGGACGCCCTTTAGGATGCGTTTTTTCCTCGGCCTTCCACTCGACTGATTTATAGGGTAACTCCGTACTCTTGGAGCCATTGGCCACGGAACGCATAAACCCAAATCCACCGTAGTCGTCGGAAACGACGGAAACGCTGAATTCCCTTACGGGCGTTTTGGTCCTCGCATTCAGGTAGTATGCTCTGTCCTCATGGCGATCGTCAGCACCTCGTACCCAGCGGGAACACATCGACGAGTCGAATACCTCGTAGCGGTCGGGAAGTTTTTTAATGTACAGGTCCTTACAGGTATCTGCTGTCGGGTACGGTGGCCAGTTCAGGCACACCCCCCGTTCGTTGCTCGCTTCCGGCAATTCAAAAAAATGGATGCGGCATTGGTGTGCCAACGCTGTTTTCCATTCGCGATTGTCTTCGTAAACGAGGTAAGAGCGCTTTTCGAGTTCGATGCCGTCCCGCGGCAACCAGGCGGTAGCTGTGGTGTCCATGCGCACTCCGGGCCTGAATACTTCGATGCGCACCGTATCCGGTTGGGGCCTTGTGTCTTGCACTTTTAAAAAATCCGGATTGTACACGTCTACCTTCAACAGCACTTCCCCAGCCTGTTCCGGAGCTTCGTAAATGACATGCCGCCCTTTGTTGCCTTTGATGAAGCGGCCGCCGCCCCTAAGAATGGTCCATTCGTATTCTACGGCGTCCTCAAAACTGCGATGGATCCGCTTGGTGGGACAACTGGTGCGGCACCAAAGTTCCACGTCGTCCGGATCGCGAATGTCATCGGCGCTGATCCTCATCCACTCCTTGTAAACCATTTTGCGGTTGTCCTCAACCGGAGGCAAAACGATCCGGGGTTTTGGCAGGTCGGCCGCCCGGCTCCAGCGCGGTCCCTGGGTCAGGCAGCTTCCCCTGGGCAAACCCGTATACTGAGAGGGGGACGGGATCCTGTAGGCATCGGATTCTATGCGAATGAGGTAATGGTCGGGCCGCAGACTGTCTCGACGGGTGCGAATGCGGATGTTGCGAGTTACGGTTTCGTCGATCACCTGGCTTGGGTTGTCGTCGATGATCTTCAGTTCGATCAGCGTTTCCTTCATGCTGTCGATGGCCACATAAGGAGGCATGAACACCACCCTTTTCCCTTCGCGGAAGCGCTGCGGGTTCAAGCACCCAAGTTCAACCAGGCTTCCTTCGCCGCGGAGGATGCGCCATTCGAATTTGACTCTGCCGTTTAAGGACCTCATGTCCGTCGAAGGCGTTTCGGGACAACTGAGTTCCGGGTTGCAATCCCACCACAACTCGTCGTAATCGACGCCGGCCGCCAGCAGGGGGAGAAATTCATCCCGGTAAACGGTGACTGAATCATTCGGAGGTTCCAATCCGCCGTCCATACGCGGCCCCGAAAGTACACGGACAACGGGGTCGCATTTCCATTCCGTCTCGGGAGGTGGTTTGGAGTAGGTACTGCTGGTGGGCACGTATTCCCTGACCAGGGGGGTCGTGGTGGTGACCGGGACGGTCGTAGTGACACCCGGGGTCGTCATCGCGGGGGTGGTGACCACCGGTGGTGACACCATTTTGCTTTCTACGCTCACGGCGCTGAACGCATTCCAGATGCCGTCGAGCCCGGTTTGTATGCTTTTTCGTTCGGGTTCCGGCATGCTGTCCAGCTTTTTGCCGCTCAGTTTTTCAATTTCTTTGCGACCCACAGAGTCCCAATGCTCTTTGGGAAGGGGATGGCCGTACAAGGCCTCGGTGCTTTGCCACAATGCCCACTGCACAACGGTTTCACGCTGCCTTTCCGGGTTGCCGGCCAGCACAGTGCCGAGCTGACCGCTTTCGACCAGGGTCTCGTAGGCGCGGGTGATGTGTTCGTAAGCATTCAGCACGAGCGTAACGCCAACCCCAGGATTTTTCTCCGGGTTAATTGGGAGGTATAATGGTTCCCCGGTTCCCGGAATCAGGAAAGTCTGCCTCACAGGTTCTTCAAGGCAAGGGGCCATCCGGCTTTGCGGGGTATGATGTGACAATTCGGTCAACAATTCCGTTACTTCGCCCAGAGGCATGCTGGTCCGCGTGGGGATATATACCTGTAGAATGCCCGGCCTCCCGGCATCTTTCGCGGGTTGGGTTTCCGGACTAAATCCGGGCAGGCCGATCCAGGTTGAAATGTTCTCCTTATTGCCACCTGGTTCAGTGGGCAATACGCGGATGTCTACGCAACTGCCGTAGACGGGAATGGTGACGTGGCCTCCGGGAGCAATGGTCACCGGAGGAATGGGATCGGCAGCCTGTGGCTGGTCTCCATTGCCGGGGATGTAGAGCGGGCCATCGCCGATGTGCACCTCAACAGTCTGGTCGGTAGGGTTACTCAGGTGAATGTCTAAAATGTGTCCGGAGGGATGGCCGGTACTGATAACGCTTGCGGTATATGCAATTTCCGGATGAGAAGCTGGCGGGGCCTCTGCAATCTTCGTAGTGGTTTCGGGCAAGGTGGGTGGCTGAAACAAAGGAGTGCCGCTTTGCTGTCCGGTGAGGATGACCGCATCGATGATGGGTGTGTGCGGAATCGCCATGACCGGGGATCCCAGACCTCCACCCTGGGGGGTTAGCTCCCGTTCCAGAGAATCGCAAAACTTCCTGATCCGGTCGCAGGGATCGAATTCTGATCCGATGGTCCACCACCAAAGGGTAAATTGCACGACGACATCGCGCTCCAGGGCTGGATTGAAATCGAGCGGCGTGGTTACTTGTCCGTTTTCGCGGAGCCGGTCGAAGGTTTCCTGCCAAAGCCTGACCTCTTCGATCAAGGGATTGGTCACATCCCATTCAGCAGAGGGGGGCCAGTGCGCGCCTGCAGGTGCCGTGGGCAGGTCTGCATCCAGGCAATAGCCATACAGAGGAACCGTCGTCCGCGGTTCGGTGACGGTTACCGTAACCGGTGTTGGGGTAATGGGGCGCTGATGCCGTGGCCCGGTGGTCGTAACGGCAGCCGGGATTTCCACAGTGCGTGGCCCGGTGCCGGTATAGACGATGGTTGCATTGGCGATGTGACCTGTAGGAAAACCTGTAGATACCACATCAATGCTTATTTCCTGCACTGCCTGTGGTTTGGGGATCGCGCTCTGCAAACAGGTGGTGGAAGGTGATGTTCCGGCAATGTTGGGAAGGGGCGTCAGTACTATGGGCATGGCGATCGCTGCGATCACCAGCAGCATTTGCATCATCGAAAAAACTCCAAGGTGTATTTTCATACGGCATCCATGAAAGGGCTCAGAAAACGAAGATTGGGCATTTTACGCAAGCATTCGTTGCAAGTACAGCAAAGCCTTCAGTGCACTTCTTAATCTTTTAACCGGCAGATGGGAATCCGTCCGACATCATCGTTGGTTGTCCTGACTCTGTCAAAGATATAACAAAACGGGAATAAAAGCAAATGCCGTGCAGGAATGGCAGCGCGGTTCCACAGGCGAAAATTTGTCAATTTCGTTTTGTGGGGCCGTATTGCATCGTTGCGGCCTCGCGTCTGGTGGACGGAGCCAGACGCCGGGTGAAGCAAAATGAAAACAACCTGTGGAGGAAAATCAAAAATCCGACAGGAGAAGGGTGTCTATAAGGCAAACTGGTGATCTGTCATGCCCACAGAGGCGTCCGGCCCGCATTGGACAAAAGGGTTTATCTTCGCTGCGCAATTGCAAACTATGGAAAAGATCCGCGTCGGCATCAGCTGCGGCGACATCAACAGCATCAGCCTTGAGGTCATTCTCAAGGCGCTGAGTCACGAAATGATCTACAAAAACATCATTCCCGTGCTGTACGGGAATGTCAAGATCGCCAGTTACCACAAGAACATCGCCAAACTCGACACCCTCAGTTTCAACAACCTCGCTCAGGGGGAGCGACCCCGGCCGGGAAGGCTGAACCTGGTGAACTGCTGGAACGAAAACGTGACCATCGCGCTGGGCAAAGCCAGTCCCGATGGTGGAAAATACGCCATGCTGGCCCTCGACCGCGCCCTGCAGGACGCCCTCAGCGGCGAGATCGATGCCCTGGTCACGGGCCCCATCAACAAGCTGGCCATGCGCATGGCAGGTTTTGCCCATTTCGGACACACGGGCTACCTGCGCGAAAAGGCCGGTGCTTCCGACTGCCTGATGTTTATGGTCTCAGAAGCCCTGAAAGTGGGTGTAGTCACCGACCACCTGCCGCTGTCGCAGGTGGCCCCGGCTATTCAAAAAGACGTCGTGCTGCGCAAAATCCGCATCATGGAGCAGTCGCTTATGAGCGATTTTGGTTTGGAAAAACCACACCTGGCCGTGCTGGGACTTAACCCCCATGCAGGAGAAGAAGGATTGCTCGGCCCGGAAGACGAAGAGATCATCCGTCCGGCCATCATCGAGGCCAAAAAAGCAGGCATGTTCGTATCAGGACCCTATCCAGCCGACAGCTTTTTTGGCACCGGCACCTTCAACAAATTTGATGGCATCCTCGCGATGTATCACGACCAGGGACTGATCCCCTTTAAAACCATCGCCAGCCACGAAGGCGTAAACTTTACCGCAGGCCTGCCCTTTGTTCGCACCTCACCTGACCACGGCACGGCATTCGACCTTGCAGGAAAAAATGAAGCCGACCCGGGCTCCATGTTCAATGCGCTGATCCTGGCGAAAGATATCGTCAATCAGCGTAAAGGCTATAGGGAAATGCGGGAAAACGTTTTGCGAAAAAGGCCAAAGCTATCAGAAGAAATGAGCGAGTAGGTTAATCACGCTATTAGCATTCGTCTCGGTTGAGATTGGTTTATTCTCTCCGACAACTTTGGCAGTGCAAAATTAGCGCTTTTTCCGAATAGAACTCCTCTTCCGGACTTTGTATTTGCTCACATTTTTTTTGACGCTCGTTTTGACAACGGGCTTTGCACAGGCAAGCGGACGAATGTCGCGGCTCAGGATCTCTACGGCAGCAATAGCACGCACATCCGCAGCAGGTTCGGCGGCCATTGCGGGTGCTTGAATCTGGGAGCTGTCACCCTCGGCATCGAGCAAATCGAGGTTGTAACGCTCGATGATCTTAATCAGGCGTTCGGGATAATTGGGGTCTGTTGCGTATCCACATTTTTTCAAGCCATACGCCCAAGACTTGTAATCGCTCACCGGCAATTCAAACAATTCGCGGTATCGCGGTCGGTATTTTAAAAAATCGGAGTGATCCATGTAAGAATCCATGGCGGTCGGATAAGACCGGAAACAGGAAAATAAGAGACTGCCGGTGCTGTCGCGGTCGTCGTCTTTGTACTGGTAGGTTGCTCCCGTCCAGGTCGTCTTGCACTTGATGCCAAAATGGTTGTTCGCCTGCGTGGCAAGCTCGCTGCGCCCCGATTGAGATTCGTGCAGGGCCTGTGCCATTTTGATGCTGGCGGGAATGCCCGTCCGCTCCATCTCGCTGATCGCCACCAGCTTGAACTGCTCGATGTAGCGCTCCTGCACGGAGACGGGTCGCGAGGCCGTCATGCACACCGCACTCAGGGAGAGCACCAACCATCTCAAAACAGGGGAAGCAGAGCACAGTAACTGCATCGCAAATTTTCTTTGCCTTTTCAAATACAAAAATAATACCAATTCTGAAATTGCCAAAGGAGGTTAAATGTATATTCAGTTGATATACAATTTTTTACATAGTGTTTTTAATAATAATATGAATTTTGAACCCGAAAATTTCATGACCCGGAGGGGTCCGTCGAGATGCGCAATGCGGGGCTAAAACTGCTGAACTGCAGACCGGTCAAGACAAACCAAGCCACACTGCATGGCAAACAGGCGGCTTTGAGCCAGATAATAGCGGTTGCCGGTCATTTCCATTTGATGTTGCAGCCAATGCTGGGGTATTGCACCGGATCCGGTGCCTGCCCGGAGCGCATGGCTTCCAGAGCATTTCGCAGGTCGCGTCCGGTAACCGGAATGCCACTTCCCGGCCGGCTTTCGTCGAGGCGGCCCCTGTATAGCAGCTTCCGTTCGGCGTCGAACAGGTAAAAGTCCGGCGTACAGGCTGCATCGTAAGCGCGGGCAACTTCCTGGCTCTCGTCGTAGAGGTAGGGAAAAGGAAAGCGGCGCTCTATTGCCAGGGCTTTCATTTCGGCTGGACCGTCCTGCGGGTAGCTTAAGACGTCGTTGGCGCTGATGCCAATCGTGCAGAGTCCGTGCGACTGGTATTCCGCTGCGATGTGCAGCAACTCGTCGAGGACGTGCACGACGTAGGGGCAGTGGTTGCACATAAACACCACGAGGTAGGAGCTGAAGCCAGATAGCTCGTCAAAATGAAGGATCCTGCCCGAGACGACGTCCGGAAGCCGAAAGTCGGGTGCCCGAGTTCCAAGGGCAAGCATATTGGAAGGTGTAGCGGCCATGCGTTGTTGGTAAAAGTGCTGTACAAAGATAGCAAACCAGCCCGGCCAGCATTCAACCTAAAGCGAGAGCAGGTCATCTTCTACCCGTTGATTCATGCCTTGGGGGAGCGCCACACGAGCCTTAAGGTGTTGGAAAGACGTCCATCCTCATCGTACAGTGCCAGAAAATACAAACCATGCGGACGCATAGACAGATCGATGGCTAAACAGTCGCCATCTGGTATTGCCTGGCAAACGAGAGTGCGCCCCAACAAGTCCATCAACTGAAAACGGTCAAATGCCTGAGCGCGTGAATCCAGCAGGCAGATTCCGTCAACACATCCGATCCCAACCTGCGCAGTTTGCTCCGGAGACAGGCACCTGTGGAACTGGATCCCGGAGGGCATGTTGGGTTTGGCAGCTTCCAATCCAGGCCACATCGGCCACAGGCATAGAGCGAATAGCAAACTCATCAAAATGTGTTGATTGTCGGTTGTTGCGCTCATGGTGGGTTTCGCTTTGTTCTTTCGACCCAAGGTTCCGCAAATCGTTTAATACCCACGTACCTTCTCCATCAAAGAAAGACTTGAACGGATTCAAGGTCTATGCAGGAAATGGACATGAACCATGCGGCACATGACCGTAAGGGCCAACGCCAAGAGAAGTGCCCTCCATCAAGTTCACAGTAACAATATTCGGGTGATCGAAAAAATATCGTTCCTATGAATTTGCATAGGAGTGATAAAGTCTGGGCAAGACCAAGACTGAACGCCCGCCTGAGTTAGGGTTTATTGAAATGGTTCATCTGAATAAACCGGGCATACTGTGCCGGCAATCCTGGTCTAAAAGCTCTCCCTAATTGGCCTTCTTCTATTTTCCGCCGAATTTATAACCAACAGTCCCCCCCAATGAGGGATTATTCGCCATCATCGGGTTGCAATTCCCTGCTAATTGCCCGTTTCAGGATTTTTTTTGAATGCCAGTTCAGGGTATTTGCCTTTTGCAGAGGAGATGTACTCCTCGACGGTGGCCATATCCTCTTCCTGCTTTTCGCCGGGCATGAAGGCCTGATGAAAGTGGACGGTGCGACTTGCGTAGTCGATGGTGGCCGGAACGATGGGAACTCCGGCCATACGGGCGATGTGGTAATACCCCGACTTGAGCCGGGCCACGCGTTTGCGGGTCCCTTCAGGCGCAATAACGATGGCAAATTCCCTTTTTGCTCTGAAAAGCGCTGCGTAACGCTCTACCTGTTGTAGGGAAGCCGAGCGCTCGACGGGATAGCCCCCCAGGGCGCGGAAGAACCAGCCAAACGGAGGGCGGAACAGGCTTGCTTTGCCGATAAAATGGATCTTCTCCAAGCCGGTAGCCCAACGTACCAGGATGCCCAGGGGAAAATCCCAATTCGAGGTGTGGGGTCCAATGGCAATCACAAACTGGTCGAGCACCCGCAGGGGCTCGTCTCCCCGGACCTGCCAGCCCAGTACTTGCAACAACCGGCGACTCAGCCATCCCATCATATTGTGGTCTAAAAATGCGACTTTTCCCGGCAATCCTCCGAATTTTATGACCCCTTAGCACCCTGAAAAGGTGAAGGTCTCCATTAAACCTGCGGGCGCCGGGCAGGTCAAAACAAACGATGATGGCAACCAAAGTAACGGACGACCAGTTGATCGTCGACTGGATCAGAACACCGGCGACGGCCGACAAAGGGTTCCGGGCCCTGCTCGATAAATACCAGCAAAAGCTCTACTGGCACGTCCGGCGAATGGTACTCGTTCACGATGACGCCGACGATGTTCTGCAAAACACCTTCATCAAAGTATACCGCAGCATCGACAGCTTCGAGGGCAAGAGCAGCCTGTACACCTGGCTGTACCGCATCGCCACCAACGAGTGCCTGAGTTTTATGGAGCGAAACAAGCGCCACCGGTACGACGGCATGGATGGCGAAGGGGAGGATGGCGTACTGAACAAGTTGCAATCGGATCCCTATTTCGACGGGGATGCCGTGCAACTCTGCCTGCAGCAGGCGCTGGCCACCCTGCCGGACCGGCAAAAACAGGTGTTCCTGCTGCGCTACCACGACGAAATGTCTTACCGGGATATGTCAGAGATCCTCGACACCTCGGAAGGTGCGCTGAAGGCTTCCTACCATCACGCCGTGAAAAAGATCGGCGAATTTTTTAAACAGAGAGAAACGTTTTGACATGAGCGACCTATACGATAAAAACAAAGAGCCCCAACTGCCTTTTGGCAATGGCCTGAAGCAGGCGGATGGCTTTGTGGCTCCGGAAGGATATTTCCCGGCCATGCGGGCCCTGCTCGAAGACAAGGTCCCCGGCAGCAACGATTCGCAAAGAGGTGGTTTTGGCGTTCCCGAAAACTACTTCGGCACCTTCGCCAAGCGGCTGTCGGAGCAGCTGCCAATGGGCATTCCCGCAGAGGTGCGCCCCGACGAGGGATTTCGCATACCCAACGGCTACTTCGAGCACTTCCGGGAGCGCCTGGCCACTGCCGGCATCCCCGGTGCCGACGCCCCGCTTCGAAGCACTTCCCTGCGCGTACGCCGCTTTTGGTCTTACGCCGTCGCTGCCACAGTATTTGCGGCAGCTTGCTGGCTGGTCTTGGACCTCTACCGCAGTCCTTCACAGGCAGACCTCCTCGCCGGATGCAGCGAAGACGAGCTGCTGGAATACATCGAGGCCAACGCCAACGAATTTGACGGCACAAGCCTGGCCTTGCTCCTGGATGACGAATCGTCCGTACTTCCGGAACTGCCCGAAACGGCTGACGAAAACCTGGATGAACTGCTCATCGAATACCTGCAATGAACAACCGTTAATCACGCATATTGAATATCGCTGAATCTATGAAAACGACACTGAACACACTCATCGCGCTGACGACCTGTATAGCCGCAGGCCTGGCGCAGGACGACGCTCCAGGCCCGCCACCGGCAAGGGAGCGCGCGCTGGAAAAAATGGAGTCCATGCGCGTTGCTTACATGACCAATGAGCTCGACCTCAATTCCGAAGAATCTGCGCGCTTCTGGCCCCTGTACAATGAATATTCGAAAAAGCGCATGGAGCTTCGAAAAGACCTGCTGCTGTCCAAACGGGGGAATCGCCGGGAAAAACTTTCAGAGGAAGAATCGGAAAAACTCGTCGAAGAGCAGCTTGCACTCCAGCAACAGGAACTCGAGCTCAAGCAAAATTATTACGACCGCTTCAGAGCGATACTTCCGGCGCAAAAACTCGCACGGCTGGAACCTGCCGAAAAGGCCTTTAACCAGGAAGTACTCAAGAGGTTGCGGGAACGGCGCGAAAACCGCATGGCGCGACCAGGCCGGATGCGTCGGTGAAACGGCACCGGGGCTGTACTCCTTAGCCGGATGCCAGAATCATTTGCAAGAAAAGTTTCCAGAAACCAGGGAACGATTTACGGACGACGTCCGGATCAGACAATTCGAGGGGTGCGCAATGCGCGAACAATCCGAACGCCATAGCCAGCCTGTGGTCGCCCCTGGGGTCGAGCCGGAATTGTACCGGCGGACTGAATCCGGACATGCAGAAGCTAACATCCAAACGACCGTTAGTATGATGCGTAGCATTCGCCTCCACCCCGCAGGAGGCGAGCACTTCACAGAGGGCGCCCAGGCGGTCGGATTCCTTGTATTGCAAATGCTGCAGACCTTCAAAGCAAACATCCTGCCCCCGGAGGGCACAAAATACCGCAAGCGCGGGAAACAGGTCAGGACATCCCGCAAGCTCGAGGTGCAGGTCCTGCTGCATGCGGAATCCGGTCTGGCGAACGCTCATCCCACCGCGCTCTTCTTCAAACTGCAGGCCCCATGCGGAGAAAAATCCTGCAGCCGCTTCGTCGGCCTGCAAACCCGAAAATGTGAGATTGGGAAAATAAAGCGCTCCCCCGTCGAGCAGCGACAGCCAGGCCAGAAAAAAAACGGCAGCGCTCCAGTCCGCTTCGATGCGATCCAATGATCCGGCATAACGGCCGGGCCCCACCCGGGCATAGGTGGACGAATATCCCATCGAAATTCCGAAATGTCGCATCAGAGAAAGGGTCATGTTCAAATAGGGCTGTGATACGGCATCTTTGGTCCACTCAACCAGCAGTCCGTGCGGGAGGTAGGGAGCGATGAGCAGCAGGGCGCTTGCAAATTGGCTGCTGATGCGCGCATCGACTTCGACGCTGTAAGGATAGCGGGGCGGAATGCCCCGGATCAATTGAACGGGCAACTGGTAGGGCGTGTCCAAAAACAGGAATTTGCAGCCCAGTTCTTCGAGGGTTTTCAAAAGCGGTCGCAGTGGTCTGCGGCGCAGCATTTCACTTCCATCGATGATTTTGTGTTCGCCGCGCAGCGCTACCCAGGCCAGCAGAAAGCGCATGGGCGCTGCGCCATCACCAACATACAAACGTTCGTTAGTATCTTCAAGACATTGTTTCAGGTACTGCACATCGTCGGCGTCGGGTAGGGAACCGGGAATCGATACGGCCTTCCCGCCGAGCGCGCGGAGGATCAGCAGCCGGGTGGCAATGCTTTTGGAACCGGGCAGTTCAATGACCTGATTCAACATGCGCAGCTCGATCGTCGCCCCAATGGATGCGCAGGGTCTGCTCCAGAGCCGGGTGCAGACTCCGGCCCACGGGACATGCGTTGGCAGCTCCAGTCAGAATGGCGCGCTCCCTGCCGGTGTAGTGCATTGCCGGCAGGTAGAGGTCTATTTCGATGCCTCCAATGCGGCGCGGGTCGTTGGCCATGTGCTTCAGGACTTCGGCACGCATGCCGCTCACGTCGATCCCGTGGGATTCTGCGGCAATGGCAACGATGGTCATCATGCAACTGGCCAATGAGGTCGCCGCCAGGTCAGTAGGCGAAAAGGCATCGCCCTTGCCCTGGTTGTCCGGTGGCGCCACAGTGCGAATCTTTTCTCCGCTGCGCAGGTGCGTGGCTTCCGTGCGCAAGTCTCCGAGGTAGACGACTTCTGCTGTTTTCATGTCGATGCGATTTTTTCGGCTTCCAGCTAAAATGCCCGAGCCGGCGGCGGGCAAAGATCGACAATTTTGAGGCAAACAACGGCCTGCCCGCATGTCCGCTACCACCGTATTTTTGGCAGCAAATACCGCTCATGCCAACAAAGTATGCTCAGTCTCTCCGCACCCGGATTCTCGAGGCCGCCCTGAACACTGCAGAGCCCCGGGCCGCTGAAATTCCCCACATCCACAAGCTGCATGGTGAGCAACGCGAAGATCCCTACTACTGGATGTGCGAACGCGATGATCCGGCCGTGCGTGCCCATCTCGAAGCAGAGAATGCCTACCTCGAAAACGTGTTCCTACCGGCAATTTCGCTGAGAAACGCACTGTATGACGAAATGTTGGCACGCATCGTTCAGGACGACAGCACCGTGCCATATCCCATGGGCAGTTACCTCTACTACACGCGTTTTCAGCAAGGAAAGGAATACCCCTTGTATTGCAGGAAACCCCGCGGCAAAGATGGCGCTGAAGAAGAGGTGCTGCTCGACGTAAACACCCTGGCCGAAGGCCACAAATTTTGCAACGTCCTGGCTCCCGTTGTGAGCCACGACGGCACCCGTTTCGCCTTTGGACTCGACCTCACCGGACGCAACCTTCACAGGCCTTACGTCGTCGACACCACCAACGGCAGCCGTTACAGCGACCCCTCCCGGGTGCTTGCAGGCGATTTTGCCTGGTCTCCCGACGGCAACTTCCTCTACTACAATACCAAAGACGAAAAGACCCTCCGCCCCGACAAGATCTGGCGTCACCGGTTCGGGAGTTCTTTTGATGCAGACGAACTGATTTACGAAGAAAAGGACGAAACCCTCTATGCCCACCTCTCCACATCGCGCGACCGGAAATGGCTGCTCATCCACTCGGGATACACCGAGCCGCTGGAGTGTCGCGTCATGGACCTCACCTTAGCTGGTGCTGAACTTCGCTGCATCCGGGCCAAAAACCCCGGGATCCATTACTCTGCCGATCACTTCGACGGCCGGTGGTACCTCTTGCACAATGACCATGCCCCAAACTTCCGGCTCAGCATTTGCGACGGCGACGTCTTCGATGAACGTCAATGGATACCTTTTTTGGACCATGACCCGGACGTGCTGATCCAGGGTTTCGAAGTTTTTGAAGCGTACCTGGTGGTTTTTGAACGGAGTGGTGGCATGAATCGCATCAGCATCCGCGACCGGAGCAATCCCGGTAACTCGCATTACATAGAATTCCGAGACACCAGTTACGATTGCTGGCTCGGAAGAAACGAAGAACCCGGGGAGATCCTCTTGCGCCTGCATTACACCTCTATGACTACCCCGGTGTCAACGTTTGATTACGACATGCAACAGCGCAAACTGACGCTTCGCAAGGAGAGCCCTGTCCGGGGCGGCTTCGACAAAGAAAACTATGCCACGGAATATCTGCAGGTGCCGGCGCGCGACGGAACTTTGATCCCGGTTTCACTGGCCTACCTCCGGACTCAGCGTCGAGACGGCACGGCTCCCATGATGCTGCAGGCTTATGGGAGTTATGGCATCAGCTATGATCCGGCGTTTTCAAGCAATGCGCTTTCACTGCTCAACCGCGGATTTGTTTTGGCCATTGCCCATATCCGCGGAGGCAAAGAAATGGGCTGGAACTGGTACGAGCAGGGAAGACTGGCCCACAAGATGAACAGCTTTTACGACTTCATTGACTGCGCTGAATACCTCGTGCGCAACCAATACTGTTCTCCCGAACACTTGTTCGCACGCGGAGGCTCTGCGGGTGGACTGCTGATGGGCGCCGTTATGAATCTTCGTCCGGATTTGTTCTGTGGCATACTCGCCCATGTACCTTTTGTCGATGTACTTACCACCATGGCGGATCCAGGCATCCCACTGACGACGGGCGAGTACCAGGAGTGGGGCAACCCAGCAGATCCGGTGCAATACGGCTGGATGCGGGCCTATTCCCCCTTCGACAACGTCCGCCACGCGGAGTACCCGCACCTGCTGGTCACCACGGGTTTTTCGGACAGCCAGGTGCAGTATTGGGAACCTGCGAAGTGGGTAGCGCGCTTGCGCGCCCGGCGCAGCCGCAAGGACCGCCTGCTGTTGTTCCATACCAACCTCGACGCCGGGCACGAAGGCGCCTCCGGACGGTTTGAACGCCTCCGCGAACTGGCACTGGAATATGCGTTTGCCATCGTCCTGGCAGATGCCCCGGAAACGGATCCGATGCCCTCCATCCCACGAAGCAGCCAATGACCGGTGTAGGCAGCCATCGCGCAGCTTTTGTTGCTATTTTTGGGCCGCTCCAGCCCATTGGACGATTCCTTTGCCCATTCGCTGCAGCTCAGAGCACATGACCCCGGTTGAAGCACTCATCATCGCCATCGTGGAGGGACTTACGGAGTTCCTGCCGGTCTCTTCGACGGGGCATATGATCCTCGCTTCCTCCTGTTTGGGACTTGAGCACGACGCATTTCAAAAATCTTTCGAGATCTCCATCCAGTTGGGCGCCATCCTCGCCATTGCCTGGATCTACGCCCGACGCTTTCTTCGTAGCATTGAGCTCTACAAAAAACTGCTGGTCGCCTTCCTGCCTACGGCCCTGATCGGGTTTGCCGCATATGGATGGATCAAACAGTACCTGTTCAGCCCCACCGTCGTAACGGTTTCGCTCATTGCCGGAGGCATTGTGCTCCTTTTTCTGGACCGGCGCGTCGTCGCCAGCAGGTCAACCATCGATCAGCTCGAACACATTCCTTACCGCAATGCATTTGGCATCGGACTGGTTCAGGGAATTTCAGTCATCCCTGGCGTTTCCAGGGCGGCAGCCACCATCATCGGCGGCGTGTTCAATGGTTTAGACCGGCGCCAGGCGACGGAATTTTCTTTTCTCCTCGCCGTACCAACCATGTTTGCCGCTACGGGTTACGACCTGATCCGTACCGGCATGCAGTTTTCGAGGCAGGAATTGATGCTGCTGGCTCTTGGCCTGGTGGCTTCCTTTGTATTTGCCTGGATCGCCGTCAAGCTGCTGCTTTCATTTGTGGAGCGGCACGGATTTGCCGTTTTCGGCTGGTATCGCATTGCGCTTGGCCTGCTCTTTGCTCTCCTGATTCACCAGGGCATCATTCGCTGACGCCCCCGATCCGGGCTGATGACGATCATGGGCGTTATTCCGGAGAATGTTTTTAGTTTTGGAGCTGACCACCTAACCCCAACCCATACCTGGAACCGCAGCACTGAGCGATAATTTCAAAACCATGAAAAAGAAAATGCATCCCGAAAGCCTGATGATGTCTTACGGCTACAAGCCCGAATGGTCGGAGGGCGCCATCAAAAGTCCCATTTTTCAAACATCCACCTTCGTGTTTAAAAGCGCCGAGGAAGGCAAAGCTTTTTTCGAACTCGCCTACGGGCTGCGGGAGCAAAAGGCCGGTGAGAAAATGGGCCTCATTTACAGCCGGATCAACAATCCCGACCTCGAAATTCTCGAAGACCGGCTCTGCCTGTGGGATGAAGCGGAGGACTGCGCCGTGTTTGAAAGTGGAATGTCGGCGATCACCACCGTGCTCCTCGAATTTCTCAACCCGGGAGACCTGTTGCTTTTCAGCACCCCGCTATACGGTGGAACGGACCACTTCATCCGCAAGATCCTCACCCGCTTTGGTGTCCATGTGCGGAGTTTTTCCGTTGGGCAATGCCGTGAGGAAGCCATCCGCATGGTCGAGGAAAGCGGACTTGCCGACCGGCTCGCCATGGTTTACATCGAAACACCGGCAAACCCCACAAACGATTTGATAGACATACGCTGCAGCAAATCGATCGCAAAGCATTTTGAGCGCGAGGACCGACCGGTTTACCTCGCCGTCGACAATACCTACATGGGTCCGCTTTGGCAGCATCCGCTCAAGCACGGCGCAGACCTGGTGCTCTATTCTGCTACCAAATACATCGGCGGCCACAGCGACGTCATTGCAGGGGCCTGCCTGGGGTCATCCGAACTGATCGCACGGGTTAAAGGCCTGCGAACGTTTTTGGGAAATATGGCAGGGCCTTGGACCGGATGGCTGTTGTTGAGGAGTCTGGAAACCCTCAAAGCCCGAATGGACGTTCAGGCAGCCAATGCCGAAAAGGTCGCGGAATTTCTCAACCACCACCCGAAAGTGGAAAAAGTTTACTACCTCGGCAACATCAGGGAGTCGGACGGTGCAGCCTACGAGATCCGGCAGCGGCAATGCCTCAGCAACGGAGCCATGATCTCCTTCGATGTGCGCGGTGGTGAGGCGGAAGCTTTCCGCTTTCTGAATGCGCTCGGGTTGATCAAACTGGCCGTCAGCCTGGGCAGCACCGAAAGCCTGGCTGAGCATCCCGCGACCATGACGCACGCCGACGTATCTCCCGACGAAAAAATGACCCTGTCCATTACGGAGAAAATGATCCGCCTGTCGATTGGCGTGGAAAATCCCGACGACCTCATTTCCGATATTGCGCAGGCGCTGGACCACGTATGAAAGCGTTTTGGAAGCGGGTAAGATTTCAAACGTTCGTTAGTTGCAGCGGTTTTTCAGCCCTTGGTGCGGCGATGTGTTGGCTGGTTGTTTTGACCGCATGTGGCCCCGATCCCGGAACAGTCCGTCTCGAGATTTTGGATACCGAACGGGCGTTCGCACGTCGCGTAGCAGACAGCGGAATGGCGGAGGCCTTTGCCCACTATGCTGCAGATTCTGCGGTGATCCTGCGAAGAGGCCAGCTTATACGGGGAAGACAAGCCATTGGAGCATTTTATGACCAGAAAGTGTTGGGGAACGTCAGTCTGAATTGGGAGCCCACACACATCACCGTAGCGCGCAGCGGAGACCTGGCCTATACTTATGGGATGTACACGTTCACCTCAACCGACTCAGCGGGTATGGTGCATCCCGACAGTGGTGTATTCCACACGGTATGGCAAAGGCAGCAGGGCGGTGTCTGGCGCTTTGTATGGGATTGATTTCACCTAGGACAAGAACGAACGTTCGTTCGTTAAAATGAACCGGAAGGGGCGATCTCGGTCGAATCACTTTCTGCCGCGGGGTTTTTCGCCGAGCGACGCAGGCGGTATTTTTTGAAAAATGCTTTCCATTTTTGAAAAGTAAAGAACTTTTTGGCCAGTCTGCCATCGTAATGACTGACCTGGGCCACCGAGCGGTAATGGTCGAAGCCATCCCGGTAGGCCATCTGCTTGTTTAGCGAGCGCAGGGCAGCGAGGTAGTCGTTGGGAAGGAGGTAATAGCCCTCAGGGTCTTGCATTCCCCCGACGGTGTGCACAATTTCGCGGATGAAATGGATGCAGTTGCGCGCACGTAGCGAGTAGGGCATCTCATCCCAGCGCCGGATGAGCTGAAGGCATTTCAGGAAAACGCGCTCGTCGACTTCTACCGCGAACGCATGCTGGAAATCAGCCCCCCAGTCGTTGCGGATGCTGCCATTCATAAATCCGTAATACCCCTCCCACTGAATCCCGTTGAGGGGGTAATAGCCCCAGAATCCTGCAAGCAACGCGTCTTTCTGGTTGGGATCCTCCTGGATCATTCCAAAATAGAGGTGACCGAAAGACTGGCGGATCACCCCATTGAACAATCCCTCCTTGGCATAAAACACCAGCCACTGCCGTCCATTCCCTGAGGTCAGGCAACAGCACACCAGCAGCGAAGCCACCGCTAACCGGAGCCAGCGACCATCGAAAAGGCTTCTGACAGGTATCATTGATCCAGTAACTAAATCTTTTGAACTTTTAGCCACTACCCTCTTTTCAGCTCATAAAGTTATTAAAACTCTTCCATTCATCAAAGGATGGTTTGGCAACTGTTTACCAAAGGACTCCCAATCTATGCAGCAAGGGGGGCGCTGCTTGGGCGCCAGGGCGTAAATTTGAGCCCTAATGCAAGCATGATGAGCGACGAAACCGCCGTTTACCAACCAGAGCACAAGATCCGTATCCTCACCGCTGCGTCGCTGTTCGACGGGCACGATGCCGCCATTAACATCATGCGGCGGATCATGCAGCGCAGTGGCGCCGAGATCATCCACCTCGGCCATAACCGGTCTGCCCTGGAAATCGTCGAGGCAGCCATCCAGGAAGACGTCCAGGGCATTGCCATCACCTCCTACCAGGGTGGTCACAACGAATTTTTTAAGTACATCCACGACCTGCTGAAGGAGCGCAACTGCGGCCACATCCGCATATTCGGGGGAGGTGGGGGGACCATTCTGCCGTCGGAGATCGAAGAGCTCCATGCCTACGGCATTGCCCGCATCTACAGTCCGGATGACGGCCGGAAGCTGGGGCTGCAGGGTATGATCAACGACCTGTTGAAGCAATGCGATTTTGCGAGCCACCACCGGGAATCCAGTTCCGGCAACGACTTTGATTTCGCCCGACTTGCCCGGCTCATTACCCTGGCTGAAAACGACCCAGGCCAGGCGGAACAGCTGCTCACCGGCATGGAATCGGATGCCCCCCACAAAAAGATCCCGGTTTTGGGCATCACAGGTACCGGTGGCTCGGGTAAATCGAGTCTGGTGGACGAACTCGTCCGCCGATTTGTCCTCGATTTTCCCGACAAAAAGATCGCCATTGCTTCGGTGGATCCATCGAAACGCAAGACCGGTGGCGCCCTGCTTGGCGACCGCATCCGGATGAACGCCATCCACCCGGAGTTCCATGGCGGACGGGTTTTTATGAGGTCTCTGGCTACCCGCCAGAGCAACCTCGCCCTATCTCCGCACATTCACCATGCGCTGCGTCTGCTTCGCGTATGGGGTTTCGACCTCATCGTGCTGGAGACTTCCGGCATCGGACAAAGCGATACGGAGATCGTCGATTTCAGCGACCTGTCGCTTTACGTCATGACTCCAGAGTATGGAGCGGCAACCCAGCTCGAAAAAATCGACATGCTCGATTTTGCGGATGCCGTGGCCATCAACAAATTCGACAAGCGGGGTTCCATGGACGCCTTGCGCGACGTGCGCAAACAGTTTCAGCGCAACCGCGGAGCCTGGGAGCAGCCGCCGGAAACCATGCCGGTTTACGGCACCATTGCCTCTCAGTTCAACGACCCGGGAACCAACCAGCTCTATAAACAACTCCTGAACCTCCTGGCTTCCAAAGCGGGTATCCTGTGGACGTCAACCCTGGAGCTTCCCGTGGGAGAATCCGAAAAGGTGTACATCATTCCGCCTTCGAAGACGCGCTACCTGAGTGAAATTTCAGAAAACAACCGGCGCTATGACCACTGGGCAGGCCAGCAGGCCGAAGTGGCCAATCGCCTGTATTGTTTGGAGGAAGCGCGTAAAGAATTGGCCGCAGCCGGTAAGGACGTCCATGCACTGGATGCCATCGTCGGCGAGGTGAAGCTCCAATTGGACGGCAACTGCCGCGTCCTGCTCGAGGCCTGGCCGCAACTCCGGGAGGCCTATGCACGCGACGAGTTCTCCTATTCCGTCCGCGGCAGGGAGATCCGCGTTCCCACCTTCAGTCTTTCGCTTTCGCACAGCCGCATCCCGCGCGTGGTGCTGCCCGCTTACAGGGCCTGGGGAGACATTCTGCGCTGGCAGCTCCAGGAAAACGTACCTGGTTCCTACCCCTACACCGCCGGTGTTTATCCGTTCAAGCGCCAGGAGGAGGATCCCACGCGCATGTTTGCGGGCGAGGGTGGCCCCGAACGCACCAACCGCCGTTTCCATTACCTCAGCCTCGACATGCCCGCTAACCGGCTGAGCACCGCCTTCGATTCGGTGACCCTCTACGGCGAGGACCCCGACGAGCGTCCAGACATCTATGGCAAAGTGGGAAACAGCGGTGTGAGCATTTGCAGTCTCGACGACGCCAAAAAGCTGTATAGCGGATTTGATCTTTGCGACCCAAAGACCTCGGTGAGCATGACCATCAACGGTCCCGCAGCGACCATTTGTGCGTTTTTTATGAATGCGGCCATAGACCAGCAATGCGAACGCTACGTGCGCGAGCATGGACTGGAAGAAAAGGTGGAGCAACGGCTGAAGGAAAAGTACGATGCCAAAGGACTGCCCAGGCCTGCATACCAGGGCAATTTGCCTCCGGGTAACGACGGACTGGGATTGATGCTGCTGGGGTTGACTGGCGACGAAGTAATTGAACCAGAGGTATATCGAAAGATCCGGGCCCATGCGCTCAGTGCTGTGCGCGGAACCGTGCAAGCCGACATTCTCAAGGAAGACCAGGCGCAAAACACCTGCATCTTTTCTACGGAGTTTTCGCTGAAGCTGATGGGCGACGTCCAGGAATATTTCATCCGCAACAAGGTGCGCAACTTTTATTCTGTGTCGATCAGCGGCTACCACATCGCCGAAGCCGGCGCCAACCCAATTTCACAGCTCGCTTTTACCCTGGCCAACGGATTCACCTTTGTGGAATATTATCTGTCGCGTGGAATGCACATCGACGATTTTGCTCCCAACCTGTCGTTTTTCTTTTCCAACGGGGTCGATCCCGAATATGCCGTCATCGGGAGGGTTGCCCGCCGCATTTGGGCTAAGGCCATGAAACACCGATACGGTGCCAACGAGCGCAGCCAGATGTTGAAATACCACATCCAGACATCAGGGCGTTCGTTGCACGCCCAGGAGATCTCATTCAACGACATCCGCACGACCCTTCAGGCGCTCTATGCGATATACGACAATTGCAATTCGCTTCATACAAACGCCTACGACGAAGCGATCACGACGCCTACAGAAGAATCGGTGCGCAGGGCCATGGCCATTCAACTCATCATCAACAACGAACTGGGTCTGGCCAAAAACGAAAACCCCTTACAGGGAGCGTTCATCATCGAAGAACTGACCGACCTTGTCGAAGCAGCCGTATTGGCGGAATTCGACCGCATCACGGAGCGCGGTGGCGTCCTGGGCGCCATGGAGACGATGTACCAGCGCAGCAAGATCCAGGAAGAAAGTCTTTACTACGAAACCCTCAAGCACACCGGCGAGTACCCGATCATCGGCGTCAATACCTTTCTTTCGAAAGACGGTTCCCCCACGGTGTTGCCGCGAGAAGTCATCCGCGCTACCGGGGAGGAAAAAAACGATCAGATCGCCGCACTGAATTTGTTGAAATCGGCCAATGCGGAGCACGCGGGCACCAGTCTTATTCAACTTCAGCAAGCCGCAATCCGACACGAGAACATGTTTGAAGTGTTGATGGAAACGGCTAAGTTCTGCTCCCTGGGTCAGATCACGGCTGCCTTGTACGCTGTGGGCGGTCGCTATCGCAGAAATATGTAGCCGCGAGGCCATTTAACCTCTTCTGCGACAAAAGAAACTAAAAAGCCGTGCAAACATCCGGATCGATTTTATTTTTTGTGAAAAACCAGCAGCGGAAAACGCGTGTGAAACGCAAGCTCTTCACTGTGCCTTGGCTTGTTTGGCTCAGGGGCTGCCTCCCTCCACCTCCCCATTGCGCCAGCCTGCCCGCACAGGCTTGCGCGATCAATGGATTTTGGCTTCCCAATTTTTGGCTGGAATTCTGACAAATAAATGGGTTCCGCGTAAATTTCCTCAATACATTTTGTCTTTTCCTGCCTGAATCGCTTGTCCCAACATGGGGAGGCAATTATCCAAATTCAAATTAAAAATAAGAGCGTATGGATTGATTCGTCTGTCATTTCAAAGGCCCAACGAGTTTCCATGCCCTTCCTGCCCGGATGAACGCATGTCCTTCAGCGCGCAGCAGGTTCATTTGGCTGTCTTCACCACCGGGGAATTTTTCAAACAAGCGTCCGTTGTCGCGTACGATGCGCCAGTAGGGAGGAATTCTTTTTTGACCTTCCACGCGCAAGGTTTCGGCATACTCGGCACAGATGCGAAGGAAGATTCCGGTCGTCAGCGGACAGGCGTAATCGGCCTTGCACGATTTGGCAATGACATCCCGCAATTCGCTTGCGGTCCAGACCTTTCCCTTGGGAATTTCATAGAGCAGTTTTTCGATCAGTCTGGGAGTAGGGATGACCATGCGGTCGCCTCCGTGACGGCGATTCCACGGATCCGGGCCCCTCTTGACCACCACTTCGGCCGGGGTTTGCATTTTTTCACTCCAGGATTTTTTGGTCTTCATGCCTGAACTCAGGTGCGGATGATTTGTGCTCCAATGGCATTGAGGCGCTGGTCAATTTGTTCGTAACCACGGTCGATCTGGTGGATGGCGTGGATCCGGCTGGTGCCGCGGGCCGACAGAGCGGCGATGAGCAGGGCAACCCCCGCGCGGATATCCGGAGAGGTCATCTCAATACCGCGAAGGGCAAAACGCCGGTTGTGTCCGATGACCGTTGCGCGATGGGGATCGCAAAGGATGATCTGCGCACCCATGTCGATGAGTTTGTCGACAAAAAACAAACGCGACTCAAACATTTTCTGATGAATCAATACGGCTCCCTTTGCCTGTATAGCCATCACGAGGAGAACGCTCATCAGGTCCGGTGAAAAGCCTGGCCAGGGAGCGTCATAAATGGTCATAATGGAGCCATCGAGGAAGGACTGGATGGCGTATTCTTCCTGTGCTGGGATGTGGAGATCGTCGCCACGCACATCGATACGGGCCCCCATGCGTTCAAACACCATCGGCAGGATGCCGAGCTGGGAAACTCCGGCGTTTTTGATGGTCAGTGTCGACTGCGTCATCGCTGCCAGGCTGATGAAGCTGCCAATCTCGATCATATCCGGAAGAATGTGATGTTGTGTTCCTCCGAGGCGCTCAACCCCCTGGACTTGCAACAGGTTGGATCCGATGCCTTCTATCCGGGCCCCCATGCGGCAAAGCATGGCGCACAATTGCTGTATGTAGGGTTCGCATGCTGCGTTGTAGATCGTCGTTTGCCCCTTGGCCAGAACGGCTGCCATCAGCACATTCGCCGTTCCGGTTACCGAGATCTCGTCCATCAGGATGTACGCACCCTCCAGGCGTTCTGCCGAGATTTCATAGCGGTTGGACCTCTCGTCGAAATGAAACTGCGCTCCGAGTTTCTGCAGCCCAAGAAAATGGGTATCGAGTCGTCTCCGGCCGATCTTGTCCCCTCCCGGCTTGGGAAGCACCGCCCTTTTATACCTCGCCAGCAGGGGTGCCAGCAACATCACCGACCCGCGGATCTTGCGCGCATTTTCCTGGAACGCTTCTGTGCCAAAGTAATCCAGGTCCACATCCCGCGCCTCAAACGTATAGCAGTGGGCATCCTGGCGGGTGACCTTTACCCCAAGTCCCTCGATGAGCCGGATCAAATGGCGGATGTCGAGGATGTCGGGCAGGTTGTGGATGGTGACTGCCTCGGGGGTCAGCAGGGTGGCACATAAAATCTGGAGGGCCTCATTTTTTGCGCCCTGGGGGTGGAGTTCACCGCTGAGGGTCTTACCTCCGGTAACTTCAAAAGTGTCGTTGACGGCCATATCTCGGGATATCAGGGCCAAATGTAGGAAAAATGATACGGCTGCGTCCGCAGGGATTCATTCTGCTGACTTCTCCGCAAGTTAGCCTTCCGGATTAAGCAGTTGGCAGAATTCTTCGAGGATCATGCCCGTAGCTCCCCAGACGGTAAGGTCCCCCAGCTGGATGGCAGGTACGTCCAGGCGCAAACCGCGTGAGCTGGACACGGTACTGCGCATCCGGTTGCCCGGGTCGAGTAGACTGGTGACGCACACTTGGTGTATGTCTTCGACCTCGGAATCCTGTTTGGTAAAACTTGGAAGCCCGGGGTAGAGCCCCACAAAGGGTTGAACCCGGTAGTTGCTGACGGCAATGTACAGCGGACTAAGGGCTCCCAGCATGCGTATGCTGGATGCGTCGATGCCAATTTCCTCGGCGCATTCCCTGCAGGCAGTGTCTTCCAGCCGCTCCTGCGGAAACGAACGCCCACCTCCCGGCAAGCCGATCTGGCCCCGGTGATGGTCGTCCGGGTGACCGGTAATGCGCCGTATCAGAGGAAACCATAACTCTTCCTCCTTTTCGTAGAGCAGGATGAGCACCGCAGCGGGTCGCGCACTGGAGGGAATGTCGCCGGGCTCCCATAAGCGGACGGGTGCCAGGCGGGAATGAGCAGCTTGGCCCGGAAGGGGCATGGCCAGACTTTTCATCAATTGGTCAGTCCATTGCTTGGTTCGGGGCAACATAGGCTCGGTACATCAATTGCACGGAACGCACCGGAACTACCGGATAAAACTACCTGTTTGATTTTTTGAGGTACTCCTCGATGGCCATATTCATCGAAGGGGTTTCCACCGTAGGAGCCTGGATGTCGAGTACCAGGCCTGCCTCCGCAACCGCTTTGGACGCCGAATTGCCAAAAGCAGCAATCCGCATATCGCCCTGCTCAAAGGAGGGGAAATTGTCGAATAAAGACCTCACTTCCTGCGAACTGAACAATACGATCATGTCGTAAGCAAAATCGCCCATGGCCGCCAAATCGGCGCTGATCACCCGGTACATAGGAGATTCGTGGAAAGGAACCTTTGCAGTTTTGAGAAAATTGCTGACTTCCGGGTTTCCCGTTTCTGCACAAGGCAGGAGAAAAGGTCCGGCATCCTTGTGCTTGGAAAAATAGTTTGAGAGCTCCATGACGTTTTTAGCGCCATTGAAGACCTTTCGCTTTCTGAAAACAATGAATTTTTGCAGATAGTTCGCCAGAGCCTCGGTCGCACAGAAATACTTGTTCATTTCATTGATCTTGAAACGCATTTCATCGGCGAGGCGGAAGTAATTTTCGATGGCGCTTTTGCTGGTAAAGATGACGCAGGGAAATTCGTCGTAACGGATGCGCTGCCTGCGGAATTCCTTCTCTTTGTACCCTTCGACCTGGATGAGCGATTTCCAGTCCAAACGAACGTTGTATCGGGTTTCCAGGTCAAAATAAGGGGAGCGCTCGGGTTTGGGCTGGGATACGAGGATGCGCTTTACTTTTTTCAGCCTGGACTCATTTTTCGTTGCGATGGTCGTCGTTTTTGTCGGCATTTCCTTCGTCATTCAAAAAACGCCCTGCCTGTTCAGATAAGTGAACAATAGGACAGGCGGCGCCAATTCGAAGGTGCAAAGGTACAACAAAAAATGGAAAGGGCTGCTGCGCCAGATTGCATTGTGAAAAATGAGTTCGCGCATCTGCCGGTAGAAAAACAGGACTACGAACAGCAGGACGACCAGAACAATGCATTTTTCAGCAAGTTCATAGCTCACGAAGGTAATGATAAAATTGGCAGGAATGAGAATCACGGCGAAGATGCAGCCAAAGACCACGATGCTGAACAAATACCGGTCGGTGTAAGCGCTCAGGCCGAATACATATCCCAACATTTTCAGACTCAGGTGTCTGAAGAAATAGGCTGCGAGCACAAAGCCCGAAAGGTGCAGCAGGTAGACCGGGGCCCGGATCCCGTAGTAATGAAGAATGACCAGGTATAAAAACAAACTTAACCCAACGAAGTAGAGTCCGTAAAGCAGGTAGTAAATCAGCCTGGCGTCTTCCCGGGTTTCGCGGTAGAGCAAAGACAGAAAATTGACGTTAACAAGGCTCCGGTAGAGCTTTAGGGTTATGCTGCGATTGAGGTTCAGTGCAATGGCCAGCATCGTACTCAGGAACAGCAAGCCCCAGAAAAGCAGGGTTTTGATCTCTGACTCCGCGATGCGGTATATGTTCTTTTCGCGAACCCACCGGAACCATGGATTGCTCTTTTCACGATGGGCGTGCTGGGGATCACTGCGTGCCGCCACCCGCTCGAAGGGGTTTCGGACCTCGCGGACAGAGTCGGCGCCGGGGTTGCCATTTGCAGGAACCGGAGCTTCCTGGCGGCGCTTTAGCTCGAGCGGATTGCCCGGCTGCTGTCCATCAGCGCAAAAGGCTGCCAGAAGGAAACCCAGAGAGGCGATCCATGCATTCAGGGGCATATAAATTTAAAGCCGATGCCATGGATGTTATCGATCTTCAGTGCCGGATCGTCGCTCAGGTACTTGCGAAGCCTGGAAATAAACACGTCCAGGCTCCGGCCCATAAAGTAATCGTCCTCACCCCAGAGGGTCTCCAGGATGACCGAACGCTTAATGACCTTGTTTTTATTTTTGACCAGAAAACTGAGCAATTCACTTTCACGCTGGGTGAGGATCCGCGATTGATCGTCAAAAACCAATTGGTATTCCAACGGAAGGTACCGGTAAATGCCGACCTGGATCTCCTTTTCTTCCGTTGGGGATTCAAACACCCGGCTGCGCCTCAAAAAGATCTCGATTTTTAAAATGAGCTCCTCAATGCTGAAGGGCTTGGTGAGGTAGTCGTCCCCTCCCAGTTTGAGACCGTGGATGCGGTCGTCCTTGAGTGACTTGGCCGTGAGGAATAGAATGGGAATCTGGTGGTCTTTCTTCCGGATGTTCTCGGCTATGGTAAAACCGTCCATTTCAGGCAACATCACGTCCAGGATAACGATGTCAAATTTTTCTTCCTTGAACTTCTCAAACGTTGCACCGCCACTTATGCAATGGACAACCTCGTAACCCTGAAGTTCGAGATGGTCCTTGGTAATAAATGAAAGCGTTTCGTCGTCTTCGGCGTACAGTATTCTGGCCCGTTTCATTTATGGGAATTTTTGAGCAAGATACGAACAATTGTTCCCTTCTTGTATTCGCTCTGGATGCCCAGCTCGAAGCCGTGTGCGTCGCAAACCCGCTTCACGTAATACAGCCCTATGCCAAATCCCTTGACATTGTGCACATCGCCCGTCGACACGCGGTAGAACTTATCAAACAAATAGGGAAGGTCTTCTTTCTTAATGCCAATGCCATGGTCTTCAATCTCCAGGGCGCACCCATCGATCAGGTCAAGTGTGCGGATGTAGATCTCCGGGTGCCCGACGCTGTATTTGATGGCATTGTCGACGAGGTTGCTGACGACGTTGAGCAGGTGAAACCGGTCCGCCCGGACCATGTGATTGACCGTCCGGAAATCTGTTTCCATTATGCCTCCCGACTCGCGAACCCGCAATTGCTGGTGGTCAACTACCTGCTGAATGAGTTCATGTACATCCAGTTCCTCCATTTTTAATTCAAAACTGGAGGATTCCATTTTGGCAAGCTGTAAGACTTTTTCAATCTGGTCGTTCAGCCGCGCATTCTGATCTTTAATGATCTTGGCATACTGACTCAGGCGCCGGTCCTCTTCGACAAGGGGGTGGCTGGCCAGAACCTCAGCCGCAATTTTGATCGACGAAATGGGCGTCTTGAATTCGTGGGTCATGTTGTTTACAAAATCCCGCATCAGCTCTGAGTATCGCTTTTGCCGCAGGATGATGTAGATGGCGGAGGCAAGAATGATGCAGGCGGCCAGCAACAAGCCGGAAAAGAAGAGCAAATTTCCCATGCTCTGATAGACATAAGTCTGCTTCTCCGGAAATTTGATGACGAAGTAATTCGTAGCCTGGTTCTTTTTCGCGGCTTTCTTCTTTTTGCCGGACTTGATCTTTTTATCGGTCGGCACATTGCAGCATTCGCTATAGATCAGCTCATTGGTGTTGCAGTCGTACACGCCGTATTCAAAGGGCGTTTTGATGTTCTGTTTTTCGAGCTCGGTCTCCAGCAATACCGCCAATACGGAATGATCTACGGGGGTATTGACGTTGACTTCGTAGGTGTTGCTGGCCTCCTGTACGATCAATCCCTTCTCGGTGACCTTGGCATTGTTGTATTTTGCAATGCCGTTGGCTGTATTTCTGAGCGCAATGCTCACGGCACGATGGAACTCCCGCTCCTCCCGGTTGATGCTCTGCTTGATGAAATAGGCCTGCATCCCCAGGATTCCGAGGATCACCAGGACGCTGAAGGCAATGATAACCGTTACTTTACCCGTGGTCAATGGAGGGTTTGTTAAAAAAACCCGACAAACTTAAAACAGTTTAACCAGCCGACTGCTCGAGAAGTTCTTCCCACTGGCGCTCGAGCTCCAGGATTTGGGCCTGCAGTTCGCCCAGGCGGCGATGGGCTATGGCAATTTCGTCACCCGCAAGGGCATTTCTGGAAAATCCGGCTACGATGCCATCGCGCTCTTCGCTCAGGCGGCCCAGCTCCCGCTCAATCTGCTCCATTTGGCGCTTTTCGCGCTGTCCAGGTCTGCGTACGCGGTCTGGAACCGGCACGCCGGTGGATTTTTCCACTACCGGTGCTGCTTCCTTGGCATTCCGGTAATCTGAATAGTTGCCGGGGAAATCGGCAACCTGCCCGTCGGCACCCAGGACGAACAGGTGCTGAACGATCTTGTCCATGAAATACCGGTCGTGGGAAACGATGAGCACGCAGCCCGGAAAGTCGATGAGGTATTGTTCGAGTACATTGAGTGTGATGATGTCGAGGTCGTTGGTCGGCTCGTCCAGGATCAGAAAATTGGGATTGCCCATCAGAATGGACAGCAGGTATAGCCTCCGCTTTTCGCCACCGCTAAGCTGCGAACAATAAACCTGTTGCTGCGAACGGGGAAACAGGAAACGCTCGAGCAAACTCTCCGCACTCAGTTTATGCCCTTTGCGCAGTGGCAGGTGGTCGGCAATGGAGCGCACATATTCTATGACCCGCCGGTCCTCCCGGAGCGGCAAGCCCTCCTGTTGGTAATACCCGTTCGCAAGGGTCTCTCCGGAAATGACCTTACCCTGGTCTGGCTTGAGTTGGCCGGTAATGAGGCGCAATAAGGTCGTCTTTCCAGAGCCATTGGGTCCAACGATGCCCACGCGGTCCGTGGGTTTGAACTTGTAACTCAGGTCGGCGATCAGTTTGCGATCTCCAAAAGACTTGTGAACGTGATGCAACTCAAGTACTTTCGATCCAAGCCGCGGTGTCTCCAGAGGAATTTCTTCCATCTCGGTCTGAACCGGCTTGCCCAATTGCTCTTTCATGCTGTAGTATTGCCCGACGCGTGCTTTGCTCTTGGTGGTCCGGGCACGTGGCATGCGCCGCACCCATTCCAGTTCCCGCCGCAGCAGTTTTTCTGTCTTCTCCCGCACGACGGCATCATTCAGCATTCTTTGGGTTTTCTTTTCGAGGTAGTCCTCGTAGTCACCGGGATATTTGTACAAATGGCCTTCGTCGAGCTCGCAGATTCCGTTGCATACGTTGTTGAGGAAATAGCGGTCGTGGGTGACCATCAGCAAGGTGATTCCCGGTTGACTCAGATAGCGCTCAAGCCACTCGATCATCGAAAGATCCAAGTGGTTGGTGGGTTCGTCGAGGATCAGAAACTCGGGGTCTCCGCACAAGATGCGCACCAGCGCCAGGCGCTTTTTCTGGCCCCCGCTGAGCTCACCGACGCGGGCATCGAAACCGGGCAACCCAAATTTGCCCATCAGCTCGCGGAGCCTGGCGTCGAGCTCCCATGCTCCGGGTTCGTCCAGCGATGCAACCACTTTTTCCCAATCGTCGCCAGGCCTGGACTGGTGCGCGCGATGCAGGGTGACCAGGGCATGCATCCACTCAAATGGCTGGTCGAGGACGGCATCCAGCACCGTCATCGAACCGTCGAATGCCGGATCCTGTCCGAGGTAGGCCGTCCGGACGTCGCGGTTCCGGTACAGGCTCACTCCCGCACCCTCCAGAGGCTCCTCGCCGGCCAGCATGCGCAGCAGGGAAGATTTTCCTGACCCGTTTCGCGCCACCAGGGCCACCTTGTCACCCTGGTTGATCTGCAGATTCAGATCTTCGAACAGGGTCTTTTCCCCGTAGGATTTGGAGGCGCGCTCGAGGCTCAGGAAGTTCATGCGAACATCCTTTTGACTAAACAATGAAGGGAAAATCCCGTTTCCCGGAAATGCCCTGATCGCAGATCGCCACAACCATAATGCACTAACGAACGTTTGTAAGTATTCACGGTGAAACGCCCCAGTCCCGCAGAAGGTAATCGAGCATTTCGGTAGGTTCGCCCTGCGTGCGGGCATGGGCGATCCCTTTGCGGACACATTCGACGGCCTCGTCTTTTTTGCCGTTGTGGTGCAGCATTCGCGCATAGTGGATGCAGTAGGGCTGAGACTGGCTGAGCGCGTAGGCCTGGCGCGCCGTCTTCTCAGCGAGCTCACGGCAGCCCTTATCGTCCCTGAAATACTTGATGCAGAGTTGCCCCAGGTCCTTTAAGGCGCCTGCGTCCTTGCGGATCACTTTGTCTGCATAGGCTTTTGCCGATTTGTAAAAAGGTTGCGGCTGGTTGGTCTCTCCGTAAAATTCCAGGCTGCTGGTGTACTCAAATGCCTTTTGCTGTTTGGGCACGTACTTCATTTTCGTCTGCGCTTCGAGCAGCAGCGATTCGTTGCGGTATTCACAGGCTTTGCGCAGGGTCTTCCGGCAGGCCTGAGTTACTTTAAATTCATAGCGCTCCCGGCCGATCGAGCCAACAATGGCCTTCTCGTTGCGCACCAACAGATCGAATATCCGCGAATCGGCTTCTGTGGTCGCTTCGAGTATGATCTCGAGGTTCTCCGGCGTGGTGAGGTCGCTTTGGGAGGAGAGGTATTCGTTGGCAACGCGCAAGCTCGGCTTACCCACCAGGTTGAGCGCCTTGATATAGGCCAGCACCGTGGCTGCATCGCGCTCGCCGGCTTCGTACCGCTTCGCCCAGTCGGCGCTGCGATCTTGTTTCTTCAACGCCTCGCGACCAAGCTCGATAAAGGCTTCCGCAGGCCTGGCGCCACCTGCTGAGTGCACGACCTTTCCATCCGAACCAATGAACAAAAACGTTGGATACGAGCGCACCCCATACTGACGCCCAATGTCGGGGCCCTCGCCTTTTTCCATGTCGATTTTCATGTTGACAAAACTGGCGTTGTAAAATTCGCCAACCGCCTCATCGGGAAACACGTTGGCAGACATCCTGCGACAAGGGCCACACCAGGTCGTGTACGCATCGACGAAAACGAGTTTTTGTTCTTTTGCCGCCAATTCAAGCGCCTCGCGAAAACTGCCGTGGTAAAAATCGATCCCTTTGAGCCCCGTGGCTGCCGGTTGCGCGATGGTCAGGGCGGGCAGGGCGAGAATCGCCGCGAACTTCACCCAGGATCTCCTCAAAATTCTGCTGTGCATGCGAATCGTTAATTTTGCCACAAATATCCCCCAATTCGGCAGATTGGCGCCTCCCTGTCTTTAGAAATGCGCCTGGGCCGGCCATCATGCTGTTGAGACGACAATTTCTGACCTACCTAGCCCAAACGAGTGAAATCCCTCAAGGATTTGACATGGGGCGTGCCGAAGGCAATTATCTGTTTGACATGCAGGGCCGGGCTTACCTCGACCTGTCTTCCGGTTTTGGCGTCAGCAACCTCGGCCATAGCGTTCCGGAAGTGCTCGATGCCATCGCCTCCCAATCCCGCGAATACCTGCACACCAACGTCTATGGAGAGCACCTCCAGAAGGTGCAAATTCAGCTTGCAGAGCGCCTGGCCGACTTGTTACCCGCCGGGCTCGACGCATTTTACTTTCTGAGCAGTGGTAGCGAAGTCGTCGATGCAGCCATCAAACTGGCCCGGCTGGCAACGGGAAGGGCTGAGATCGCGGTTTGCAGGAACGCCTACCACGGCAGCACGCTTGGGGCAGAATCCCTTCGCTCCGACGAAAACCATAAAGCTCCCTTTTTGCCACTCCTTCCCGGCGTTCGCTTCCTTTCGTTTGGCGACCCCTGCGAACTCGACCGCATTGGGCCGCAAACAGCTGCAGTTTTTTCGGAAGTGGTGCAGGCTGAGGCCGGAGTTCGCACAGCCGAATCGACGTGGTGGAAGGATCTGCGAAAGCGCTGTGACCAAACCGGGAGCCTGCTCGTGCTGGATGAGATCCAGACGGGCATGGGGCGCACCGGAAAGCTGTTTGCCTTTATGCACGGAGAGTCAGTCCCCGACATCCTCCTCGCCGGCAAAGCCCTCGGAGCCGGGATGCCCCTGTCGGCCATGATCACCTCTCAAGCACTTTTCCGCCAGCTGTTTCGCACCTTGCCCCTGGCACACCTCACGACCTTTGGGGGGCATCCGGTGAGTTGCGCGGCCGGATTGGCTGGGCTGAACGTACTGTTGCGCGACGACCTGATGGAAAACGCCCGAAAAATGGGCGAACGACTCGCCTCAGGCATTTCCAATCCGCAGGTCAGGGAGCTGAGGCATTGCGGCTTGTTCATGGCCGCAGAGCTCGGAAATGCCCAAAAGACCATGCGATGGATTGCCGAATTGTTCAAGGGGCACATGCTCGCTGAAAGTTTTCTGTTTGACCCGGGGTCGTTGCGGATCGCTCCCCCACTCACCATCCGCGACGTCGAAGTCGACCGCGTAGTGCACTTGCTCAACCATCTTGAGCTTCGCGATCCTCTTTAAAGACTACAGCATCCCAATTACAACTGTGTAAACCCCTGCCAGACAAGGCCTTCACAGCTTGGTCCTGCACGTATCTTTGCCGCAGATGAGCACATTGCACGAAATTGAACGACTTTCCGGCGAGCGGATCCTGCTGCTCGACGGAGCCATGGGGACCATGATCCAGGAAGCCCGCCTCACCGAGCTGGATTTTCGAGGTGAGCACTTTCGACATCACCCTTGCGATCTCCGGGGCAACAATGACCTCCTTTCGCTGACGCGGCCACAAGTTATCCTCGACATACACCGCGCATACCTCGAAGCCGGAGCAGACATCCTTGAGACCAATACATTCAATGCCAATGCAATTTCACAAGCCGATTACCGTCTCGAGGACCAGGCCTATGAAATGAACCTCGTTTCGGCACGCCTTGCCCGTCAGG
This sequence comes from Saprospiraceae bacterium, assembly GCA_020848995.1. Classification (GTDB taxonomy): domain Bacteria; phylum Bacteroidota; class Bacteroidia; order Chitinophagales; family Saprospiraceae; genus Vicinibacter. Next base: position 10,594 of record JADLHA010000037.1, on the reverse strand, counting down.
CTGCAGACGAATGGTCAATGAATCGAGGCGGTTCCCCAAAATTCGTTGCCGGAGCACTGGGCCCTACCAATAAGACGGCAAGCCTGAGCCCCGACATCCAGCGCCCCGGATTTCGCAGCATCCACTTCGACGAACTTGCGGATGCGTATTACCAACAGGCCCGCGGATTGGTAGACGGGGGCGTGGACCTCCTCCTCGTAGAGACCATCTTCGACACCCTCAACGCCAAAGCGGCCCTATACGCCATTGACTGCCTGTTTGAATCGTTGGGACGACGCCTTCCCATCATGGTATCGGGAACCATTACCGATGCAAGCGGCAGAACGCTGTCCGGTCAAACCGTGGAGGCCTTTTTCGTTTCGGTTTCACACCTGCCACTTTTTTCCATTGGCCTGAATTGCGCCCTGGGTGCACGCGAAATGGAACCCCACATCGAAGTACTCAGCCGCATCGCCCCCTGCCGGGTCAGTGCCTATCCCAATGCCGGATTGCCCAATGAGCTTGGAGGCTACGACCAGACTCCCGATGAAATGCGCAATTACATGGCCTCGTTCGCAAAAAGAGGCCTGGTCAACATCGTCGGTGGGTGCTGCGGGACCCGCCCCAGCCACATTGCGCGCATGGCGGAAGCCATAAAGGGCGTGGAGCCCCGCGCAATTCCACGGGATCCTGGAACCCTCAGTCTTTCCGGACTTGAGGCCCTTGTGTTTCGTCCCGACTTGAACTTTGTGAACATCGGTGAGCGCACCAATGTGACGGGCTCCCGTCAGTTTGCCCGTTTGATCCTGAACAACCGGTTCGACGAAGCCCTGCAGGTAGCCCGCCAACAAGTTGAGGCCGGCGCTCAGGTGCTCGATGTCAATATGGATGAAGCCCTGCTCGATGGGGAAAAGGCCATGGTCGAATTTCTCAATCTGATGGGTTCAGAACCCGACATCGTGCGCGTTCCGGTGATGGTCGACTCTTCAAAATGGAATGTCCTGGTCGCCGGCCTCAAGTGCATGCAAGGCAAGTGCGCGGTCAATTCGATTTCTTTGAAAGAGGGTGAAGCCGCATTTCTGACGCAGGCACGCACCCTGAGGCGGCTGGGAGCAGCGGTCGTCGTCATGGCATTCGACGAAGCGGGTCAGGCCGATACAGCCCAACGCAAAGTGGAAATTTGCTGCCGCGCCTATGCCCTCTTGACCCAGCGTGCCGGATTCCGTGCATGCGACATCATCTTTGATCCCAACATCTTTGCCGTTGCCACCGGCATCGAAGAGCACAACGATTATGCAATCGCCTTTCTGGAAGCCACCCGCCAGATCAAACTGCTTTGCCCGGGTGCCAGCGTGAGCGGTGGCGTCAGCAACCTGTCGTTTGCCTACCGGGGCAACGAGGTCTTGCGCAAAGCTATGCACACTGCCTTTTTGTACCACGCTATCCGCGCGGGTATGGACATGGGCATTGTCAATGCCGGACAGGTCGACATCTACGACCAGCTCCCCGCCGATTTGCTCGAACGGGTGGAAGACGTACTTTTCAACCGACGGCCCGATTCAACCGAGCGACTGACCCAGCTCGCCGAAACCCTCGAGAAAACGCAAATCACATCCTCAGATCCCGCTCAGGCATCCTGGCGGGATGCCCCTGTAGAAAAACGCCTTCAATACGCCCTGGTAAAGGGCATCACCGATTGGATTGTCGAGGATAGCGAACAAGCACGGGTTGCCCTCGGTAGCCCGCTGCGCGTGATTGAGGGCCCTCTCATGGACGGCATGAACGAGGTGGGAGACCTCTTTGGCGCCGGAAAGATGTTCCTGCCTCAGGTCGTCAAAAGCGCACGCGTGATGAAACAGGCGGTCGCTTACCTCACCCCCTTTATGGAGACGGAACAGGGGGAGCGCGCCCAGGCCAAAGGCCGCATCCTGCTGGCCACGGTCAAAGGGGATGTGCACGACATTGGCAAAAACATCGTCGGCGTCGTGCTTTCCTGCAATAATTACGAAATCATCGACCTCGGAGTAATGGTTCCCGGTCACCACATTCTCGAAAGGGCGCGGGCGGAACAGGTCGACGTCATTGGATTGAGCGGACTCATCACGCCATCACTCGACGAGATGGTTCACCTTGCAGAGGAAATGGAGCGGGAGGGCTTCGAAATACCCTTACTCATTGGTGGCGCTACGACCTCAAAGCTGCACACCGCAATGAAAATCGAACCGCGATACCGGCATCCCGTCATTCACGTAGTTGATGCCTCGCGTGCCGTACACGTCGTGAGCCAACTGCTGAATGAAGATCAAGCACAGCGCGACCATTACCTGAAGGAGATCCGTTCAGAATACGAGCGCACGCGACAGCAACGGCTACAGCGCCGGCAGCAGCGGCAGCTGGTTCCCATCGGTGAAGCCCGTGCCAACCGGTGGACGACAAACTGGGAGGGAACGGCGGTTCCTCCCCCAAAACTAACAGGCGTTCGTATTTTTGACCAGATCCCGGTGAAGGACCTGCGGCGCTACATCGACTGGACACCCTTTTTTATGAGCTGGGAACTTGGTGGGCGTTATCCGGCGATCATGGAAGATGAAAGAATAGGCGTGGAAGCCCGGAAATTATATGACGACGCCCAACGCATGCTCGACGAATGGCAGGATTCGGGAGTGCTTCAGGCTCGCGCGGTCCTTGGCCTGTTCCCGGCAGGATCCGAAGGCGACGACGTTGCAGTCTTCGACCCGGACGCACCCTCGAAAAGACTTTGTACGCTCCACCACCTTCGCCAACAAGTAAAAAAAGCCGAGGGGCTTCCCAACCTGTGTTTGGCGGACTTCATCCGGCCGCTCGGGGAGGCTCCAAGCGACTTCATCGGTGCATTTGCCGTATGCGCGGGATTTGGTGTGGAATCGCTGGTATCTCGCTATGAACGCATGCACGACGATTACCACGCGATCATGGTCAAAGCGCTCGCCGACCGGCTGGCCGAAGCGTTAGCCGAATACCTGCACGAACGCGTCCGCAAGGAATTCTGGGGATACGCGCAGGACGAGGCGCTGAGCAACGAAGACCTGATCCGCGAGGCTTATGCCGGTATCCGCCCGGCACCGGGTTACCCGGCCTGCCCGGAACACACCGAGAAGCAACAGCTATGGAAGCTGCTCGACGTAGAGCACTCCATCGGACTGCAGCTTACTGAGAGCATGGCCATGCATCCGGCAGCCGCGGTCAGCGGATGGTATTTTGCCCATCCGGAGGCGCGATACTTTACCATCAGCGAAATTGGGCGTGACCAGCTCGAGGACTATGCTGAACGAAAGGGATGGGACGTTGCAACAGCCGAAAAATGGCTTGCCCCCTGTCTTCAGGAATGATGTAAGCTAACAAACGTTCGTAAGTATTACTCTCCCGTTAAGTTGGGTACGTCCTGGTACCGGTCCTTCCAGGCGGCTTCGAGCTGATCGTAAAATTCCTGACCAAAACGGCGGATCAGCCCTTCGCGAACGAAACGGAACACGGGCATCCGTTCTTTTCTTCCGGCTACACAGGCAGCATAGCAAATTTCCCAGGCGTCGTAGTTCAACGCCGTAAACCCCCGCGGCGCATTTTCGTAAACCCTTACGGGATAGAGGTGGCAGGAAACCGGTTTACGTACGGGAATCCGGCCCTGCTCCCAGGCTTTTTCAAGTGCGCACGTCGCTATGCCCTGGTCGTCGCGCACCATAAAGACACAGGGACCTTCCGGCATGAGCGTCGTTCCCCAGGCATGCATTTCCCGGTAATACTTCGCGGGACCTTCACTCCGGAGAAGCTCCGCCGCCTCCGCATCGAGCTGTTGAGCGATCAGTTCGCCGTGTTGTCTCAGCTCATCCCGCTCTTCGGGAAGCAGAGGCGCCCCGAAATCTCCCTCGTGGCAGCAGGCGCCCTTACAGCTTTCCAGGGCACAGCGGAAATGGACTTCCAGCAATTCGTCGCTGACCAGAACATTGCCAATGACCAACATACTTCAACGCTTTGTATGCCAGAGCAAAAACCATTTAGGGTGTAGGCTGAATGCAGCCGGCAAGATTTTGTGCCAAAGGTATCTGAAATGTCTGGTTTTTGTTGGCAATCCTTGAAAACATTATACTTTTGCGCTTGTTTTTCAGACAGAAAGTACGGTGAATTCATGGATAAGCTAAAAGCCCTGTTCAAAGAGCGCTTTACGACCGCCACGGAGGAAATCAAAGTCTTGCTCAGCGCCCACGGCAACGAGGTCATAGACGAGGTCACCATCGATCAGGTTTATGGCGGTATGCGCGGAATCAAATGCATGATTTGGGAGACTTCCTCCCTGGATGCCCAGGAAGGCATCCGGTTCAGGGGGTATTCCATTCCCGAATTGCGCCAGCTCCTGCCACGGATCAACGGAGCCACGGAACCTCTGCCAGAGGGCCTGTTCTGGCTGATGCTCACCGGGGAAATGCCTACGGAGGCTGATGTTGAAGCCCTCAGCCGCGAATGGGTCAAAAGGGCCAAACTTTCGGAAGCCGACATCGACCTGCTCGACCACATGGATTCTTCCATTCACCCCATGACGCAGTTCAGCATCGCCATCATGGCCATGCAGTCGACCAGCCTTTTCGCCCACGAGTACGAAAGCGGAATGACCAAATCGCGATACTGGGAATTCATGTACGAAGATTGCATGAACCTCATCGCAAAACTTCCGCTCGTCGCTGCTTATGTCTATCGCAAAACATTTTACGGGAGCCAGCACATTGCAATGGATCCCAAACTCGATTGGAGTGCCAATTTCGCCCACATGCTCGGCAAAGACGCACCGGAGTTCAAAGACCTCATGCGCCTTTACATGACCATTCATGCAGACCACGAGGGAGGCAATGCCTCTGCGCACACCGTACACCTCGTGGGGTCAACCCTCAGCGACGCTTACCTGGCATTGGCTGGCGGAATGAACGCCCTGGCGGGTCCATTGCACGGACTCGCAAATCAGGAGGTCATGGATTGGATTTACGACATGATCAACGACCTCGGCACCCGCACGCCCACGCGCGACCAGATTTCCGACTACGTCAAAAAGACCATTGCCAAAGGCGTAGTCGTACCCGGATATGGACACGCCGTACTCCGCTCGCCGGATCCGCGCTTTCTTGCCCAACGCGATTTTGCTCGCAAACACTGTCCTGACGACCCCATGGTACAGATCGTCTGGCACGTATTCGATGTCGTTCCCGACATTCTGCAAGGGCTGGGCAAGGTCAAAAACCCCTGGCCCAACGTGGATGCGCATTCCGGTGCCTTGCTCGAACACTACGGACTCGGAGAACACAACTTCTATACGGTACTTTTCGGCGTTTCGCGTGCGCTCGGCGTACTCGCACAACTTTGCTGGGATCGCGCACTCAACCTCCCGCTCGAACGTCCGAAATCGCTGACGACCGAGGAAATCCGCGAATTTGTTGCAAGCAAAAAGGTAAAAACCACTTTAAGCGTATGAACTTTCCAGAAAATCTGAAGTACACCAAGGAACACGAATGGATCCAGGTAGATGGAGACCAGGCGACCATCGGCATTACGGAATTCGCCCAATCCGAACTGGGCGATATCGTTTACGTCGAAGTTGATACCGTCGGGCAGGATGTAAGCCGTGACGAAGTCTTCGGAACGGTGGAAGCTGTTAAAACCACATCGGACCTCTTTATGCCCGTAAGCGGCACTGTGATTGAATTCAATCCGGACCTCGACGAAAAAGCTGGAAATGATCCTACGCTGATCAATTCCGATCCCTATGGAAAGGGATGGATCATCCGCATTCAGGTATCCAATCCGGCTGAGGTGAACGGCCTACTCGACGCAGCCGCTTACCGTTCCCTTATCGGTCATTGATCCGGCATGCCATGCATGCTCCGGGTCCGATCCAGTACCGGTGGATGGCCTGGGCGACCGTGGCTGCCATCCTCGTGCTGTCGCTCGTACCGGGGACGAGCCTCCCTAAGTTAAGTTGGGATGCTCTGTTGGGCATCGACAAGTTAGGACACTTCTTACTGTACGGTTTTGCGGCCTTCTGTTATTTCCGAGCGCGCCTGGCAGGTCCGCTCCACATCGTCGCAGGTCTTTTCCTCCTCGGACTCTTGCTTGAAATGTGTCAGGGCACGATGCCTCGCGGGCGCAGCTTTGATCCTCTGGACCTCCTAGCCAATGCAGCTGGCATTGCTTTTGCCTGGCCCCTCAGTATTTCCAGCGACAAATTACCTAATCGAAGAGATCATGGCATCCATGACGACGATGATTCGTAAATTGCCCAGCGTCCGATCATGAAGAACCTAAGCGCTTCGAGCCTTGCCTGTGCAGTGGTCATCGGCATCCTGGCCTATTCCAATTTCAATATTGCACGTTGGAAAAATCTCAACGTCATCGATTGGGACGTCATTGGTTTTTACGCTTACCTGCCGGCAACATTTATCCACCACGATTACCGTTTAGAATTTTTACGTGGACATCCGGAATATGGGGCGGAAAGGAAATTCTGGCCGCAAACAGCACCCAACGGCGCACTGGTCCACAAACCTACGATGGGGATGGCCCTGCTCTATGCTCCGTTTTTTGCACTTGCACACATCCATACCCAGAGTGCCGGACTCCCCCCCGACGGGTTTACCATTTATTACCACCAGTACATTCACCTCTCTGCTCTGTTCTACCTGACCATCGGACTGATCCTACTTCGACGAACCCTGCTGCGTTGGTTTTCGGATGGTGCAGTTGCAACGACCCTCCTGGTAACCGGGCTGGGCACCAACCTCTTTTTTTATGCGACGACAGAGGCTGCCATGTCGCATGCCTATACCTTCTCGCTCTCTGCAGCACTCCTGTACCTGGTTTCAAAAGGCCACGATGCGCCGCGATGGCGGTTCACTGCTTTGGCTGGCCTCTGCCTCGGACTGATGACCCTCATCCGCCCGGTGAATGCCTTGTTTGCCCTATTTCCGGTCCTCTACGGCATGCAGCGCATGACCGATGCGACTGAGCGCCTGCACTGGATGCGGCAAAACTGGGCGCATGTCCTGCTCTTCGCATGTGTTGCAGCTACCGTTCAATTGCCGCAACTGCTTTATTGGAAATCCCTCACCGGACATTGGTTTTTCTATTCCTACCTCGACGAAGGCTTCTTCTTTTTAAAGCCACGGGTGCTACAGGGAATATTCAGTTTTCGCAACGGATGGCTGGTATATACGCCCATCATGGCGTTTGCATTGGCCGGAGCTTACTATTGGAATGTCTCCAAACATCCGTTCGCTCTTGCAGGAAAGGTATTTTTACCCGTTTACCTGTACGTCGTGTTCTCCTGGTGGTGCTGGTGGTATGTCGGTTTCGGCAACCGCGCGATGATCGACAGCTATGCAGTCATGGCGCTACCGCTCGCGGCAGTATCCGAACAGTTGTTAGTGCGCTCCAGATCTGTCCGCAGGGTATGGATCGCGGTGGTATTGCTGGCCATCGCCTTCAACGGATTTCAAACCCTGCAATACCGATACGGACTGGTTCATTTCGACGGAATGAATGCAAGGGCTTATCTTGCATCTTTTGGAAGACTGACTTATACCGATGCTTACAAACAGGCCATCCGGTCACCAGACTACGAACGCGCGAAACGCGGCGAAGAATGATCACCTGCCAGTTTCTCTGCTCCAATACCTGAAGATGGACAAGTCGTCAAACCATGCCGGTCCGCTTCCGGGGTTGTAGAGATAAAGTTCCAGGAGCCCTCCGGCAGCCTCCGCATCCAGGCGGCAGTCCAGTCGCAGCAATTGCCAGCCGTCATCTTCCCGGATCACCCTGGCCCGGTTTTCATAAACGCCTTTTGCCGGCACTGCGACAATGGGTATGGCTTCTTCAGCTGATCCCACCTTGCGCCATACCTCCATTCGCAAGCGCTCCCCACCGGCAGCAACTGACACCCTTAGGGTCATACCAAACGGACGTTCGTTCGTTAGATGTACCGAATAGCATCCAGACTTCGAGAAACTATCCGTACGGAGATTTACACCCTCAAAAGCCTTTCCGGAAACCGCATCCATGAAGTGCACACCATCCGGAGTCAGGTTCTCGGCATCACAGCGATAAACGGCTGATGGAACCTCCTGAGACATTTGAAAATTGGCGGGGCCATCCCGAAGATCAAACAGGTACCATTCTCCGTCGTGTGCGACCAGCCGGGTTGTAAAGGACCGAAGGTAATCGCTACTTTCCAGAAAATTCGTGCCCAGCACAAATAGGTATCGAGCTCCCCGTTCAACCGAACGGCGGATGCCCACGCTGTCCTGATTGTAAGGGATGGGGGCGCTCCGGTTGAAACGGGCGTCCGTATAGAGTGTCCAACCCTTGCAGTTGAGCAGGTACAAAGAGGCGTGACTCCTGTCCGGCAAAGAAATGATGGTGTCGCGCTCCGTCACCCCGGCAGCCCTCAATGCCAATTTGGCCGAAGCATAGGCCGCATTGGCGTCACGGTCATTGGGCCATCCTTTATAACGGAAATCCAGACTATTTGCCGCGTGATGCAAATTGAACAACACAAATCCTGCAGCTGCAACTTTGACTGCAGGTGAGGAATAGATACCGGGATGATGCTGGCGTATGCCGTTGAGCAAAGCAATCATTACCAGTACCGGAAAAATGAACAGATTGAGCACGTAGTAATCGTGATCTGCCAATGCCTGAAATTGGAGAATACAATATGACGTGCAACCTAGCGCGCCCCACAGGCAAGCGTTCCGCCAGATTCCTCCGGACTTGCTGCCCGGCCAGAGGGTCCAAGCAAAGGCCATAACCAGGAGTGCCAGAGTTGCCGGATGGAAATACTGGTCACCCCATAACCGGACCATGTGCTGCAGGTAATCTGCAATTTCTTTCAAGGTGTAATTCCAAATGGGGAAAACAGTTGTGCTGAAATAACTGCAATCGTGAATGCGGTTGTACCAATTCGCATAAGCGATCCAGGGCATCGGCGCCAGAGGAACGAGCAACAGAGGCCAACTGTTTCGAAGTTGCAGGCGATGTGGAAGCACAATTTTCCTTCGCCCGATGATCCGGGGATTAAGTAGCAGCGCGGCGAGGATCATCGGACTGATCAGGGCTCCAGGTTTTAGGCATGCGGAAATTGCAAACAGAGACACCGGCCAATACTTCGAACCCCCTCGGAGAAGGTACTTGCTGAAAAAGTACCATCCGGCAAAAGAAAAGGCGAGCGCAGCGCTGTCGGAAAGGTAATTGTTGCCGTAGTAGGCAACGACGGGGGATGAAAACAACAGCATCGTCACCAACAGAGACCAGAATGCATCCCCGACAATCAAGTACACCCACCTAAAGAGAAAGAGGAGCCCCATCAGAAAGAGCAGGGTGTTGAAAATCCGGTAATTGCTGTCGTCTGGGCCGAGTAGGTGATAAAAGCAGGACACCGACCAATAAAGCAATGGCCACTCACTCGGAGCGCAGGCGCTGCTGGTCCCCTGGTCTGATGTCAGGTTGTGCGTATGCGGGCGAATGAAACCCAGGTGGTGCTGATGGTAATTTAAAGCCAGGGATGCGCAGTCGCTTTGACGCCATTGGTGTATAGACTGGGGTGGTCGAAAAACCAGGTCCTGGTAGCCATACCAAAGGCATACTCCAATGAGCGCAATGGCAAATAGGGCCGTGGGTAGAACCCCGGCGTGGTCACGAAGTTTCATACACAGAAGAATCCGGGCATAGCAACCGGCATGAGATCAAAGTTAGCAGGAATTCCGTTTGACCGTCCAATCACATCAAGAGGCCCCACCCCGGCGCTACGCATTACCCCTCTCTGATCTTTTCAAGATCAAAGAGGGGTATTTGCTATATTATCCGATACAATATTCATTCAACTTATTGTAAATTCTTTCCATATCACCGGTTTCCTCATTTTTTAACCGGAGTACGTGCAATCCCAATTCGTGCATAATCTGATCGCGATTAGCATCGTATGCTCTTTGTGTTTCATGAATTGACCCATCTAATTCGAGTACCAATTTCAATTCGTCACAATAAAAATCTGCTACAAAAAATTGCGCATTTCCATTTACACATCCATAAATGATGGGGTGCTGTCTCAGAAATTTTAAGTTTTTATATTTTCTGTTCCGAAGATGACACCATAGTTTTCTTTCCGAAACAGTCATTGCACGACGCAGTTTTCTGGCAATAAGGATTGCATGTAATTTGCGGATTTTCATGTATTAAAAATAATTACCAGAGTCTATTGGGAATAGCTTGGCGTTTCCGGATTTATTCTGAGTCGGTTAAATATTATTAAGAGTTACAGTTTATTGATTTGTGCTTGGTGCTTCGTAGAGTGAACGGTGACTCACCCCGGCGCTACGCGCCACCCCTCTCTGATCTTTCCAAGATCAAAGAGGGGGGAGTTCTCGGTTTGTTTCGTTTTTGCGCAAAACAAAGCACAAATGATCTCGGTTAGGTACCCTCTTTTTTGCGCAAGCAAAAGAGAGGGTGGCACGCAGTGCCGGGTGAGTCCCAACATCATTGCGCAAGCAAAAGCCAACAGCTCTCGAGTACAAACCCTCTTTTTTGCGCAAGCAAAAGAGAG
>JADLHA010000036.1 GCA_020848995.1 Saprospiraceae bacterium | reverse complement strand
GAGCCTGTGTGGGCTGGCTGGCGCAGCAGGGAGGGGAGGGAGGAAGCCCCCAAGCAAGACAAGGCGAGGCGCAGCGAAGGAAGCTATGTGGCACGATAACTGACTGAGCTGCAACGAAGTATTGTGAAGCTAAATTCATTGAGCGCGTGAGCCTGTGCGGGCTGGCTGGCGCAAGAGGGAGTGGAGGGAGGCAGCCCCCAAGCAAAACAAGGCGAGGCGCAGCGAAGGAAGCTATGTGGCACGATAACTGACTGAGCTGCAACGAAGTATTGTGAAGCTAAATTCATTGAGCGCGTGAGCCTGTGCGGGCTGGCTGGCGCAAGAGGGGGGGGGGTTAGAAGTGCCCTGAAATGTTAATCCGGCGACGGGCTTAAGTGAGCTTGCTTTGACTGTAGAGATCCCCTTGTTGTATCGAATGGTCTGCACCGTCACCTTTGTACATTTGCAGTATGCGCCGAGATGAAGGCCCTTTAAAATGCCTGGTGGAACCCTGCCAGGACGAAGTTGTCGTTAAAGGCAGTAAATTCATCGCATATGCCTGGCCGGTTCACCGGGTCAGCGAGATGGAGTTGCTGTTAAAAAAATGCAAGGAACAGCACCACAAAGCGCGTCACTGGTGTTACGCTTGGATCATTGGATCCGGATCTGCACTGCAGCTCCGTTCCTGTGACGACGGCGAGCCTGCAGGAACTGCCGGAAGGCCCATATTGCAGCAAATTCAGACGCACCATCTGACCAATGCGATGGTCATTGTCGTGCGCTATTTTGGTGGCATCCTTTTAGGAACCGGGGGGCTGGCAAAAGCTTACCGGGATGCCGCAAAAGCATGTCTTGATCGTGCCGAACTCGTTGACTACGCCCCAATGATCCAACTGGTTGCCAGATCCGATTCTGCACAGATCCAGGTTTTGTATTCCGTTTTGAAAGAACTTGGGCTAACGGTCGATGCGTTTGAGTTCCAAAGCGACGCGCATTTGCGTTTTACCGTCCCGGAAAAGGACCAGCAAGAATGGATTCGGCGCATTCGCGCCCGGTTGCAAAAAAAACCTGCCACCGCCCAAGACGGCCTTGCATCCTTACCTGGCTATTCTCTGACGTCTGACCCAGCATGCAGCTAATTGGCCTGACCGGTGGCATTGGAAGTGGCAAGACAACCGTCGCCCACATCTTTGAGGTCATCGGGGTACCCGTTTACCCTTCGGACCTAAGAGCCCGGCAACTCATGGAGAAAGACGGAGCATTGGCCTCTGCCATTGCCCATCAGTTTGGAAGCCGCTCTTACCACCCTGATGGAACGCTGAATGTTGCGCATCTCGCCGATTTGGCATTTTCCGATCCCGCCCGTCTCCGGGAGCTCAACGCATTGGTTCATCCCGCCGTTGCAAGCGACCTAGAATCATGGATGACCCAACAGGCTGGTCCGTATGTGCTCATGGAAACCGCCCTCCTCCGGGAAACGATGGCCATGACCCACCTCTTTCGGGTCATTGCGGTTATGGCCGATGCTGATCTTCGGAAGGAACGGGTTAGGTTTCGGGACGGATTGGAGCCCAATCAGGTTCAACAGCGCATGTCGCGGCAGCTGAGCGATGCCGAATTGAACAGCCTGGCCGATTACATCATCGTCAACAATGGCACCTATAGCCTGATCGATCAGTGCCTTGCCATCCACAACTCCCTATTGAATGCGATAGAGCGGAAAGGCCAGGAATGTTAACAGGATGCTTTAACCTTTTGGGCTTCCCCGTGTGAATTCACTCCTACCCGAGATGCGAATTTCAGTTAACTTCGTTCCATATTATAAAACACCCTATGACAACCCTTAGCACAACAAACCGCACACAGCACTTCCTCGATCTCGAAGACCGGTTTGGTGCACACAATTACCACCCCATTCCCGTCGTGTTGGCCCGTGGCCAGGGCTGTTACCTCTGGGATGTCGAAGGAAAGCAATACCTGGATTTCCTCTCGGCTTATTCGGCTGTGAATCAGGGACATTGCCACCCCAGGATCATTGATGCCCTGCAGGCTCAGGCCCGGCGCCTGACCCTATCCTCAAGGGCCTTCTACAACGACCAGTTAGGCGAGTACGAGCAAACCATTTGCAATTACTTTGGCTATGACAAGGTGTTGCCCATGAATACGGGCGTGGAAGCCGTCGAGACGGCTGTGAAGCTGTGCCGAAAATGGGCCTATACCCACAAGGGGATCCCCGAAAATAAAGCCCGCATCATCGTTTTTGACCGCAACTTTCACGGCAGGACCCTACTGGCGGTTTCCCTGTCGACAGACCCCTCCAGCTACACTCAATTTGGACCATTTCTCCCCGGTTTTGAAAAAATTCCCTTCGACGACGATCTGGCGCTCGAGAGGGCTTTCTCAGGAGGCGACATTGCCGGTCTGCTGATTGAACCCATCCAGGGGGAAGCAGGCGTCATCCTTCCCAGCGATGCATTCATCCGGCAATGCAAGCGATTGTGCGACCAATACGGTGCTCTTTTCATGGCGGATGAAATACAAACCGGTCTTTGCCGAACTGGAAAGATGCTGGCCTGCGATTACAATGGCATCCGACCGGACGTCCTCATTCTCGGCAAGGCTTTATCCGGCGGGGTTCTTCCCGTATCTGCCGTTCTGGCGGACGACGAAATCATGCTAAGCATCCGGCCGGGAGAGCATGGATCGACATTTGGTGGCAATCCACTCGCCTGCAGGGTAGCTATTGCTGCGCTCGAAGTGCTGAAGGAGGAAAAGCTCGATGAGAATGCCTTTGAAATGGGCAATCGGTTTCGCAGTGGCCTTGAGGAATTGAAGCGGCGTCACGGACGGATCCGGGAAGTGCGCGGACGTGGTTTGCTCAACGCAATGGAAATGGATGTCCCCTCCGACAGTCCAGTGGCGTGGGAACTCTGCCTGAAACTCGCGGATCAGGGTCTGCTCGCTAAGCCTACCCACGGCAATATCATCCGGCTCGCACCACCTCTTTGCATCAGCAACCGCGACATCGATCAGGCGCTGAATATACTCGATGCTGTACTCAGCCAATGAAATCACAGCAACGCAGAATTGGGCGTTGGCGTGAAATGTTAATTATAAATTATTAATAAATATAAAGATATATATATCAGAAAGCTTGATTATTTTTGCTAAAACTCCAACTGCATGCATAAAGTTTACATCCTGTTCACCCTTGTTTTGCTGGCGAGCCAATGCCTGCCGGCACAGACCATGCAACTTAAGTTCTGTGGAAAAACCAGCCTGGTTGAGCCTGCCACGGACAACCAGGGCAACGACCAGCGCCACAAAGGCGCGCTTCGGTTGGATTACCTGCGCGTGGGGCGCGTTGGCTCATCCAAAACCAATCCGTTTTATTCACTGGGAGTCTCGGGAGGAACGAGCTTTAAAAATTTTATCTACGTGGATGGGTGTCAAAACAACTCGAATACGACCTATTGTTCCGGCTGTTCCCGCTGTTATACAGTAAGCGATGCCGGCAATAAATCCATAGGAGTGTTTCAGGGAAAAATGCTCGGCAACGTGCGGACTCGCTCCGTTAACAACGACCTGTTCCTCGAGAGTACAGGTGATCAGAACGTGGTATGTTTTGTGACAGACCCTTTCGACGTTTCTGGACACGGAGGCAAGAAGGTCGAGATCAATGCTGGTTACGAAGGAACACAGGTCGAAAATTTTTCGACGAAAAACGTGAGTTGCGAATACCGCTATAACTCGGGGAACTGGGTGGTCGTATTCAACCAGAACTCCAACTTCCTACGGGTTATCGATACCACCCTGCTCGTACTCCAGAATGTTCCCGTTGCTACACTGGACTTCAACGCGCTTGATGATCTGGAGGTATTTCCAAACCCCACCTCCGGACACCTCATCATGAGATTGGAGAGCAAAAATGCGTTTACAGGCACGTTAAAAATTCTCGACCTCCAGAACAGGGTGATCTCTGAAACTGAAGTGAGCATCCTCTCAGGGACCAACAGCGAAAAGATATCCATAGCCAACCTGCCACAGGGGATGTATTTACTGCAACTGAGCGACGCCTCAGGACGCAGTGTCAGCCGTAAGTTCACCCGTCAACGCTGAGTCGCTGCTTTAAAAATTGCAAAGGGCATTGGCGTCCTAAATCACCTTGAGAGCAGTTGTTCCCGGTTGTCGATAAAAAACCGGATGCTTCCGGGATTGCGCATGGTTCCTGCATTGACGGCTTTCGAAGGATCTTCGCCCATCAGGATTTTTTTGACAGGTCCCTCCATTTTCTTTCCGCTGATCGTGTAGGGAATGTCGGGTACCGGTACTACGAGATCCGGTACATGCCTCGGACTGCAACTTTTGCGCAGGGTTTCCACGATGGTTCGCTGCAGGGGCTCGCGCCATTCAACACCTTCGCGAAGCAACACGAATAAAGGCATAAAATGATCGCCGCCCTCCAGCTCCAGGTTGACGATGAGAGCATCCCGCAGTTCCCGAATGCCATCCAGCGCCTGGTAAATCTCGGCGGTGCCAATGCGAACACCCTGGCGGTTCAGTGTCGCATCTGATCTACCGTGAATGATGATGCCGTCCTCTGCCGTGATCTCAATCCAGTCGCCGTGGCGCCAGACACCGGGATAATGTTCAAAATAGCTGGCCCGGTATTTGTCAAAACCGGAATCGTTCCAAAAGAAAACCGGCATGCATGGCAAGGGTTTGCGGATGACCATTTCGCCAAGGGTTTGCCAAACGGCATGGCCAGCATCATCCCAGGCCTCCAGGTCCACTCCAAGGGCCCGGCACTGAATTTGCCCCCTGAGAACGGGCCTCTCAATGCAGCCCCCAACAAATGCAGTGCAGACGTCGCTGCCGCCGCTCATGGAGCAAAGCCAGACCTGGTTTCCCACAGCCTGGTAAACATAAGAAAAGGCTTCCGGAGGTAAGGGGGATCCGGTAGAACCGATGCTGCGGAGTCTATCCAGCTTGTGCGATGCGCCAGGCATCCGGCTTTCTTTCATGCAGGCCACCAAAAACGGGGCGCTGGTGCCAAAGTGTTCAATGCCATGAACCTCTACCCTGCTCCATAAATGGTCCAATGAAGGAAATGCTGCGCTTCCGTCGTAAAGTACCGCCGTCGCTCCGGCAAGCATCGATGCATGTACAAAATTCCACATCATCCATCCAGTGGTCGTATACCAGAAAAAACGTTCGCCCGGTCTGACGTCATTGTGCAAAACGAGATACTTCAAATGCTCCAGCAACATTCCACCGTGGCCATGGACCATAGCTTTGGGCAAACCCGTGGTCCCCGAAGAATACAAAATCCAAATTGGATGGCTGAAGGGCACGCGAACAAACCGGAGGCTTGTTGCATCCCCCCTGGCAAGCGATGAAAAGATCTCAAACCTGGGATCCTCCATCACCGGTGCGGAAAACCCATATGCCTCGATCCAGACGATGCGCTTCAGGCTGGTGAGCTTTGCTACCAGTTCAAGGACTTCAGATCGCCGGTCAAATACTTTTCCGTTGTATGAGTATGCCGTCGAAGCAAACAGAATCCTGGGATCAATTTGCGCAAAACGGTCAGCAGCTCCAGCTACCCCAAAATCGGGGCTGCAACTGCTCCAAACCAAACCGGAGGCCACCGCGGCCAGCATGGCCATGGAGGTTTCCGGCACATTTGAGGCATAAGCCACGACGCGATCTCCCGGTAACAACCCGCAATCGTCAAAATAGGACTGAAGATTCGCTGAAATGTCCTCAAGTTCCTGCCAGGGTATCTCCCGATCGGGAAGATGCTCTGCCAGTGCAATCATTGCAGGCCTCCGACTGTCCTTCTGGCGGAAAATGTGTTCGGCATAATTCAGACTTAGCCCTTCAAACCAGCGAACCTGAGGCATGGTCCCCAAAGAGCACACGTTGCCATATACGCCATCATGGTCTATGTTAAAAAACTGAAAGATGCTCTCCCAGAATCGCTCGTATTCTTCAATTGACCACGCGTAGAGGTCTTCGTACGTACTGAGATTCAAACTGTAGCGCTGATTCACCCAGTTGCGGAACCGGACGAGTCCCGATGTCTCAATGATTGCCGGGAAGGCGCTCCACAATATTTCACTTGACGCGTGCATGCTGCCTCAAAAATACATCAGTCCGCGACGGAAGCCGTAGCATGCGGTGGACGGTGGTCAAAAAAATATGACGGTAGGCTGCGCTAACTGATTATCCATTAAAATATTTTTTAGGTCTACCTAACTTTTATTTTTGTTCACCAGAACTGCATTTAACTTTGCGCCATGATGATGCTTACCCCTTCGGAGGAAAAGTTGTTAAAGGCCATTTTTGAAATTGCCGTGCAGGCCTCATCGGAGGTACACACCAACGATCTTGCCCACCGTCTGGGCTTAAAACCCGGATCGGTCACAGAAGCGCTTCGACGTTTGGCAGACAAGGGCTGTATTTCCTACGAACGTTACCAACCGGTGCGGTTGACCATCATCGGCAAAAACCTCGCGTTGAAGATCCTGCGAAGGCAACGCTTATGGAATGCCTATTTGTTCAATAAAATGAATTTTAGTTTAGACGAACTGGCAGTTCATTCGGAACAACTCGGGAGCATTCCCTCTGAGCGCCTTGTCGATGCGTTGGACGAGCTTTTGGGTCAGCCCCTTTTTGATCCTTTTGGAGACCCCATTCCTGATCGCAAAGGAAAAATGCGTGGCGAGTGCTTTGTTTCTATTGGCAAACTGCCTGCCGGTTCGCGGTGCCGGGTGGCGGCGTTCAGCGATCACAGCGAAGCCTTTCTGGAATACGTTCAAAGGCTTGGACTTTGCATAGGCAGCGAACTCACCCTGCTGGCCGTAGAAGCATTTGACGGCAGCGCGACCATTCTCGTCAACGGTGAACCACCTCATTCCATTTCCCGCGAGGTAGCCCGGTCGATACTCAGTTCCTCCCGCGAACACTGTTGTGCATTCGATAAAGATTTGCCGGTTCCGCCTTGCCTGGGCGACCAGCCCACTCCCAAACCATCTCTTCATTGAATCTTTTACCTATAACTCAATTTGCTCAAACCATGAGGCCGTTACTCATTCTATTTTGCACCCTAATGCTCGCTGACCTGTTTTCACAGTCCCAGACCATTGAAGGGAGGGTGGTCCAATCGCAATCTGATGTTCCCTTATCCGGTGTGACCATATTGCTCGAATCGACAGCTTTCCATGCAAGTACGGATCACAAAGGAAACTTCGCGTTAAACGAAATTCCGGAAGGAGACTATCAACTGATCGCAAGTTCTTTTGGCTTCGTTACCTCCAGACTACCGGTTTCCGTAACTTCCGGTCAAGTACTCCATCTTGATATCGAATTGACTGAACAGGTAGCCGAACTCCAGGAAGTGGTTGTCATGACAAAAGGCCTTTCTGGAATTCGCAACATACCGGGGTCGGCTCATTTCATATCCCCAAGGGAGATTCAAAAATTCAGCTACACGGACGTCTCCAGGGCCCTTGGGACCCTTCCCGGGATCAACATACAGGAAGAGGATGGATTCGGTTTGCGTCCCAACATTGGGCTTCGCGGAACCGGTGTTGAAAGGAGTTCGAAAATCACCATAATGGAAGACGGCGTACTCATTGCCCCGGCACCCTATTCAGAGCCTGCAGCCTACTACTTTCCGACCATGGGCAGGATGCAGGCCATTGAGGTGGTCAAAGGGAGCAGTCAGATCAAATACGGCCCGTTCACCACCGGTGGGGCGATCAACCTTCTGTCGACTCAAATCCCCTCCACCTTTTCTGGAAGATTCAACCTCATGGGAGGATCCCATGGGAATCGAATTCTGCATGCCTTTGTGGGAGACGAACAAAAGCACCTTGCCTATCTGGTCGAAAGTTTTCAATACCGCTCAGATGGTTTTAAAAAACTGGATGGAGGCGGCACGACGGGATTTGACAAAAAGGACTATCTGGCAAAGTTGCGCCTCCAGACTGCACCAGATGTCAAATTACCCCAATCACTCAGCGTGAGGATCAGCCAAACCTTGGAAGAATCTGACGAAACATATCTCGGACTTACCCGGGAAGATTTTGATCGGGAGCCCTTTTTAAGATACGCTGCTTCGCAAAAGGATCTCATGTCCACCAAGCAGACCCACCTTTCACTGATGCACACCATTTCTTTGAGCAGCCATGCACAATTGGCGACTACGGCTTATCGAACAGAATTTTCGAGAAACTGGTATAAGCTGGACAAAGTTGAGGTTTCGGACGGCACCAAGCTTTCCATAGGAAGCATTCTCGATGATCCAAGTAAATACGCGGAAGCGTATGATGTTTTACTGGGAACACCAACCGGATCCGCCAACAAGCTCTACGTCAAAGCGAACAACCGTTCATACGAAGCAAAGGGAATTCAATCTGCCTTTTCCTTATCGTTTGTGCGCGCGAACTGGAATCACCGGATAGATCTGGGCCTGCGGATTCACTGGGATTGGGCTGACCGTTTCCAATGGGAGGATCATTATACCATTCACGATAAAGTCATGGCCCTGCGGGAGACAGGCACTCCCGGCACTGAAAGCAACCGCATCATCATAACAGATGCAGCAGCAGCTTATTTGCAGTACCGCCTTCGCAATGGAAAGTTTACAGCCACTCCGGGAGTGCGTTACGAAAATATTTTTGTCGAACAAAAGGATTACGGAAAAGCAGATCCCGAAAGGTCAGGTGCCCAGCTATCCCTAAAACAAAACCGTGTATCCGTATTCATCCCGGGAATCAGCATTCAATATCAGGCCAACAAATTTTCAACTGTTTTCCTGGGCGTTCATAAAGGATTTGCTCCTCCGGGAGCTCAGGACGGGACCCTTCCAGAAGCAAGCATCAACTACGAGCTAGGAAGCCGTTGGCAGAAAGGCTCATTCTTGGTGCAGGCCGTTTTATTTCTCAATGACTACAGCAACTTGTTGGGATCAGATCTGGCTGCTGGGGGAGGAACCGGAACCGGAGATCTATTTAATGCCGGCGAAGTGCGGTCTCATGGAATTGAATTCCAAATAAACGGCGACCTGAATTCAAAAAAAGAAGGCTCAGACAAATACAGTCTTCCGATAGGAATCGCCTATACCTATTCCGTTGCCCGGTTTCAGAGCAGTTTTAAAAGTACCTACGAAGACTGGGGAAGTGTTCAACAGGGAGACCATTTCCCTTATCTCCCAGCTCATCAGTTGAGTTTACTCGCTGGGGTTCACTACGGAGCATTCCGCTTTGATGCCAGTCTCCGCTTTGTGGATGTTATGCGGACCGAGCCAGGACAGGGTACCATTGCGTTGAATGAAAAGACGGATGCGCATTTCACCATAGACCTCAGCAGCCATTATTCCGTTTATAAAACAATTGACTTATTTGCAAGCGTGGCTAATTTATTGGATGTTGTCTACATTGCTGCCCTGAGGCCTGCCGGACTCCGACCGGGAATGCCGCGTAGTTTTACCCTGGGCTTAAAAGCTGCATTTTAAACAGTCGAACTTTTTGACTGGAAGCATGTTATTCCAAGATTGCTTGCCGTAGGACCCTGATTTTAACCAATCATCATTGGGTGTGCCTGAATTATAACCGGCGAACATACAGAGCTAATGCGTATCCAAGAGGCTGTTATTGAATGAATTGGAAATTTAAATTGAACTCCCTTCGCGCTCGATATCCTTGGCTTGCGCGGCTCGGCTTTGCGGCGTTTTTGTTCTTTCTGATCAAAGGCCTCATTTGGGTTGCTCTGTTTTTGGTTGCCTATTTTCATTTAAAAAAATAGCTCCACCAGGCAAAGAAGGGTGTCAAATGCCACAGGACACATTCCCTTCAAGTCGATCACCGCGGATGTATATTCCAGAGGCAGTTGGTTCTTGTCCTACTGAAAATGCTTCCGATTCTGGATCAGCCTTGCTAAAATTCCCGTGCGCTCCACAGGGGCGAGATTGAGTTGCGTCTTTGGACTCACCCGGCACTTCGTGCCAACCTCTCTTTTGCTGATGCAAAATAGAGGGTACCAAACGGACTCACCCGGCACTTCGTGCCAACCTCTCTATTGCTGACGCAAAATAGAGGGTACCCAACCGAAATCATTTGTCTCTTGTGTTGTCAAAACAGAAATCAAAACGAGAAATCCCCCTTTTTGATCTTGAAAGAGATCAAAGACAGCTGGCGCAGCGCCGGGGTGCGGACACTATTAACCATTGCGGCGCAGCCCACCAAGCCAACAAACATACCCTGCTGATAAGAGTTAATTCACTTCTAATCAATGTGTATTACAGTACGATGCCTTTGAAAATGAAAAATTTGCTTTATTTGATATAAACCGGACAAATGGCCTGCACATTCATTACCAAATGTAACCGAAGGTCTTACATAGTGTACATTCCTCTGCGAGAACAATCTGGTAATGAGTTCATGAGGCCGTTTACTTAAAAATCAAACCAACCAACACTCCTAAATCCAAGAGGCTGCAGCTTGATCCTACCCTCTTGCGTATGTATCAAGATCGCCGCCGGTCGATTCCTGTGAGTACATAATGATTAGATGTTTTGATTCATTAACTAACTTTATAACGAAAGTCTGATTAATAGTGGGTCAAACCAGGGGGCAAACCAGCCATCGCTGAGAAGCAGCATATTTCTTACGACCGCACCGTGGTAAAAAGGCATCAGGGTTTGCCGAACTTCCCGATCATCTGCCGATAAAAGAAGTAATTATTAAGCCAGAAGAATACACCACCGGAATGAAAAGCATTGGCGAGGAGATTACCGATGCGATCGAATATACTCCTGCCAGCCTGATCGGGAAGAGGACAATACGACCCAAAAATGCTAAGCTGGAAGGTGAGGTGTCGTGATAGGCAAATTGCCGCTATAAAAGTCACTATTCGCTGAAACATGCCTATTATCTTTTCTCAGCGCAGGTAAATTTATTGATCACATTCCCTTTTACCGGCAGGCCAACTCCTGAATCAAAGGGCATGCCATTCAGGTGGATTCTTTAGACAATTTTGGAGTACTTGTTGGAGGCCTTTCCGCTTGTGCAGAGCTTATGGCGATTCACTTGCACGTCTGACTCCTAAATTTAACGCTAAGACACCATACCATGACATGGACAACGGTACTCTTCTTATTATCTTTACATGCCTTTATAACATTATACGAATATTGCTTCATAAGTGTTTGATAATCCGCACAAAATAAAAATCCCCTTATCCGAGGGGGTAAGGGGAAATACACGAATGTGATCTGTTTGGGATTCGAACCCAAGGCCCACGGCTTAAAAGGCCGTTGCTCTACCGGCTGAGCTAACAGATCAACCGTCGATTTAAAAAATCGAGTTGCAAAGATATAGCGATCAAAGCATATTGCCAAGCATATGAAATCGCAACTCAATGCATTGCTCACATCAGAAAAGTTACGCTCAAACGGCTGGATGAGGCGCTCCTGCCTCCCGGGGCCAGGGCACGATGACCTTTAGCCCTTCTTTTCCAGTAATGACCGGCTCGTAAACCGACCTGCACTCCTGTGCTAGCATTTCCGGGTCTTCATAACGCGCGGAGTAATGCCCGATCAACATGGCGCGAACACCTGCTTCGCGGGCGAGCTCCGCGGCCTGCACGGTGGTGCTGTGTCCGTATTCCTTTGCCGTCGCCTCCAGTTCATGTAAAAAAGTGGTCTCGTGGTACAGCAAGTCCACACCCTTCAGGTAAGGAAGCAAGGCACGCGTATAAATGGTATCCGAGCAATACGCAAAACTCCTGCCGGGCAAAGGGCTGGTGGAATATTTTGCATGAGCCAATCGCCTCCCATCGGGAAGCAATACATCTTCGCCCCGTTCCAAAGACCGCCAGCAGATTTCCGGAATGCCGTCCGCCCGCAGTCGCTCAGTGTCCAGTTTGCGTCGCTCCCGCTTTTCACTGAACAGGTAGCCTGCACAGGGCACTTTGTGCTCCAGGGGAAGGGCACTGACCCGAACGGCTTCGTCATCAAAGCATTGAACTCCGTTCAGTTCCCGCAGTTCGCGACAAATCAGCTCAAACTGCAACTGGCTGGTCGTCCAGCCAAGCACCTGGTCACAAAAAGTCTGGATTCCCGGCGGACCAAAAATTTCGAGTTTTTCAGTACGGCGCATGAGCTGAAAGGTCGTGATCAGCCCCGGAAGGCCGTAAACGTGGTCGCCATGAAGATGGGTGATAAAGATCTGCCTGATCCGTGAGATGCGCACGCCGTACTTCCTGAGCTGAAATTGCGTACCTTCTCCACAATCGATCAGGTAAAGCCGTTCGTTGACATTGAGCAACTGACCGGAAGGGAAGCGTTCATACGCCGGGAGCGCGCCGTTGCTTCCTAGCACGAGCACTTCAAAGGTCCCGGACTGCATACCTATTCCTCTTCGGTTAGGTCGCGTTCGAGATCCTCCATGTAAACGTATTCAACGGCCTCTTCAATGGTCGGAATGATGGTGAGAATGCCGTCGAGCTTCGAAATTTCTATAAGTTTATGGACGCTGTCGCTCTTTATGTTGGCCATCACGAAGGATCCGCTGTCTTTCCAGATGCGATTAGCCGTAAGAATGGCACTCAAACCCGAGGAATCGACGTAGTCAACCTGCCCCAGATCAAAGATCAGGTTGCGAACTCCCTCGTTGCGCAAAAACACAAATTCAGATTTGAGCTGGGGAGCAATGAGGGAATTCAGGTTTTTCTCTTCGAGGGAGAAAACCGCGTAGCGGTCCTGTTTGTCCACCTGGTACTTCATAGATGGGCTAAAATTATTGTAATGTCCACACTTTTATACATTTATCTATGAATTTTTTCACATATATATATGAAAAATTCACAAAATGCCTACCTTTGAATGGCAAAAGTACTAAACTTTGGACCGAGCAGTCCATCAAATGCTCAAACGGGAGCATGGTGAACTTTGTCGCAATTAGATCATTATTGTTTTTAGGTGTATGAGATTTCGCAATTTTAAACTTTCAACTTTTCAGCACAGGCGCTAGATGAACAAAAAGTTTTCCCAGAAAGTGAAAAAAGTGCTTGCAAACAGCCGGGAAGAGTCCCTGCGTTTGGGGCACGACTACATTGGAACTGAGCACATTCTGCTGGGGCTGCTCCAGGAAAAAGACACCCTGGCCGTCAACGTGCTCCGCTCTTTGAAGGTCGATTTAAACGACCTCAAGTTCAAAATCGAGGAAGCCATCCCCGTCAAAAAAGGAAATGAGACAACCTTTCAGGTTGGCAACCTGCCGTTGAACAAGCATGCGGAAAAGGTGCTTAAATTCACATACCTCGAAGCCAAGGTCAACAAAGAGGAAGAGATTTACCCAGAGCACCTGCTGTTGAGCCTGCTCAAACACCACGACAACCTGGCATCACAGGTTCTGGAGGATTTCAACGTCGACTACGAAACCTTTCGCAACGAGTTGGAATTCATGTCTGACCAGATGGAAAATCCCTTTGAGGAGCAGGATCTGCCCCAAAATGCAGCTTCTGATTCCGACCCCTACGAGGACGAACCTTCTCAGGGGAGTTACCTGCGCAAATCAGGGGTAAAGTCCCAAACGCCCGTGCTCGACAATTATGGGCGCGACGTGTCCCGTTTAGCCGAAGAGGGAAAGCTGGACCCCATTGTCGGTCGCGATCGCGAGATCGAACGCGTTTCCCAGATTTTGAGCCGGCGCAAAAAGAACAACCCCATTCTGATCGGGGAACCCGGGGTTGGAAAAACGGCCATCATCGAGGGACTTGCTTTGCGCATTGTACAAAAGAAGGTTTCCCGCACCTTGTTCAACAAGCGCATCGTCATGCTCGACCTCGCCGCCCTGGTTGCCGGTACCAAATACCGGGGCCAGTTTGAAGAGCGGATCAAGGCCATCATGACAGAACTGGAAAAGACCCGCGACGTCATCCTGTTTATCGACGAAATCCACACCATTATAGGTGCAGGTGGTGCAACCGGTTCACTCGACGCTTCCAATATTTTCAAACCGGCTCTGGCGCGGGGAGAATTGCAATGCATAGGAGCCTCCACCCTGGATGAATACCGCCAGCACATTGAAAAAGACGGTGCCCTCGACCGCAGGTTTCAAAAGGTGCTGGTCGATCCACCAACCGTGGAAGAGACCATCCAGATCCTGCTCAACATTCGATCAAAATACGAGGAGTTCCATTCTGTGACTTACTCCGATGAAGCATTGGTTAGTTGCGTCAAACTGAGCGACCGCTACATCACCGACCGGTTTTTACCTGACAAGGCCATCGACGTGGTCGATGAGGTAGGCGCCAGAGTGCATTTGAAAAACATCCACGTTCCCAAACCCATAGAGGATCTCGAAAAGCAGATCGACCAGGTGCGCGAGCAGAAAAACCATGCCGTCAAGAGTCAGCAATACGAAAAGGCTGCAGACTTGAGGGACCTGGAATCCAAGCTTCTCAAGAAGCTCGACCTCGCAAAACAGGATTGGGAGGCCGAAGCCAAAGCCAAGCGCTACCCCGTATCGGAAGACGACATCGCCGAAGTTGTCAGCATGATGACGGGAATACCGGTAAATAAAGTTGCCCTATCTGAGAGCAAAAAACTCGTAAACATGGCTGACGAGATCCGAAAAGGGATCATTGGCCAGGACGAAGCGGTCGAAAAGGTATGCAAAGCCATTCAGAGAAACCGCGTAGGGCTTAAAGACCCTAAGAAGCCCATTGGCACTTTTATTTTTCTTGGCCCCACCGGTGTGGGAAAAACGGAGTTGGCCAAAGGTCTGGCGCGATTCCTGTTCGATTCTGACGATGCGCTGCTCCGTCTCGACATGAGTGAGTACATGGAAAAATTCACGGTAAGCAGACTCATTGGAGCCCCACCTGGTTACGTAGGCTACGAAGAAGGTGGTCAGCTCACCGAGAAAGTGCGGCGCAAGCCCTATTCTGTCATTTTGCTTGATGAAATCGAGAAAGCCCATCCGGACGTATACAATATCCTGCTCCAGGTGCTCGACGAGGGCCAACTGACCGACGGTCTGGGTCGGAAGGTGGACTTCAAAAACACCATTCTGATCATGACGTCCAACATTGGGGCCCGCCAGTTAAAGGATTTTGGGCAAGGCGTCGGGTTTGCTACCAAAGCCCGCGTAGAAAGTCAGGACGAAAATGTCAAAACGGTCATTCGAAACGCCCTAAAAAAGACCTTCTCTCCCGAATTTTTAAACCGCATCGACGACGTTCTGATCTTCAACAGCCTCGATAAGCCCGAGATGCACAAAATCATTCACATCGTCCTGCAGAAGCTGATTGTCCGGATTGAGCAGATGGGTTACACCCTGAGCCTGGCGGAGGAAGCTACAGATTTTCTTGCGGAGAAAGGATTTGACCCGCAATTCGGGGCGCGTCCCCTGCACCGGGCTGTACAGAAATACCTGGAGGATCCCCTGGCTGAGTTTATTCTCCAGCACAGTCCGGAACCGGGAGCCAAGCTAAAGGCCGTATTAGACAAGGAAAAGGAGGGCATCAGCATCCAACTGGTATCTAAAACCGGATCTGTTAAGAAATCCCAATGAGTTTTCGGGCGTACTTGTATTTTTGCGTAGCCATTTAAAAAACTTCATTTGAGCATTAGAGGACCTGTATCCAATAAGAAAGACGCCTTAAAAAGCCAATATCGCCTGAACAAGGCCATTCGTAGCCCACAAATTCGCCTGGTCGGAGAAGATTTCGATGAAATCAGCGACATAGCCGGCAAAAAAGTTGAGGCAGGTGTTTACCCAACCCTTCAAGCGTTAAAATGGGCCGAAGACCTCGGCATCGACTTGGTGGAGATCACTGACAAGGCAGACATTCCCGTCTGCAAGATCATCGATTTCAATAAATTCCTTTACCTCAAGCGCAAGAAGGAAAAAGAGATCAAGGCCAAGACGGCAAAAACTGTTCTCAAGGAGATCCGGTTCGGACCCTCAACCGATGACCACGATTTTGATTTTAAGCTCAAACACGCCATCAAGTTTCTCGAGGAGGGGGCCAAAGTAAAAGCTTACGTCCATTTCCGGGGCAGGGCCATCGTCTTTAAGGAGCGGGGAGAGTTACTGCTGCTCAAGTTTATCAAAGAGCTGGAGAACCACGGCAGTACCGAGGAGTTGCCAAAACTCGAGGGAAAGCGGATGCACGTGATCATATCGCCCAAGAAAAAATCCAACTAAACAGCTCAGGCTGTCTGTGCATTTCTTACCTTTGCACCCTTAAAAACTGCAACCGCATATGCCAAAGGTTAAAACGCATTCCGGTGCCAAGAAGCGCATGAAGCTGACGGGTAAAAACAAGGTCAAAAGTTTTCAGGCCAACAGCTCCCACCTTTTCCGCAATAAATCGAAAAAGGCAAAGGGGCGTCATGACGCATCGGTAGTTGTCGACCCCACGGAAGAAAAGCGGATGAAGCGGTTGTTAGGAATTGGATAAATTGTTCATTATCAAGGTTAAGTGCGTCTTTTGTCGCCTCTTGTAAAACACCAAGCCCATGCCTCGTTCCGTAAATGCCGTTGCCTCCCGGCAGCGTAGAAAGAAAATCATGAAGGCCGCCCGGGGTTATTTCGGGGGCCGTTCCAAGGTGTACACGGTAGCCAAAAATGCCGTTGAGAAGGCAATGAAGTATGCCTTCAAGCACCGCAGGGAGAAAAAGCGTGCCTTTCGCAGGCTTTGGATTGCCCGGATCAATGCGGGTGCCAGAACCCACGGTATAAATTATTCAACCCTGATACACGGGTTAAAGACACAGAACATCGACCTGAACCGCAAAGTTCTGGCTGACCTGGCCATGAATCACCCCCAGGCCTTCAAGGCGGTGGTGGACCAGATTCGCTAGGATTTTTGCCAAATTTCAGGGCTTCTGTCATTTTCGGATGGCCTCAACGGGATCCATCCTAGCGGCCGTCCATGCCGGAATGATGCCAGCAACCACGCCGGTGGCGATGGAGAGTCCCAGGCCGGTGAGCACATTGACCAAAGACATGCTCATGGCAAAGCCAATGGCTTTTGAGACCAGAAAAAGGACCATGACGACCATCAGCAGCCCGATGAAACCGCCCACGACGCTGAGTGCGATCGCTTCCAACAGGTACTCCAGTAGAATAAAGTGCCGTTTTGCCCCAAGGGCCATTTTTATGCCGATGAGCGGGGTGCGCTCTTTAACCGTCACAAACATGATGTTGGCTACTCCAAATGCTCCAACCAGCATAGAAAACATGCCAATGAGAATGCCCGCGATGTTGATCACGCCAAAGACTCCCTCCACGATGTTGGTAAGCATGGTCATCTCATTCAAGCTAAAATTGGCGGGCTGTCTCGGTTTTAGCCCTCTTATTGGCCGGATGATGCTCGCAACTTCCTCCTTAAGTTCACCCAGGTCGGCTCCACGGCGGGCTTTGATGCTCAACAGGGAACCCCAGTTTGAATGGCGGTGGACGCTCACGAGTTTGCGTATGGCATTGAAGGGCATGAAAACGGCCTCGTCAGTTGGCATGATCTCGATGAGTGATTTCCCCCCTTTCTTCAGCGTTCCCGCCACCAGGTAAATTTGCCCGTAAATCCGCACGCGTTTGCCGACCGCGTCTCCCTTTGGAAACAAGGCGTCGGCAAGGGTGTATCCCAACAGGACCTCGTTGCCTGCTGCGTGAAAGGCGCGCGAAGAAAAGTAGCTACCCTCTTCGATTTCGAGTTGCATGGTCCGGTTGGTATTTTCCGTGATTCCGCACAGGTAGGCCCCTTCGACATGGTTGCCTGCAAAATTGACCGACGATCCGGGTATGAAAACCATCAGCGAAGCCAGTTCTGCCAATTTAGAGCGCTCTTCAATAGCCTTCAGGTCTTCAATTCCCGGGTTGGGTCTTGCCATATACTTCCAATAGTTTTGGCCTGGATCCTCCTGCCATGGCCACTTATCGAGGTAGACCACGTCGCTGCCAAACTTGTCAAAACTCTCCAGGATGTTGTCTTTCAGGGAATCGACCGCAGAAAGAACGGCAATGATGCAGAAGATGCCTATGGTGATCCCGAGCAGGGTCAGGAAGGTTCTCAGCCGGTTGTTTACCAACTGCCGGTATGCCTGTAAAAAACTCTCCCCTAATATCTGAAAGATCAGCATGAAAACATTTGTTCAAAAATAGCCGTTTTGCCGACCAAAAGGCCTTGGATTAGACAAACGGGGCTGAAAACCGTACGACGGCCAAATATTCTTATATAAAAAGGGTCAGAATATGATAGAATACTTGATTTTGGCTGGTTTGAAAGCCTATTTTTGCCGGAAATTCAGCGAAGCCGATGCGGACCAAGCTTTCCCAGTTTACTTTCAACCTGCCCAAAAACCTCATTGCCCAATACCCGACGGAGGAGCGATCTGATGCCCGGATGATGGTCATTCACCGGGAGTCGGGCAAAATCGAGCACCGGCATTTCCGGGATTTGCTGGAATATGCGGAGGAAGGTGATTGCATGATCATCAACAATACCAAGGTATTTCCTGCGCGTATGTTTGGTCGCAAGGAAAAAACCGGCGCCAAAATAGAAGTCTTTCTGCTCCGCGAGCTAAACAAGGATTCCCGTCTTTGGGATGTTTTGGTCGATCCTGCCCGGAAAATACGGGTTGGCAACAAGTTGTATTTCTACGACAAGCATGGCAAAGAAATCCTGGTAGCCGAAGTGGTTGACAATACCACCTCGCGTGGCCGAACGATACGATTCATCTTTGACGGGGATGCTGACGCCTTTCAAGCAGCTTTGAAAGTGCTCGGTCAAACACCGCTTCCCAAATACATCACCCGCAATCCGGAACCCGACGACGAAGAGCGTTACCAAACCATATTCGCAAGGGAGATCGGCGCTGTTGCCGCTCCCACGGCAGGTCTGCACATGAGCCGGGAACTCTACAAAATGCTTCAGATCAAAGGGGTAAACTTTGGCGAGGTCACCTTACACGTTGGCTTGGGTACTTTTCGCACCATCGACGTCGAAGACCTTTCTAAACACAAAATGGAAGCAGAATATTTCCGCATCGAGGAGTCCACTGCAGATCTCGTCAATAAGGCCAAGGATGCCGGTAAAAACATTTTTGCCATTGGCACTACCTGTATGCGTGCTATGGAGTCTTCTGTATCCGCCTCCCGGTATTTAAAACCCGCAGATGGTTGGACCAATCTGTTCATTTTTCCACCCTACGATTTCCGAATCGCAAACCGGCTGGTCACCAATTTCCATTTGCCAAAATCCAGTTTGCTGATCATGGCTTCTGCGTATACAGGGCACGAATTGCTAATGGAGGCTTATGAAATTGCGATCAAAGAGAAATACCGCTTTTTCAGCTATGGAGACTCCATGCTGATCATTTGATGGAACCACCGGAGACTTAGCATTGTTGAATCACCATATTAAACCTGAAATCGAAATATGTACTGGACACTCGAACTGGCACATCACCTCGAGGATGCACCCTGGCCAGCAACGCGCGACGAACTGATCGATTTTGCCATCCGTAATGGGGCTCCCATTGAAGTACTGGAAAATCTTCAGGAGCTGGAGGATGAAGAAGAGATCTACGAGAGCATGGAAGACATCTGGCCGGATTATCCCCGCAAGGACGATTTCCTGTTCAACGAGGACGAATTTTAATGTTCCGGGAGGCTGCGGGGGCTGACCCTCGCCTGCCGGGCTGAGATGAACTGATGATCATTGCAATTGACGGACACTCTGCCTGCGGCAAAAGCACGCTTGCGAAGGACCTGGCGAAAGAACTGGGTATAACCCACATTGATTCCGGTGCTATGTACCGTGCAGCGACGCTGTACTTTCGCAAGCTAAATATCCTCCCCAACGACTTGGAAGGCATTCGAAAAAACCTATCCGGTTTGGAGATTTCCATGGTGCCAGGCGAAACCTGCGCTGTGCTACTCAATGGGGACGTCGTTACAGAAAGCATTCGCGCCAGTGACATCAATGACTGGGTGAGCGATTACGCAAAGATTCCTGATGTCCGAAGAAAACTGGTAGAGCTTCAGCGCAGCATGGCAAATCGTGGATCTGTGGTCATGGACGGAAGGGATATTGGAAGCGTCGTCTTTCCGAATGCCACGATAAAATTTTTTCTTACCGCCGATATCCGCACCCGAACCAACCGTCGCGTCGATGAATTGAGAACAAAGGGCATTGACGTTTCCTTCGAAGCGGTAAAAGCAAATTTAATCCGTCGCGACCACATAGATTCGACCCGC
Source organism: Saprospiraceae bacterium (assembly GCA_020848995.1). Lineage (GTDB taxonomy): Bacteria > Bacteroidota > Bacteroidia > Chitinophagales > Saprospiraceae > Vicinibacter. The sequence goes on along the minus strand of JADLHA010000036.1, from coordinate 99,552 downwards.
GAAGACAGTCCGCTCGTACGTTGCGACGACGCCATTGTCATCGACAATTCAACACTTGACCGAGCAGAACAGCAGGCCCTTGCCCTACGATACATTGCCGAGCGAATTCCAATCCATTGAGCCAGGCCGTCCGGTAAAAAAAGAAAAAGCCACCCTGTTTCGGGTGGCTTTTTCTTTTGCGTGATGCCGGTTAGCCTGTTAACGCAGGAGGGTAAACTCTCCCTTGTATTTGTCGTAACCCTGGGAGCCGTAAAACTGCACTTCGGCATAGAAGACGTAAACGCCCGGGAGCGATTTTTTTCCCTTGAAGTTTCCGTCCCAGCCAATCTTATTGTCCAGGTTGCCGTCTGCCAGATCCTGACCGGAGTAAACCATTTCACCCCAGCGGTCGTAAATGTTGAGGGTCTTGATCTTGCTGACGCGTTTGCCCTTCAGGTTCCACAACTCGTTGATTCCGTCGCCATTTGGACTAAAGGCATTTGGCCACCAGATATCCTTGATGATCCTGACCACAACGGTAATGCGTTCCTGAATGACACATCCGGCATCGTCGGTCACCGTAACCAAAAACTCACGTGTCGTGTCTGCAGCGTAGCGCAGTTTGGATTTCCAATCGACATTTTGGTTGAGGTTCAGCCAGGCGGTATCCCTGTAAGAAGGAGTTCCGCCGGAAACAAAGTTGAGCATGGTATCGAGGTAAACCGTTTCATCCTGATCAACCACGATGAGTTTATCTACTCCGATGCCCAGCTTGCCGGGTTCGATGAGTGCCAGCGTCGTATCGTGCAGACAGCCGTTTACATCGCGCACGGAAATCTTGTACGTTCCTTCACCGAGATTGGGGAAGCTGACGTTGCTGCTGTAAGGGCCGTTGTTGAATGAATAACTCAATCCGTTAGCGGGTCCCGTTGCAATCACTCCGTTGATGTTTATAGCACCATTTCGCTCGCCGTAGCATTTCGGATTGGCTGAATTGAGATCAAACCCGGCAAGCGGATTGCCAATTTCAACTACGGTGATATCAGTTTGCTCCGTACAACCGTTGGTCTGGTCTTTAACCAGAACCGTATAAACGCCTGGCTTATCGACCGTCACGCGGGACGAGCCCAATCCGGCCACGATGTTTCCATTGGTCGTGGACCAGGTAAAGGCCCCAATCGGTCCAGCCTGGCCCGATGATGCGCCGGCATCCAGTTGAACTTGCTTCACGGTACAGGTCAGCTCTCCAATTTGGGAAATTGCCGGTACAGGCGGCCGAAGGTCAGCCAAAACGTTGACGGTAGCAGAGTCCCTGCAGCCATTTTTAGTGTTGGTAATGATCATCGTATATCGGCCCGTTGCATCGACGTTGGGCTCGTAGCTCCCCGGATTCGAAATATTTCCGGGACCGCTCCAACTTACGACAAAATCACTGCCTTTCGAAGAGTTGTTCCCGTCGAGTTTTACCGTAAGCCGGTCGCAGGTAATCTGCTCTGGCACACCGATACTGACTGCGGGACGTGCAACGTCCAGGTCTACCTTAAATGTAGTCTGGTGGGTGCAATTTGAAACCGGGTCGGTCACAAACAGCGTGTAGGTTCCCGCTCCACTGATGTCGACGGTACTCCCGTTTACCTGGCCAGGATTTACAAAGCGCCCATCTGAAGTGCTCCATTGGAAATTCAAGGCGGAGCCCGATCCACTCGTGGAATTGTTACCGTCGAGGGTAAGGTTGGTAACGGAGCAAGTCAGGATGGATGGCCCATTAATGGCAGCAACCGGATAAGCGTACCAGATTACTGGAACGACATCTGCCTTCAGGCACCGGTCGCTCAGCACCACATTGCCGGTGGAAGGATCCAGGTTGCCCATAAATACGGCAATGTAATAAGTCCGGCCCAGTTGCATTTTGGAGGCATCGAAGGTAAAGCGGCCGTTGTCGTTAAAAGCAATGATGTTGCCATTTCGAGGATCGCCTGGGTTGCCATCGTAAAGGGTAAAGCGAATGACGTCGTTTCCGTCGGGATTGCCGGACGAGGCATCGTAATTCGCTTGTGCCGTTCCGTCAGCACAAAGTATGATCGGCGTTTTATCGAGGTTGCCCAATCCGCTCACGCAAGGACACTCGTAGGTGTTGCTGGTCGTATCCGGCAAACAATTGTGGCGGTCTGAAATGATCAGGGTGTAGGTTGAATTGTTTTCAATCCACCCTGTTTCCCAGGTGTTGGCTCCGACATAGTTTCCGGGAAGGACTCCACCGGGTAAGGCGACGCCATCGATGTTCCAGGAGGGGCGATCACCGTCCTGTGCATCGATCCGGACGCGGAAGCGCTCAGCGGTATTGTCGCACTCGTAGGGCGGTGGCACGTCGATGAAACTGGGGGCATCCCAGTGGGTGATGTTCACGGTGTCTTTGGAGATACAGCCTTTAAAGTCTTCCGTCAGTTCGTACTGGTAAGTCCCTTTCGCAGATACCGTGACCAGAGTCTGGTCATTGGATGGATCGGTAATGATGCTCAAGCCCGGACCACCCAGTACGCGCCATGACGGTGCACCGGTATTGGTTGTGCCACTCAGTTGATAGTCATAAAAGCAAATGCTGTCATGTGGCCCAGCATCCGGAACGGGGTATTCGTACCAAACGATGGGTTGGTTATTGGACGCCCGGATACATGGATCACCCGAATCGACGATGAGGTCGTTGGGCATGGTGTCGTTGCCTACGACACGCGTTATAAAGTACGTTTTACCCGGGACCATGCCGTCGGCTGCATTGAAACAGATCTGGTCGTTCAGAGAGAAGAACGTATCAATGCGGGGTATGACCTGATCGTTGTAGGAAGACTGGTGCAGGATGTACATGGCGTTGTCTTCCGGATCCAGCGTTGCAGCAATGAGCTCTTTAACGGAAATGCATTGGTCAATGCACAGTTCAGTAAGTGCACTGTCCAACAATCCTGCGTTGATGTTTCCGCAATTGCAGTTGTAGTTGTCAATAATCAGATTGGAGATGCACCCATTGGCATCCTGAATTTCCACGGTAAAGGAAACCAGACTTGGAAGAATTTCGCTGGTGTAAATATTCCCGGCAATGGAACCCCCTCCCTGCAGGATGGTGAAAGGAGCCTGCCCGGAGTTGATGCGGATGCGTGCCTGATATGGATAATCCGGATCATTGTAATCAATGCAGATTTTTTCGTCGACGGCGATCAGCGGAGATTCGTTGAAGGTGATGGTCACCTGGTCTGCTCCCAGGCAGCTATGGTTGTCTTCCGATAATTCGAATACGTAAGTACCAAAACTTCTATTGGTGTTGACAGAAGTATTGGCATCGTTGGGATTTGAGAAACTGACCCCGGAAGGACCGGAGACCAGCTTCCACACCAGGTTGGTCCCGTTGATGCTTTGCGTGCCCTTGAGATCGTAGAGGGTATTGCAAATCGCATCATCTGCCCCAGCCAGCGGTGACGGGTTCTGGTAGAAAATAAAGGGTTTGGGGCCGTCTGCCTGCACGCAACCTGCGCCGAAGTCAACGCTGCCTGTGCCGCTACCCTTGCCCAGCAACACGATGATGTAGTAAGTCGTGTTGTAACTCATGGTGCTGGGATCAAATCCTACCTGATTGCTGTTGAGGATTTTGATGAAAGAACCACCAGCAGCATTGTTCAGGTCTGGGTCAGTGGTCAGCACGAAAATGACCGTGTCGTTCGGATCACGGATCTCGGAACTGGCGTCGTATTGGAACGTAAAAAACTCATCCTCGCACAGTTCGAGCGGTGATTTCTCGAGCAAGCCGATCGCGTTGGTGCATTTGCACTCATGGTTGAAGTTAAACGTGAACGTGCAACCCATGACGTCTTCGATCGTCACGGTGTAATTGGTCAGGTTGTCGTGGAAATCGGAAACGTAAAAGTTGTTGGCATCGACGGTGCCATTGCCCTGGATGACCTTGTAGGGAGGAGTGCCCCCTTCAATTTTAAACCGGATGCGGTACTGGGTTTGCTGTACGTTGCACAGGTAAACCAGGCCAGAAGAGTCCGGTGTGGAATTAAAGTAGAGGTCGACGGTGTCTCTGCCGGTACATCCGAGCCGCGTTTCGCTGTATACGTACCGATACACACCAAACTGATCGACGTCAATGGAGGTAGCGGGATCCGTTATGTCGCCAAAGGTTGAGTTGCCTGGGCCGGAAATGATTTCCCACAGGCCTCCTCCAGCATCTCTTTTGCCCTGGAACCGATTGGCCAGGTCGCAGATGCTGTCATTGGGCCCTGCGTCGGGTTTGGGAGTTCCCACAATGGCAACCTTCAGACATTTTTCACAGGATCGCCCGCAGTCGGTATCGTAGAATACACAAACGATTCCCGTGTCGCCGGCCTTTAGATTCCATTTTACCTCTACTGTCTGGGAATCGGGATTGGAGATGACGGCTCCGCCGTCTACGGACCAGGTGTAAAACAGCACTTTCGTGCTGATTAACGTATCGATCCAGTACATGCCGTTAAATCCAGTGCACAACACGAGATCCCCAGCCATGGGAAAACATTTGGGTGCCAGGTCGTCTTCGTTAAATGTCTCACAAAATGTTTTGGCACAGATGGCAAACTCGGTCTGCAATTCCACCCGGACATTGACTTCCACGCAATAATCCTTTTTGACCGCGTCGACCATCAAGCGCTCGTCGGTACTTATCGTCTTTTTTGCAGGATCATTCTTTTCATACCAACGATATTCAAACTGATAAGTTTCTCCAACATTACAGGGCTTGACCATGATGATGTTGGGTGAGATTTCCACCATCCCTCCAAAGCAGGTCACTCTGAAGTTAGGTCTAAAATCAACGCTGATGGCGGTGAGATAAATAGAGCTGTCGCAGCGGTAAGGGTCTGTGGTCTTTGGCAGTGGGACCTGGAAACGGTCGGTGCACGGTCTCCAGGCTTTGCCGAGGATGTCTATATAAGGATCGTCGTTGCAAGTGATGTAATAAACATCCGCCGGCTCCGGTGGGTCAAGCACAAAGAATTTCACCACAGAGTCGTAAATGCAGCAATTCGCATCCATGAATTGTTCGCGGTATTCACCCGTAGCGAAAATCCTTTGGGTATGCCATTGGTAGCCTCCGGGATTTGCCTGTTCATAGCATAAGATGCGGTCTTTTCCGGGTCGATCCGGAATGGGGCGGACTTTCACCGTTGCACATTTGGGGCCCTCCTGGGAACAGATCGAGCCACTTGAAGGATTGCCGATGTATGCCGTTACGCAAATGATAAAATCGCCCTGCGTTGGAAAGTTGAGGAACACCTCGTTGCTATTGCCGCCAACTTCATCGCCATCCAGCGTCCAGACATAAGTCGGTTCGCAGTTGCCCGGTTGGGGATTGACGAAGAACCTAACGTTGCAGGCGCCCTCGCAAACCGGTTCGATGATCATGTTCGCTTTGTTGTTGATAAAACCAAGGGGATTCAAGTTGGGAGGCCCTCCCCCACTGGTGTTCAGCGTAAAGTCGCAGATGTCTCCGCTGCAGCCATCGACCCACAGGTAGTAAGTCTTGCAGGCAGCAAGGTTCGCTGTAACCGTTTGCACGCTATTTGGGGGTACGCAAGGAATGGAGCGGCATGCGATTTCCTGACCGCAATCACAATCCCCCCAGATGCCGAATTGCAGGCCTTGACTCGAGGTGCAGTTCCCGATGTTCAACGTAACGGTTACCGTTCCGCCCTGGGTTACAAATCCCCACCAGCTCGTGTTGTGGCCAACCCCACCCTGCGAACACAGGGGTTGGCAATCACTTGGGACAGAACTGGGATTGTTGCAGGCATAACCATTGACTTCGTCAAGCGAACACAGCACACTGGCTTCTTCGCAGGTCTCCGCCATCGGGGGCGTACACTGTGCCCATAGCCCAATCCCCGCGGTTGCTGCCCAGGACACCAAGAGTAGTAAATTTCGTAACATATTGAAAATGTTTTTCTTTTGTATAATAAAAAAATACCAATCTTCAAGATTTTGGCGAAATAAAATTAAGCTTTTATTGGCAATTGTTAAGAAAAAATTTTACAACAATTGCACATGGCCATTCTCGAATGGTTCTGCCCTTATCTGGCTTCTAAAAGCAGGTTCGAAACTTCCTCCGCACCTCTTAAAACCGGACAGTTGATAGACCCCCCAGCCCTTCATTTCGCTTCCTCGGACCCACTATTTTAACACGTGTTTATTCAGGTCAGGCTTAGGATTCAGCGAATGAGGGTAATTTCCCCTTTTACCGCCAAGCGTCTACCGCTTTTTAGAATGGCTTCCAGGAGAAAGACGTAGACGCCCGGAGCCATTTTCGTACCACCCGCGGTGCCATCCCAGAGTTTTAGCCGTTCTTCCGGCAACACGCCTTCTGCTTGGTACACCAAATCACCCCAACGGTCAAATACCTGAAAAAGAAGGACTTGTTCAACTTCTGCGCCCAGATGTGCCTCCACCACGTCGTTGATCTGGTCGCCATTGGGACTGAAGGCGGTGGGAAGAAAAATCCTGGGATCGTCGACGAGGTCAATGAACAATTCATCCGTGACCAGGCATCCCCTGTCGTCAACCACCGTCAGTCTGAAGGTCGTTGGCACGCGCGGACTCACGAGCACTTCGATGCAATTTGAACAGGAGACCTCTCCTGTGGGCTCCCAAACCAGGCTTTGCCAGTTCTGAGCGTTGGTTGAAGGCTTGATCAGCAAACTGGTCCCAAAGCGAATGGTCGTGTCCCTGCCGAGGTCCAGCCACAGGGGTGCGGGGTCTATGAGCTGAACCACAGAGTCCAGTTCACATCCAAAGCGGTCGATGACGGTCACCCTATAGGTCCCGGCTGTCAGATCCAAAAATGCGGATTTATCTTGTGGACTTGCCTGGTTCAGGGCATACCTCAAGGGATGATTGGCACCTGGTATTGGGCCAAAGGATACGGAGCCGTCGGCGTAACCATGACAACTTGGATCGATTAGGATCAAACCCAACGGCCCCCAGGCAGGGGCGAAAGGAAGCAGTTCCACAGTGGCTGTATCCCTGCACCCGTTAATAGGGTCGACCGCCACCACTGCGTAGACGCCTGCGCCTCGCACCAGGTGCCGGCCCTGCCCAAGATCGGTAAGTAGCTGTCCATTTGCCGTAGACCATTCCAGTTGCACACCACTCCCCACTCCCTCAGCATACAAACGAACGTCTGTTTGGCTGCATGCCAAGGTATCCAAAACTGACAAACGTATGTTAGGATGTATGGTGTCGATTACAATTGTAAGAAACGTATCCCGCGAACAATTGTTAGGAGCAAAGACTTTAAAACGGTACTGGCCTGGCTGCGACACCTCAGGATCCAGCCGGAGCGAGTCCATCAGCCCGGGACCGGACCAAAGGAAACGCACTCCGGGGGTATCGCACATCCCGGCAAGCCGGATCGACGGATTCAGACAGGTTATTGTTCCCCCAAAAGCCTGAATGCGAGGGAGATCCCTCGCATACCTTATGTAGGTGCTGTCAGTGGTTCGACACTGGTTGCCACCGGTCACGGTAACGAAGTACCAACCGGTATCATGGACCACAGGATTGGGATCCATGCTTTTAAAGCCTCCCGGGCCGGACCAGTCAATCCGGGCGCTGGGTGTATGCGTTGAAGCAAGCAGGTGCGCACTGTCGCGGTTGCAAGGAATAGAATCGTTTTGTACCAACAGATCCGGCTTCAACGTGTCGATGATAACTTCTGCTGTATCGAGAGACAGGCAATGGTTGATCCCCTGTGCGACTGCAAAATACGTCCCCGGAACCCTTACCCATGGCCGCCTCTGAATAAACTGTGCGTTTCCCGGTCCCTGCCACAGGACCGTGCTGAGGTTTTCCGGGGAGAGAACGTCAAGCATGACGCTGTCGGCAACGCAGTCTATCCGGCCTCCGACAGCCTGAATGGACGGCCTCATGGTGTCGACCACTACACTGAGTATCGTGTCTAACGAACATCTGTTAGTACCCAGGATGGATAATAAATAAAGGCCTCCTTCGACAAAGGCGGGATTGGCTAGTGCGCTCGTATCCCCGTTCGGATAGGTCCAGCGGAGCCTTGCGCCGGGATCACTTAAATCCAGTAGTGGATAGACCTCTTTCCGGAGGCAATTGATCGTATCCACCCGGGCCTGAATGATGTGTACAGGTGTTGTATCAAAGCGGACAAAGAGCGTATCCATGCTGACGCATCCGTAAGCATTCGTACCCAAAAAGAGGTACATCCCGCTCTGGCTGATCCGGACAACCGTATCGGTAGTTACCGCGCCTACCGGATCGGTCCAGTGAAATTGAGTCAGCAGCCCGGAAGGAAACGCCTTCAACAGTGGATTGACCTTTTCACTGCAATCGAACACGGTGTCAGAATAACGCATTTGCGGAACCTGCGTGTAATCCGCAACGTAAATGGAATCGATGCTCGAACAGGCATTGGCATTGGTTACCTGACAGACGTACCAACCCGCCAATGACACCGAAATTGATGAATCGGTGGAGGAAAACAGGTTTGGTCCCGTCCAGTTGTAGCGTAGCCCCGGTTCATTTCCTGAAAAGCCAATGCCAGCAATCGGTTCCAGGCAAGTTAGGCTATCCGCATGTTTGGTCAGCACGGGCCTTCCCGACAGGTCGATCACGTCAACAGAATCCCCGGTACTGCACCCATTGGAGGCTACGGCCAGCAAATGATATGTTCCTGCCTGGGCAACCTGCAAATCCCTTGTCGCAAAAGTGTCGCCAGCCGGAGTGGTCCACCGGTAACGCAGGATGCTGTCCATTGTTACGACGCTCAATCCTGCCAGCAGTCTGGCACAATTCAGGGTGTCGGCGACCAGTGCAATCATGGGGCTGGCTGTGTCGTAATTTACGAATGCATAAGCAGTATCCCAGCACCCGTTTATTCCCCTGGCTATGGCGCGGTACTGCCCCCCTGTTGATACGGCCACATTGCGTTGAGCGCTGAAAAAACCATTTGGCCCTGACCACAGGACCGAATCGATGGCAACGGTCAACTGCAATACAATATGCGCGGAATCCCTTGCGCAGGAAAGGTGCCCGTAGCTGATTCCGGCAATGGGAGATATGGTATCCATCCGGACAAAGAGGGAATCAACAGATGTACACCCGTTTGTTCCTGTAACCGTAAGGTGGTACCATCCTTCGGAATTGACTACCGGCTCTTGCTCCACAGAGGACATCCCTCCGGGACCAGACCAGCGGAATGTGCTGTTTGCATCCGATGAGGAGGCAAACAACCGGAACATTGGCATGGCACAATTCAGATCTCCAGGTGCACTCACGTCGATATTGGGCTGGCTCAAGTCTCTAAAGACCGCGATGCTGTCGGTGTGCGCGCAGCCGTTAGGCCCTGTGATGGTGAGAAAATAATTACCCGGCGTTTTGACAAAAGGACGGGCGTTTACCTCAGCAAAACCAGAGGGACCTGCCCACATAAATTGCAATGAACTGGAATCTCCCAGTATCCGGGTGATGAGCTGCACGCTGTCAACCCTGCAATTAAGGGTATCCGTCTGAATCACAAAAGCTGGAGCAATCGTATCGGCTTGTACTGTGATGAAGGTATCCAGAACACAGCCTGCCGTGTCTACGATGCGCACATCATATCGACCGGGAATCCTGATGAGTGGATTCAGAGATGTACTCCTAAATCCCCCCGGACCTGCGTATTCAACAGAATCCACCACGGCGTTGGTGCGATCGCGGAGCACAAAACCCTGACGGTTGAAGCAGTTCAGCACATCCAGGTCAACAAAGTAATCCGGAACGGAAGCAGTGGAGGCAACAAACAGGCTGTCTTCCGACAAACAGCCGTTAGCTGTTGTAAAAGAAAGGGCATACCATCCGGGTTCATTCACGAGCAATGTGTCTGTAGTACTCAAATTGCCATTGCGGTCTTTCCAATGGACAACTTTTCCAGGGCGGTCTGAAGCATAATTCAGAGTAAGCTCGCGAACCTTGCATCCTAGCTTACCCCCCGACAAAACCAGGTTGGCCCGGGTTGTATCTGCGATGACTTCGACAGACGAAAAGTTGGTACATCCGTTTTCGTCTGTGATGGTTATGTAATAGTTGCCTGCAGCATTCACCACCAGGACAGAGTCGGTACCCATTGGATTGGTTCCGTCGGACCATGAAAAATCAGGGCGCGACGCATTTGTGCGCGCAAGCAGCCTCGCGGTGAGCTTACTGCAAGTCAGCGTATCGGCATACAATGCTATGGAAGGCACGTTGCCGTTTTTAATAACGACAAACGAAGCAGTGTCGGTGCAATTGCCGTCTACGACGATGACCTGGTACAATCCCGCTTCATCCACCAGGACCCTCAAAGGGTCGGAAGTGTCGGCGAATTGCCCGTTCTGTGTCGTCCATTGGATTTCCGATTTGGAGGTCAACACTGAGCTGCTGATGTCGATCGTAGATCTAGGCTTGGTGCAATTGATTGTATCGGGAACATTAGAACGGACTTCAATATCGACCACTTCGAGGTCGAGCACTGCACTTGAATCGCAGAAATGTATAGATTTTAGGTCGAGTGGGTATTGTCCAGACTGGTTGTAACTCACACCACCGATCACGATGCTATCGTTAGGGCAAAGAAAGATTTTTTCAACATGGCCTGCATATTCCGGATACACATCGATCTGCATGCAGTTCCGCGACAGTTCAGCGCAAAGGTTGATGCTCCCGGATACCATGCCAGAGCGAAAAACGGAAAGACTTTCTCCCAGGCGGGGAAGCCTTGCGCTATCTGATTTCAGGTAGGAGATGCCGCACAACAGGTATGAGCCGGTATCCAGGCCCGTCAGGTCCGGAGTAAACATTATTTTTTGAATGGTATCCGCTTTGGTCAGGAGGTACTTGTACCCGTAGCTTGCTGTATCGGGAGTGTATACGGGAAATTGCACCCGGTCTGTGAGGTTAAGGTCTGCACTTCCGGTGCAAAAACTCTTTCCTTCAATCTGGAAGATCCCACCATTTGGACTGCAATCCGTGCAGTTGATCCCTGACTGGTCGCAAAACAGCAGACAGAACCCCTCTATCTGACCTTTGTAGAAAATCTCCACATCGCGAATGGACAAAATCCAGGTGCCGTCTACGGTTCCCATATTAAAATCCTCGAGACAGCCATTGGACGGGTAATACGTTCCGCTATAAAACCTCCCAAATATTCCCCAGCGCTGGAGGTTGTTCCATCGTTCGCTAAATCCAGGGTCGGGCACGGCTTTATCGGCACATGCAACAAATCCGATGGACCATTTGGAGAACGTCGTCAGGCCACTGTTGCCAGTAGGACCAATCAATTTGACGCGCTGCCCTGCCGGGCTGATGAGTTCCATATCGAGGTCGCCCACAAAGTCATGGCTAAACCGCAAGCGCACGCCGCACAATCCCTGAGCGGGATCAGCCAGATTGTTGATGACCGTTCCCGATATCTGTAGCCGCAGGGTTACCGTTGAGCGATCGGCTATTTCGAGCAGCGTGTCAATGCAGCACCATTGTGCTTTGACATCAGTAGAGTTCATAAGGAAGGTCCATGTGGCCAGAAAACAGTGGCCTGACCATGCAGGCCATCGCTTAAGGAGCGAGTCAAAGGCGCACCGGAATCTACACATTGCGCGATGCGCTATGAAATTCAGGCAAAAGAGCAAACCGCTCCAAGAGCCAGGGCAAGTCCGAAGCCGGATGCCCGACCACCTCAATGTTGCTTTGTGATGCGCCAATTCAGCTACCAGATCGATCTACCATTTAATGATCCCAAAACAAATCCCTTCGCTGCCAGAATGCAAATGCAATTGGTCGGTTTCGTTTTGCTGAAAGGCCACTGCAACAAAGCGGTACGAGTGGCAGTGTACCGCCCGGCGTCCCACGTCTTGCGGTCAGTCGGCAGAAACGACCGGCAGAACGCTTACGCCTTCGGAACGTATGATCTGAACATAGTATGTTCCTTTAGGATGCATGCCCAGGTCAAAGATAAATTCAAAAGTCCCTGACAGCAATTTGGATTGTTCTGTGATCAGATTGCCGGTGAGGTCAAAAACCCTGGCACGAACTTCCTTTCCCTTGGTGGATCCCAACAAAGTCAACTCGTCTGAAAAAGGATTCGGCATGGCCCGGACCGCTGAAAGCTGTGCCGCGCGCAGGGGCCATTCACCGGAAGGGTTGAGTAAATCGTTGGGCTCGATAAATCCTTCCGGACAGAGCACAGCAGACACTACGCGTATGTAATTGGTTTTGATGATCTCGTTGTTGCCATTTGAGTTGGCAACCGCCAATCTGACGGCATAGATTCCCTTTTTATCGTAATAAACCAGGGGATCCTTCCTATCGGAAACATCGGGAGTGGCCCCGTCGAATTCCCAATTCCACTGGTGGACGTCAGATGACGTCCGGGCCAGGAATTGTACGAAGCCTGCACCGCAAAGAATGGTCGTATCCGCGACAAAATCAACGCGAGGAATCAGGTAAACGGCAACGGGTTGAGTGAAGGTATCCTGCCCGCATTCATTTGAGACGATGAGGGTAACGAAATATTCTCCTTCAGCGGCGAATGTATGCTCGGGAGATGTTTCCTGACTGAACTGCCCGTCTCCAAAATCCCAGTGATGGTCCCGGCTGAATTTCGACTGATCGTTGAAAAAGGCCGTGAAGCCTTGAATGGCTTTCGAAAATCCGGCCTCCGGCAATGCCTTTACGTCGATATAGGCCATTTTAGTTTCAATGCGCTCTTCGTTGCCATTGCCAGCTGCCAGACTTACATCGTAGGTGCCAGGCTGATGGTAGATCACGACGGGCTCTGCTTCGTTGGATGTATCGGGGGTTCCTCCGGGGAAGCTCCAACGGTACCAGATCGCTGCGGAAGACGTATTGATAAACCGCACTTCGAACGGAATGCACCCGATCGTCGTGTCTGCGCGGAAACCGGCATTTAAGCCACTGCCGATCTTGACCTCCTGCTCCAGTGTGTCGTTTCCACAGGCATTTTTAACAATGAGCATGGCTGTATAGGTCCCCGGCTTATAAATGTGAACCGGGCTTGAGTCTGCACTCGTCGAGGAGCCGTCGCCGAAATTCCAGAGGTAGCTTTTGCCGTATTTTGAGATGTTGTTGAACCGGACGGTGTCGACATGAACATCCGCATTGAACTCTGCGACGGGAAAGGAATCGACGTGTATGTATTCCGGCCGGTTGAGGATAGCTTTGTATTTGCTGTTCTTGGCGGTGAGTTTAACGTCGAACTTACCGGGTAGTGCGTACTCGACAACGGGCTCGAATTTATTGGAAGTTGACGGGTTGCCTCCGGAAAACTCCCATTCCCAGGTGGTGACATTGGTCGAGGAGAGGTTTTTAAACTTTACAGTCATCACCGCACAGCCGGTGGTCGTATCGGCGACAAAAAGTGCGACGGGAATGGTAACGATGGTCACGTTGATGGAGACCTGAGAAATTCCGCATTCATTTTCCGCAGTTAGCGTAACCTTGTAAACGCCGTCGTCGTCATAGGTATGAATGGGGTTGATGTCGTAAGATACATTGCCGTCTCCAAAGTCCCATTCGTAATTTCCACCGTAGAACGAGGTGTTTGTGAAGTAAACAGTGCGTTCGACAATGACTTTGGTAAAATCGGGTATCGGTTTGGAATTTGCAAAAATGAATTTTTTCAGAGTAACCTGGTTGTTGCCATAGAGGTTGGTTGCTTTGAGGGTGACGTCGAATTCCCCGTAGCCTTTATAGGTTACCACTGGATTTTGTTGTGTGGAGCTCGAAGGCGTGCCACCGGGAAAGGTCCATTGCCAAGCAGTCGGGTCGTTGGTCGACTCGTCAAAGAATTGAACCGTCAGTGGCACACAGCCCTCCCTCGGGTCTGCGGAGAAATTGGCAACGGGAGGCGAGCCCCCTGAACAAATGCTCAGGCATCCCCGCGACCTCACGTGCGTATTGATGGCGTTAACGGACTGTGTGGACCATGAATTGGTACAGTTTACAGAAGGAGCCATGATGGTGGACCCTGCCTGATCGTGGTTTGCATTAAAATTATGGCCCAGTTCGTGTGCCTGAAGCTGTTTCAGGCAGTTGTTTGAGCCACCATAGTCGCTGCAGACGTTGTACCGCAGGCTTGCGCAAATTACACCCAACCAAGCCAGACCAACAGCGCCATTCTTATACTTGGTTGTCCATGCCGTGGCCACATCGTAGACTGAACCGTATCCACCTCCATTTGCCCATTGCACGTGTTTGTCGAGGTGAGCGTTGATGTTGTTGATGCCATTCCATGGGTCAGAACTCGTCGAAGTAGCAACAAAACTAGCGGACTGAACAAATTCGAGGCTATGTTCAAATTCATCGTCGTAATTGGCCTGGAGCAGGGTCAGTACGGTGGTATTCCAGTTTTCGACGTTAGCAACAGAACCGCGCTTCTGGTAAACGGAAAAATCATTGCCGATGGCAATTTCCACCTGTAGGCAATGGCCGCGGCCACTGAACTGTGAATCGTGTTCATGGGTTTCGAAGTCCTGCTTACCTCGGATGTAGCGATCAAATCCGCACTCGATGTTTGGATTGCTGTAAATTTTCTCGCTGTCATAAAATACCAGCACATCCGGGTCAAGAGCCGGATCGATTGCATTGGCCTGTTCAAAGAACAACTTGCGTCCTGCCTCTTCGACCATCCCGGCGAGGAACCCGTCGGCATAGACCAGGGAGGCATGTCCACCCCTGGCGGTCCGTAGGTAGCCAATCATGGATTTGTTTGCCGGCTTGCGGTAGTAACGCTCGGTACCGGACCCTGAACCTACCGTGAGCACGTAATCTCCCGAATGCACGTCGTGCTCGAACATTTCCAATTCCCAACGGAAAGCGGGGTGCTCCAGCACAACATGGTGTTGCTGGGAACGGGCGGCCAGGGCAGCCTTTAATGCCTGAAAGTCGACCTTTCCCAGGTGGTAATCGTAGAAAAGCTCATCCAAGGGAGAGCCACTTTTCGCAGAAATATTTTGGAGAATGACTGTTTGGGCCAGCGCAGGAAAGCCCATTAAAACAGCCAAAACAGTCATCGCAATGACAATCTTTTTACACATCCCTCTGTCTTTTTGTGTTTTGCACGTAAATTTAAGCAATGTTTACACAGCCATTTCAATTTTAACACGCCAAAACTCGTTTTTCACCTATGATTCGACTTAAAGTTTACCTCATTAACATTTTGTTACCGGTTGTCTTCCTGGGATTCGCTGCGCTGGAGGGCCATGCGCAATCCAGGAACTCGGGTAAAAAGAGCAGCGAATTTTGGAGAGATAAGGTCTGGTTCGGTGGAGGGTTTAATCTGGGATTTGGCTCGAATTTCTATAACAACCTGAATTCTAACATTTTCGGAATCGGTGTCTCCCCAATGGCCGGGTATAAGTTCAGTTCCTGGCTGTCGGCTGGGCCACGATTCAGCATTGATTTCACTACAGCCAAGTTTTCCGACGCCCAAAACGTCTATCGTTATACCAGTGTGGATTACGCCCTTGGGGCTTTCGCGCGAGCCAAGTTTTTCCAGAACTTCTTTGTTCATACCGAATACAGCCAGTTGAACGAAACCTACACAACCGGCCTGGTAATCAACAACGAATTGGAGAAGTACCGCGAGTGGCGGGACATTCTTTTGCTTGGACTGGGATACTCTTCTGGCGGTGAGCTCTCGTATGAAGTCTACATCTGCTATGACTTTTTGGAGGATCCGAATTCCTTCAACGTTCCGGTTGTTTACCGGTTTGGGATCACCTATCGCTTTTAACGGAAGTTCAGCCGGAGCCCCGCACTCCAATGGCGAAGGGCCTGGGGATAGAGGGCTTTGTAGTGGTACAAACCAGACGATTCCCTTCCAAGGTAAGGATCGGAGGTGATGTCAACGGTATAATCCGCACCAAACCGGGAGATCCAGCCATGGCTGTAATGGTCCGAAGCGCAAAGGTTGGAGAGTTCAAGCCAGCATCCCAGTTTTAGGTGTTCCCAAGTGCCCAGTTCGGCATTCACCCCCGCGTGCACCAAGGTATAACCGGGCATCCTGCTCTCTGGTCGGGCGGTATTGTCCAGGTAAAAGTCAGATACGTGCTGCATGCGAACCGTCATCGTGAGCGCTGGCAGGAACCGGATGGAAAGGGAAGGCTGCCAAAGCAATTCTCCGTAAGCTAAAAACTTTGGCTGGTATGCAAGGGGGGTATTGTGATGGGGAATCGACGTTTCCGGACCAGAACTTCCGTCCGCATTGTAAACGGGGACCACCTCGATCCACTCCGGTATACGGGAGCCCGACAGCGAGCAAACCGCTTTCAAGCGCAATTCCCTCCCCATAGACAAAGTTCCCAACAGTTCCGCTCCAAAAGCGTTTACCCCCCGGAGGAAAACGCGCTTGGGTTCACCAACGTCGTTGAGCGATCCGGACAATGCCCTCAAAGCGGCATAATGCATCCAAAAGGCATTTACGGTTGCACTCAGATTCCTTCCCATTAGCGCCTGTACCCCCACTTCGGCATCCAATAGCTTTTCTGGATCCAGCAGGTCCGGTGAACTGATTATATCTTCCCTGAACGCCTCCCGCTCCATGTAGCCTAATGAGGCCGTCCAATGCATCCGGTCACTTGCGGGAAGCTGAAAGAACAAGCGGGGCGTAATCATGTCGAGGTGCATAACATGGTCCAGTAATTGACCTCCCTCTTGTGTTCCGGAGATGGTATATTTAAGGGTTCTGTATTGGATGTCAAACAGCAGTGATCCTTGTCCGGGGGTCTGGTAAATGACTTTCAGTGCAACAGAACCGTCCATTTTCCTGCCGCGATTGCTGTAGTAACGGTCTTCAAACCGGCTAAATGGTTCCACAAATACCTCGCTGACGTCCCCGAAATGAAGGCCATTGTAGTGGCTGAGTGTAAGCGAAGGCTGTAATTCCAATTTGGGATCCGGAATGAACCGGAAGTCAGACCTGTAATATAAAAAGTCATTCGACAGCCACTTTCTCCTGGCCAGGTCTCCCCGTTCCACGGCTGGACTGGAAATGCCATAGTCTGCAAGTCTTGCATTTGCCTGGTAATTTTCATAAAATCCTCCGCCGTGGGTATAATTGAAGGCATGGTTCCAAAAGGTGGTTGCGTTCAATTTCCACTGGTAAAAAAGCTGCAGGTGGTCCTGTGCATAGTCGTCGATGTCGCGGTCGTAAGGCAGACCTGGGCGGGCGGTTCCTGCAGCATTGAACCGGCGCAGGCTATCGATACCAACATATTGGATGGGGAGTCCAAACCAGGCTTGTCCGGTCAGTTCCCGACCGTGCAGGTAATTAAAGCGCAATGCATAATTTTTTTGCAGGTAACCGGCAGACAGCCTTAAAGACTTGAGGTCCGAATGTGCCCTGTCGATGTAGCCGTCGGAGACCTGTTTGGAAAGTCCCAGTTCAAAGTGGTATTTTCCATCGACCAGACCCGAATTGGCCTCCAGACTGAGCTTTCCCGAAGAAAATGACCCGACGGCTGCACGTACATTGAGTTCGGGATCAAATTTCAAGCCATTGGTAAAGATGTCGAGCGCTCCTCCGAACGAGGGGGCACCACCCCTGTTGGGAACGTTGCCGCGCAATAGCGTTATGTTTTCCGCGCTGGATGCCACATCGGGTATATCGACGAAGTAGCTCAGGGAGGATTCGGCATCCGTAAAGGGAATCCCATTGAGGGTTACCTGTACGTGTGATGGATCCAAGCCCCTGAATCTCATTCCGGTGTACCCTATCCCGTTGCCTGCATCGGATTGCACCAGCAAACTGGGACTCGACAGGAGCAGGTAAGGCAGATCCTTATCCCGGTCGTTCTTTAGCAGGGTAGGATGGCTAAACTGACTCGCATTAGAGGCTTGAGCGAGGTCGAGCTGGTATGAACGGACAAGCACCTCGCCGAATTCTACCCTGCGTTCTAACTCTACTCTGTAGAACGTGTCCCTGGTCCCAATGGCTATGGTTTTGTAAGCAACATCGTAGCGGTAGTCGACCGAAAGCGCATACGTTCCGGGGGGTACGCCATCGAAGCGGCAACGCCCAGCCTGGTCGGTTTGTGTTTTTCGTTCGAGCTGGACCAGCGAAATTTCGATTCCTACAAAAGGCAGTCCGCCCTCATCGACAATCTGCAATGAAAGGCTGGCCTGAGCAACTGCCATCCAGGTTTGGCAAACCATTATCAAAAGGGAAAAGAACTGTCTCATCGACCGTAATAATTCATGAAGTGAATGGTCGGAGAGCGTTTGGCATCATTCCAGTCAGGCATTACCCTGTCAGGTTCAGCGGGTATGATCTCAGCCGGCTATATGCTTATGCGGCACCCCGATATCGGCGTTAAAGTTAAACTGATTTTTTAAAAACTGCATTACAAAAAATTCAGCCCTTTTGAACCGTTCTGCGCCCATACCCGTTAGGATGTTGTAGTTTACATGAGTGGAGTTCAGCACGCGCAGGTATTTTTGAAACAAACGGTGGCGGTCGTATGGGTTTTCGCGCAGCGGGTCGGCAATCCAGGGTGTATCCGGAAAGCAGAGCAGGTAGAAATGGGCCATTCGTTGATGCCATAGATCCCACAAGGATGGTGGAGCTGTTCCGAACTTGTCTTCGTACCATATGCAGTAGGTCAGCAAGTCCGTATCGAGTATACTTACTTGCCCTGCCCCAGGCAATTCGTCCATTAATTTTGCATGCTGCTGAGCCATTTCGAGGATGTCCTGCGGCTCGTAAACTCCTCCCAGTGGCTGGAGATAATCCCGGCTATGTTCCGTCAGCAGTGTACCTTTGCGGGAGCTGCTTAACCGGATGGCCACTGTTGATTTAGCACAGGATTCCGGCCCCGTAAGCACAATGCGGATTGAAGCAATCATATAAACACCCGACTATATTGCAAAGATATGCACGACATAGAGCCTTTCTATAAATGGAATGAATTGTACGAAAGTTCCCTGGACGCGAATTCACCTTATTATGGAAAGGAATATGATGGCTTCCAATATTCGAACCGCGTTTACAACTATTACATCCACCCGTTGTGGGACGAGATCGGATCGGAGACGCTATTCGTCAAACTACTCTTTGCGGATTACGATGAAGGTTATTGCATCATTGAGTTGATCGGCGAATGGAACGACTGTTTAACGAACGACATCATGTTCCTCAAAAGGAAGCTCGCAGACGTCCTCATTCGCCATAAGATAAGTCGTTTTATCCTCCTTTGTGATCACGTATTCAATTTCCACGGATCTGATGATTGCTATTACGAGGAATGGAAGGATGACCTGGAAGAAGAAGGCGGATATATTTGCCTGATCAACATCCAACAACATCTGGTAGATGAACTCAAACGCTTTGGGATTTTCCGGCATGTCATCTCGCGCAAGGCTTTTCAGGATCTCAATTGGCGCAAAATGGAACCGCAACATCTTTTAGAATTTGTCGAATCGAAAATTTGAATCCAGAACATACATATCGATCCGGATACATTAACCTCGTTGGTTTACCAAACAGTGGAAAATCAACCTTATTCAATGCTCTGTTGGAAACTAAGATGGCGATCGTCAGCCCAAAGCCTCAAACCACCCGACTCAGAGTTACCGGTATCCTTCAAGAGGACAACATGCAATTAATCCTGTCGGATACGCCGGGATGGATTGAGCAGACGGCTTATCCCCTCCAACAAATCATGAACCTGCAAGTTAAAATTGCTCTTGAGGACGCCGATGTGTTGGTGTGGGTTGCGGATCCGCATTCCCGCGACCCCATTCCGGAAAAAGTCGCTCAAATGGTCAGGCAATCCGGTGTTCCCCTCGTATTGTGTTTAACCAAGAAAGACATAACCCGGGTGGCCAAAGAGCCTGCAAAGGTGAATCCGGCCGCATTTCCCTTTGAGCCTGCTGCCGTTTTTCATGTATCCGGAACGACCCGCGAAGGAATAGACGAGTTATTGGCCACGCTAAAGTCGATGTTGCCTGAACATCCTCCTTATTTTCCCGAGGACTACATGAGCGACCGCAACATGCGTTTCTTTTTGTCTGAGTTGATCAGAGAGCAGGTCATGCTTATATATGGAGCGGAAGTACCCTATCATCTCTTTGTAGCGATCGACACCTGTAAGGGAGTAGACGAAAGTGCGCCCCTTGCACAAATCTATGCTACCATTTACACGGGCAAGGAGTCTCATGTCCCGATTCTCATAGGAAAAGGGGGTAAACAACTCAAGGTACTTGGGACGCGATCAAGAAAGGAAATTGAGCAATTTTTGCATCAAAAAGTATATCTCAACCTCAGTGTAAAACTGCGCAAGGACTGGCGCAGCAATTCTTCATTTCTTCAAAAATCCGGCCTGTTTCAATGAGTTTCACGGTAGCCATAGTGGGAAGACCCAATGTTGGGAAATCGACATTTTTCAACCGACTGATCGGGCGCAAGAAATCGATCGTCGACGACATCAGCGGAGTGACCCGCGATCGCATTTACGACATTGCAGACTGGAATGGAAAAACCTTTACCGTAATCGATACTGGCGGATTTGTTCCAGGATCTGCAGATGTATTCGAATCCGGCATTCGGCGCCAGGTTGAACTGGCCATATCAGAAGCCAATTGCATTTTGTTTATGACCGATGCCATGACTGGCGTTACCGACCTCGATATGGCAATGGCTGAATTGCTTCGAAAAGCCCGCAAGCCGGTGTTTTTGGTTGTCAACAAAGTCGACAACCATACCCGGCAGCTCATGGCCCAGGAGATGTGGAGTCTCGGATTTAAGGAACTGTTTTGCATTTCGTCCATATCGGGCAGCGGAACTGGAGAACTGCTCGATGCCATAGCGGCATTGGTGAGCACACCCCCTCCCGAGGAAATCGATTTGCCTCGTTTTGCCATTATCGGACAGCCCAACGTTGGTAAATCGAGTTTTCTGAATGCCTTATTGGGAGAAGAACGCAACATGGTCACAGAAATCGCAGGAACCACCCGCGATCCGGTTCACACGACATACCGCAAGTTTGGCAAGGAGTTCATATTGGTTGACACGGCCGGGATACGAAAGAAATCGAAAGTCAACGAAGACCTCGAATTCTACTCCGTGATCCGGGCAGTGCGGGTCATAGAGGAATGTGATGTGTGTTTTCTCATGATTGACGCTACCCTCGGCATCGAGGCGCAGGACATGGAATTGGTATCCCTGGTTATTCGCAGAAATAAGGGGTTGGTAATCCTCGTTAACAAATGGGATCTCGTAGCTAAAGATACCAATACCATGCGGCAATTTGAAATTACCCTCCGTGCCAAACTTGCGCCATTCACGGATGTTCCAATCCTATTCATTTCTGCTCTTGAAAAGCAGCGCATCTACCAGGCGATGGAAACTGGTCTGGAAGTCTATGCCAACCTTCGCAGGGAGATTAAGACTTCTGAATTGAATGAAAAAATGCTGGAAGCCATCGCCAAAGTCCCCCCTCCCTCGTACCGCAACCAACTCATCAAGATCAAATACGTGACGCAGATCAAGAAAGAGTATCCTCTATTTGCCTTTTTCACCAATCACCCGGACCACATCAAAGGATCCTATAAACACTATCTTGAAAACCAGCTCCGCACGTTGTTTTCATTCACAGGGGCGCCGATCCGGTTACTCTTCAAAGAAAAATGACAATGGATTTCCATCAAACCGGAATTCATGGCTTGATCCTGATCACGCCAAAGTTGATAGCCGACCACCGCGGTACTTTTACCGAGACGTACAACAAACGACAGATGGAGGCTCTGGGACTCCAATACACTTTTGTTCAGGACAACGAAGTCCATTCCAGATTTGGCGTCATTCGGGGTCTCCATTATCAAAAGGGAGCTGCAGCTCAGGCTAAGCTCGTGCGCGTGATCAGTGGCATCATACTGGATGTTGCCGTCGACCTCAGAGAGGACAGTCCGCATTATCTGAGGGTATTCTCCGTTGAGCTTTCGGAAGCCAATCGCCACCAATTGCTTATCCCTGCTGGTTTTGCACACGGCTATGCGGTGTTGAGTGAGGCAGCGGTTGTGCTCTATAAGGTTGACAATTATTACTCCAGGGATGACGAAGCAGGTATCCATCCGTTGGATCCCAAACTTCAGATTGACTGGCGCTTAGCCCCAGCAAGCATGCTCTTTTCTGAAAAGGACCTGACCTGGCCATACGCAACAGCACACTAGCGAATGAAAATAAAAGTGCTGGTAACGGGATCTGAAGGTCAATTGGGGCGCGAGCTACAAATGCTTGCCACTGGAAACCCATTTTTTGATTTTACATTCATTAACCGCTCTCAGTGGGACCTCAGTTCGCCCGAACCACTGAAGTCCCTTCTCTACAGCAGCTTGGCCGATTACCTGATCAACGCCGCCGCGTATACGGCTGTGGATGCAGCTGAGCATGACCCGGCCAATTGCTTTAAGGTGAATGCAGAAGCACCCGGGCGCATGGCCAAAGAATGCAAAGTGGCGAATGTTCGCATGGTCCAGCTTTCCAGCGACTACGTTTTTTCGGATGGAACAGGAGCGCTTATAGAAGAAGACCATCCCAAGTCACCTGCAGGAGTGTATGCCAAATCGAAGAGCCTCGGTGAGGATTTGGTACTGTCCAACCATCCGGAAGGCGCAATGGTTGTACGAACTTCCTGGTTGTACAGCAGTTTTGGCAAAAATTTTGTAAAAACGATCCTGCGCAAGGGCATGACCGGATCACCACTCCGGGTCGTTTCCGACCAACACGGAAGTCCGACTTATGCCCGCGACCTCGCAGTTGCCATTACCCAACTCATTAAAGCCACTCACTCAAGACCCATCCATGATCGCGAGCATATTCTGCATTATTGCAATGAAGGCATTTGTACCTGGTTCGATCTGGCGGAAGAGATCCTGCGCTATTCGGGTCTGTCATCACCACTATCGGCCATTGATACCTCCACGCTGGGGTCGGCTGCTCCGCGGCCTTCATTCAGTGGTTTAGACTGCTCAAGGATCCGGAGTGTTTTAGGCATTTCAATTCCCAGATGGGAGGATAGTCTTCATCATTGCCTGGATCGCCTTCTCTCCAACAAAGAATGGATATGAGCACATTGAAAACGCATTTCCTCTTTTTGTTGGGCATCCTCTTCGCCAATGCCTCTCAGGCAACTCACAATCGCGCAGGGGAGATCCAATACGTCCAGCTCAGCGATTTGCGCATCAGGGCAACCGTGATCACCTATACTAAAGCAAGCAGCATTTCTGCTGACAGGGACAGCCTGCTCATCGATTGGGGGGATGGAACTTTTAGTTCAGTACTCCGTACAAATGGAGATGGTGAACTTTTGGGAAACAATACGAAGCGAAATATTTATATATCCGAACACACCTATCCTGGCCGAGGGACTTATGAGATTGGCGTTATGGACCCCAACCGCGTGGAAAACATACTCAACATCGATCCTCCCAACAGTGTAAACATTCCCTTTTTCATCCAAACGACAGCATCGCTGCTAAACCTTCAATTTCAGACCCCCAACCGGTCGGTGCGACTGTTACAGGCCCCCATAGATTTTGCCTGTGTTGGCGTTCCATTCCAACACAATCCCTCAGCATACGATGAAGACGGTGACAGTCTGTCATTTGAATTGACGGTACCACTCATGGATAAGTCAAGCTACGTGCCCAATTACAGCTTCCCCAATCAAATTGCTCCAGGACCTGAAAATGTGATTACCTTAGATCGCACAAAAGGGACCTTCCGATGGAACAGTCCTCAAAAAGCAGGCGAATACAATCTTGCATTCATCGTCCACGAGTATCGAAAAGGCGTAAAAATCGCAAGCACCATACGCGACATGCAAATATTTGTAAGACAGGACTGTGGAAGCAATCTCCCCCCTACATTGCTAACGATTGACGACACCTGCATCGTTGCGGGAGCAGTGCTGACTTTGCCGATAGAGGCCTACGACCCGGACACCAGCGGCCTGGGTTCGAAAATACTTCTCACCGTCAGTGGGGCACCCTTTTTCAGTGACCCTCCCATGATTTTCGATGCCCCTGTTGAATTTATGCCCAGCCCGGTTCGTGCAACGCTTCACTGGGAAACCAATTGCAGCATGGTACGCAAGGAATATTACACGGTAGTTGTCAAGGTCACCGATAACCTGCTGGACAGCACGGGGGTAAGTGTTTTGCATGCCATCAGAATAAAAGTTGTTGCTCCAGCGCCCGAACAACTCCAAAGCAGCGCTTCGCCAGAAGCCATTCAGCTTTCCTGGGCTTATCCCTACACGTGCGATGAGCTCAATGCCAGTTTTCGTGGTTTTTCCGTCTGGCGAAAAGAGGGATCGCTTACGTTACCACAAGACACCTGTCAACCCGGACTTGAGCGTTCACCGTATCAACGCATCGCCTATTTGGTCAACGACTTGCAGTCAGGCAACTATTATTTTGCCGACACCCAACTTGTTGAAGGCAAGTTCTATTGTTATCGCGTCCAGGCTGAGTTCGCGGGTATTAGCAGCACGGGGTTTCTGATCAATGTTACGGGAAGCCTGTTCTCAAATGAAACATGCAATTCTTTACCCATCGGCATACCCGTCTTACTCAACGCAGATGTAGTAACCACAGATTCTTTAACCGGAATGGTCTATGTCAGATGGACGAAACCTCTACCTCAGGATTACGATACCACAGTCCATAGTCCACCCTACCAAACGTGGATCAGCCACTTTGAAGACGGAAGGACCTGGCGGATCATCCCGGAATCATCAAAATCGTATGCAGATTACGGTTCCATAGCTGACACGGTCTTTCTACAAATGGACTTACAGACTTACAACCGGTCACACTCCTATTCAGTTTCCATTTTGTCGGGCAATCAGATAGCAAAGCGTTCCGATACTGCACAGACGGTATTTCTTCAGGTGACCCCTGACGACCGGCGCATAGTTCTTCGATGGAATTCGAGCACTCCCTGGAATAACTATCAATATGCTGTATACTTGTGGGATCCGGTCGCTCAAATGTTCGATTCGACGGCGCTAGTGACAAGCAATACGCACACGCTGACCGGTCTTGAAAATGATCAGGAACATTGTGCCTACGTGCTTGCCTATGGCGATTACGGCATCAAGCGATTTCCGCAACCTCTGCAAAACCGGTCCAACATTGCCTGCTCAACACCTTCTGACCTCACCCCACCTTGTTGCCCAAGGCTTGTAATCGATGATCCCTGCAAGCAAAAGCCAGGTCCTGGTTCATCTGTTCCGGAAAATGTACTTAGATGGAACAACCCCAATTTAAATTGTGCTGAAAAGGATGCGTCAGGTTATCATCTGTATGCTTATGCCAACGGAGAAAAGAAGTTGATCGCAGACATCAGAGATCCCGCAATCACCAGTTACATCCACCGCCTTGATGAAAAGACTCCCGATTGCTATGAGTTGAGGTCATATGATAGCAGACTGAACGAGTGCGTCGATCCTGATTCCGTTTGCATCGAGTATTGTCCCCTCTATGAACTGCCCAATACCTTTACCCCAAATCGCGATGGAGCAAACGATCTATTCAAGCCCTATCCTTACCGGTTTGTCGAACGCGTGGATTTCAAAATATTCAATCGCTGGGGCAATTTGTTATTTGAAACGAACGATCCAGACATTTTGTGGGAAGGCAAAGCATCAGGCGGCGAAGAAGTTCCGGACGGCACCTATTACTATACCTGCCGGATTTACTATTCCGGAATTTCGAATGCAGATCGGTTTCCGTCTGAACTAAACGGATTTATTGAAGTACGCAGGGGCCTATCTAAATGATCATCATGTTCACAGGAATCATTGAATGCGTTGGAACCATACAAACTGTCACACAAGAAGACAACAATCTTCACTTTGTGGTTGCATCTGAAATTTCTGCGCTATTAAAGCCAGATCAAAGTCTTGCACATAATGGTGTATGCCTGACAGTCACTTCCTGTAATGAAAAAAGCCATTCGGTAACTGCTGTAGCGGAGACCCTCTCTCGAACAACGTTTGGAACCATGCAGTCCGGCGATCAAATCAATTTGGAGCGCTCATTGTGCCTTGGCGACAGGCTCGACGGGCACTTCGTCTATGGCCATGTGGACCGGATTGGGGTTTTGCGTCGCTTGACGGATGCGGGAGGAAGCCATTTACTGGAGATTTCGATAGAGGACCACGATATGCCGCTGGTCATTGAGAAGGGTTCAATCGCCGTCAATGGAGTCAGTCTGACCATCGTCGAACTTTTTTCTAACGCTTTTTCCGTTGCCCTCATTCCTTACACCTGGCAACACACCACCCTGCATCAATTAAAACTAAACGATGCCGTCAACCTGGAATTTGACCCGGTTGGAAAATACATCCAGCGCATCGCCGGGCGCCAAATGAAGAGCACCTGAACATTCCCTGATTTGGAGTGAAACGCTTCTACTGAACTTGTGGTCGCAAGCGATTAAAGGCCTGATTTGTTTCAAAGGCCATTTAGTCATCTCGCTGGCCCGAATAGGGCCCTGGTACGACAAATTCAAAGCCAGGCTTAGGGCCTCTCAACCTCTTCGGCCACCGATTCGTTCCCAGACCTCACGAACATGTCCTTGTACTTTTTAAGACCTGTGCCCGCAGGGATTTTTTTACCGATGATGACGTTTTCCTTCAATCCGGAAAGGTCATCGCTCTTTGCTGCCATAGCGGCCGAACTAAGTACCTTGGTCGTTTCCTGGAAGGAGGCTGCTGATATCCAACTGCTGGTACCCAGCGAAGCCCTGGTAATCCCCAAAAGCAGTGGACTTGCGGTCGCGGCCGTTGCATCGCGCACTTCGACCAGCTTCTTGTCATTGCGCTTGAGGTGCGAATTTTCCTCGCGGAGCTGGCGGATGTTGATGAGTTGTCCGGGTTTAAGCCGGGCAGAATCACCGCTTTCGGTAACGACCTTCTTGTCGAAAATGTCGTCGTTGGCCACAATGAATTCCCAACGGTCAACCGGCTCGCCTTCCAGCAGGGTCGTATCTCCCGGATCTTCAATCTGGACCCAGCGCATCATCTGCCGGACGATCACCTCAATGTGCTTGTCGTTGATGTTGATGCCCTGTGAGCGGTAAACTTCCTGAACCCCGTTTACCAGATGCGCCTGCACAGCAAAGAGCCCTTTGATCATCATGATATCGCGGGGAGCGATGCTTCCGTCAGATAAGGGGGTTCCTGCCCTGACGTAATCCCCCTCCTGAACGAGGATGTGTTTAGACAAACCGATGAGGTATTTCCTCCTTTGCCCGGTACGTTCATCTTCGACAAAGATCTCCCGGTTTCCACGTTTGATCTTTCCGTAAAAGACAATGCCATCAATCTCCGAAACCACAGCTGGGTTTGAGGGATTCCTGGCCTCGAACAATTCGGTGACCCGGGGAAGGCCTCCGGTGATGTCAGATACTTTGCTGAGGTTTCTTGGAATTTTAACGATGGTTTGTCCACCGCTGATCTCAGCATTATCGTCGACGGTGATGTATGCTCCTACCGGAAGGGAATAGCTCTTAAGCTCCTCGCCTGCCAGGTTCACAACGGAAATTGCGGGAATCTTTTTCTTGTTTTTCGCCTCGATGATGACTTTTTCGGCGTATCCCGTCTGGTCGTCACGCTCCATGCGGTAGGTGACGCCTTCTTCGATGTCGGTATAACGGATGATCCCGGAAAATTCCGAAATGATCAGGGCGTTGAAAGGATCCCAGTTGCAAATCGCGTCACCTTTGGCGACAGTCTGGTTCTCCTTCACCTGAAGAATTGAACCATAGGGAATGTGCATGCTCGTCAGCATTTTTTTGCTCGCCGAATCCACGATGCGCAATTCCCCAGACCGGGAAAGGACAATATTGACTTTATTTCCACCTTCAGCCAGCAGGCTGGAAACCTTAATTCCATCGAACTCAACCAATCCATCGAACTTCGAGGTGATTTCCGATTCAGCTTTGGAAACTGCCGCGACACCACCCACGTGGAAAGTTCTCAACGTAAGCTGTGTACCTGGTTCCCCGATGCTTTGGGCGGCGATGATCCCGACCGCATCTCCTTCTTCGGCAATTCTTCCGGTGGCGAGGTTTTTACCATAGCACTTGGTGCAAACACCGTCTCTGGTTTCACAAGTCAGCACAGATCGTATGGTCACCGATTCGATGCCGAGGTCTTCAATGAGTTGGGCAGATTTATCGTTGATGTAGTCGCCTGCAGCAACAATCACCTCGTCTGAAAGCGGATGAAGTACGTCGTGCAGACTGAAGCGGCCCACTATCCTGGATGAAAGGTTTTCAATTACCTTATCGTTGTCAATGAGTGCGGTGGTTTCGATGCCCCTCAGGGTGTTGCAGTCCTCTTCCGAAACGACCACATCCTGGGCGACGTCAACGAGGCGTCGGGTGAGGTAACCGGCATCGGCCGTTTTGAGAGCTGTATCCGCAAGACCCTTCCGGGCCCCGTGGGTGGAAATAAAATATTCCAACACGCTCAGGCCATCCTGAAAGTTGGAAAGAATTGGGTTTTCGATGATGGCACCACCGGTATCGCCAGACTTCCTCGGTTTGGCCATGAGTCCCCTCAGCCCACAGAGCTGTTTGATCTGCTGTTTTGACCCCCGCGCCCCCGAGTGCAACATCATATAGACGGAGTTGAAGCCACCTTTGTGGGTTGCCAGTTCCTTCATCAGATTGTCGGTAATCCGGTTATCTGCAAATGTCCAACGGTCAATGATCTGGTTATAACGCTCGTTGTTGGTGATAAGGCCCATGTTGTAACTGTCCCAGATCTCATCTACTTCGCGCTGAGCGTCGTCCAGGGTCTTTTTCTTGATGGAAGGGGTGATGAGGTCTCCCAGATTGAAGGAAAGACCTGCTTTGAAGGCCCAGTAAAAACCGAGGTCCTTGATGTCATCCAAAAATTTTGCCGTCACCTGGAAGTTGGTGCGTTGGATGATCATTCCAATGATGATTTTCAGGTTTTTCTTGGTCAGCAACTCATTTACAAAGGGCACATTAGCCGGAACCACCTCGTTGAACAGTACCCGACCGACCGTGGTGCGTATTATTTGGTAAACCAGCTCACCCCGCTCGTTATCGACGCGTGCGCGCAGGCGCACCGGATCGTGCAAATCAATTCTCCGTTCGCCATAGGCGATTTCCACCTCTTCTTTGTCGTAAAACACGCGCTCCTTGTGGTCCTTCCCGAGTTCGCGTTCTTTGGTGAGGTAGTAAAGACCAAGCACCATATCCTGGGATGGCAGCGTCACCGGCGACCCATCTTGAGGATTGAGCATGTTGTGGCTGGCCAACATCAGGAGTTGTGCTTCCAGGATAGAGGCGTTGCTCAAGGGAACGTGAACCGCCATTTGGTCTCCGTCAAAGTCTGCGTTGAAGGCTCCGCAAACCAATGGGTGCAGCTGGATGGCCTTCCCTTCGATGAGCACCGGTTGAAATGCCTGAATGGACAGTCTGTGCAGTGTCGGGGCCCGGTTGAGCAAAACGGGATGACCACGCAAGATGTTTTCGAGAATATCCCAGATAACCGGGTCCTTGCGGTCCACGAGTTTCTTTGCGGATTTGACCGTTTTAACAACACCCCGTTCCTGCAGCTTGCGGATGATAAAAGGTTTAAAGAGTTCCGCTGCCATGTTTTTCGGAAGTCCACATTCGTGCAACTTCAGGGTTGGCCCAACGACGATCACCGAACGTCCGCTGTAATCGACGCGTTTACCCAGCAGGTTTTGACGGAAGCGCCCTTGTTTTCCTTTGAGGATGTCGCTAAGGGACTTCAAGGCGCGACCACCTTCAGCCTTGACAGCATTTGATTTACGGGAATTGTCGAACAGCGAGTCGACGGCCTCCTGAAGCATGCGCTTTTCATTCCGCAAAATGACTTCCGGAGCTTTGATTTCCAGCAAGCGTTTCAAACGGTTGTTGCGGATGATCACCCGGCGGTATAGGTCGTTAAGGTCAGAACTTGCAAACCTGCCACCATCGAGCGGTACCAGCGGACGCAACTCCGGAGGAATGACCGGAAGGTATTGGATGATCATCCATTCTGGCCGGTTGTTCCGGCTGTTCAACCCTTCGCGAAACGATTCCGCGACGCGAAGTCGCTTCAGGGCTTCTGATTTTCGCTGTTGGGAGGATTCGTTGGATGCCTGATGGCGTAATTCGAAGGTCAGGTTGTCGAGGTCGAGCCGGTTCAGCAGGTCAAAGATTGCCTCTGCACCCATCTTGGCCACAAACTTATTTGGGTCCTTATCGTCGAGCAACTGGTTGTCCTTTGGCAGGGACTCGAGGATCTCGAGGTATTCTTCTTCTGTAAGCAGGTCGAGGTAACCCGGCCCGGTTGAGCCCGTTACTCCAGGCTGAATTACGACGAACCGCTCGTAATAGATAATCGACTCGAGCTTTTTCGAAGACAGCCCAAGCAGGTAACCAATTTTATTGGGAAGGCTCTTAAAGAACCAGATGTGAACGACGGGTACCACCAATTTGATGTGTCCCATGCGCTCGCGGCGAACTTTCTTTTCGGTCACTTCAACGCCACATCGGTCGCAGACAATGCCGCGGTAGCGAATGCGCTTATATTTTCCGCAATAGCATTCATAATCCTTGACCGGACCAAAAATCCTTTCACAAAACAGTCCGTCGCGTTCAGGTTTATAGGAACGGTAGTTGATGGTTTCCGGCTTCAGCACCTCCCCGTAGGAACGCTCCAGTATGTCGTCCGGGGAACTCAGGCTTATTGTGATCTTATCGAACTCCTGGTCCAGCCGAATACTCCTGCTTTTAAAATTCATATTGCTTTGGTTAGAACGTTATTCAAATTTGATATCCAGACACAATCCGCGAAGTTCGTGGATCAAGACGTTGAATGACTCCGGGATGTTGGGTTCCGGCAAATTGTCACCTTTGACGATGGCTTCGTAAGCCTTTGCCCTTCCGATGATGTCGTCAGACTTGATGGTGAGCAATTCGCGAAGGATGTTCGAAGCACCAAACGCTTCGAGCGCCCAGACTTCCATCTCCCCGAAACGCTGTCCACCGAACTGTGCTTTACCGCCCAGTGGCTGTTGAGTGATCAACGAGTATGGCCCGATGGAACGCGCGTGCATCTTGTCGTCAACCATGTGGGACAGCTTAAGCATGTAGATAACCCCTACGGTAGCCTGCTGATGGAAACGGTCGCCTGTTTCCCCGTCAATCAGGTAAGCCTGTCCATATTGAGGCAAGGCGGCTGTCTCAATTTGCGATTCAATATCCTGGATGGTTGCGCCATCGAAAATGGGCGTCGCGTAATATTTCTCCAACTTCTTTCCGGCCCAACCGAGAACGGTTTCAAAGATCTGCCCAAGGTTCATCCTCGAAGGCACACCCAGCGGATTCAGGACAATATCGACAGGAGTACCGTCTTCGAGGAAAGGCATGTCCTCTACTCGGACGATCTTTGACACGATCCCCTTATTACCGTGGCGTCCGGCGAGTTTATCTCCAACCTTGAGTTTGCGTTTCTTGGCAATGTACACTTTGGCAAGTTTCAGAACGCCAGCCGGGAGTTCATCTCCGATGCTGATGTTGAATTTCTCGCGCTTGTACTTTCCTACTTCCTCGTTGACTTTGATGTTGTAGTTATGCAACAACCGGCTCACCAATTCGCTTTTGGCAGCATCTTTGGTCCAGTTGAAGTAATCAACCTTGGTGTAGTCCAGCTTCTTCAGCAAAGCACTTGTGTATTTGCTTCCCTTTGAAACGAGTTCTTCTCCATAGATGCTCTTTACTCCTGTGGATATCTGATCCTTCAGGATTTTGAGCATCTTATCGACGAGGATGGTCTTCAATTCGTTGAGGGTAACTGCATGTTTGTCGTCGAGACGGGTCAGCAGGTCCTTCTCCTGAACTTTCTGGAATTTATCCTTTTTCGCCCTGGCGTACAACTGTTTGTCAATGACGACGCCCTCCACAGACGGGGGCACTTTTAGCGAAGCATCCTTAACATCCCCTGCCTTATCGCCAAAAATAGCCCGAAGCAGCTTTTCTTCGGGTGTCGGATCCGTTTCTCCCTTTGGCGTGATCTTTCCAATCAGGATGTCTCCCTCCTCCACATTTGCCCCGATCCGGATGATGCCGTTTTCGTCGAGGTCCTTGGTGGCTTCCTCGCTCACGTTTGGGATGTCGTTGGTCAGTTCCTCTTCACCCAGCTTGGTATCGCGAACCTCCAGTTCAAAACTTTCGATATGGATTGAAGTAAAGATGTCTTCCTGGATCACGCGCTCGGAAATAACGATGGCATCTTCAAAGTTGTATCCCTTCCATGGCATGAAAGCGACCTGAAGGTTTTGACCGAGGGCAAGTTCTCCGCTCTCGGTGGCATAGCCTTCAGAAAGGATCGTACCCAATTCGACGCGTTGTCCTTTTTTAACCAGCGGTTTCAGATTGATGCAGGTCGCCTGATTGGTTCTGGCAAACTTCGTAAGGTTGTACTCGACGAAGCTATCCTCGAAGGAAATGAGATTGTCCTCTTCGCTACGGTCGTATTTGATGACAATTTTGTTGGCATCGGCAAATTCCACAATGCCCGGGCCTTCGGCTGTGATGAGCATGCGTGAATCGTGGGCAACCTTGCCTTCGAGCCCCGTACCTACAATAGGTGCATGAGGACGCACGAGCGGTACGGCCTGACGTTGCATGTTCGATCCCATGAGTGCCCGGTTTGCGTCGTCATTTTCCAGGAAAGGAATCAGCGAAGCCGATACCCCGACAATCTGGTTGGGCGCAACATCCATGAAATGCAACTCTTCGCGATCCAGCATTGGGAATTCCCCGTGTTCGCGACCTTTGACTTTTGCGATGAGGAATTCGCCCTTTTTGTCGACTGGCACATTCGCCTGTGCGATGCGCGCATAATCCTCCTCTTCCGCAGAGAGGTATTGGATGCCGTTCCTCACACTGACTTTACCTGAATCGACTTTCCAGTAGGGCGTTTCCAAAAAGCCCATGCCATTAATTTTAGCATGCACGCAAAGCGTTGAGATCAATCCGATGTTTGGACCTTCGGGAGTCTCGATTGTACACAGACGTCCATAGTGCGAGTAGTGCACGTCCCTCACCTCAAATCCGGCGCGTTCTCTGGACAGACCACCCGGGCCAAGTGCAGATATCCTGCGCTTGTGGGTTATTTCAGAAAGCGGGTTGGTTTGGTCAAGGAACTGTGAGAGCTGGCTCGTACCAAAAAATGAATTGATGACAGAGGAAAGAGTTCTTGCATTGATCAGGTCGACCGGGGTAAAGACTTCATTGTCGCGCACATTCATCCGCTCGCGAATGGTTCGGGCCATGCGTGCAAGTCCAACGCCAAATTGAGCATACAGCTGTTCGCCAACCGTACGCACACGACGGTTGCTCAGATGGTCGATGTCGTCGAGTTCGGCACGTTGGTTGATTAGCGAAATGAGGTACTTGACGATTTCCGTGATGTCTTCTTTCGTCAAGACGAGGGTTTCGTCGGAGGTGTTGAGGTTTAATTTTTTGTTGATTTTATACCGTCCGACTTCGCCGAGGTTATAACGTTTATCGGAGAAGAAGAGTTTGTCGATAATGCCGCGTGCCGTGTCGTCATCTGGAGGATCTGAGCCCCTGAGCTGACGGTAAATGTGAATGACCGCCTCCATTTCAGAGCTCGACGGGTCTTTCTGAAGAGTATTGTAGATGATTGAGTAATCCTCGGTGATGTCCTCTCGCTGCAGGATCACCGTTTGTACGTTGGCATCGGCGATGAGCTTAATGTTTTCTTCATCCAGGATGGTGTCTCGCTCCAGAATGATTTCATTTCGCTCGACCGTTACCAGTTCACCCGTATCCTCGTCGACAAAATCCTCCGTCCATCGGCGGAGTACCCTTGCAGCAAGTTTGCGGCCGATCGCCTTTTTTAGATCCTTAGCGGTTGATTTGATCTCTTCGGAAAGGTTAAAGAGATTGAGAATGTCCTTGTCGGAAGTGTATCCGATCGCTCTCAGCAGGGTTGTTACCGGAAATTTTTTCTTGCGGTCTATGTAAGCATACATGACCATGTTGATATCGGTAGCGAACTCCATCCACGCTCCTTTGAAGGGGATGACGCGTGCGGAGTAGATCTTGGTGCCGTTGGGGTGGTAGGTTTGGCTGAAGAAAACGCCGGGGCTGCGGTGGAGCTGGGATACCACCACGCGTTCCGCACCGTTGATGACGAACGTTCCCTTCGTCGTCATGTAGGGAATGTTTCCCAAAAAGACATCCTGCTCAATGGTCTTGAAATCGACGTGTTCTTCATCGTTACAGGACAAGCGCAAGCGAGCTTTCAGGGGAACGGAGAACGTCAAGCCGCGCTGAACGCATTCCTCGATGGAATAGCGAGGCGGGTCGACGTAATAATCCAGGAACTCGAGTTCAAAAATGTTGCGTGCATCCGAAATCGGAAAATTTTCCTTAAAAACTTTGAACAAGCCTTCGTTAATCCTTTTGTCGGGAGTCGTTTCAAGCTGAAAAAACTCTTTGAAGGACTTGATCTGGATTTCGAGAAAATCCGGATATGGGACTTGTAGCACGGCCCTTCCGAAGCTATGCCGTGATCTCAATTGTGTTCTGCTCTCTGTTGAAGCCATGGATGCGCTTATTTTTTAAAAGTTCCGGATGCGAATCAATAAAACAACAATATCCGGCCAGGAATATGCATGTCTTGCACATTCCAAGCCGGATCCAATGGGTTTACCTTTTTATGTTCAAAGGTCCTCGGTGATCATTCAATTTGCGTGAATACTACTTCACTTCCACTTCAGCACCTGCGGCTGTGAGCGTATCTTTCAGAGAGTTCGCCTCTTCTTTAGAAACGCCTTGCTTCAGCACGGACGGGGCTCCGTCGACCAGGTCCTTTGCCTCTTTGAGGCCTAGGTTGAGAAGATTTTTCACTTCCTTGATGACATTCAACTTGTTTGCGCCTGCGGAAGTCAGCACAACGTCGAACTCCGTCTTTTCAGCTGCCGCCGGGGCACCGCCACCGGAAGCTGGGCCTGCGGCAACAGCCACTGCTGCAGCGGCGGGTTCAATACCGTACTTGTCCTTCAGCACAGCAGCCAGT
Source organism: Saprospiraceae bacterium (assembly GCA_020848995.1). Lineage (GTDB taxonomy): Bacteria > Bacteroidota > Bacteroidia > Chitinophagales > Saprospiraceae > Vicinibacter. The sequence continues at coordinate 64,381 of JADLHA010000036.1, read as the reverse complement.
TCCGTCACCTCTTTGATGGTGAGGCCGACCAGTTGTTCTGCCAAAGCATTTACATCTACCATGATTTTAGAATTTTTTCAGTGTTAAACAATATATGCGTGATACTTGGAAGCCAAAGTTGCAAAGCGGTCAGGCGCTTGCGCGCTCTTCAAGGGTTTTGAGGATGCCGGCAATTTTCTGCCCGCCGCTGGTCAACGCCCCGATCAGATTGGTAGCGGGCGATTTCAGCAGCATGATGATGTCACCAACGAGCTCATCCTTGGATTTGAGTGCGACCAGGACGTCGAGCTGGTCATCGCCGGAAAAGATGGCCCGGTCAATGAATGCGGCTTTGACGAGAGGTCGATCGTGTTGCTCGCGAAATTCCTTGATCAGCCGTGCCGGAGCTGAGGGATTGTCCGTAAACAGCACGGAAGAAGGTCCCTCAAATGCCTGGTAAATTGGATCATAACCCTCGTCTTCCAGGGCTTTAAGGGCTTTAACGGCGAGTGTATTTTTAACCACCTTCATCTCAATTCCCTGTTCGAAACACTTCCTGCGCAATTTATTGACCTGCTCGACGGTAAGCGTGGATGAATCGGTTACGTAAAAGAACTGTGCATTGGCAAAGCGCTCTTTCAGTTCCTGGATTTCTCTTGTTTTATCTTGTTTTGTCATTGTTTCAACATTTAGAGGGTTCACTGAACGGACCGCGTGTCGAGTTTAATCCCCGGGCTCATCGTCGAGGCCATGGAAATGGTTTTAAAATAGGCGCCCTTTGCGGAAGAAGGTTTCAGTTTTGCTATGGCGTGCAGCAGCTCGTGACTGTTCTCGCGCAATTTGTCGGCCTGGAAAGATACCCTCCCGATGGATGCGTGGATGATCCCGAATTTATCGACGCGGAAGGCAATTTTTCCACCTTTTACATCCTGAACGGCACCGGCAAGGTCCATGGTCACGGTCCCTGTTTTGGGATTGGGCATCAGGCCGCGGGGGCCAAGGATCTTCCCGACTTTACCCAACTGAGCCATGACCGTAGGCATCGCGATGATGACATCGACGTCTGCCCAGCCGCCGGCAATTTTTTGAATGAACTCATCGAGACCAACATGGTCTGCACCTGCAGCTCTCGCTTCGGCCTCCTTGTCGGGTGTACACAGTACCAATACCCGTTTGGTTTTCCCGGTGCCGTGGGGCAGGGTAACCGTTCCTCGGATGGCCTGATCGGGCTTTCGGGGATCAACTCCCAACCGGATGTGGAGGTCAACTGAGGCGTCGAATTTGGTAGTATTTACTTCGCGGACCAGGTTGCAGGCTTCGTCCAGTGAGTATAACTTCTTGGGATCGACTTTCCCGTTTACGGTTTTTCTCTTCTTCGTTAGTTGCGACATGTGTTCACTATTTTAAGGTTCAAGCGTTCCGTTTGCGCGGAACTCCCTGTTCAAATTAATGCCTAAGCCTTAGCCCATGGAGCGTCGCCCGTGACGGTCAGGCCCATACTGCGCGCAGTACCGGCGACCATTTTCATGGCGGACTCCAATGTAAAGGCGTTGAGATCGGTCATTTTATCCTTGGCGATGTCTTCGACCTGAGCCCAGGTAACTGATCCGACCTTTTTGCGGTTGGGTTCCGGGGAGCCACCTTTGATCTTGGCTGCCTCGATGAGTTGAACCGCTGCAGGAGGTGTTTTGACCACAAAGTCAAACGACTTGTCCTTGAAGAGCGTGATGACGACGGGCAACAACTTGCCAGGCTGGTCCTGAGTTTTCGCGTTAAAGCGTTTACAGAATTCCATGATGTTAACGCCTTTCGAACCCAGAGCCGGGCCTACCGGGGGTGCCGGATTCGCCTGTCCCCCTTTGACTTGCAGCTTTATAAATCCTTCTATTTCCTTTGCCATAATATCAATTCGTTTTTTCCACCTCCATAAAATTCAATTCGACCTCGGTGCCACGTCCAAAAATCTTGACGATGACCTTGAGTTTCTTCTTATCCTCGTTGACCTCTTTGATGTCCCCGACAAACTCGTTGAAAGGGCCATGGATGATCTTCACGGTTTCTCCGACGATGAATGGTTCAATCATCGTTTCACCAACCTGCTGCGATTCGTCCACTTTGCCCAGCATGCGGTTGGCTTCCACCTGGGTCATGGGGATTGGCGTATTCTTCCCCAGAAAATGGATGATGTCAGGCATGTTGGCGATGTGCTGAACAATCTCACCGCTGAGCTTCGACGGCATCGCCTCAACCAACAGGTATCCCGGAAGGATGTTGCGCTCCAGGATGACCTTTTTGCCGTTCCGGATCTTATAAACTTTTTCCGACGGAACAATTACCTGTGTAATGAAGTCGGACCATCCGGAGCGGTTTATCTCCAGTTCGAGTCGTTCGCGGATCTTCTTTTCCTTTCCGCTGATGACCCGCAAGGAATACCACCTCTTTTCTTCTGCCATTTCGCTGCCGTTATAAGCTGTAGACAAAAGTCAGCACCTGGTTTACGACAAAGTCTATGGCGAAGAGGAGAACGCTGAGCAAAACGCTGGAAATGAGTACCACCTTAGCACTGTCTACCAGGTTTGGCCAGGTTGGCCAACTCACTTTCTCCATCAGCTCCTGATAGCTTTCCTTGATGTAGAGTACGAATTTATCCATCGTTTTTTGCTTTGCACGGGCAGAAGGACTTGAACCCTCAGCCTACGGTTTTGGAGACCGTCGCTCTACCACTTGAGCTATGCCCGTTTGCTCCCGTTGTCCGTTGCCGGCCAATCCGGTCGCTCCAACGGGTAATGCGTTCCGTGAATTAATCGAGGATTTCAGTTACCTGTCCGGCACCAACGGTACGACCGCCTTCGCGAATGGCAAACCGCAATCCCTTTTCCATAGCAATGGGGTTGATCAGGGTCACTTCCAGGGAGATGTTATCTCCTGGCATGACCATTTCAACGCCCTCAGGCAGCAGGCACTCTCCGGTGACGTCGGTCGTCCGGAAATAGAACTGCGGCCGGTATCCTTTAAAGAAAGGCGTATGGCGTCCACCTTCGTCTTTAGACAACACGTACACCTCGCACTTAAATTTCATATGTGGTTTAACTGAACCCGGAGCACAGATGACCATACCTCTGCGGATATCGTCCTTTTCAATACCCCTCAACAGCAAACCGGCATTGTCTCCGGCTTCGCCGCGGTCGAGCAATTTGCGGAACATTTCGACGCCGGTGATGGTGGAAGTCAGCGCCTTTTCGCCGGGAGCCATCATTCCGATGATCTCGACGGGTTCGCCTACCTTAATGATACCACGCTCGATCCTTCCCGTAGCCACAGTTCCGCGACCCGTAATGGAAAATACGTCCTCGACCGGCATCAGGAAAGGCTGATCAACGAGGCGAACCGGCTCCGGAATGTCGCTATCGACGGCATCCATCAACTCCATGATCGACTGTTTACCGCCTTCCTCCCCTTCCAGGGCTTTCAGCGCTGAGCCTTTGATCACGGAAGCATTGTCGCCATCAAACTGGTATTTGCTCAACAGTTCGCGCACCTCCATTTCCACGAGGTCAAGCATCTCCGGATCGTCGACCAGGTCAACCTTATTCATATAGACTACAATCTTAGGTACCCCTACCTGGCGGGCAAGCAGGATGTGCTCGCGAGTTTGCGGCATCGGACCGTCTGTTGCAGCAACGACGAGAATCGCACCGTCCATCTGGGCAGCACCCGTAACCATGTTCTTCACATAGTCGGCGTGACCCGGGCAGTCGACGTGGGCGTAGTGCCTTTTAACGGTTTCGTACTCCACGTGGGCCGTGTTAATGGTAATACCGCGCTCCTTTTCTTCCGGAGCGTTGTCGATCGAATCGTAGTCCTTTTTCTGCGCAAGACCTTTTTCAGCCAATACCATGGTAATCGCGGAAGTCAGCGTTGTCTTCCCGTGGTCGACGTGCCCGATGGTGCCGATGTTGACGTGCGGTTTTGACCGATTAAATGTTTCCTTTGCCATTGTTGCCTATTTTAACTTTGCGTTTAATGTGTTAATTTTCAATCCTTTGAGCCAATGAAGGGAATTGAACCCTTGACCCCTTCCTTACCATGGAAGTGCTCTACCCCTGAGCTACATTGGCTTAAATGCAATCCGGCCAAAAGGCCCCCCGGAATCTGCCTGCAATCATTAGAATCCGGCAACCGGGATATGCCAACCAGCCCCTATTTCCCGGGTGCAACCCTTTGGTGGCACCTTCGCACGTTTTGAGCGGGAGACGAGGCTCGAACCCGCGACCCTTAGCTTGGAAGGCTAATGCTCTACCAACTGAGCTACTCCCGCAATTCGGCATGGGTGTGGGTGTGGGTGTGGGTGTGAGTGTGGGTGTGGGTGTGGGTGTGGGTGTGGGTGTGGGTGTGGGTGTGGGTGTGAGTGTGAGTGTGAGTGTGAGTGTGGGTGTGGGTGTGGGTGTGGGTGTGGGTGTGCAAGAAGAAAGACATTAAACCTTGCTTTCGACGCTGCGAACCGAGAATTCAGCATGAGTGTGAGTGTGCCTGCCCCGCTGAAAGCGGGGAGTGTGAGTGTGTAAAATTCATTTATGTTCAGCATGCTGCCGTTGCAGCATGGGTATTGCATTGTGGGGGTGATTGGATTCGAACCCATTCAGTCAAAGACACCAGATTTACAGTCTGGCCCGGCTCTCCCACTCCGGCGCACCCCCTCAAAATGTGACGAGCCAGTGGACGGACTCGAACCCCCGACCAGCTGATTACAAGTCAGCTGCTCTACCAACTGAGCTACACTGGCTTATGCTCCTTTACGGGCATACAATTATACCCTAAAAAAAAGAGATTGCAAAGATAGGACTATTTGAAAAAATGGCCTGAAAAAAGTTACAAGTAATTGTTAATTGGGGGGTGCATAAATAACATGCTGAAAATTAATTACTTACGTTCAGGATGTGGGGGAATTTGCCGATCTTAGTGCTTGCGTTGGATCTTGCCTTTGTGTTTTGTCCATTGTCCTTTCAGCATGGCAACGGCTTCCCGGGTTGCCTCTTCAAAAGACTTCCTGGTGCTGCGGGCCATGAGGTTGTGGCCGGGGAGGTTGACGATGAGTTCAACAATTTTATCCTGTACCTGGCCGGTCTTTTCCAATTTAAGGATGACCTTAGTTTCAATCGGATCTTCTCCGAAAGCCCGCTTCAGGCGGTTTATCTTTTGCTCGATGTATTCCACGAGTTTGGTGTCTGCATCGAAATGCAATGATTGAATTCTGGTCGTCATCGTTCGTTCATTTAATGTGATCAATGATGTAAATCGTGCTGAGCAATGCCCACTCAAGTTTCAGCGCGAGGGTGGCAGGAGTGGTAGGTCTTCACCAGCTGTTCGATGGAATTGTGCACGTATACCTGAGTGGCTCCGAGGTTCGCATGACCCAATAGGGTTTTAATGGCGTTGATGTCAGCTCCGGCATCGGCCAGATGAGTTGCAAAGGAGTGCCTCAACACGTGGGGGCTGCGCTTTGATATGGTTGTCCTCCCACCCAGCCATCGATGCACAATCTGATATACCTGCTTGGCGTACAGTGGCTTAGACTTGGAAGACACGAACATAAACCCGTCAAACCCCAACTCCATTTCGTCTCGCTTTATTAAATAACGCGATAGCAGCTCGCTCAGTTCTTTTCCAAAGGGAATTATTCGCTCTTTACCTCCTTTTCCCAGCACTTTAAGCTGTCGGGCCACCAAGTCGACATGTCGCTGCTGGAGGTTGATCAGTTCAGACCTACGCAGTCCGAGTTCATAAAAACATCTGATCAGTACGCCTTCCAGCAGCGCACCGTAGTCGCCCTCGGTAGTATGGGCCGTGGCCACGTCGGCCAAGTCTGCTGGACGCACCACGGACGGCAGTCTCTTGGGCAGTTTGGGCATCAGGAGTCCTTTGGCCGGGTTGTCCTGGCGTATCCCACTGCGCTGAAGGAAGCTAAAATAGGTTCGGAGTGCAGAAATTTTCCTTCGGATGCTTGCAGGATGCAAACCCCGAGTGGTCAACGAAACAATCCACGAGCGAACATGGATTTGCCTTAAATCAGATTCCGCAAGGTCTGGAAACCGCTCAGACATAAAAGCCTGATGCTGAGCCAGGTCTGTCAGGTAGGCGTTGCAACTATGTGGGGACCTTCGCTTCTCGTCGCGCAGGTAACGCTCAAACAGCAAGACATTTTCCATCGACTAGCAAAGCTAATCAACAAAAAATGATTGAATTAAATATTATAAAAAGTTTTTATGCGTTTTTGGCGATGTACTCCTGGCGGTGTACGGCCTTAAGCACTTCAGCCCTGCGTTGGATGGAAGGCTTGGTGAAATGCTTGCGTTTGCGCAACTGGCGCAGGGTCTGGGACTGCTCAAACTTCTTTTTATACTTTTTGAGCGCCCGGTCGATGGACTCCATTTCTCTTACGTCAATAATGAGCATATTAATTTTTGCGTTTGGACCGCAAAAATACAATTGCCTTCAGGCATTTCCAAAGAAAGGGCTGGCAAATTTGGCCCTATTTGAGGAGTTGACACCATTTTGACCTAAAAAAAAGAGCGCGTCCCGGTAAGGAAACGCGCTCCAAATGTTCTCTCTGTAAAAGCAGTGATCAGAACTTATCCCAAAACAGCTTGGTGGTTACTTTATCACCTCCAATGGCTGTGGAAGCGGCATTGTAATTAGCCGTATTCAGGTTTTGCTCCTGTACCGGGTAGGTATAGCGCTTGGGGATATCGGAGTCAGCTCCTGCGGGTGCCACCAATGCGGGTGCATCCAATCGCCTCCATTCGGTCCAGGCTTCGAAACCGCGGTTGTAGAGGGCAAGCCATTTCTGCGTGCCGATCTTTTGCTTGTAGTCACCGCTTGCCGTGCTGTATGCAACCGCCGGGTTCGCCAGATAGGCATCGGCATCGGCATCGCTGCCACCCCAGGCCAGGATGGAAGCACGTACGGCATTGTTGTAGTGCTCCTCGGCCGTTCCGGGAATGCTCATACCGCGTTCGATGGCTTCAGCAAGGAGGAATTCCATTTCTGAGTAATCGACCAGCGTGCTCGGATAATCCGGTGCGGTAAGGGCCTCAGAAGGCTTGGAGAAGGTTGCGTAGTTGTTGCTCGCACCATAAATACCACCGGAATACTCTCCAGCCGCATCCAGGGTGAAAAAGCCGGGAATGCGGGGGTCGCTCAGGTTTTTCATGAAATCCACCAGGGTATTGGCTGCGACGAAATCCTTCCTTCCGCTCTGTACCAGGTCAACCCAGATGGGATTGGTGTTGGGCGGAGAAGAAAGGTACTGGAAGGCGATGTTGTCTCCTGCGGAAGCAACGATCCCGTCTGCATACGCCTTTTCTACCAAAGTCTTGCTTTTAGCAGCATCGTCGTCTGCAATAACCATAGCCAATCTGGCGAGCATGGAGTTGCCCAACATTTTCCAGCGGGCCATGTCGCCTCCAAACAGCAAATCATTGGATCCAAAGCCAGCATCAGCTGTGGAGATGTCGCTCAGCGCTTTCTCCAGTCTGTCGAGCAGGTTTCCATAGACCGTTTTGGCATCGTCGTACACCGGATAAACGTTGTTGAAGTCAAGTGCCTGCGAATACGGAATGTTACCGAAGGTATTCACCAGGGTCGAAAACGCATAAACCGCGAGGATCTCCACGCAGGCGTTTTGGTTCTTCTTCACCGCGGGGGGGAAGAACGCATCGTTCTGCGAAGGAATTTTGTCTGCGCATTCGTCCAGTCCCTTCAGCACATCCAGGAACATGTCGTTCCAGAAGTTCTGGGGGATGTTCCGGGTTGACAGATCATAATTCACTTCATCCGTATACGTGGTTTCTGTCCAGTACTGAGGCAGAAACCGGAAGATGTTGATGTTGACGTTATTGTTCGTCATGAGGTCAACCAGGTTGCGCTCACTACCGGCGAACAGGGACCCAGGCGTCACATTCGAAGGATTCTTTTTATCCGTATTCAGCTCGTCGAAGTTATCCGTGCAAGCAGTCGCGAATGCAACGCAAAACAATAGAAAAAGATATTTTTTCATGATTCGCGAAATTTAAAATTTGAGATTGAAATTGACCCCCATCACTTTTGCTGTAGGATAGACACCTACCTGGTAGCCCTGAACGTTGCCAGAACTCAGTCCGTCTTCGGGATCTGAATACTTCATGTTCTTGCTGATGATCCAGAGGTTTCTACCAAACAAGCCGATGGTTGCCCCTTTAATGAAGCTGCTGTTTTGGAACAGGCTAGCCGGAAGGGTGTAATTGAGGTTGAGTTCGCGGAGTTTTACGTAGGATGCGTCGTAAATGAATCTTGCAGCGGGGTTACGGCGATATCCCCAGGTGCCGAAATACTGTGCGCTCACGCGAAGGTCGTTCGTGCTGAAGGTACCGTCAGCATTCTCTTTAACACCGTCGAAGATCACCCCACCACTTTTGTCATCTGCCGTTTTAGCATCGCGTACCGGGTTACCCAGATCGTTGTTGCCCACGGTCTCCGGATAAAGTCCGGTTGCCAGGCCGTAGTACAGATCGAGGGAGAACATGTCGCCGCCCTGTTTGATGTCGACCAGGAAGCTGAGGTCAAAATTCTTGTAGCGAAGTCTGTTGAATACGCCGCCAATCCAATCGGGGTTGACATCGCCAATGACTTCGTTAGAAGTCGCACTGATTTTGTAAAATCCTGCCAGTGAACCCGAGTTGTTTACAACGCGCTGGCCGTCATGGAACACAAAATTGGAGCCGCGGATGGTTCCGTAGGGTTCGTTGAGCGTGGCGTTGATGGAAACACCTCCCTGGAAGCTGGCAAGCAGGAGGTTGTCAATGCCACCCAGGTCTTTGACCAGGCTTTCATTCTTCGACCAGTTCAGATCAATGGTCCAATCGAAATCCTGCGTCTGCACGGGTTTGACGAACAATTGCAATTCAAAGCCTTTGTTCTCAATTTCTCCGGCGTTGATGTATTTGGCCGAATATCCAGTAGCGCGTGATACTGCGGCGGGGAGGATCTGGTCTACCGTATTCATCTTATAGTAGGTCAGGTCAAGACCAAGGCGCGACTCCAGAAATTTGAGTTCGAGGCCGATCTCAGAACTTTTGGTGCGCTCGGGCTTCAGATCCGGGTTGTTTTTAGTGATAGGAGTTGAAGTCAGGGTCACGCCATTCCAGGAAGTTGCTGCGACGGTACGATCCAAAATTGTATTTACGCCGAGGTTGTAGACATCATTGACGCTGAGTGGAGGTGCGGTATTTCCTACCTCAGCGTAGTTCACCCTCAGTTTACCGAATGTGAATACGTCGCTGGCGCCGATGAATTTGGTAAAGTTCAGGCCTAAGGAAGCGGATGGATAATAATAGGTATTGTTATCCTTCGGCAGGGACGAAGCCTGGTCGCGGCGCATGGTCAGGTCGAGGAACAGCCAATTGTCATAATTGAAGTTGGCCCCTCCAAACAGTCCATTAACCTGGAATTCCTGCAAGCTCTCAATCGCGGCATTGCGGGGATTCACGCTGTTTGACAGCGAATACAACCGAGGAATGGATAGTCCGCCATTTGTTTTATCGCGAATGTAGTAGACCTCATTTTGCCAGACGTTGCCTCCGGCCAAAGCACTGAATTTCAGATCTGAGGTCAGATCGAACGATTTCGTAGTGAGCAGCAGCGTGTAGTTGCGTTCTTCAAAGTTGCGATCCAGGCGCTGGTACTCAGACACATCGATAGAGCCGATGGCGATGCGCTCTTCCTGGTATTCACTGTACTTGTCTAAGGACGCGGTAGCCTTTACGTTTAACCAGCTAAGCGGTTTGTATTCGAAACCGATGTTTCCGAAGTAACGTCCGCGGGCATCGTTTTGGTAATTCTCGTGGCGCGTCCAGTAGACATTATCCCAATAGATGGGATTGAGGTCGGTGGGATCTGCCCAGTTCCAGGTGACATTCTGCTTGGTGCGCTCGTAGGCAGCCTCCTGGTCCTTTAAATCGACGTTTACCTGCCACCACTGGCGCATCATGGTCATCAGGTTTTTGGAATCGTAACCCGTTCCGTAGCGACCCAGGCCGTTGGTGTGGCTGTAGTTGATCGAAGAAAATACTTTGACCTTATCTGAGAGGTCGTAGCCGGCTCCGAAGTTTACCTGGTTTTTCTCGATCTCGCTGTTGGGCATAATTCCCTTGTCATTCGAATAGTTGTATCCAAGTTTGAAATACCCTTTGTCGAAGGCTTTGTCGATCACGACTCCGGCATTTGACGTAACGGCGGTTTCAAAAATGGCTTCGGCTCCATTGGCAGCCGCAACCCAGGGGTGTGGTTTGCCATAGTTGGGTGAACTGGGGTCGAATGAATCCCACTGGTAAACCAGCAGATTGGGATCAAAACGTCCGCCGTAAGAGGCATCTTCACTCAGGGGGGCTACCAGATCATCGGTTCCGTCCCCGTTGATGTCCCTATACAGAAAATAGCCGGATGGGTCCTCGTAATAAAGGCCATAACCGGCACCGTATTCTTTCTGGTATTCGGCAAAGGTCGATTTGTCGTAGTTCCCAACGGAAATCGAATAGTTGAGTTGAACCCCAAGCTCTTTGCTCATTCCACCTTTTTTGGTCGTGATGAGCACGACGCCGTTGGCAGCGCGCGATCCATACAATGCCGATGCTGCGGCACCTTTCAGAATGGTCACGTTCTCGACGTCGTTGGGATTGATATCGGCTGCAGCGTTTCCGTAGTCATAGCCCAGTCTGCCCCGCTTTTGGTTACTGGTGTTGGTATTGGAGTTGTCGACAGCCACCCCATCTACAATGATCAGGGCCTGGTTATCGCCGGTCAGGGATTTTGCACCCCGGAGCACCATATTGGTCGAGCCACCCAGGGTGTTGTTTTTCTTGATGTAAAGTCCGGCTACCTTACCCGATAGCGCATTGACGATGTTGCCATCGCGGGACCGGGACACGTCGTCGCTTTCGAGTTTCTGAGCCGAATAGGCCAACTCGTTTTTGTAGCGGCTGATGCCGAGGGCAGTGATCACGGTTTCCCCGAGTTCAACCCCTTCTGCCAAGGTAAAATTGAGCACATTGGATACGCCCACGGCTGCCTCCTGCTCTGTGTAGCCGACATAACTCACCACGATGGTGTTCGACCCGGCGGGCAGGTTCAGCGAATAATAACCGTTTACATCCGTCACGGTACCCACAGCCGTTCCCTTGGCAACGACGTTGGCTCCGATCAACGGATCTCCATTTTCATTGACCACCGTACCAGTAATGATACGCTGCCCAATTGCCATGGCCATGGAGCAAGCCATTGCAATGAAGACCAGTAAAAACTTTTTCATAATCCGTTAGGTTTCGTTAAAATGAATTGTTAACACACTTTAGGAGCTACAAACTTAATAAATATTTAACAACCTCCCGATGCGGTCAATTTTTTTTGAGATTTTTTAATCCCAAAGGCCGCTATGTTCATAACTTACTGACTAACTTAGCTTTGTACATTTCAATGGAATTAGCCAAGCCAACATACAGGGCATCAACGGTTAGGGCATGGCCGATGCTGACCTCGGAAATGTTTTGGAGTCTGTGAATGTAATATCCCAGGTTCTCGAGATTCAGGTCATGGCCGGCATGAACTCTTAAGCCTTGATTTACAGCGAGTTTACAGGCAAGAAGGTGATTGCCAACGGCACTTTCCCGATCATACGCATAGTCTTTGGCGTACTGTCCCGTGTAAAGTTCGATGCAGTCGGCCCCTACCGAACAGGCCGGTTCAATCATTGCTGGATCCGGGTCGATGAACAGGGATACCCGAATTCCGGCAGCCTTCAACTGGCCAATCGTATTTGCCAGAAAATCAATGTGTTCCGGAATGTCCCATCCGTGGTCCGAGGTCAGCACATCCGGTGCATCCGGCACCAGGGTTACCTGTTCCGGAGGATTGCGCAAAACGAGTTCCATGAAATCCGGGCTTGGATAGCCTTCAACGTTTAGTTCCGTGCGGAGGGCTTGGCGCAGCAGAGGAATGTCGGCATAGCGGATGTGGCGCTGGTCGGGCCGGGGATGGACCGTAATGCCCTGGGCTCCGAAATCTTCACAATCCAATGCATACCGGATGACGTCGGGGTAATTGCCAGGGCGGGAATTTCGGATTAGGGCAACTTTGTTGATATTTACGCTGAGTCTGGTGTTCATCCTGTAATGCATTTCATGATCAAAAATAAGCTTGTTTATCTCTTTTATTACCTTGGCTTGGTGTTGGCGGGCCTGTTCGCAAGCAATGTACTCATGTTGCTGGCTTGGGCATCGGCCAATGGATGGCATTTGAATGAGTGGTCGCTTTCGGGCGACATCGCATCTCAACTCAGCCGCGAACAACTGTTCGTACAGCAAATAGCATCCCAGGTTCTGGCATTGATCCTGCCGTCGGTTTGGTTTATACGCCGGACTGCGCACGAAAAGATCATTGAGCAAGCTCAGCCTTTCTCCTGGTCCTTTTGGGGGAAGGCGGTTCTTTTTTTTGTGTTGTGCATGCCCCTGGTCAGTTTGTCTGCTTACTTCAATGCAATGTTCCCGCTGCCATCCTGGATGGAGGATTCATCTATCCGGATGGCTGAATTTCTCGAACGCCTGCTAACGTTTGACCATACATCCGACATTGTCCTGGCTTTTGTCGCCATCGCGATCGTGCCCGCGATGGCAGAGGAACTCGCGTTCCGGGGTGTACTGCAAAACCTGTTTGTGCGATGGATGGGGAGTCCATTGGCGGGTTTGCTGGCGGCTGCCTTGCTGTTTTCGGCAATCCATATGCAGTTTGATGGGTTCATTCCGCGTTTTTTGCTCGGAGCCCTGCTCGGTTTTGTCTATTGGAAGGGCGGGAATTTGTGGTATCCCATTGGGCTGCATTTTCTCAACAATGCTGCTCAATTGGTTGCACTTGTTTTTCTGGATGACCCCGTCAGTGATGCCATGCAACCTCCCTCCGAAATGCCTGCCTTGCCCGGAGTGATTGCAGCCTCTGTGGCCGCGGCATTTGCCGGTTACTTCTCATTTATAAAACCGAATGCTACAAGACATGCTTAAACGCAGCATTACCGGCCTGTTACTGGGCATCGTCATGATTGGGGGCCTGATCAGTTCTCCCTGGTCGGCAGTCCTGCTGTTTGCCATCATTCTCGCGGGTTCTGCCCACGAGTGGAATTACCATTTCATTCCACCCGTTCCATTCTACCGAAGATGGATTTTTGCAGCATTCACCCTCGCCGGGCTGTGCATCTTGCTCTACATGACCTGGGATGCCTCAAGTGAGCATTTTCAGCGGGTGAAATTGACGATGTTGAGTCCCTCATTGGTCGCACTGACGGCCATTCTTACCGGGGCGATTGCTTTCCACCCGCAGTGGAGCTTTGCCACCCGTTGGTATTGCGGAATATTTTATCTGATTTTTCCATTGCTCATCGCACAGGCGTACCTCGTTGCCGACTTTGAGCAGGCCCGCTGGCATCTGCTGGGTTTGGTGGTCATCAATTGGAGCAATGACGTATTTGCCTATTTCACCGGACGGCTGGCAGGGCGGCATCCGTTGGCCCCCGGCATCTCTCCTAAAAAAACGCTTGAAGGTGCAGCAGGCGGTCTCGTTGCGGCCTTGCTTGCCAGTTATTTGATCAATGCCCATCTGTGGGATCATTACCTCCCATTTGCAAGCATCGCCATGCTTGGCACGCTGGTATGGCTTGCCGGTACGGCAGGAGATCTTTACGAATCGCGCATGAAGCGTCTGGCCGGCATTAAAGACAGTGGAAACATCCTGCCGGGTCACGGAGGTTTTCTCGATCGCTTCGATAGCTTTTTCGTCGTGATCATTGGAGGTATCTTTGTACTCAGTTGGTGAAACAGACATCTCATGATTAACATCCACCGGGAAGGAAAAATTTGGGTCATTGCAGGTTTGGCGACCTATGCCGCTTTGGCGGCATTACTGTACTTTTCACATTCGGCATTCTTCTGGCCCGTCGTCGTAGTTGCAGGCGTTGCATTTTTGCTCATCGTCAATTTCTTCCGCAATCCGCCCCGGCCCATACCGGTCCCGGATGACCATTTGGTCTATGCCCCTGCGGATGGCAAGATCGTCGTGATCGAAACTGTGGACGAGGACGAATATTTTCACCAGCCCTGCAGGATGGTGAGCATTTTTATGAATCCTCTGAATGTGCACGTCAACCGCTACCCGTTCAGCGGCACCGTATCGTATGCACAATACCATCCCGGGCGCTACCTCGCTGCCTGGCACCCAAAATCTTCTTTGGAGAACGAGCGCAACACCGTCGTCATCCGGCGCACGGATGGCGTCGAAGTGTTAATGCGTCAGGTGGCGGGCGCACTGGCCCGACGCATTTGCAACTATGCTGTTCGAGGGAATTCGTTTAAGCAAGGGGAGGATTTTGGCTTCATCAAATTTGGGTCCCGCGTCGACATTTATCTGCCCCTCCAGGCCGAGATCCGGGTTCACATGGATCAGCGGGTAAAGGGGAATAACGATGTGATTGCCCATTTGCCTTAAGGCTTTTCGTTTCGGATCAGACGGTCACCGGTTTCATTTGCGGGAACAGCAGTACTTCCTGTATGGCTTCCTGCCCGGTGAGCAACATCGCCAAGCGGTCGATCCCAATGCCGAGACCCGAGGTGGGCGGCATGCCGTATTCCAGAGCCAGGAGAAAATCTTCGTCCATGGCCATGGCTTCCTCGTCTCCGCGGGCTGCCAACTTCAATTGTTCCTCAAAGCGCTGACGTTGGTCGAGCGGGTCGTTGAGTTCGGTGTAGGCATTGGCAATCTCCTTCCCATTGACGTACAATTCAAAACGCTCTACGAGTCCGTCCTTTGAGCGGTGCTTTTTTGCAAGCGGGGTCATCTCCAGGGGATAATCCATGATGTATGTTGGTTGAATGAGGTGTGGTTCAACCAGTTCACTAAACAATTCGTCGATCAGCTTGCCCCACCCCATCGATGCGTCCACCTGGATATTCGCCTGCCGGCATAGGATGCGCAGTTCTGCTTCGGTTTTGCCTTCAACTTCCAAGCCACCGAATTCGCGAATGGCATCCAACATCGGGATCCTTCGGAACGGTTTGACAAAACGGATGCTATGGCCGGAAATTTCGACTTGCTTGGTGCCGCAAACTTTCTCCACGACATATTCGAGCAAATCTTCAACCATATCCATCATCCACAGGTAATCTTTGTACGCAACGTAGATCTCCATGGAAGTGAACTCTGGATTGTGTGTGCGGTCCATGCCTTCGTTGCGGAACATCTTGCCTATTTCGTAGACGCCGCTGTAGCCGCCAACGATCAGCCTTTTCAGGTAGAGTTCGTTTGCAATACGCAGAAAGAGGGGAATGTCCAAGGCGTTGTGGTGAGTATGAAAAGGCCTTGCGGCTGCGCCACCATGGATGTTTTGCAGAACGGGCGTTTCAACTTCAAGCCAACCGCGGCCGTTGAAAAAGTTGCGCATCTCCTGGATCATGTGGCTTCTGCGCACAAAGATCTCGCGCACCTGCGGGTTGACGATGAGGTCAACGTAGCGATGGCGGTAGCGCTGTTCGGGATCGGTGAATGCGTCATGGACTTTGCCGTCTGCGTCGGTTTTTACCACGGGCAAAGGGTGCAGGGATTTTGACAGCAAGCGCAACTCTACGACGTGAATGGACAATTCGCCGACTTTGGTGCGAAATACATAGCCGCGCGCACCGAAAAAGTCTCCAATATCGGAAAGTCGTTTAAACAACTGATCATAGAGGCTTTTATCATCGCCCGGGCAGATCTCTTCGCGTTTTATGTAGAGTTGGATTCTCCCCTTTTCATCCTGAAGTTCGGCAAAACAAGCCTTACCCATATCCCGGATCATCATGAGCCTTCCGGCAATTGAGACATTGGAAAATTGATCTGGTTCGGTATCGAAGCGAGCGCGAATTGCTCCGGAATCAGTCGTTACGTCGAACGCCTCGGCCGGATAGGGATTGATCCCCAAGGCCAGAATTTCGTTGAGGGCGTTTCTACGGACGATCTGTTGTTCACTCAATGGGTGCATGATGCTGTATATGTGGCAAAGATACATCAAAACAAATGCCCATACATCCTTGGGCGCACGCAGGCACTGCTTCAATCCGTTGACCATATTCCGCAATCGCAGTGAAAATTGGATTGCGCGGTTTGAAACATGAATGGATGAGGCTAAATCCGTACATCCCTTGCACATTGCAATAATTCCTCCGGGCCACGCGTTGATCAAGCTTCGCCAAGCCCGTTTTGGAGATTTCCTGCGTATCTTTGGCGGCCCAACGGGTATTAGCTTCCATGAAACACTTTTTGCCCATGAGATCGACGTGGATGATGTTTGTGGCCTTTGCGTTTGCTGCCCTTACTGTTCGTTGCCAGACCACACCGGTTGCCGACAGCATTTACCAACTTGTCCGGCAGCATTCCATTTACGCCCGGACGGCCGACTGGACCTCTATCGACAGCCTTTATCAAAAGTGCACGATGGGGGCCGGATCGCTTGACGACAGCCTTGTATGTGTACATGCCGCTATGAATGAACTGGGAGACCCTGGTGCAAAGATCCAACATGGTCAGAGGGAATTAGGGCCGGAACGGCGCAAAGATGGTGCTGAGCATTGGTCCTATAAGGTTTTGGAAGAGAAGGCAGGCCAGTACCGCAACCAATTGACCAGAATACATTTCCAACAGGGTTTTGTGTATCTGCGCATACCTTCCTTTGATTCGGGGGACTCTGCTCAAATGGCAACTTTTGCGCAGGCGTTGCGCGATTCAATCGCGCTCGTCAATCAGGCGCTGGTAAAGGGATATATTCTGGACCTCCGGTTGCTGGCCGAGGGAGACAAGTTGGCTGTCCTGGCGGGTCTCAGCCCCTTTCTGGGCGATGGGCCGGCAATTAAGCGCATTGATGCCGATGGCCGCGTCGACGGAACGTGGCAAATACTCGACGGCAATTTATTCCTCGATAGCATTGAGTTAATCAGGCTGAGGCATTGGGACCTGGCGCAAGTCACCGAAAAGCCCCTCGCCGTACTCATTGGACCTTACACCTCGGGACCCGGCTCCGTGGCTGCCATTGCCCTCAAGCGCAGGCCGCATACCTTGTTTGCCGGCAGTGCCACCAACAAGGGTAGCACTCTGATGACCACGCGATTCGAACCCGAGGAAGGAGTGGTTGTTGAACTCACGACGCACAGTTTTGCCGACAAAGCCAATACCTTGTATCTGGAGCGCATTACGCCCGATGTGCTTTCCAACCATCCCGATCAATTCGAGCGGCCCCTGGCAGACCGTAAAGTGCGGACCTCCATAGAGTGGATGGCACAGCTCAGGCCTTGACCGGCGCGATTTAAGTCTGTGGATGCTAACGGACAAACAGGTGTCCACAACCTTCTCTGCACAGTTCTGTTTTTTTAGCAATTGTGAATTTCATGCAGCGATTTAATCCCCAAGTATCCAGTACGGCGATCCTGGCCTGCGCGTTTTTGATCGCCACGGGATGCAAAAAAGACACCGGAACGCCGTCTCTCACCGGCCTTGCCAGCAAGGGTCCTGCCCTAAAAGTCAACGCGTATCGTTTACAACCGCGTTCCCACATTGCCTCCATTTTTTCAGCGGGGACGGTCGTAGCGATCGATCAGGTCATGCTTTCTCCGGAAACCGGAGGAAAATTGGTGAAGCTCGACATCCCGGAAGGCAGATGGGTACAGAAAGGTCAATTAATTGCCAAATTGAATGATGCCGAGTTGCAGGCACAGCTCCAGAAACTCAGGATCCAGGAAGCGCTTGCCTCTGAAAAAGAGGATCGAAAGCGGAGGTTGAGGGAAACCAACAGCATTGGTAAAGACGAATACGAGGATGCCAAATACCAGCTCGAAGTCATTCGTGCCGACATGGGTATCTTAAAAAGCCAGATCGAGCAAACAGAAGTGCGTGCGCCTTTTCCCGGAGTGGTGGGTTTGCGCGAATACAGTGCAGGGGCATACGTACAAGCTGGCACGCCTTTGGTCAGCCTGGTAGATCCCAAGGCTCTGGCCATAGAGTTTTACGTTCCAGAGCAACAAGGTGGTCTCGTCCGGCAGGGCCAGCGCGTGCGCTACCTCATGGATGGGGTTGCCGACACGCTCGATGCGGTCGTTTATGCCTCAGAAGCCATGATCGACAACCAATCCAGAAGTTTGAAAGTGAGGGCCCGCGCCACAAACCCGGGAACCAGGGTAAAACCTGGTGCCTACGCACGCGTATTCTATGCTCCCGGCGATGCCCGGTCTTCCATATTTATCCCAACGGAAGCTCTGATTCCCGTCTTGAAAGGTTATAAAGTTTATGTGTATAAAGGGGGTAAGGCTGAGGAAGTCGTCGTCGAGACGGGCATCCGGAACGAACGCGAATCTGAGATCCGGAGTGGCCTGCATGCGGGGGACACCCTCATTGCCAGTGGCATGATGCGATTGCGACCCGGAATTTCCGTAAACACCGATTCTGTTCGAGTTTATGAGTAATTTCTCGCACCTCTTTATCCGGCGTCCGGTACTGGCCATTGTCGTCAACCTGGCCATATTGCTCTTCGGGGGGATCGGCTACAGTTTTCTGGGTGTGCGGGAATACCCCTCGATCGATCCACCCGTCATTACCGTGCGTACCAACTATGCAGGAGCCAATGCGGACATCGTGGAGTCGCAGATCACGGAGCCTCTGGAAAAGGCCATCAATGGAATTTCCGGCATTCGCTCCATTGCCTCGACCAGTGCCCAGGGAAGCAGTACTATCCGGGTTGAATTTGACCTGTCCATCGACATGGATGCAGCGGCCAACGACGTACGCGATAAAGTTGCACAAGCCGTTCGTTCGCTACCGCAGGACATCGATGGCATTCCCACGGTGAGCAAGGCGGATGCAAGCGCCGATGCCATCATTTCAATGACCGTCAGCAGCGACACGCGAAACCATCTTGAAATAACCGATTACGCAGAAAACGTATTGGCACAGCGACTCATTACCATTCCCGGTGTGAGTACGGTGCAGATTTGGGGACAGAAGCGATATTGCATGCGCCTTTGGATGGATCCCATGCGGATGGCCGCCTACAGGATCAGTCCACAGGAAGTCCAGGCCGCTCTTCAGCGGGAAAACGTGGAGTTGCCTTCGGGTAAACTGGCAGGCGACCGGACAGAACTGAGCCTCAAGGCCCTTGGCAAGCTAACGACGCCCGCCGAGTTCAACGACCTCGTCATCAAGACGGTGGAAGGCAGGCAAATACGCTTTCACGACATCGGCCACGCAGAGCTTGGCCCGGAAAACGAAGAATCCATCTTGCGCGAAACCCTGGTGCCTATGATTGGTCTGGCCATCGTTCCCCAACCAGGATCAAACTACATCGACATTGCAGATGCCTTTTACGACCGGATGGAGCAGATTGAAAAAGACCTTCCGGAGGATCTCAGCCTAAACATTGCCCTGGACAATACCCGGTTTATCCGGCAATCGGTCACTGAAGTGGCTGAGACCATCCTCATTGCAGTGATCCTCGTCGTTCTGATCATCTTTTTCTTTTTCAGAGACTGGCTGGTGGCATTCCGTCCGCTGATCGATATCCCCGTATCGCTGGTGGGTGCCTTCTTCATCATGTACCTCATGGACTATTCCGTCAACGTGCTGACCCTGCTGGCCATCGTCCTCGCCACCGGGCTCGTAGTCGACGATGGCATTGTGGTTACGGAAAACATCTTCAAAAAGGCTGAACGGGGGCTATCGCCAATGCAGGCTGCATTTCAGGGATCAAGTGAGATTTTCTTTGCGGTCATTGCAACTTCTCTGACGCTGGCCGTAGTATTCCTCCCCGTCATATTTATGGAAGGATTTGTTGGCAGGCTGTTCCGGGAGTTCGGGATTGTGCTTGCCGGCGCGGTCCTGATCTCTGCATTCGTGTCGTTAACCCTGACACCCATGCTCAATGCGCGCATGATCCGGAACCAGGGCAAGCATACGCGGTTTTATGAAGCGACGGAGCCCTTTTTCCAAAAAATGGAATCCGCTTACCTCAGCGCACTCCGTTGGTTCATGCAGCGACGTTGGCTTGCATTTCTCGTGATTGCATTTTGTATGGGGGGAATTTTTTGGTTTGGCAAGAAACTTCCTTCAGAGCTGGCCCCCCTGGAAGACCGCAGCTGGTTGCGCGTCATCGCAACCGCACCGGAAGGGGTTTCATATGAATACATGGACTTTTTCATGAAGCACCTCGCCCAAACGATCCAGGATTCCGTTCCTGAGAAGGTCGTGCTGCTGTCCGTCACAGCTCCCGGCTTCACCGGTTCAGGAGCAGTCAATACCGGATTCATGCGATTGCGATTAACGGAACCCGACGAACGGACACGCTCGCAACAGCAGATTGCACAACAGCTCACGCGCATTACCAGCGGCATGACGGAAGCACGCGCATTTGTGGCGCAGGAACAGACCATTTCAACAGGAGGAGGTGGTCCCCGAGGTGGATTGCCGGTGGCCTTTGTGATACAGGCTCCCAGCTTTGAGCGCCTCGTCGAGGTGCTGCCCAAATTTATCTCCGCGGCAAACCAGCACCCTGTATTGCAGACGGTGGATGTCGACCTCAAATTCAACCGGCCGGAACTCAACATTGAAATTGATAAAGGCAAGGCAGCGGATTTGAAGGTCTCCACGGAAAGCATTGCGAGGACGCTTCAGCTCAATTTCAGCGGTCAACGCTTTGGCTATTTTACAATGAACGGCAAACAATACCAGGTCATTGGGCAGGTCGACCGCGCCAATCGCGATGCGCCCGAGGATGTATTGAGGCTATACGTCAACAATGACCAGGGCGTTCCCATTCCCCTTGAAAACCTCGTACGCCTGGTTGAGCAAAACAGTCCGCCTCAATTGTATCATTACAACCGATACATGTCGGCTACCGTTTCTGCCGGACTGAACCCGGGCTACACGATCAAAGATGGAATCGAAGCCATGCGTTCGATTGCCGCAAAACATCTCGATGATCGCTTTTCAACGGCGCTCACGGGCGCTTCGCGGGATTATGAGGAGAGTTCCTCCAACGCCTGGTTCGCACTGATCCTTGCATTGGTGCTGATTTACCTCGTTTTGGCGGCGCAGTTCGAAAGTTTCCGCGATCCTGTAGTAATCATGATGACCGTGCCACTGGCGGTAGCGGGCGCCCTATTTTCCTTGTCTGCCTTTGATCAGACGATCAACATCTTCAGTCAGATCGGCATCATCATGCTCATTGGACTGGTAACGAAAAACGGGATCCTGATCGTCGAGTTTGCCAATCAGTTGCAAAGAAAAGGCGCAAGCTTCCGCGATTCCATCATCGAAGCCTCTGCTCTTCGGCTTCGGCCCATATTGATGACCAGTCTTGCCACGTCACTCGGTGCATTGCCGATTGCCATGGCCCTGGGCGCAGGCTCCGCCAGCCGCAAGGGCATGGGGGTCGTGGTTGTCGGTGGCGTATTGTTCTCGCTGGTGCTCACCCTTTTTGTCATCCCAGCCATGTATTCATACCTGTCATCATCCAAGAAAGCACATGCGTCGGATTAATGTATTGCTGGTAACGGGACTTCTGGCAGGATTCTGCCTTCATGCACAGGACACCCTGCGACTGGAGGAAGCCATTGCCATTGGATTGAAGCAGAATTTTTCGATTGCCGTTGCTCAGCAGGATGTTGCCCTGGCAACAAACAACTACACGCGCGGAAATGCTGGAATGCTTCCTTCCGTGACCCTGTCGGGCTCCCTGGGCAAATCTAAATCTTCCACGCTCCAGGAATTTGTGACGGGCAATGTCGTTGACAAAGCGGGGGCGGCTTCAACGCAGTACAATGCTGCTGTGGACCTGAACTGGACCTTGTTTGATGGGGGAAAAATGTTTTCGAGTTACGAAAAACTGGCTGTTTACAAGGACATGGGCATTCAACAGCTCAAGCTGGAGATCGAAGCGGCCGTTGCTTCCATATCCACCCAATATTATGGGGTTGCCCAACAGGAATTCCTGTTGCGCTCATACGAACAACTGTTAGTTTCGTTGCAACAATACGCGCAATGGATGCAGACCGTTTTTGACGCTGGC
This sequence comes from Saprospiraceae bacterium, assembly GCA_020848995.1. Lineage (GTDB taxonomy): Bacteria > Bacteroidota > Bacteroidia > Chitinophagales > Saprospiraceae > Vicinibacter. The sequence goes on along the minus strand of JADLHA010000036.1, from coordinate 42,249 downwards.
CAGATCCGCAAAAGTGATTTATTGCTGGCAACCCTGGAGGTCAACCGCCAAAGAGCAAATGTACTTCGCCAACGGGAAGTTCTCGAATCGGTCAAACGGCAGTTCAATCAAATGCTGGGCAGGGATCCCCTAACGCCATTTGCGATCCCGGAGTTGTCTACTGTTCCTGGAATCATGCCACAACAATACGACCGTTCGGCAATCCTGAGCAACAATCTGCGACTACAGTGGCTCGAATCCGAAAAAAGAGCGATTGCCCTCGAATTGGACGAATGGAGAGCCGAACGCTACCCGAAGCTCCAGTTGAGTGCGGGATACAGCTTCAACAAAACCGAAAACCAGGCGGGGTTCCTGTTGTTCAACCGCAACCATGGGTGGAACGCACAATTGGGAGCGCAGTGGAATCTATTTGACGGAAGCCGCATTCGCAGAGAAATCGCCAATGCCCGCATTCGCATGCTGCAATCCGACATCCGCTATACCGGTTCAAAGTTGGAAACGGGTTTACAAATTGAGGGTGCATGGGCGGCTTACCGTCTGGCCTTGGAGCTACACCAGCTCGAAACTGAAAATCTGAAAATTGCCCATCAGCATTACGACCTGACCGTTCAAAACTACCGCGATGGGGCTGCCCTGTTCCTGGAAGTTAAAGAAGCACAGCGCCAACAGGAACAGGCCATTCAATCTATGCTCACTCATTGGTACGACGCCAAGCGCGCTGAAATTGAATTTCAGCGGTTAAACGGCGAATTGGTTCGTTGAGGAGAACCCTGTCTTCCCTGCTGCATCCGGGTTTGTGGAAATCCTTACCGTTACCCAGCGCATAGGAAGTGCCTCCTATGGGTGTCTCGGAAGTCCTTACGGCAATTGTGCTCATTTGAAAATGTAACTCTGTCTTCACGGTAAGCACATTCAGGATGACTACCTTTGGGGCAAATCCGAAAACAGTCGCCTTGTGAAATTCCGCATTGCCTTTTTTTTGTTATCCTGCATTTCCTGGAGCCGGGCAATCGGACAGTGTCCGGAGATCTCGCAAACGACGTCCATTCCAAATTGCATTCCGGAATGCGATGCCTGTAGCGGCGAAAAGATCACCATACAGCTCACGGGAGGCGACCTGCCCAACAATGGCAAGATCGATTATTACGCGGACAAGACCCCCGGTTTCAACCCACGCGCCGGGCAAGGCACCAAGATTGGCAGTGCAAACATTACCACCAGCAATCCCAACTGCAGGATTTGCCCGCAGTTGCTCGGATTCATGATCGACGCCTGTGGCACGGAAGCAGGCAATGAATTTCTGATCATGTGGACCGGTAGTGGTTTCAACACTTCTAATTTCAATTTTGATTTTGCTGCGCAGAATAACACCGGAGGAGCCCAGAATGCGGACATCGGCCCTGGAGGCTGTTCGATTGCCAGTGGACCGGCCGGGCTGGTTGGAGGGTGTAGCGCAACGCCGGTGGGTGCCAATTTTAACCTTCCGCCAAATGCCATTTGGATTGTATTTACCAGTTCCAATGCATCGACGAATTACGATTTCAGTGCGATTTGCGGATTGAGTTGCAAGATTTACGTCTCCGCAAGTACCTGTGCCAGGACCATTGGAGCTTTTTCCAACTGGGATGCCAGCCCGGGTTCCCGAACCCAGGTCATGACGATTACTTCCTGTGGCTGCTCCACTTCTGCGAGTTACGACATCCCGGGCAGTCTGACGGGGAACGGCGATTTTTGGGCGGAAGGCAGCATCTCCAACAACGGTTGTGCTGTCCCTTCGCTGAGTACTCCCAGCTACACGGCAGCAGTGAGCATCGTCGAACCTTTTCAATACACCATTCCCCAAAGCTGGTGTGGGATGGATTACGAAATTGTAGGAATACCGAATCCCGAGCCGGATCCCGTTTGCTGCATGGATATTGAAACCGAGCGTCTGTTGGTGCGCGTGCGTTGTCCGGTGGCGCACTCCGCATCGCTGGCAGCCTGTGAACTCAGCGGCGGGCTTGCCGTTTTCAATTTGGAAGATGCCGATGCGGACGTTCTTTCAGGAGGTCTCGGGCAGGTGGAGTATTTCAGGGATATGGCGGCGACACTCAGGATCAGTTCGCCCTTCACCTCGGGCAATGCCACCATTTATGCCCGCGTCGTGGACGGAAAATGCAAATCGGCATTGGTTTCAATTCAACTAAAAGTAAACCTGCTTCCCGTTGCTCGTGCAGCTTCCGCCCGAGAGTGTGACGACGGTTCGGGTTCTGCCCGTTTTGATCTCGACCGGCTGACCGGCACCATCAAAAATGGAAATAACGGGACCATGGTCCGTTTCTATTTAGACGCAGGAACCACCCAGGAAGTCAGTTCACCATTTTATACCAGCAGTACACAGATTTACGCCACGATCGATGACGGCAAATGCGTTTCAAAGCCCGTTGTCATCGACCTGACTGTACTCACGAAGCCCCTGGCCGACAGTGCTCGGGCCAGTGCCTGTGCTGGACCTGATGGGAAAGGATGGTTTGCATTGGACGATCTGAAGGCCATGATCACCAAAAATCAGCCTGGAACAAGCGTTGCCTTTTACGAAGACGACCTACTGCTCAAGAGGATCACACCACCCTACCAGACTTCCGGAGACACCCTGTTTGCCGTTGTTTCAGATGGGACCTGTCTGTCTGACCCCGTACCCGTCATTTTAAAAATAGTCGACCTCAACCAGGTGTTGCTTTTGTCTGACCGCTCGTGTGCAGATGAGCAAGGTAAAGCGATCTTTGGGTTGGGCAGCGCAAGCCGTTATCTTCAACAGGGCGACACGAGTGTGCGCGTCAGATGGTACGGAGACAGTCTGAGGATGGATTCTCTGTCTCTGCCCGTAGCGATATACGGAAAAGACACGCTCTACGCATTTCTCACGAAGGACAGTTGTATGTCGCGTCCCATTCCCGTCATTCTGGAAGCTGTTTTGCGGCCTACAGCGAGCCCTGCCTTTATCCGGATTTGTGGGGATGTCGACGGCAGGGCGGCATTCGACCTCAATAGTCTGGATACTCAGATTCATGGCGGCAGCGGCAAGGCCGTTCGCTATGCTTTCGACAGCGCAATGACTATGCTGGCCGGTCCCCTCTACGACGGAGGATCCGATACGCTGTTTGCGGTTATCCTCGACGACCCGTGCAATTCGCTGCCGGCACGCGTCTACCTCGAAATTCTGCCCACTCCACAATTCAGTTTTCCCGCAGACAGCATACACTGCGGTGATTTTTGGTTGCTGCCCAACTTCGAGGGTGAGCACCTCAGTCCGGGGGCCTTTTACTCGGATGCAAATGGGAACCGGATTTCTCCGGGCGACAGTCTGATTTCAAGCCGTTGGGTCTTTTTGCACGACCCCAACCCGGATTGCCCCGTTGTGGATAGTTTTTACATCGACCTCCTGCATCGCCCGGATGCGGGCCGGGATGTGGATGCAACCGTGTGCGCAGGGTTGCCGGTCAACCTGTTCGATCGCTTGGTTGCAGCTGACCGCAACGGATATTTTATCGATCTCGACGGATCCGGTGCGCTCATGGACAGCCTAGTGGAGACCCTAGGCCGCGAAGGAAGCAGCTACCGCTTTGCCTACGTAGTGCCAGGCAATTCCTTCTGTCCGTCAGACACCACGATTCTGAGCATTCAGATTGCAGCTCGATTAACTGCTGGCAGTGACCATGCATTTGTCACCTGTGAGCAGCAGACAACAGACCTCAGCCTATTGCTTCAAATGGCTGACCCCGGAGGACGCTTTGAAGACCCAAAATCTACCGGGGCCCTTCAGGGATCGCTGTGGAACGCTGCGTCGTCGGGACCGGGGACTTATGGAGTATGGTACATCGTAGGCGATGGAGCCTTATGCCCTCCCGATACGGCGGTAATCACTTTAGAAGTACACCCACAGATTGTCATAGATCCACCAGGGCCACAGACCCATTGCAATTTCTTCGTACTTCCTGATATCCGGGGTGTGCACACTGGAGGCAGGAGCGCTTATTTCGATCAACCGGGTGGCGGTGGAATGCCAAGGTCAGCGGGGGACACCTTATTCGTTCCCGGAACGTATTACATCTTCGCCAGTGAAGACGGTTACTGCCCGGATGAAGTTGCCTTTGCGCTCACGCTCGTCCAAGAAACGCACACCACCATTGACCAGACCGGTCTGTGTCCCGATTACTTTCTGATGGTGGGCAATGAGCGTTTCGACAGTGCTCGTACTGCGGGAAGCGTGCTGTTTCCTGATGGCTCCGTCAATGGTTGCGACAGCATCGTCGAAGTATCCCTGCAATTTATCCCAGTCCCTCACAGCATCCTGGATCTGGTTTTATGCCCAGATGAATACGTCATCGTCAATCAACAGCGCTACGACCGCAACCGCAGCGTTGGCACGGAAGTCATTGTTCATGGCAGCATCCATGGTTGCGACAGCATGGTGCTGATCAACCTGCAGTTTCACCCGGAGGCCAGGGGCAGTTATGCTAGCCGGCTATGCGAGGGTTCAACCGTGTTGCTCCATGGAGTGCTGTACGATGCCAACCACCTAAGCGGTATCGATACGCTGCCTGGTGCAGGCTTCTTTGGTTGCGACAGCATTGTCGACGTGACGTTTGAATTGATCAAGCCAGGGCTGCTCTATTACCGGAATTCCATCTGTCCTGGGGATACCCTGCGTCTGGGAACAGCCGCGTTTCACGAGGGAAATACTTCGTTAAAAGACACCTTGCGCTCGGCCGCGGCCAACGGATGTGACAGCATACGCGACATTGCGATTGGGATTTTGGACGAACCGCAATGGGCACTGAACGACACCCTTTGCGAAAGTGAATTCCGGCTGATCCAGGGCACGCGATACGACATCAACCGCTCAAGCGGGACGGAGCGATTGCGCGGGATGGGCGCCAACGGCTGTGACAGCCTGGTGTTGATAAATTTGTCCTTCAGGTCTACGGTGAGCAGCCATTACGAACTTTCGCTGTGTCCGGAAGACAGTGTGCTCCTTAACGGCAAATATTACTCACACCGGATCGCCACGGGCATCGACACCCTAAAAGGACAATCTGCAGGTGGCTGCGACAGCACCGTCGCCGTTCAGGTCACGCCATTATCCATTTCAGAAGGCCGTTTGGATACGGCGATTTGCGAATCGGAAACCCTTACGATCCAGGGAACGGTATATGGTGCCGGACGACTGACAGGCACCGAGCGCTTCCAGCGTTTGGGTTCGAATGGCTGCGACAGCCTGCTTCACGTTCAGATCAAGCTGCTTCCACAGCAGATTTCCAGCTTTGAGGATACACTTTGTCCGGGAGAACAGGTCCGCATTGGCACTACATTGTACGACGCGAACCGCCCCGTAGGCACAGAACACTTTTCAGCGAGCACCGGATGCGACTCCACGGTGAACATCCGGCTTCATTTTCCAGACCTCCGGGTCAATTATCCGGGAGAAGTGCTCTTTTCACCGGGCTCGGGTCAGCGCATTCTTCTGCAACCGCAGTTTAGCCCCGTTCTCGTAAGATGGGAACCAGCTACCGGTTTGAGTTGCAGCGATTGTGTGGATCCGGTGATCCAGTTGGAGAGCGATGCTGATTTTACGGTTACCCTTACCGACGCCAATGGCTGCGAAGTTGTCTTGACGATCAGCGTCCGGATCTTTGCCGACGACCGCATTTACGTCCCGAATGCGTTCAGTCCGAACGGCGATCAGATCAACGATTTCTTTCGCATTTTTGCAATTGACGAACAGATTGTAGTCAAGGAGTTTGTCATTTATGACCGGTGGGGCAATGAAGTATACAACAGCGAATCGCAGCCGATGAGTTCCCATCGCGGATGGGATGGCACCGCGCTGAATGGCGACAAAATGGCTCCGGGCGTATATCTCTACCGGGTCGTCGTCGAAGTTCCCGGAAGCGGCTCCCGGAACATTGCGGGAGACGTCACCCTCATCCGATAAACTAACGTTCGTTAACGTATCAGGGTAATATCTCCGGCAAGGCGATGTTGGATGTTGGCCTTATCCCTGAATAAAATCTGGTAAACGTATACGCCGGGAAGGCATTTCACACCCTGCGATTCTCCGTTCCACGCACCGGAAGGGCCGTTGGGATAGATGTTCCTTCCCTCGTACTGCAGATTTCCCCACCGGTCGAAAATGCGAAGTGTTTCAATGCGGTCAACAGACCGGTCGCTGAACAAATTAAAAAAATCGTTAATGTTGTCACCATTGGGGGAAAAAGCGTTTGGCACGAAGAAATCCTGCCTGACCCGGATGTACACGGCCGCAGAATACCGGCAACCGAACACGTCGGTGATCACAATTTCAAAACGACCTCCTTGCGCTCCCGAAAATACCATGGTTTCAAGACAACCGGGGCATGCAATGAAACCGGGACCCGTCCATTCTATTTTTGAAATGCTGTCGCGTACCGATGTATTTGCAGAGAGGAAGACCGAATCGCCAAGAATGACTTCGATGGTATCGGGCATCAACTGAATGCCCCCTTCCACAGGTGCTAGGATTTCAAGGCTGCGCATTTGCGAACAACCGTTTGCATCTACCAGTTCCACCTGGTGAAATCCAACTTCCAGCTCTACCGCAGCGGTGTCGATTGAATGTGACACCGCGTCAATGCGCAAGCTATACGCCGGAGTGCCACCGGAAGTCCTTTTCAGGAGGAGTTTTCCTGAGTTTGGGGAATGGCAGTTAGCGTTTACCTGGTCAATTTCGAACTGCAGGGGATCTGGTTGAAGGAGTTCAATTTGACCCGAAGTCTTGCATCCCCATCGATCCGTAACCGTCAGATCATACGGTCCGGCACCCAAAGAGGCGCGGCGGTCATCGTTGCTTCCGTCGCTCCACAAAAACCGGTAAGGCGAGCCATCCACCGGCAGCGAAACCTGCATCCAGCCTGACCGGTCTCCATGGCAGAGCGGATCTCCCTTCATGATGTTCCATACGGGCTGGGGTGTTTTGCGAACGCGGATGGAGACCACGCTGTCACAACCATTGGACGACTGATAATTTAAAACGTACCTCCCGCTGTCTGAATAAACCTTTCCCCCGAGTACAACCGACTGGTCAAAGCATACCAGTGTATCGATGGCAGTCGCAGCGTTGCGTTCGATGTTCAGGTGAACCCAAATGGTGCTATCGCAACCATTGAAGCTCGTAAAACGGAGGGGATGATCGCCGGTTTTGAAGAAGGAATAACCGGCCAGGCGAAAGGTGTCGCCTTCGCAACGACTTACATTGAGGTGATCTTCGTATACGGGATGAACCACTAACCGGAGTTGCAGCAAGCTGTCGCACCCTTCAGCGGTTTGCAAATTCATGGTATAGGTTCCCGTCTTGTCAAATTGTTTGCCATTCAATTCGACGAAACTTCCCTGACAGATGGAGGTATCGATTGCGCCTGTACCCGACTTGCCCATGCGCAGAAGAATGGTATGGATGGAATCGCAACCAACCGCCGAGGTGGCGATCTGGGTATACATTCCTGCGGATGTGTAGGTATTGCTCCCTGCAATGAGTGTCTGCCCTTCGCATAAAAAGGTATCCCATTTTGTTTGTACTACCGGATGTACCACCAGGCGAAGGGAGGTCAGGCTGTCGCAACCGTTTGCGCCAGGAACGGTCCATGCATAATCGCCTGCCTGATCGAAAACGCGTTGGCCCAGGGTAAATGTCTGCCCTTCACAAATATTGGTATCAAAGAAGGCATTGGAGGGATATTTTAGTTGCAGCCGAACGTCGAGGAGGCTGTCACACCCTTCAGACGTTCGCAATGGAATTTGGTAGTTGCCCGTCTGATCGAGTTTCACCCCACCGATGACCACGGAGTCGCCGGAGCAGATCGCCGTATCGATCGACTGGTAAAAAGTATCCAGCTGGTAATGGTAACCGTTGCTCAATTCACAGTCGGTTCCGTCGATGGCTTTCAGAACGTAATTGCCTTCTGCTCCCCTGGGTACCTTAAAGTTGGACGACGTAGCGCCAAAAATGGCCACTCCATCCCGGTACCATTGGTAATTGATGCCCGTCACATTCGAAGGGGGCGAATTTAAAAAGACGTCGTCGCTGCAGGGAGAACCGCTGATGCTGAGCAACAGCGAATCAAAGCGCACGGTCTCTTCGAGCAGCAACTCGTCCAAAAAATAATAGTAATAGCCATCGGCGCGCGTGCATTGGGGGCCGATGGCAATGGCTTCGATGGTTTGGTTGGGTGTGAGTTTGAGTTTCACTTTTACCCAGCGGTTGCGTCCTGAAGCACTCACCCTGACCATTTCGATCCAGCCGGGATAATTGGTTGGACACAACCAGGAGGTACCGGTTCCAAACGGGAGGTTGCCACATTGGTTTGTGCCAAAAATTCCCAGCGTGGTACTCGCGCGGGGGCCGTAGTTGTTTCCCGGTTGACCGAATCCGATCCAGAAACTCAGGGTGTATTCTCGTCCCGGGCGCATTGGGCTGGTGAGGCAGGCGCCGATGTATTCCTTGTAGACTGCGTTGCGGGCCGGGTGGGTGTAGAGGTCCAGGAAACCCACATAGCCATTTCCCGCTGGAAGCGGTTGGGGTGGGCTTCCCCGGAAGAAATCCTCTTTGAATCCACAGGTATGAAAGTAATCGGACGTGGCACTGGAAGCCTGTATCCAGTTTTTTGAACAATTCATCTGGGCCAGCCCTGTGGGGCAGCAATTGAACTCTTCGAAAGAAGGATTGGGGATGAGGGAGGAAGGAACGAAGAAAGTATCCCGGATCCCCTTGCAGATGCAATCCGGGTCGTTCAGGTCGGTCAGGCCATCTCCGTCGTCGTCCAGGCCGTTGTTGCAATCCTCACCCGAGGGCTGTGCAAAGAGCAGAACGGGCAGCGCCCATGCCAACAACAATCCCTTGACCTTCACAACTGTCTATCTTGCATCGAAGATACGTCGTTTAATTTGGATTTCCGAGTTGGCTGGGTGGCTTTTGGAAAATGGAGGCTCTTTGCACCTGAACATCCAACGAACGCATGATTGCCAATCATAATATGGCAGGTCTCCCCTATTTTTACCCGGAAGCCGCACGGAGTGAGTGTGGCAGATCCCTTCCTATTCAACTGGATGACACCGCAGCCGGAAGCCAAATACGCCCAAGTGATCCTCCCCCTCGGGGTGGAAGGTTATTTTACCTATGCGGTGCCCGAGGCTTTCCGCAACCGGATTGTTACGGGAATGCGCGTCGAGGTTGAGTTTGGCAAGCGGAAGCATTACGCTGCCGTGATAGCTTCGATGAGTGACAGCACCGATTGGGAGAACCCCAAACCCATACTCGCTCTACTCGATGAAATCCCGACCCTTGCTCCTGCTCAACTCGATTTCTGGAATTGGATTTGTGAATATTATTTGTGCAGCCCCGGCGAGGTCATGCTCGCTGCGCTGCCGCCCGCTTTTCGGCTTGGGAGTGAAACTCACCTCTGTTTGCATGCCCCCCCTGAAGCCAACTCCCGAGACATCGCCGACGATGAATACCTCATTCTCGAAGCGCTTGAAATGCGAGACGAGATCAGCATCCGCGAAGTTCAAAATATCCTGCAGAAGCAGTCCGTACTCCCCGTCGTTTACCGGATGATCGAAAAGCGATGGATCCACAGCTATGAAAAGCTCGAAGGCCGCGAGGCGGTGGTAAAAGTTGGGTGGATCAGGCTGCACCCCGAACTGCAGTCGGATGAAGAGAAACTGAATGCTGCCATTAACCGGATCCAAAAATCAGAACGTCAGTCCCGCTTGCTGATCACCTACCTGCAAAACTGCCCAACGTTCAACTGGATTAAACGGATTGAATTGCAGCGGCTGGCGGGTACGGGCACAGAAGTCACGCGAACCCTGCTGGAAAAAGGCCTGTTTGAAGAAACGGTCCTCGACAAATTCGATTATCCCGGAACGAATGAACCAATTCAGGAAGTTCGGTTGAGCGAAACGCAACAGGATGTACTTCGCCAGCTCGAAGTTGCCTTTACAGAAAACAAACCCGTTTTGCTGCACGGCGTTACCGGCAGTGGCAAGACGATGATTTACATCCGGCTGATGCAGGAAATGTTATCTCAGGGTAAACAGGTCGTTTACCTCGTTCCTGAGATTGCCTTGACCACTCAATTGGTACACCGTTTAAAATCCTACCTGGGAGACCAGTTGCTCGAATACCACTCCGACCTGAATCCCCGTGCAAAGATGGCGGTGTGGAGTGCGGCGCGGCGGGGAGCCTATGCCTTCATTGGCGCGCGGTCTACCATTTTTTTACCTTTTTCCAACCCCGGTTTGATCATTGTCGACGAAGAGCACGACCCCTCCTATAAACAAAACGATCCTGCTCCCCGGTATCAGGGTAGAGACTGTGCCTTGGTGTTGGGCCGCATGTTCCGGGCCAAGGTCCTGTTGGGTTCTGCAACGCCTTCGCTCGAGAGCTACAACAACGCCAAAACTGGAAAATACCATTACCTGGAGCTCAATACGCGTTATGGAGAGAGCGAGCTCCCCGACATCAAGACCGTTTCACTTCAGGAGGCTACCCTGACGGGTGAAAAAATCGGCAACTTTTCAAAACAGATGATCGAGGCCCTGCGCGAGCAACTCGACAGCGGCAAACAGGCCATCATCTTTCGCAACCGGAGAGGCTACAGCCCGCTCCTGCAATGCAGCAATTGCCAATGGGAAGCCTGTTGCAACCAATGCGACATCCGGCTCACGGTACACAAAGTTCAAAATCGCCTGAAGTGCCATATCTGCGGCGTCCAGAAAAGCGTGCCTGAGCGTTGTCCCAACTGTGGACAATACACATTGCGACAACTGGGATTCGGAACGGAGCAAATAGAAGAAGAATTGCTGGCCCTCTTTCCGGGACGCAAGGTCCAGCGGCTCGACCTCGACGTAGCCCGGAGCCGGAAGATGCAGCAAAAGATCATCGAATCCTTTCAGGATCGCGAAACGGACATTCTCGTTGGCACACAAATGGTCACCAAGGGTCTGGATTTTGATCACGTCGGAATGGTCGGCGTGTTGCAGGCAGACCAGATTCTTTATTATCCGGACTTCAGGTCCCAGGAGCGCGCATTCCAGTTATTTACGCAAGTTGCAGGACGGGCAGGCAGGCGCAAGGACAAAGGGCTGGTGCTCATACAGGGTTATGCTATCGGTCACCCCGTCCTCCAATGTGTACTTCGCCACGATCCGGAAAGCTTTTACCAGGCTGAGCTTGCTGAGCGGAAGACTTTTATTTACCCTCCCTTTGCACGCCTCATCCGCATCCGGTTGATGCATCCCAAACCCGCTCTCGCAGAAATGGCGGCAGAAGAACTTGCCAAAGCATTGAATCGACTTGAAGATGTCCGCGTGCTTGGCCCCTCAGAGCCCCACCTCAACCGGATCAAAGGCTCCTACATCCGCGAACTGTTGCTCAAAATCGATAAAAGCTCGCATCAGCTCGTCAGGATCAAAAGCGCCTTGACGATCGCCTGTCAGCAGTTGCGGAATGCCAAAGCCTACCGCAGCGTTCGCGTTCACATCGACGTGGACCCCTGAAATGCAAAAGGGCCACTTAGTGGTGGCCCTTTTCTATTTTTGCTTGCCCTTTCTCAGGCAACGGGGATGGTTAACACCTGTCCGGGGTGAATGATGTTTGGATCCTTGAGCAGGTCTTTGTTTGCATTGAAAATCTTCATGTAATCGTTGGCATTGTTGTAGTAGTGCTTGGCGATCTTGCTCAGGCTTTCGCCGGACTTCACCGTATGCTTCGCGTAATAATCCGAGTGCGCAGCGCGAATGTCTGCCACGACATCTGTGGGATTTGCTCCCCCGATTTCCTTGATCTTATCCCACAACTGGTCCTTATCGTAAAGCGTCTCCGCGGTTCCCCATATCTTGAGAACACCATTTTCTTCAACCACATTTCCATCCTGGACGCCCAGGGTTTTGCCCAGTTCCAGCACGCTGCGATACTTGTCTTGTAAACTCATATTCTTTTATGTTTTAATTGGTTAATGAATCGTGTGACAGTATTGAAACGCGAGGGCTGCATAAAAGTTCCCCGGAACCTTCATTTCCGCAAATGAATCGACGTCATTGTACATGCCTGGCTATGCCGGTCAACCGTTGACTTACCGGGATGTAGCGAGGACACGCCCAAAGAAGACCGAATTTACTCTTACCGGAGGGGCGTTATGAGCTTTTTATATCTTTGCGATCCGAAGTCCACCCTGCCCTGGAGATTGATGGCAGCGAACAGGGGGATATAGCTCAGCTGGCTAGAGCGCTTGCATGGCATGCAAGAGGTCAGGGGTTCGACTCCCCTTATCTCCACGAGGAAGGCACCGCAAACGCGGTGCCTTTTTTCATGATCGGTCAATCAGTCCATTCGCGCCTCTGGGACCCTCCGTGGATGGGTCCGGTGGAATTGGTGCAAATTCCCCCAGAAGCCATTCCAACTCTAGGGCATTCTTCCCCCTTTATTGCACCAGCCAGCCCACAAAGGCCAGGTCCTAGAACACCCGGGCCCTGCCTCTTTGGATATCATAGCCTTAGTTTATATGTAATATATTGCAAGCCAAATACATAAATATTATTTTTTATTTCAAATGCATTGGATCGTTCATATGAAATTGCTACATTTGCCCCCTGTCTGCGCATCACTTCGCAAAAAACGGCGTGGCCGCGCATACGAAGGAGGCACTTTTTTACGATTTAGCTAGGAACTGAATTCAAAACCATGCAATTACTTTCGATCCTTTGGGTAGAGACAGCAACGGATGCAGCGACGGAAGCCGTAGCTAAAACGAGCATCGTAGACATCATACTGTCCAGTGGTCCGATCGGGGTTGGGATCATCGCCATACAATTGTTGCTGTCATTTATTGCACTGTATATTTTCATCGAGCGTTTTCTCAGTTTTAAGGCTTTGGCCAAGGAAGACGAGCGCGTCATGCAAAATCTGCGCGGGAACATCGGGGCTGGCAACATCCAGGTGATTCAGAGCATTTGTGCGGGAAGCGATACACCCCTGGCCCGGATGGTCGAAAAGGGTTTGTCCAGGCTTGGCCGGCCCATGCCAGAAATTGAGACGGCCATTGAAAACGTCGGCCGCGTCGAGACCTTCCGCCTGGAGAAAAAAGTAACTTACCTGTCGCTGATCGCCCGGATTGCACCAATGTTCGGATTTCTCGGCACCATCATGGGGGTCATCAAAATTTTCTACGACATATCGCTTACCGACAACCTGTCGATCGGCATCATCTCCGGAGGTTTATATCAGAAGATGCTCACTTCGGCCGGAGGGCTTCTGGTGGGCATTCTTGCATTCCTGGGGTATTATTTCCTCACCATGATGCTCGACGAGCTGGTCAATAAGCTCGAGCGACGCAGCATTGAATTCATGGACATCCTCCATACACCTGTTAAGTAATCCCCTTAGCCCGCCCAGTTATGAATATCCGTGGAAGAAGAAGGGAGACCGCAGAGTTGAGCGTTGAGTCGCTTAACGACATCATGTTTTTCTTGCTGCTCTTTTTTCTGATTGTGTCCACGCTGGCAAATCCTAATGTCATTAAACTGCTGTTGCCTTCGTCGAAACAAAGCGAGCAAACGACGACCAAGCCCATCTCCATTTCCGTGACCATCGACAAGCGCTACTACATCGAAAAACTCGAGGTCCCGTTCAGCCAGTTGGAAAGCAGGCTTGCAAAGTACGTCAAAGAAGTTCCGGATCTTTCCTGTGTGATCCGCATGGACCAGGGTCTTACGGTGCAGGATCTCGTTGAGGTATTGCAGATTGGCGTGAATCTCAAAGTCAAGATGGTGCTTGCCACCGAGCGAACCGACTGATCGGGGAGGCTTCTCCCGCTGGTTCCGACATTTTCCGGGTTCCTTTTTATCCCTTGCTGATTTCCCTTTACAATCCGGCGTCGAAGGCTATATTTATGCTGTAAATCCCCGTATGAAAAACAAGCTCACCCTGACCGATGCCATTTTGATCGTATCCGGATCGATGATTGGCTCTGGCATTTTCAAAGTCAGTCCCGACATTGCCCGGACCGTTGGAGGTCCCGGATGGCTGTTGCTGATCTGGGGCCTTGCTGGTCTGATCACTGTTTTGGGTGCACTGAGCCTGGGAGAGTTGGCGGCCATGTTTCCCAAGGCTGGAGGGCCCTATGTATTTTTAAAGGAAGCTTTTTCACCTTTAATCGGCTTCCTCTATGGGTGGACCGTTTTTCTGGTGGTTCAATGTGGCACGATCGCCGCAGTAGCCGTTGCATTTGCAAGTTACTTTGGAGAGCTGGTCCCCGTTTTTCACGAAGACCACGTACTGTTTATCGTAGGAGGATGGTCTTTCAAATCGACGCAATTTCTGGGCATTGCCGTCATCGGTTTGCTGACCTTCCTCAACAGCCAGGGCTTAAAATACGGGAAGGTCATCCAGCGCATTTTCACGTTTGCCAAAATTTTCTCCCTCATTGGCCTGATCGTGTTGGGCATCTTTGTTTTTGGGAACTGGGACATCTGGCTGGCGAACTGGAACCAGTTTTGGCAACTCCACCCCAGCTACGTGCAGGATGCGGGCGGTCAGTTCGTGTTGGCAGATCTCTCCGGGACCATGCTGCTTTCAGCCATCGGGGTAGCTTTGGTCGGAGCCTTGTTTTCCTGCGATGCATGGAACAACGTCACGTTCATTGCCGGAGAGATGGAAAACCCGGAAAAAAATTTGCCGCGCAGCCTGTTTTGGGGTGTGTTGCTGGTGGTATCTCTTTACATCCTGGCCAACGTGGCGTACCTCTTCCTGCTTCCCTTTTACGGGAACCCGCAAGGCACTGATGCTTTGAGCCGGGGCATCCAGTTTGCTTTCGACAATCGCATTGGAACGGCGGCGGCTTTCATGATGTTCGGTCAGGTCGCCACGCTGATCATGGCCCTGCTCATCATGGTTTCGACCTTTGGGTGCAACAACGGCATCATTTTCTCCAGTGCACGCGTCTACCAGGCCATGGCGCAGGACGGCCTGTTCTTCGAGCGCATGAAGGACAACAACCGCCACGGCGTGCCGGCAAATGCCCTCTGGATCCAGTTTGTGTGGGCCTCCCTGCTCTGCCTCAGTGGCAAATACGGCAACCTGCTGGACTACGTGATGTTTGCCGTGATGCTGTTTGCCATCATCACCATTGCGGGTCTCTTCGTATTGAGGATTCAGCAGCCGGATCTTCCGCGGCCCTATCGCGCATTTGCCTACCCATTTATCCCTGCGCTTTACATTCTGCTGGCGGGGTTGTTTTGCGTGAACCTGCTCTTCCAGAAACCCGAGTACAGCTTTCCGGGCCTGGTCATCGTTGCGTTGGGCATACCCGTTTATTATTTTTGGAAACACCGCTCGGCTGCCAGAACCTAAACCCGATAGGCCGCCTGCCGCCCTTGCCTCCGCTCTTCTAAACATTGGGCTTGCAGGTCTCTGGGCCCCTCTTCCGGTTGATGCGCCCATAACGACGACAAGGACTTGGGCAATTGGCGATTTACATCCAAGCTGCGCAATGTTGTCGTATTGCCCGATAATCGCTTACCCATCGGCGCCCTCTGCCCGGAGGGTATGTTTTTTAATCAATCCAATAGCCTGCAGATCATTTGAATGCTTAAACCGCAAACCACGGATCCGTCCGGGGTTTGCTAACAAACGTTTGTTCGTATGCTTTCAGCGCCGTTGAACGACGCTGTGTTTCTTTCCGTAGAAGAAGTAAATCGCCAGGCCAAGCAACATCCAAACCACGAGCCGCAGCCAGGTGTCGTCCGGCAGGCCCACCATCTGTGCAAAGCAGATCAGCGCGCCGAGGATGGGCACCAGGGGAACCAAAGGGGTCTTAAATGGCCGTGGAAGGTCTGGCCGCGACCTGCGCAGCACGATGATCCCGACGCACACGATGACAAAGGCAAACAGGGTTCCGATGGATACCAGTTCTCCCAGGATGTGGATCGGCAGCACACCGGCAAAAAAAGCCGCTACGATGCCGGTGAGGATGGTGGTGACGTGCGGGGTTTTGAATTTTGGGTGCACCCTTGCGAACATCTGGGGCAGCAAGCCGTCGCGCGCCATCGAGAAAAATATGCGCGGCTGGCCCATCAGCATGACAAGTATGACGGAGCTCAGACCGGCGATGGCCCCCAGCTTGACCGGGAAGCGCAGCCACTGCAAGCCCTCCCCCGCCTTGTCAATGGCCATGGCGATGGGAGCCGGGACGTTGAGTTCCTTGTAGTTTACGATTCCCGTCATCACCAGGGAAACGAGGATGTACAAAACAGTACAGACCACCAGTGAGCCCAGGATTCCAATCGGCATGTCGCGCTGTGGATTTTTTGCTTCCTGCGCCAGGGTGGAAACGGCGTCAAAGCCTATATAGGCAAAGAAGATCACGCCGGCGGCGGTGACGATGCCGAACCAGCCGTAATGCCCTCGCCCATCGATATCGATGATGCGTTCGGGAATAAAGGGGACCCAGTTTTCACTTGAGATGTAATTGAATCCAAAAATGATAAACAGAAGGATCACCACCAATTTGACGACGACGATTACGTTGTTGAAATTCGCAGATTCCCGGATGCCGATGACGAGCAGTATGGTCAACAAGCCGATGATAAAGACTGCGGGAAAGTTGAACAGGGCCGTAGTGGTCTCCAGGGTGTTGAGGTCTATGGCGGCAGCGGCCAGCTTTTCCTGTACACCGGCCGTCAGGGCCTGCCAGCCTTCGTTGGGGATGTTTACGAGTTTTGTTCCGGTCGAGGCCGTGATTTCAGGGGGCAGGTAGATTCCAAAATCTTTGAGGATGCTGATCAGGTAGCCGGACCAGCCCACTGCGACGGTTGACGCTCCGAAGAGGTACTCGAGGATGAGGTCCCAGCCGATGATCCAGGCGATGAATTCTCCCAGAGTTGAATAGGAATAGGCGTATGCGCTCCCGGAAATCGGGATCATGGCTGCATATTCTGCGTAGCAAAGTCCGGCAAATGCACAACCAATGCCCGAAAGTATAAAAGCCAGTACGAGGGCTGGCCCCGCATGCACTGCGGCAGCCGTCCCGGTAAGGACGAAGATCCCAGTGCCGATGATGGCGCCAATGCCAAGCGAAATGAGGTTGGTGGCCGTCAGGGTGCGGTGCAAGCCCTTTTCGTTATCCGCAGCTTCCGCATGGAGTTGCTCGATGGACTTGACTTTGAACAGGCTTTTCATTCAGTTGAAATTTCGGCTAATATAATGGGCATTTTGAACTCCCGTGAATATTTGGAAGTCCCGGGTGGTGCCGGAGCTGTTTGTAGTGAATGAGGATTGTCTGAAACCGGAGTCCATTCAAACTAAAACGGCGGGCAAACCGTTTAAATGAAAATTTCCCATTTTGTTGTCACTACAGCGTGCATTCGGATATGGACTCCTCCTTTGGTCATCAATGGCAATGGCCCAAGCCCCAACCGGGGCGGTCGTCGAACATTATGAAAAACTTGGCCCGGACGAGGCTGTGCGGGCCATCCTGATCGACAAGCAGAATTACAAGTGGCTTGGGACCGACCGCGGATTGTACCGCATGATTTCACTGGAGCACGAGGCAGAACACGTCGTAAGCGATTCCATTTGCGCACTGGCCGAGGACAAGCACGAAATTGTGTGGTACGGCAACCGAGCGGGGAGCCTTATACCTGAAGGTGGCAATCCCCCGATCGATCTGGGTTTGCGAAATATCCGCATTCAGTGCATGGCTTATTACAAAGGGGATTTGTGGGTTGGTACCGATCGGGGGCTGTACCGCGTTTCCGACGACCAGAGCCGGATCCTCAATCATTATACCCCCAAAAATTCAAAGTTGTCTAAAGAAGGCATCAACTCCCTCTACGTCGATCCCGGTGGGCGCCTCTGGGTGGGCACCGATGGTGGCATTCTGCGCATTGACAAAAAGGAATGGGACCTCTACGAGAAAAAATCAAAATTTAACGGTGCCATTGCCACGGGTGAGGGCGTGTGGCTGCTAGCAGAGGATCGCATGTGGCTGGTTTACCTGGAGGATGGCCGGGAACGATGGCAGGATGCGGCCGTGCGCAGGGGGCTGAGTTCGGGCCCCGTTCGGGCCTTGGCTTCGGATAGCAAAGGAAGGATCTACATCGCATCGGAGTTGCTCGTCCAGTTCGATCCCTATACAGACCAGTCGCTGTTGCTGGATGAGGACTACGGGTTTGTCTCTGCCCAGACCCTTTCGCTCGCCTGTGATAAGAACGACGATCTGTGGGTGGGCACTGCAGACCACGGTCTGTTCCGCATCGACATTCTGGATGACGAAGTGCCTGAATTCAGCGCAATCGCTTACGCCAGGGGAACCCTTCGATGTGCAGGCGACAAAACAGCTGAACTCATCGCCATCGCGAAGGGAGGTAAGAGTCCTTATGCCTATAAATGGTCGGATGGCGTTACGGGCCCGGCCAAACGCGACAGCATCGGTGCGGGCAATTACTCAGTTACGGTAACCGATGCCATGGGCGATGAATACTCGGCCAGTGTGGTGATCCGCGAACCAGAACCGATTCGCGTCGAGGTATTGTCGCGCCAGGCCGTCAGCGACGTCAACCGCAAAGACGGCAAGGCCACCATTGCGATCACCGGAGGTACCGGTACCTACCGCACCCTTTGGTCCAATGGAAGGACGGGCTTATCCAATTCCAACCTTGCGGCAGGCAAGCACGACGTGCGGGTCATGGACCAGAACAACTGTCCGCACAACCACTCCTTAGTAATCGACCAGCCCAAAGTCATTGCCGACCTCGATCGGAGAAAAATTTCCGTTGGCCAGGTCCTACAAATCAACCAGCTCTATTTCGACGCGGATTCAGCGGTGATCAGCGACCGCTCGTATGCCGTACTCAATGAGCTACACGATTTTTTGAAGGAGAACGGGGATGTCGTCGTCGAGATCGGCGGGCATACCAACTCCATTCCGCCACACGAATATTGTGACCGGCTCAGCACCTCACGTGCACAAAACGTGGCAAACTACCTCATTGAACGGGGCATTCGTTCCTCACAGGTACAACACAAGGGTTACGGCAAACGGAATCCCATCGCGACCAATGAAACGGCTGCAGGTCGCGCTCGCAACCAGCGCGTTGAGCTGAAGATCATTTCGATGAATTGACGTCCTCAACAGGCGTTTGCATCCTCAGGAGTTCGTCTTCGATCGGATACAATCCCAGCTCCCTTCCCTGTTCCAGCATAAGGGTGACAGCAGCCTTACGCTCGTTAGGAATCTGGCCTTCGAGAATGGCCTCCCGGATGGCCGTTTTGATGATGCCCACTTCTCTGCCGGGTCCTATGCCGAAAACCTTCATGATTTCAATGCCGTCAACCGGGGGCTGCCAGTTGCGGATGCGGTCTCGCCCTTCCAGGTCGTTGAGCAGTTGCCGCACGCGCTCGTAGTTGTTGAGGTACTTTTTTACCTTCTCCGGATTTTTGGAAGTGATGTCGGCTTCGCACAGCAGCAGTAGGTCCTCCAAGTCTTCTCCGGCTTCAAACAACAAGCGCCTGAGCGCTGAATCGGTGATTTCCTCCTGTGTCAGAGCAATGGGTCTGAGGTGGAGGCGGACCATTTTTTGAACGTACTTGAGTTTGTGGTCAAGCGGAAGCCGCATGTTCTTAAAAATGCCGGGCACCATCGCCGCACCGACCGCATCATGTCCGTGGAACGTCCAGCCGATTCCCCTTTCGTATCGCTTGGTTTGAGGTTTTGCGATATCGTGCAGTAAGGCCGCCCAACGCAACATCAGCTTATCCGATTTCCCTGCCAGGTTGTCAACCACCTGGAGGGTGTGGTAAAAATTGTCTTTGTGGCCTTTGCCGTTTTGGTAGTCGACGCCGTGCAGTGCGACCAGCTCGGGAAAAATATGGGGGAGCACTCCTGTGCGGAACAACAAATCAAACCCAATGGAAGGAACCGGGCACATCAGCATTTTTTCCAGTTCGGCAGTTATGCGTTCGCGGGAAACGATGCGGATCCTCGCGGCGCTGCGTTCGATGCCTTTCAGGGTTTCGGGATCGATGGTGTATTGCAATTGAGCAGCAAACCGGACACCCCGCAACATGCGCAGCGGGTCATCGGAAAACGTCGCGTCGGGATTTCCAGGCGTTTTGATGCGCTTGCGACGGATGTCTTCCAACCCGTTGAACGGGTCGATGAGTTCCCCGTGATCTGCTGCGTTGAGGCTTATGGAGATGGCGTTGATCGTGAAATCGCGTCGAAGCTGGTCGTCCTGTAGCGTGCCCGAAAAAACCACGGGTTTGCGCGAGTCGTGTTTGTAAGATTCTTTGCGTGCGCCGACGAATTCGATGTTGAGCTCGTTGTGTTGGATCATCGCCGTACCAAAGCGACTGTAATAGTTGACGTTTGGCCTGGGCTTGAAACGGCCCGCCACCTCACTTGCCAGCTGCAAAGCATCTCCAAGGCAAACGATGTCGATGTCTTTTGATGGCCGGCCAATCAGTTTGTCGCGAACGTATCCTCCAATGGCGTAAACGGGTATGCCCAAGTCTCTGCCCACCGATGAAATGGTGTTGAAAATGTCCTGCTCCGCAGCGCTCAGACTGAATAAAAGCGATGGCTCCATCTCAGTTGCTTGTGATTGCGGAGTGATAATGTGCTTCCATGTTGTCAAGGGTCGCCAGCAGTTGATCCAGTTCGTCGAGTCTGACCAATGCGGAACGATAATCGCGGATGCCCGGGAAGTTGCGGAAATAACTCGCGTAATGCCGTCGCATCTCTAAAATACCCAACCGCTCGCCCTTCCATTTCATGGAGTGCATCAGGTGGCGACGCGCAGTCCGGATGCGCTCTCCTTCTCCGGCGTGGGGAAGCAACTGCCCGGTTTTTAAATAGTGTTTGATCTCGCCGAATATCCATGGATTGCCAATGGCCGCCCTGCCAATCATGATCCCTGCAGGACCGTAGCGCTCTTTGTATTCCAGAGCCTTTTGCGGGCTATCGATGTCGCCGTTCCCAAAAACCGGAATCTGCATCCGGGGATTCCCGGCCACACGGGCAATCCAGCTCCAATCGGCATCGCCCTTGTACTGCTGCGATCGCGTGCGCGCATGGATGGTGATCGCCTGTATACCAACGTCCTGAAGGCGTTCTGCCACTTCGACGATGTGTATGGAGTGTTCGTCCCATCCGAGTCGGGTCTTCACCGTTACCGGGAGGTCCGTTGCGCGCACGACCGCGCGGGTCAGTTCCACCATCCGGGGAATGTCGCGCAGGATCCCCGCACCGGCCATTTTGCAGACGACTTTTTTAACCGGACAGCCAAAATTGATGTCGATGAGGTCGGGACGCGCTTCTGACACAATTTCTGTGGCTTGCATCATGGAATCGTATTCCGCTCCAAAAATCTGAATGCCGATGGGTCGTTCCTCCCGAAGTACATCCAGCTTTTTCACCGACTTCGCCGCATCGCGTATAAGCCCTTCTACTGAAATGAACTCAGTGAACATCAGGTCGGCTCCCTGTTCTTTGCACAGCAGACGGAAAGGAGGATCGCTGACATCCTCCATGGGCGCCAGCAACAAGGGAAATTCGGGTAGCTCGATCCTGCCGATGCGCAGAGGGGCGTTCATTTGGCTGCAAAGGTAATAAAACCGCCCGGCGCCGGATTTTTGCCCGCCGGGAACCCAGTGTGCCCATTCCGGCCAGAGCATGGGCAGCTTGGGGTAAGCCGGAACGTCGTTCGGCAATTTATCCCTACATTTCGCCACCGAAAAATCCAAAATATGACTGAGCTCATCACATTCATGTTTGTCGCGGGTTACCTGCTCATCATTTTTGAGCACAAGCTGAACATCGACAAAGCCGTATCCGCTATGATCACGGGGGTTTCCTGCTGGGTTGTGATTGGCATCAATCAATTGAATCCGGAAGCGGTCGACCATGTGAACGAAGATTTGCTCCATGCGATGGGAGAAATATCCGCCATCCTTTTCTTTCTCATCGGCGCGATGACCATCGTTGAACTCATCGACCTGCACCATGGTTTCGACGTGGTGAGCCGGTGGATCCGGACGCGCAAAAAGTTTATCCTCCTGGCGATCGTATCTGTGCTCGCATTTTTCTTTTCTGCCGTGCTGGACAACCTTACCACGACGATTGTCATGATCTCACTGGTGCGCAAGATCATTCACCACAACGAGGACCGGCTCTGGTTTGCAAGTTTCATCGTCATTGCGGCTAATGCAGGTGGCGCCTGGTCGCCGATCGGAGACGTCACGACGACCATGTTGTGGATAGGCCATAAAGTTTCGACGCTGAAGTTGATCGAAACCCTTTTTGTGCCCTCCGTGCTCTGCCTTGCCGTACCCCTGCTCATCACTTCCCGCATGCCCCGCTTTTGGGGAAGCTACAAAGAAGAGACCGCACAACAATCCAAAACGCATCCATCCTCCCTCTTTTACCTATGGACCGGCATAGGCTTGCTGGTATCCGTCCCGGTTTTCAAGGCTTTGACGCACCTTCCCCCCTTCATGGGCATGCTTGGCGCCATGTCTGTATTCTGGTTGATCTCTGAGATCGACCACCCCTTCAAGTTCCCCGAAACCCGGGAAAGCCCGCGGCCCACCGTGCGGCACGCCTTGTCGCGCATTGAAATCCCGAGCATACTCTTTTTCTTAGGGATTCTTCTGGCCATCTCAGCCCTTCAGGCCATCGGACAACTCGGGCATCTTGGCCAATTCCTCCAGGACCACATTTCCAATCCGGTGCTCATCAGTTTTGTGCTCGGTTTGCTTTCTGCCGTCATCGACAACGTTCCGCTGGTTGCAGGTGCCATGGGCATGTACCCGCTAGCGCTGGACGATCCCTTCTGGCTGCAGATCGCCTATGCTGCGGGTACCGGAGGTAGCATTCTGATCATTGGATCGGCCGCGGGAGTTGCGGCCATGGGACTTGAGAAAATTCAATATCCGTGGTATTTAAAGAAGGTGAGCGCTTTGGCCCTGCTGGGGTATATAGCAGGTTGGTTATACATATATTACATTGGTTAATAAATCATTATATATGCGTAATTTATTGAATCTATCAACCTTTGTTACGACCCTGGCCATTGGCCTATTAACCGGCACCGGGCTGTTTGGTCAGACGCGTGTTGATGAAAAATATTACCGTGCCATGGAGTGGCGACACATCGGCCCCTTCCGGGGAGGGCGCTCCTGTGCCATTAAAGGGGTTCCTTCAAAACCAAACCTATTCTACATGGGTACCACGGGTGGTGGCGTATGGAAAACGACCGATGCCGGGATGCACTGGGACAATATATCGGATGGATATTTTGGAGGAAGCATCGGTGCCGTAGAAGTGGCACCGTCTGACCCTAACGTCGTCTTTGCGGGTGAAGGTGAGCAGACCATCCGCGGCAACGTCAGTCCGGGCCGGGGAATCTGGAGATCTGAAGATGGTGGCAAATCCTGGAAGCACATGGGGCTGGCACAAACCCGCCACATCGCGCGCATCCGTTGCCATCCGGCCAACCCCGATATCGCATTGGTGGCGGCTCTCGGCAACGTATTTAAATCGCATCCCGATCGCGGGATCTACAAAACGACCGATGGTGGCCGGCATTGGAAACTTGTGCTCCATGTAAACGACAGCACGGGTGCAGTGGATCTGTCTTACGACCCCTCCAATCCTCGCATCGCATTTGCCAGCACCTGGAACATGCGGCGCACTGCACACAGCATGAGCAGCGGTGGGCCAGGCTCCGGTCTGTGGAGGAGTACCGACGGCGGCGACACCTGGGTCTGCATCAACGATCATCCCGGTCTGCCCAAGGGAACCTGGGGCATTTGCGGCGTGGCCGTAAGTCCGTCCAACAACGACGTCGTTTACGCGCTGATTGAAAACGAGCAGGGCGGTTTGTACCGTTCCGACGATGCGGGTAAAACCTGGCGGCTCGTCAATGGCGACCGCAGTTTGCGTCAGCGCGCATGGTATTTTTCGAGGCTTTGCATTCACCCATCCAACCCCGATGAAGTGTATGTGCTCAACGTCAGCCTTCACCGCTCAACCGATGGCGGCAAGCGGTTTTCAACCATAGGTACGCGTCATGCAGACAACCACGACATGTGGATCCATCCGGACCAGCCTTCCATCATGGCGGTTTCCAACGATGGCGGCGGCCAGATCAGCCTGGATGGGGGAAAAAGCTGGTCACCCGTTGACAACCAGCCAACCGCCCAGTTCTACCGGGTCACCACCGACCGGCACGACCCCTTTCGCATTTACGCCGCCCAGCAGGACAACAGCACCATCCGGATCGCGCACCGCACCAGCGGACATCAAATCGGGTCGCAGGATTGGGAGCCCACGGCCGGGGGCGAGTCCGGGCACATTGCCGTTGACCCGCGCGATCCGGACATCGTTTACGGCGGAAGCTACGGCGGATACCTCAACCGCTACGACCACCGCCGCAACATCAGCCGCAACATCAACGTATGGCCCGACAATCCCATTGGCCACGGTGCCGCCCAACTCAAATACCGCTTTCAATGGAACTTTCCCCTGTTTTTCAGTCCACACGACCCCAATAAATTGTACTGTGCTTCCAACCGCCTTCACGTAACCGACTCTGAGGGGCAAAGTTGGCGGACCATCAGTCCCGACCTTACCCGCAACGATTCGACAAAACTTCAATCTTCGGGGGGGCCGATCACGCAGGACAACACCTCGGTTGAATACTATTGCACCCTGTTTGCTGCCGCAGAATCCCCGCGCGTCGCGAACCTGTTGTGGGTAGGATCCGACGACGGACTGATTCACGTTTCGCGCAACGGTGGTGATTTCTGGCAACCCGTACGCCCGAAGGACCTTCCCATTTGGATACAAATCAACAGCATCGAACCCGACCCTCACGAAGACGGCGGGTGCTATGTTGCCGCCACCGCTTACAAAAATGGCGACTTCAAGCCTTACCTCTACCGCACGAAAGATTTCGGCAAGACCTGGACCAAAATCGTAGGGGGCATCCCTGATGAACATTTCACCCGCGTTCTGCGGGCAGATCCGGTTCGAAAGGGTTTGCTCTATGCGGGAACGGAGTACGGCATATACGTCTCCTTTGACGATGGAGCTAACTGGAGATCGCTGCAGCTGAACCTGCCCATTGTTCCCATTACCGATCTCCATGTGAAAGCTTCATCCCTCGTCGTCGCCACACAGGGCCGGAGTTTGTGGATCATGGACGACCTCGGTCCGCTTCGGCAGATCGACAAGACCCTTGGCGCTCCCAAAACCGTGTTTTTTGAACCTAAACCCATGATCCGCATGGACGGCGGTTCCGGCAACAGCCGCTACTCGGGAACCAATCATCCCAACGGCATTGTTTTATTTAATTACTTCGACACCATCGCTCCCACAGACACCGTCTCGTTTCTCTGCCTTTCGGAGCGTGGCGACACCGTCTCCACCTGGTCCAATTTTCCGGACAAGGAGGCCGGTCAGCAAAAAATAGAGCTCAAAACTGGAAGCAACCGGCTGGTTCTCAATCCGCGAGGAAGACCCGCCCTATCTTTTGATGGGATGGTACTGTGGTGGTCCAGTTTGTCCGCTCCCAAGCCGCGAACCGGAAACTACCACTTGTTCGCATTGGGCAAAAACTTCACTGATACCATTCCCTTTCAAATTCTTCCCGAATTCCGGTATGGTGCAGACAGCATTGCCGTGGCGCAGCAATTTGAGTTCATTCAAAGCATCCGTGACCGCATTGACGAAGCACATCGCGCGATCATGGAAATGCGCGATATCCGCAAACAGCTGAACGATTATTGCTCAGACCTCGCCAAAGACGCCACCACGGACAGTCTTTTTCTGTTCAAGGCGACCATTGACAGCTCCTTTGAAGCCATTGAAAATGCGCTCTACCAGACAAAGAGCAAGAGTGGGCAGGACCCCATCAATTTTCCCATCAAACTCACCAACAAACTTGCGCACCTGATCGCGCTCCATGAAGGCGGGTCGTATCCTCCCACCGACCAGGCCGAAGCGTTGAGACAAGAAGTCGATGCGCAGATCGCTGAGCAACTGGCACTCTACCGGGAGCTCTGTGCGCATGAGCTTCGACAGTTCAACCGCTTGTTGCGGCAGGGAGGTTTTGAGCTGATCTACCCCAGGAAAATCAAACCTTGAAGGAGGGAGGATTGAAAAAAGACAAAAAGAAAAAGGACTTTCTCCCGGCCCCTGAATATCCTGGGGGACCGGCAGCCATGAAGCGCTTCATCGCCAGCCAGCTCCACTATCCCGAAAGGGCGCGCGCACAGGGATTGGAGGGCACCGTTGTCGTCAAGGGTGAGATTGACTACCGCGGAGAGGTCATCCGTACGCAGGTCATCTCGTCACTGTCGCCTGAATGCGACCTCGAAGCCCAGCGCGTAGTGAGCCTGTTGCGTTTTACCGTTGCCAAAATCCAAAAACTCCGGGTGCGGTATTACAAAACCTTTCAGATCCATTTTCGCACACCCAAAAAGGCAGAGGTGGTACTGCAGTACGAACTTAAAAAACCCGATGCAAATCAACCTGCGCAAGCAACGACGTATCAGTATTCGATCCAATGGACACCTGGATCTAATTCTCCAAAAGAAAAAAAATGAGGTGGAATCTTCTTAGCCTGGTTGTTCGGTTTCTTTCATGGCGAACTCGCCCTTTCCCCGCTGGAGGTACCGCACGGGAAGGTAATATAGAATAAAAAAGAACAGCATCGCGAATTGTCCGGTGAGCAGGTACCAGGGCCATGGGCCAAGGTAATCGAGCAGTGTTCCGGCATCCGGCTTGCGCATGGTAAAGAAGTAATTGCCGCCGGTAAGCCAATTGATCAGGAGAGAAAAAACGAGGTAGACATTTGCGCCGATGATGGCATTGCCGATGTCGCGTACGGCAATTTTCCAGCGCAGCACGACGAGTCCGTACAGGATCATGCTGATCAGCCCGCAATGGATTAGCCAGTACCGCATGTAGATAAAATGTGGAAAGGGTTCTTTCAGGTCCGGAGTGATGAGCGCTTGCAGGGTTCCCGTCAGCACCCAAAAATAGAGGATTCCAAAAAACCACCTCAACTGGAAATACAGCGCCACGGGAAAGAGCAGCGCCAATATGTTGCACAAGTGGAAGGGCAGGTCTTCGCGGACGTCAAAAAATCCGGCCAGTGCGCGGATGATCATCGAAATAAACACCGAGGTGGAAAGAACCAGCGAAAAGATGAATGCGGATCGGTACTGCCGGGGGCTTGGCCGATTGCGGGCCCGTTGGATCCACACCCAGGTTCCAGCAGCAAAAATGGCCAGGGGGATGAAGTGTTCGATGCCAAATCGACGAAAACCCGTAGCCGGTTCTATCCATGAGGCCCAGTTCCATTCCATATTGCAAGATACTCAATCCCCAAGTATGTCCGGCCGGCGCTCTGCGGTGCGCTGCAAGGCCTGTTCGTGCCGCCATTCGTCGATGCGCGCCTGGTGGCCACTCAACAGGATGCCGGGAACAGGAAAGCCCCGGAACTCGGCAGGGCGCGTATAGACGGGCGGCGCCAGCAGCCCATCCTGGAAGGAGTCGCTAAGTGCAGAAGTCTCGTCGTTGAGCACCCCGGGAATCAGCCTTCCCACCGCATCCACCAGTGCACAGGCTGCGATCTCTCCCCCGGAAAGCACGTAATCGCCCATGGAAACTTCGAGACTCACCCAGTGATCACGGACGCGTTGGTCGATGCCCTTGTAGTGTCCGCAAATGAGCATCAGGTTAAGATTTAAACTCAGGCGATTTGCCATGGGCTGGTCAAAGCGCTTTCCATCGGGGGTCAAGTAGATGATCTCGTCGTAGGTGCGCTGCCGTTTAAGATTTTCGATGCAATTTACCAAGGGCTCCGCCATCAACACCATGCCTGCGCCACCACCGTAGGGATAATCGTCAACCTGCCGGTAAGCGCCGAGACCAAACGTTCGTAAGTCTACGCACTCTATTTCCAACAGGCCCCGGTCGCGTGCACGGCGGATCATGGAATGCCCCAAGGGACTTTCCAGCAATTCCGGAACGACGCTGATGATCGAAAAATGCATCACAGGATTACGATTTCAGTCCCGGATGCGGCGCACCGCAAGAGACTTCAATGTCTATTCGATCCCGAGGAGCTCGACCTCGAAGACCAGAGCAGAATAGGGTTTGATGTCGGCGCCCGCTCCCCGCTCGCCATAGGCCAGGTAGTAAGGGATGTAGAGTTTCCATTTGGATCCAACGGGCATGAGCTGCAGGGCTTCCTGCCAGCCTTTGATCACGCCGTTGACCGGAAAGGAAATCGGCTCGCCGCGCTCTACGCTGCTGTCGAAAACCGATCCGTCGATCAGGGTGCCATGGTAGTGTGTGCGCACCTTGTCCGTTGCTGCTGGGCGCTTGCCGTCTCCCATCCGGATGACCTCGTACTGCAGTCCGCTGGGCAAGGTAACAACGCCTTCGCGTTGCTGGTTTTCCTTGAGGAAACGCTCGCCGGCATCTTTTGCAGCACCTCCTGCGCGCGCCGAAAGCTCTCCCATGGCTTTGGAATACACCTGGGTAGCCTCTTCTGCCGAAATCCGTGTTGCCTGACCCTTCATCACCGCATCAAATGCTTCTGCAAGGTCACCCGCGTGAATGTTGTCGAGGCCCTGCTGTTTCAGGCTGCTGCCAAACAGGATACCAATGCTGTAGCTAAGTGTGTCCATTTTGTGTTCATTTTGCTGGGCATGAGCAAATCCATTGCACAGCATGCCAATAATCAATAGGTATTTAAAATTTGTCATCGTCAAAATCGATTTTTTCCAGTCAATGGTTGGCTGAATAGTTTTTGTAAAAGTGCGGAATGGTTTCAATGCCCTTATAATAGTTGAACAGGCCATAATGTTCATTTGGGGAATGGATGTTGTCTGAATCCAGTCCAAAACCCATGAGCACGGTTTTCAAACCCAACACTTTTTCAAACAGGGCAACAATCGGTATGCTGCCGCCGCCGCGCGTGGGAATGGGTTTTTTGCCAAAGGTCGTTTCGATGGCCTTTGCGGCGGCCTGATAGGCTTTGCCATCCGTAGGCGTAACGACTGGTTCTCCGCCGTGCAGTTCTGTCACTTTCACGCGCACACCCGGAGGCGCGATGCGTTCAAAGTGTTTGGTGAACTGGCGGCCAATTTTCTTGGAATCCTGATTGGGAACCAGGCGCATGGAAATCTTTGCATAGGCTTTCGAAGGCAATACGGTTTTTGCCCCCTCGCCGGTGTATCCGCCCCAGATGCCGTTGAGTTCCAGGGTTGGACGAACGCCTGTTCGTTCGAGGGTCGTATAGCCCTCTTCTCCCCAGAGTGCGTCGACGTCGAGGTCCTTTTTGTACGCAGCTTCGTCGAAGGGGGCATCGTTCAGGGCTTTGCGCTCCGCCGGAGTCAGGTCAACGACGTCCCGGTAGAAACCGCGCACCTTTACCCGGTTTTGCTTGTCGTGCAAGGAGGCGATCATCTTTGCCAGTATGGTGATCGGGTTGGCAACGGCCCCGCCATACACTCCGGAGTGGAGGTCGCGGTTGGGTCCGGTCACTTCCACTTCCATATAAGCCAGTCCTCGCAAACCGGTTTCGATTGAAGGCGTGTCCATGCTGATCATGGAGGTGTCGCTGACGAGCACGATGTCGGCTTTGAGTTTCTCCTTGTTGGCCTTGAGGAATTTGCCGAGGTTAGAGGACCCCACTTCTTCTTCCCCTTCGATCATGAACTTCACATTGCAAGGAAGAGACTGCGTCTGCACCATGCATTCCAGCGCTTTGACGTGCATCATCACCTGCCCTTTGTCGTCGCAGGCGCCACGTGCATAAATTTTGCCGTCGCGCACAACCGGATCAAAGGGCCCGGAAGTCCACAGATCGAGTGGATCCGGCGGCTGTACGTCATAATGCCCGTACGTGAGCACAGTCGGCAATTTGGGGTCGACCATGCGCTCGGCGTAAACGATCGGATGGCCTTTTGTTTTGCAGATCTCTGCATGCGTGCATCCCGCAGCAAGGAGAGCATCTTTTACCGCCTCAGCGCAACGGTAGGTGTCTGCGTTGCGCGACGAGTCGGCGCTAACAGAGGGAATGCGCAACAATTCCAGCAACTCGTCCAAAAAGCGCTGTTTGTTCGCTTCGAGGTATTGGGTAGTATTCATAAGATGTTTTTATTAATTGGTGATCATTTGTCTTCGGCATGCATACCGCATGGAGCAAGCTGCATGTTGAAAAGCATAAAACTGAGCATGTCTGCCGCTTCGTCGAGGCGTTTAGAGGTCGGCTTTCCGGCGCCATGACCCGCCTGTACGTCGATGCGAATGAGCGCGGGGTCCGCTCCGGTTTGCGCCGACTGCAGCGCGGCAGCAAATTTGAACGAATGCGCGGGAACAACCCGGTCGTCGTGATCTGCTGTGGTGATCAGGGTTGCAGGATAGTTTGCTTTGCGCACATTGTGGAGCGGGGAATAGCGGAACAGGTAGTCAAATCCCTCCCGTGTTTCGCTGGTGCCGTAATCGCCGGCCCAGGCCCACCCGATCGTAAATTTGTGGTAACGCAACATGTCGAGCACGCCTACACCCGGAAATGCGACCTTGCACAGATCGGGACGCTGGGTCATGCAGGCACCCACGAGCAGCCCTCCATTTGAACGTCCCTCAATGGCCAAATGTCCGCGGTCCGTAATGCCCGATTCGACGAGGTAATCGGCAGCGGCCATGAAATCGTCGAAGACGTTCTGCTTGCGCTCCTTGGTCCCCGACTGATGCCACGCCTTGCCGAATTCTCCCCCACCCCGGATGTTGGCTACGACAAACAAGCCTCCCAATTCGAGCAGGGCGATCCGCGATGCGGAAAACGATGGCAAAATGGAAATGTCAAACCCCCCATAGCCATACAACAGACAGGGTCTCGGTAACTTTCCATCAGGCTTGGTCAAGGCAGTCTTCCCCGTCACAAAAATGGGGAAGCTGGTTCCGTCGGGACTGGTCACCCGGAATTGTCTGGTCGTATAAGCATCCGGGTTGTATCCCTCCATCCGGGGAGCGAAAACGACTTCCTGGCCAAAGTCTCCCAGATCCAGCCGGTAAGAAGTTGCCGGTCTCACAAAAGAAGAGAAACTGAAATAGCTTTCAGCGTCTTCCTGTTCTCCGGTAAAACCACCCACGGTGCCGGGTTCAGGGAAGGGCATGGTGTGCAACAAAACTCCGTTCGAATCGTGAATTTTTACGGTATGGGAAGCCTCCCGGACGTATGTGGCAATCCATTTCCCACCAATCCACCGGACTGCCTCAAGGCGGTCCGACGTTTCCGGGACCAGAGTCCTCCATTCGGAAGAATCCTTTGACGCGACCGGAATGGCAATCACCTTGCCGTTTGGCGCCGAAGCATTGGTCTGAATGAACAACTCAGCCTGGGCATTCCCCACGAGCTGGTAATCGTTGTCAAATGTCTGCACAAACCAATGGAAGGAGGGATTTTCCTGTTCGAGGTCCATTACGGCCAGGGCATTGCCGCTGGTCGATTCCACCGTCGACAACACCAGGTAGCGCTCGTCTTCGGTAGTGCTCACGTAGGCGTTGCGCAAGGGATGCTCCCGGTCCTCGTATATTTTTTCGTCCGCAGATTGCGGGTCGCCCAGGCGATGGTAATACACGGCGTGGTAGGCATTTTTACCGGATAAAGCGCTTTCTGTCTGAGGCTCCGGATACCGGCTATAAAAAAATCCCTCCCCGCGCCAGGCAATTTCGCTGAATTTTACCCAGCGCACCGTATCCGTTAGAACATGCAGGCCCACCAGGTCCAATACCACGATGGAATTCCAGTCGGAGCCACCTTGTGCGATCTGGAAAGCCAGGTGGCGGCCATCGCGGGAAAAGGAGTAGCCGCTCAGGGCCACCGTTCCGTCTTTTGAGAAGGTGTTGGGGTCGACCACAACCTCCATAGGGCCACCCAGGCTGTCGCAACGGTAAAGCACGTCCTGATTCTGGAGCCCGTCGTTCTTGAAAAAGTAGAATTTGCCTCCTTTGAGCCTGGGTGCCGTCCTGCGCTCGTAATTAAAAAGCTCCTGCATGCGCTTGCGGACGGATTTCCGGAAAGGGATGCGGTCGAGATACGAGAAGGTAAAGGCGTTCTGGCGGCTTACCCAGTTTTCGGTTTCTGCGGAGCGGTCGTCCTCCAGCCAACGGTAAGGGTCCGGCACGGCCGTGCCAAAATAGTCATCGACCGTGCTGTCGCGCCGGGTATCCGGGTAAGGAAGCCCGGCTGCGGCATCCGAAGATACCTTGCGAACACCTTCACAAGGGGACCCGCACTGCACCATCAGGGTGAGGCATAGCAACATATAAAGCGAATTGATCAGATGGGACACAAACAGCAGTGCTTACAATGGTCGGCAAAAATAGGAAAAAGCCCCGCTACTGCCTTAGTTTTGTGCAATCTTCGTCCGTTGATGGCCTCCATTCACACCCTCCACCAGATTGCCCTTTTGAGCCTGATGCTGGCTTTTTGCGCCGCAGCGGAACCCGCCATTGCCCGTTCAGCAGACCCGCCCACCCTCGCTCAACGCATTGCACTTGCGGAGAAGCGGATCGGGTTCGCCCTCGACGACGTTGGCAAGCGCCTCCGGGCCCAGCAAATCAGCGAGGACAGCCTCCATACCGTTTTGGCAGGAGCTGCCGAAAAATCCGTGAACCGCAAATTGCAAAAGGAGCTCAAAAAATTGCTTGCAGAGCGGAAGTTCCTGTACACGAAGCGCAATATGCTTCGCGAAATGCTCACGGACGCCAGACAATTTCCCTACCAGCCTGATTCGAAGGTATTGCGAAAACTCCGCTCCATGGAAAATTCTCTGGACCTGATGGATTCCGGCAAGCTTCCGGTATTCGACGAGCAAAAGCAACTCAGTGCGGAGGAAGGCGTTCGCGGCAACACCGCAGTGTATGCTCAGGACATCGGGGCTCCGTGCCGCGTTGAACATGCTGCAGATGGCAAACGCAAGGCAACGGCTTACTCGGAATGGTTCTCGCACACGGCCCCGGAACTCGAAAAGCACGTCCGCGGGCAGGACTTCATGCGTTGCGAGGCGCGCTTTCTGGAGTCGCGGAAAGACACCTACCTCGAGCTCAGGATTGTATTCAACAGTTATAAGGCATCAGATTTCGTGGGATCCATTGATCCTTCTCTTCCGGCGCGGATTGATTTTTTAAATGAATCGTTTATCTACCTGACGCCTTACGCCGTTGCGGAAGCGGTGCGCGACCGCCGCAGTGGTCAGACGGTTTTTCACGTGCAGTTTCAATTGGACCGCGAGGACATGCGATATCTTTCCAGACAACAGGCCGATGTCTTTACCTTGTTTTGGACGTCGGGGCCAGCGCGGTACGAAATTGTGAGACTTGACGTGCTGGGAGATTTGCTTACGTGTTTACGGGAAGCGGAATGAATTGGGGCGATGGTCTATAAGTTTTAACAGGGTCTTCTTGGGGTTGTGCGGCGCCGAAGTAATTGTTCATAATATTTTGTTGAATGCCACGAATTCCGATTCGGGCATCCGAATGGTTGAGAACCAGTGCGTTTGATCTCTATGAGGTTGGCAATTTGCACGAGCATCCCGGAACAAAGGCGCGACCCCGATGGGATCGTCTTTAGCAACGAACATTTGGCAATGATCTGTTGACCCCTTTGAGGTTCAGGGATTCTTCTTATCGCGTTGCAAGCAAGGTGTGGGAGCTATTGCTGCTTGGGGGGCCTTTGGGGTTGTGCCTCGTTGCTGAGTTCGATGAGTTTGTTCATGATGGCTACACAGGATTCGACGACCGGGCCGATGGCAGCCTTTTGCTCTTCAACGGGCTTGATCATCAATTCCTGGTAAGACGCCGGGGTGTAGGCGAGCGTGATCTTCTCGGTTGCACACTTGCAATAATCCTCAACGAGTTCGGGGTACCGCTCTGCTGTGCGCTTGCCGTTTTCGAGACACTGCTGGCGAAGCGCAGCTCTGGACTCATCCGTCCAGTATTGCAGCATTTCTCCGGTGGCGGCAACCGATGGCGTTGCTGTAACCGGTGCCGTAGATGGGACGGACGTACCCTCGCCCGCCGGCTGACCCGCCGTCGAACGAAAAACGCCCAGGTACAATCCCGTCGAAAACAGCAACAGCGACGCTCCCAAGGCAATATAGCGGTCAATCCTCCGGGCTGCTTCCGGGCGGTGATCCTCCACTGCCATCGTACGCGAGCGAACGAACGTTCGTATGGCCAGCATAAGACCAGCCACCATCAAAACATATCCCAAATAAGCCATGGCTCTGTGTTGGATTTATGGGTGGATGCTGATTGCCATCAGCTTTTGAACAGTCCACCGTACTGGTCATCCTTCCCATCGGGGCGCTCCAGCTTCTCGCGCTCCGGGGGATTTGATCCAAGCAGCTTTTCCTGCTTGCCGCCCATGAGCAGCAACTTGCTTTTTTCTTCGTACTCCTGCAACATCTTCAAGCCCTCTTCCTCAAAAACTCCGTTCTGCAGGTCGACCGAACTCATAAAGTTCTCCGAAAGTTCCATAAAGCGCTCCATCTCCCCCACCTTGTTGGCTACGTCGTCGGCGATGTGCTCCAGGGCCTGATCGAACATGATGCGCTGGTCGGCATTGCCGCTGATCACATTCATGGCCGACTTCATGGCGCTGTGCGACGCGCGAATGGCCTTTCGCTCCTGCTCCTTCAGCTTAACCTGATCCTTGGTGTCCTCCAGCAGGATCTCGGAGTTCTGGTACATTTTGCTCAGGACGCGGCTGAGGATATCCATCTTGCTCAGCAGGTGCTGGTACTTTTCGTTGGTGTCCTGTAACCTCGCTGCCTTGCGCGTGGCCAGAACCATCTGGGCCTCCTGGTTTTGGGTGCGGGCAACCTGCGCCATGCGCAACTGGGTCTCAATCTCGCGGCTGTTTTCCGTGACGTTGGTCTGCAACTTGCGGATCTGCCCCTTGAGCACGCCAATCTGCTCACTCATTTTAGACAGGTTCTTCTCGAGTTCCTCGATGTAATTCTTGAGGATGCCGATGGGGTCGATCGTCACAAATATTCCCGTGATCCAACGCATAACGCTCTTGTACATGTACCCGATCAGGCTCCGCATCTTGGGATCAAAAACCATGTACAGGATGGCCCCAAGTACCAGAAGCATGACCGCCAGGTTGATGGCGTTAGACGCCAGGGTGAGCAACAAGGCCATGTTCTTGTAAAGGATATAGCCTCCGCCCAGCAACAAGCCGCCAAGCACAATGGAGCCAGCAACGCCTTCCGGTCGTTTCCAAAATCCCTTGGGTTTATCCATTCCCGCCTGAGGATACTGTGCCATGTTGGATGTCGTTTTGAATGAATGAATGAATGAATACAGCAAACGCGACCGTACGCCGCCTACCTAACCCTGCAAAGGTACTAAACAAGGGAAATCGGCGAGCGGTTCCAAAAAGTGGTGGACTCACCCCGGCGCTGCGCGCCACCCCTCTCTGATCTTTTCAAGATCAAAGAGGGGGGACTCACTCCGGCGCTATGCACCACCCCTCTCTGATCTTTTCAAGTTCTAAAAGGGGGGACTCACACCGGCGCTATGCACCACCCCTATCTGATCTTTTCAAGATCAAAGAGGGGGGACTCACTCCGGAGCTATGCGCCACCCCTATCTGATCTTTTCATGATCTAAGAGGGGGGACTCACTCCAGAGCTATGCGCCACCCCTATCTGATCTTTTCATGATCTAAAAGGGGGGGACTCACTCCGGCGCTATGCACCACCCCTCTCTGATCTTTTCAAGTTCTAAAAGGGGGGACTCACACCGGCGCTATGCACCACCCCTATCTGATCTTTTCAAGATCAAAGAGGGGGACTCAAGTAGTGATTTGTGTTTGCATAAATCAAAATGCTGGTGATTTCCGTTGGGGACCTTCTTACTTGCGCCAGCAAAAGTGGGGGACTCACCCCGGCGCTGCGCGCCACCCCTCTCTGATCTTTTCAAGATCAAAGAGGGGGGACTCACGGAGTGATTTGTGTTTGCATAAATCAAAATGCAGGTGATTTCCGTTGGGGACTCTCTTTTTTGCGCCAGCAAAAGAGAGGGTGGCACGCAGTGCCGGGGGAGTTCAAGGTTTTAGATGAAATCCACGTCGGGCTGGTAGGGATAGCGCATCAGGAACTGGATGGCCTTTTCGACGGAAAGGCGCTCGTATACCACGCTGTAGATCAGGTTGATGATCGGGACGCGCAGGTGGTAGTGTTTTGCCAGTTGGTTGGCGATGCGCACGGTGCGGACACCCTCGACCACTTCGTCGAGACTGGTGATGATGTCTTTCATCTTTTCGCCCTGGGCGAGGCGGCAGCCAAACTGGTAGTTGCGGCTCTTGGCACTCGTTGCTGTGGCGATGAGATCGCCGATGCCCGCTGTTCCCAAAAATGACCGCGACGAGGAACCTACGGCCTTGCCGAGCTCGATCATCTCGCGGAGTCCCCGGGTGATCAGCAGGGCCTCGAGGTTTTTTCCCATGCCCTTGCCCGCGAGCATGCCCGCACCAAGGGCGATGATGTTCTTCAGGGCTCCGGCCATCTCTGCGCCCAGCAAATCGTAGGAGCCGAAGACAAAAAAGTAGCGGCTTGCCAACACTTCCGACCCCGTTTTGATGACCTCGTCGTATTCGCTGGCGATCACCGACGCCGCCGGTTGCCGGGCCATGATCTCCTTGTACAGATTCGGGCCCGCAAGACAGCCCACCCTGAGCACGGAAGTCTCCTGACGGATGACCTCGCTCATCGTATGCACGTTCTTGCGCGAAAGGTTGACCTGGGCCAGCTCGCTCATGCGGATTCCGGCAACGTCGAGCCCTTTGGTGCCGTGAATCAGGATGTGTGCCGGCGTGAGGTGGGGCGACATGGTCACACAGGTCTCGCGAAAATTTTCGGAGGGCACAATGGGAAAAATCAAATGGGCCTGGGCGCACAGCTCCTCCAGAGAACGGGTTGCGCGGATGGCGGGATCCAGACTGTAACCGAGGTGCTCGTGTTCGCGGTTGATCCGCTCCACCACCTGAGCCTGCCGCGAGTACATGATGACTCCGCAATTGTGCGCCAGTAAACTCGCCACGGTAGTACCGAAACTGCCGGCGCCTACGACGCCTACGATTTTTTTGCTGACTGCCATTGCTCGATCCGACGGGACGACAAAGGTAGAACATCCGCCTCAGAATGCTGAGGAGGCAGATCCGGCCTGGAATTGCGGGGCCTTAGCGGTCCTCGAAATTGGTGAAGCTGAGTTTCCGGAAATGGTCTTCGAGAAAAATCTCAAAGCGCTTGAGGGGTTTAGGTGCATGGTGGTTGTCGACTACCCGCTTGATCAGCCCGTATTCTTTTGCGACGATGACGGTGTTGGGCAGATCCGGAATGTACAACTCGGGCTCCACGGGGTATACCGGTGCCAGTTCAAAAAACCCAGAACTGCGCAAGCTGTCTTTGACTTCATCCCACCAGGCATCCCCGATGCGCGCATAGTGCGTTCCCATCCAATCGACGTGCTGCAAGCCCTGGTATCGGACGATCCCGTTGTCATAAACGGTATAATTGAACGTAGGACAAAAGCCGAAGCAGGCGCTGCGCTGGTAGTACAACAGGGTGTCCAGTCCGTCGACTAAGGTATCCTTTACCGCCAGCCCGGTGTCAAAACGAGGCAGCGGCGGAGCAACGGGGACTGAAGGCGTCTCCGATGGCGAATTTTTGCGGTTGCAGGACAGGAGCAACACCATGCCGGCGGATAGCGCCAGCCACGACTTCAAAAACGTACGGATGTTCATTTCCTGGTCTTTTTGATTTTTTCCTGCTGCTGGCGCTGCTGCTCCTGCATCATGGTTTCCAGGCGGTCGCGGAATCCCCCCTTTTTGCGCGGCTTGGACTTGTTGCGCTCGAGTTCCATGCGGATCTTCTCCTGGTCGAAGAGGTAGTACTTTCCGATCAGCGTTTGCGCGATGTTGAGCAGGTTGCTGAAAAACATGTAGGCCGTAAGTCCCGCCGCGGTTTTATTGAACATGAACCAGAAGATGACTGGCATCAGGAATTGCATGTATTTCATGGCGGGATTCGCCGAAAAATCCATCGACTTAGACGAGTAGTAGGTAAATACCAGCGTGGAGACCATCCACAAAAAGGCAAACAGCGAGAGGCTGCTTCCGAACAGCGGCAGCGAAAACGGCAGGTGCAGGAATTCGTCGTAAGACGTGAGGTCAGCTGCCCAGAGGAAGGACTGCTGGCGGAACTCGATGGTCGCCGGAAAAAACCGGTACAGCGCAATCCAAACGGGCATTTGCAACAGCAGTGGGAAGCACCCTCCCAGCGGGTTGACCCCAAACTCGTTGTACAGTTTCATGGTCTCCACCTGCTGTTTCTGCTGGTCATCCTTGAATTTGAGTTTCAGCTTTTCAATTTCGGGTTTCAGCGCCGTCATCTTGGCTTGGGAGTGCAGCATCTTATAGCCCAGGGGAAATACCAGGAGTTTTACGATGAGGGTCATCAGCAGGATGATCACCCCGTAGGAGCCGATGAATCCCGCCAGGGAGGAAAAAAGCGGCCGCACGATGTAGCGGTTGACGGTGCCGAAAATGCTCCAGCCGTAAGGGATAATGTACTGGA
This sequence comes from Saprospiraceae bacterium, assembly GCA_020848995.1. Lineage (GTDB taxonomy): Bacteria > Bacteroidota > Bacteroidia > Chitinophagales > Saprospiraceae > Vicinibacter. The sequence continues at coordinate 3,506 of JADLHA010000036.1, read as the reverse complement.
GGTCCACTCCGAAGGCATCCAGTCTTTTATAATCGTTCGGGCCGATGTACCACTGCATGCGGAACCCGGACCCGGCCAGGTCAGTTGCCGGGATCGCAAGTTCGGAGACGAGCTTTTTGAGGCTGCCATCAGACTCCGGCAACAAAATGGTTTCGTTGGCCATTCCCTGGAATCCCTTTTCGGCGATGAGGCTGGAATTGAAAAACTGGTGCGAATGCGAGACCCATCGCAGGGAGCGGTTGGCCTGATCTACCCGGTCGTCGGAGCGGCAGGAGCAGTAATCGGGGTCCTGGTCAGCTTCCTTGAAATAGATGGTGCTGTTGTATTTCTCGTACTCGTGGTTGCGCTCGATTTTGTCGAGGTGGTTCTCCCAATGCAGGACGATGGGCTCGCTGCCCGGCAGGCCCTCGGTCCTGATTGAATAATCGAGGGTGTAGTCGTCTTTGCCGAGTGTGTAGGACTGGATGAAGCGTGCGCCGCCACCCAGGTCAGCCGTGAAGCGCACAGATTGGTTGCCTTCGTGCTCCATGTCGAAGTAGAGTTCGTCGGTGCGCACGACCCTGCCTTTCTGTTGGAGGAGGTAGGCGAAGCGGTTTCGGGGGTCTTCAAGCAGACGCACCTCCTGGTCGAGTTTGCCGCCTTCGGCGTGGCCGAATGATTTGTAGTAACCCGAGAGGGTAGCTCCGCGGATCTGCCCTCCCTTATTGGAAAAGCGCAGGTGCAGCCTCCCGTTGTCGAGCTCGGCAAACTGTTCCTCTTGTTGGGGCGGTGAAGGGAGTGCGAGGCTGTCCGGGGTGCCGGAAGCGTGGGCAGTATCGATGCGGGGCGCCGGTTCAGGCGACGGTGTGGTTTCGAGCACCGTCTGGGCAATGGAGTCCTGCACCCGTTTGAGCTGCTGCTGCTTTTCCATTTCCGGGGCGAAGAAGAACTGGTTCCAAAGGAACAGCACGGCGATGATGAGCAGGATTCCGATGATGTGATTGCGTTCCATAGTGCCGTGTAATTCCTTGAGCGGCCAAAGGTACGACAAAGGCCTGAAACGGCGGGGCGCTTGCCGGCAGGAGGCGCTACGCGTCTGCGCAGTGCAGTGCCATGTTATGGGACGGTAAATTTTGCGCAAAAAAAAAACTACCCGTTGACCTCACAGCGGATAGTTTCAAAGACAGTAGTAGGTAATGTAGAGAATTTTATAAAACAAGCATTTCTTCAAATGCTTCAAAACCCGGGTTGTTGAAGCTAACCTTACCTATCACTACCTGTTTAGGTGAAAATGACAGCTTTGGTTTGACCGTTGGTTTCAAGATCCTTTACTCAACCGGCTTCGGATATAAGACCCCGCTGTTGCCGCAATTGCTGCCTAAACGTTAATTTTTATTAAATATTTTTTATCGTTATTTGTAATATATTGTTTTACTTAATATTAGATTGCAATCCACGCCCCGTTGGCGTGCACATCAAGCCGGTGGACCGGTAAGGATTCATCCGCTTTAGCAGAAAAACCGGCATGCTTAGAGCCTTTTGCCATTCGGCAACACCTGTCTCTCGTTTGCCGCCGGAGGTGGCGCGGGGAACGCAAGGCATTCAAATGTTGTTATACCCAGAAGGTTAAATGGTTATGTATAACGTTAATTCTTAATGTATATTTGAGTTGAAGCGCTTAATTACCTTTCCTTTTTTTTAAAAAAAAAAAAATTTCTTACCGGATTGAAGTTTGTGGAGATTTAAGATAATTTAGCCGCTTAAACCAACCCAAGATGCCAAATTGGAAGGTCCTTCTCGTCCAATCCCGGTATGAATTCAAGGTCGAAGAGCAGTTCGGTCGTCTCGGCATTGTGCATTACCTGCCCAAGCTGAAGGTGGAGCGACGCTGGTCGGATCGCATCAAGACCCTCGAAGTGCCTACTTTTCCGAATTACGTGTTTGTGTACAACGCCGATGGCGACCGCAACGACGTGTTTATGGCTCGGGGTGTGATGCATTACGTTCGCTACAACAACCAGGACGCTACCCTGAAGCCTGAGGACATGGAACTGCTGAAAAAAAGCAGCACCATGATCCAGTCTTCGTCACTTCGTCCGGCCGGGTTGTTGAAGGGGCAGGCGGTGGAAGTGTACTGCGGCCTGCTCTCAGGGCAGCGTGGCCTCCTGGTCGACTGGGTTGGGAAGAAGGCCGTGCAGCTCAAGCTGGAAACGATCTCCATGGGATTTGTCGTAGAACTTCCCATGGACCACATCCGGGCCTGCTGAGGCGGCCGTTGTCATTTGGCATTTTTCGTCACCCGTGCAGCCCTCTGTGACCGGGTGCGGCGAAGCCGTGGACGGGGTTAGGAGAAAAAGCCTCGTCCGCGACACGAGATAAGGTGGCCGTTTTCGCTTCAGATCCTGGTCTTCCTCGGGCATTCCACGCTGGAGGCCGCAACAGTGAGGATTTGACAGAAAGCATCCTCCCAATTGTTCCCTTTAGACCCTTGTACTTGAGTATATTTGTTTTTTTTGATGCGCACTACTGAGAACCATACCATCATTCAGGTAAAAGCCATCCGCCACCGCCATCAGGCGAGGCTTGGAATTTGGTTCAGGTATGATGCAGTGCTCATTGCCAAAGTCAAGACCCTGCCCGATGCGCGCTGGAGTGCTACTTTGAAGTGTTGGCATGTGCCGGATGCGGAAGAAGTTCACAGGCTTCTACGCACCCTTGGCTTATGGCACAATCCACCGTCACCATCCGCAACTCAGGAAACAGCTGTTGAACCGGTTAAAACCGCAAGCTCCAATACCCATTCCGGAACCACCGTCGGTGTCCAGACTCCAGGTGTACTATCCGGCATATCTTCTCAGAAGGAAGAGCATTCAGTACCGCCCCAAACGGACACAGAAGAGGCTGCTGACATACCTGTTTATTTGAAACGGGGAGAGCTGGAGATTGCCTTGCAGGCACAGAGGTTCATTCTTGCACTGCCATATCATTCCGGGGATGTTGCGTTCATCAGGTCATTGCCTGGCAGTTGGTGGCATCAGCACGCCAAACGGTGGATCGTCCGGGCGACACCGGCCAATCTGGATGCACTCCAGACCCATTTTGTCCATTGGAATGCAGAAGAGTACGCCCGGTGCATGGAGTTGATTTTGATGACCACTGAACCCATGCTGGTCGAATTGTACCAATCGCCTGAACGACCAGGGTATGTGGCTGTCAAATTAAAAGGTCACAGAGCGGATCATGAATTTCTGAAAAATCTGCAGGACCGGAATTATGATGAGGTTTTCAAGCGTTGGTGGATACCGAATGATCCGCTGGTACTTGAACGGATCCGGGAACATTACGTAAAGGCTGGGGCCAAGATAATTGACCGTACCAATTCAAACCGAGATCAATCTGTACGCACGATTCCGGCTCTTTCTGAAAGGCAGCGGCTATTGCTTGCAAAATTTCCCGAAACCTTTCGTGAAGTGATGAGGCAATATACTGATGCGCTCATCCGGATGCGGTACAGCTGGAACACCCTG